>DASRQZ010000206.1:0-1935 GCA_035696125.1 Polyangia bacterium
GACCGTCAGGTCACGCCGTCAGGTACGTGGCGCCTCGACGTGGCTCTGCAGGTGCAGAAGGTCGATGCCCAGCCGCTCCGCCACCTGGAAGATCCGTTCGTCACGATAGAACTCGCCGTAGACGATCCGACGGACCCCCGAGTTGGCGATCTGCTTGAAGCAGTTCCAGCACGGACTGGCGGTCACGTAGATCATCGCGCCGTCGATCATCACGCCGTTCTTGGCCGCCTGGATGATGGCATTGGCCTCGGCGTGGATCGTCGCCACGCAGTGGTCGTTCTCCATCATGTGCCCGGCGTCGGTGCAGTGAGGCATGCCGCGGATCGACCCGTTGTAGCCGGTCGACAGGATGGTCCGGTCCCGCACGATGACCGCGCCCACGAACTTGCGCGGACAGGTCGAGCGCGACGCCACCACCTGCGCGATGTTCATGAAGTATTGATCCCAGGGTACGCGCTGGTCCATGAACGCATTTTTACCAGACCGGCGGGGCTGACTGGGGACCTGCCTGGTAGTATCCGCGCCAGCGTGGACTGGAAAGCGACCCTCAACCTGCCGAAGACCGATTTTCCGATGCGGGCCGACCTGGCCAGGCGCGAGCCCGCCTGGCTGGCGCGCTGGGAACAGGAACGCCAGTACCCGAAGATCCTGGAGGCGCGCCTGCGCGAGGAGGCTGCCCCCTTCGTCCTGCACGACGGGCCCCCCTACCCGACCGGCGGGATCCATTACGGCACCGTGCTCAACAAGGTTCTCAAGGACATCGTGGTGCGCTCGCAGCTGATCATGGGCCGCCGCGCGGTGTTTCGACCCGGATGGGACTGCCACGGCCTGCCCATCGAGCAGCAGGTCGAGAAGGACCTGGGCAAGGCCAAGGCTGACTTATCGCCGGCCGAGTTCCGCGAGCGCTGCCGTGCCCACGCGCTGAAGTTCGTCGACGTGATGCGCGCCGAGTTCAAGCGGCTCGGCTGCCTGGGCCTCTGGGACGACCCCTACCTGACGCTGGCCAAGGACTACGAGGCCACCATCGTGCGCCAGCTGGCGGCGTTCGCGCGCCGCGGTCTCATCTACCGCGACAAGAAGCCGGTGCACTGGTGCGTGGTCCACCGCACCGCGCTCGCCGAGGCCGAGGTCGAGTACGAAGAGCACACCTCGCCGTCGATCTACGTGCGCTTCCCGATCGAGGGCGACCTCGGCGCCGCCGACCCACGCCTGCTTGGCCGGCGGGCCGCCTTCGTCATCTGGACCACCACGCCCTGGACCCTGCCCGCCAACCTGGCGATCGTCGCCAACCCCGAGCTCAGCTACGTCGCGCTGCCGGTCACCCGAGGGAACGATGCCGGCGCGCCCGAGCTGCTGGTGGTGGCCGAGGGCCTGGCCGAGGGCTTCCTGTCTGCGTGTGGAATCGAATGCCCGGTCGCCAGCTGGATCCGCATCCCGCGCGAGGGGTTCGAGAAGCTGCTCGGCACCCGCTACACCCACCCGCTGGGCATCGCGCGCAGCCACGACGCCGCCTTCCGGCTGTACTTCGCGCGCCACGCCACGCTGGAGGCGGGCACCGGCCTGGTGCACACCGCGCCCGGTCACGGCGCCGATGACTACGTGGTGGGCCGCCAGGTCGGGCTGCCGATCTATGCGCCCGTCGACGCGGCCGGCCGGCTGACGGCCGAGGTCGCGGACTTCGGCGGCTTGCCGGTGTTCGAGGCCAACCCCAAGATCGTGCAGCGCCTGGCCGAGACCGGATTTCTGCTCAACCCGCCCGGGCAGTCGGTGCGCCATCAGTACCCCCACTGCTGGCGCTGCAAGACCCCGATCGTCTTCCGCGCCACCGAGCAGTGGTTCGCGCGCCTGGGCGCCGCCGACCCACGCCTGCTTGGCCGGCGGGCCGCCTTCGTCATCTGGACCACCACGCCCTGGACCCTGCCCGCCAACCTGGCG
>DASRQZ010000207.1:0-44845 GCA_035696125.1 Polyangia bacterium
GCCGTTCTCGGGAAGGTCGCCCTGCAGCGTGTCCAGCGTCAGGGTGTTGATATCCACGAACAGCGAGGCGCTGTGGGGCGTGACCTGGAAGTCCTGGCCATCGATCAAACCGCTCGCGAAGAAGAACAGGCTGGTGTCGGCGTTCGAGATCAGAACCGACAGACGATCGACCGGGCCGCCCGGGTGTCCGAGCTCCCGGGTCACGAGGACGAGGGTCGAGTTGCCCGTTACCGGATCGTTGGAAATGGCGCTAAGAAACGTGTTGTTGGCTGGGAAGCGCGCGACCTCGGTGGCCGCCTGCGCGGAGGAGAGCTGCGTAACAACCACACCGATCAACAAAACACCAATCACCGTTCGCATGACCAGCTCCTTTGTCTGAGTACCCGCCCGCGTGTTTATACCTCTATCGGACCAGTTGCAATCAGTACGTACCCGCAATCGGTCGGCGATAAGCATCTTCATCTGGGGGGGTGCGCGAAGGTCATCGTGCATCGTCGTGTCCCAGCCGGCCTCGTGCGCTTGTCAACACCACCACCGCCAGGCAGGCGACCCCCAGATAGGCCGCCGCCGCTCAGCGGTTGCGTACGCAAGCGCGCATGAACGAATGAGTGGCGCTTCGTGACTTCGACGCCGACGAGGACGCGATCGCGACCAGGAGCCAAGGCGTTGAGCGCGGTGATCTGGCAGCGTCTCAACGAGTGATCCGGGGCGACCCGCAGCGCTGACGCGGTCAGGGAACGAACAGCGCGTACACCTTGCGCACGAGGATGTTGAGCACGATCAGCGCGACGTAGACGCCGACGCCGCTGCGGAGCAGCGCGCGCCCGATGGGGTGCGCGTTCGCGGCGCGCGCCCCCGCGCCGAGCGCGCGCTGGGCCTGCTGGCGCAGGGCCGCCTGCTCCTCGGCGAGGAGGCGCGCGCTGTCCCGCCGCAGCTCCTCGCCGAGCAGGTTGGAGGTGCCGCAGTAACGGCAGGTGACGAAGGGGCCGCGCCCGTCGGCGAGTTCGCCGCCGCAGCTGCGGCAGCGGGCGGGCCGGCCGGGCTGGCGGGGCGGGCGGCCGAGCAGCAGCGGGCGCACGCGGCGCCGGTACGCGCGCCGGGCGATCAGCATCCCAGCCGCCATGGCGAGGGGCATGAACGCCAGCATCATGGCGCCGCTGAGCGCGCCGCCCAGGATCTCGCCGCTCACCTGACGCCGCACCGTCGCCGTCATGTTGCCGAGCACGACCGCGTACTGCACCGCCTCGTAGACGAGGATCGCGGCCGGAACCATCACCATCGGCGCGAGCGCCTTCCAGAGCACCCCCGGCGTCTCGTAGAGACCGGCCAGGCTCCGCTGAAAGCCGTCGAGCTGCATGGCAGCGCGCGCCGCCTGGCGCAGGCGCGTGCGCAGCTCGCGCGTGCGCTCGCCGATCTCGGCGGGAAGGCGATCGGAGAGGCCGCAGAACGGACAGGTGATGCGCAGCTCGGCGTCCGGCTCGCAAGGGCCGCCGCAACGCCGGCACAGGACCGGCAGCTCGGCGTCCAGCGGCGCGGCTGGCCCCGCGCTCACGCGCTCGCCCGCACGGCTCGGGTGAGAACGTCGGCGACGTTGTCGTGGACGGGCGCGGCGACCTCGAAGGTCTTGCCGAGATTCGCCGCCGACATCATCGCACCGAAGTAGCCGCCCATCGCCGCGTACACGTTGCGGCTCAGGGGATCGCGAAACAGCGCGGTGCTCGGGCCCACCTCGAGATCGACGTGCGCGCAGCTGAGCAGAGCTTCCTTCAGGCCCGGCGTGCCGAGCAGCGCCTGCACGCTCGCCTCGTCAGCGTTCGCCTCGACCACGAACCGATCCGCCAGCTCCGGATCGGCGGGACGGATGCGCCGCCAGCCATCGCTCGGCCCGGCGGCCGCCGGGGTGGTGGCGTGGCCGGTCTTGCCACCGTAGAGTCGCCAGTGGAGGCGCGGCGGCCTCGGCAGCGGCACGGTCCATTCGTTGACGCTCGTGGCGCCACCGCTGGAGAAGGAATACGTGACGGGCATGCCGTCGAACTCCCGCACCCAGCCGCCTTCGTAGAGCGTGGGCTGTGATCGGGCGGCCGCCTCCCACGCCCTCGCCATGCGCTGCATGGTCGCCTCGGCGAGCGCCTGTGCGTCGCCATCGGGCGCGGCGGGATCGCGGTAACCGGTGCTCTCGAAGAAGCGCACCATCGCCGCCCGCGCCTCCGGCGTGGAGGACTGCCGCTGCATCCGTCCCATCATCCACCGGCGATAGAGCAGCGAACCTCCGAGGACGACGGCCACCATGACGAGCGATCCGACGGGGAACGCCATCACAGCCTCGCCAGGAGCTCGGCCTTCTTGGCCTGAAACTCTTCGGGCGTCAGCACGCCGGCGTCGCGCAGGGCACCAAGCTCTTTGAGCGTCGCCAGGATCTGCTCGCGATCGGCGGGGGCCCCGGCCGGGGAGGGCGGCCGACCGGCCGCCGCCGGCCCCGGCGCGGTCAGCAGCGGCGTCGGGGACGCCGCCGTCGCGGCTGGTGCCGGCGGTTGCAGCGCGCCCGCCATGCGCTGGCCGATCGCCGCCCCGATCGCCACCTCGGCGCCAAGCCCGGCCACACCGCCGGACCCGGACTTCTCGGCGAGGGCGCGGATGCTCGCCGCCGCCTCGAACTGCGCGAAGCGGGCGATGTCGCCCACCGCGTTCATCTGGCTCACCCTGTCGAGCATCGCCTCCACCTCGGGCGGCACGCTGGCGTTCTCGATGAAGAACTGCACGAGCTCGAGCCCGAGCGACGCGAAGTCCGGCTGCAGGAGCGGCTCGAGGCGCGCGCCGAGCTCGGTGGTGTTGCGCGCCAGGTCCAGCACCGAGACGCCGAGCTCCGCCAGCGCATCGGAGAAGCGGCTGACGATGCCGTGCCGCAGGCGGCCCTCCACGTCGGCGAGCTTGATCTCGGCGTGCGTGCCGGCGAGCTCGCGCAGGAACCGAGGCGCGTCCGCCACGCGCACGCTGTACGTGCCGAAGGCGCGCACGCGCACCTGCTTGAGCTCCGGGTCGCGCATGATCACCGGGTTGGGCGTGCCCCACTTGAGCGCGCCGAACTGGCGTGTGCTCACGAAGAACACGTCGCTGAGGAACGGCGACTTGAACCCGTGCATCCAGCCGTGCAGGCGCGACATCACCGGCATCGTCTCGGTGGTGAGCGGGTAGCGGCCGGGACCGTACACGTCCGCGAGCCGGCCCTCGTTGACGAACAGCGCCAGCTGCGACTCCCGCACGGTGAGCTGCGCGCCGTACTTGATGCTCTTGCTCTGGCCCGCAAACCTATGGAGGAGCACGTCGCCGTCAGCCTCCAGCCAGTCGATGACCTCGACCAGCTCTCCCTTCACGAATCCGAAAAGACCCATGCCGTCACCCGTTGTTCAATGTTTGCCGATCAACCGAACGAAAAGCGCCACGCCACCGCCGATCACCGCCATGGCCAGCAGCGCCAGGAAGAGGAGCGGCTTCACCCAGCGCCAGGTGCCGAGGCTCCTCGCGGCCGACGCCGGTGCGGGCGCCGGTGCGGGCGCCGGCGCGATCGGCGCCGGCCGGCTGTCGGCGCCAACGACCGGCGCCGCGTGGCCGTACGCGGGAACGACCGGCGCTGCGTGGCTGTCGGCGCGGGCGGCGGGAACCGGGCTCGCCAGCGCCGTGCCGCCCGCCCGAGACTCCGGCAGGATCGCCGTGCGTCCCGATTGTGACTCGGGAAGCAGCGCAGTGCCGCCCGACAGGGGCTCGGATCCCGGGCCCGCGCCGCGGAACACCGGAACGCCCAACCGCGAGGCGCCGGCCGCGCCGTCCTCGAGCCGCAGCCCCGCCTCGTCCCCGAAGGCCTCGATGGCAGCGACGATCTCCGCCGCGCTCTGCGGGCGGTCCGCGCGCGACTTCGCGAGCATGCGCATCACCAGCGCCGTCACGCGCGGGTCGAGATCGGGCGCCCAGTTCTCGAGCGGCGGCGGCGGCTCCTGCACGTGCGCCATCAGCATGCTCATGGCCGTCGGGCGCTGGAACGGCACCCGCCCTGTGAGGAGCTCGTAGAAGATGATCCCCAGCGCGTAGACGTCCGTCCGATGGTCGGGTGTGTCGCCCGTAGCCTGCTCGGGCGCCATGTATGCGGGCGACCCGATCACCTGGCCCGTCATCGTCAGCTGCGGCCGGAGCGCGTCCATCGATCGGGCGATGCCGAAGTCCATCACCTTGACGAAGTCGCCCTCGCCGAAGAAATCGACGAGCATCACGTTGTCCGGCTTGAGATCGCGGTGCACCACCTCCGCCTCGTGGGCCGCGCCGAGCCCGCGCGCCACCTGCCGTCCGATGTGCAGCGCCCGCGCGACCGGTTGCCGGCCTTCGCCGTCGATCACGGCGCGCAGCGTCCTTCCCGGCAGGTACTCCATGACCAGGAACAACCGGCCCGCCGATTCGCCGAAGTCGTAGACGCGGATCGTGTTCGGATGCTCGATGCGCGAGGTGACATGCATCTCCTCGCGAAAGCGCGCCGCCGCGCCCGGGAAGTCGGCCGCCTCGGGACGGAGAATCTTCACCGCAACGGCGCGGTCGACGGCGATCTGCCGGGCGAGATACACGGCGCCCATGCCGCCGCTCCCGATCGGCGCTTCGATGCGGTACCGGCCGTCGAGGACGGTACCCGGGATCGGTCCCGAGCCGGGCTGTGGATCCATATGCGCTGCCTAGCTTAGCAGCGAGGGCCCGTCTCATGTTGTCCGGCGTTGCCGCGCCCGCGCCGCACCTGTGGCCGTGAGTGCAGGCATCATGGGAAGGTGGCGTCCAGAGACAAGGAAGTGCGGTACTTGCCACTTCGATGATGCGCTGGACGGACCGTTGCAGTCAGGGGCACGGCGCCAAACGAGGCGGCCTCTATGAACTCCTAGACTGACCCTCCATCTCCCTTCCGCCAGGTGATCCCCGTTCCGGCTGCCAGTTCGCTCGTGAAGTCCGACAAGACAAGACCGATTACGTAACCTGATCGCCGTCCGCGCGACACCGAGACGCCCGCCTTCTGGCTCCGCCGCGCCGGGTCGCCTTGCAAGGGAGGGTGGGTCCGCGGGAGGGCCGAGCCTCCCGCGGAGGCGAAGCCGCACCAGGCTAGAACGTGGCCCCGGCCGTGTTCAGATAGATCTGGTCGAAGAACATCGCCGGGCCGGTGGTATTGGTCTGGCACATGATCAGCACCGACTGCTCGCCGTTGACTGGCTGAAACGGCAGGTTCGGGATCGACGTCCAGTCGGTGGCCGGCGCAAATTGAGGCGTCCCGATGCCGACGACATGGTTCACCGTGCCACTGGTGCAGTCGGTGGTATTCGTGAACGTCTCCAGCATGCAGCTGCCGGACGCGTTGGCGGGCGCCTTGTACTTGAATCCGAACGAATAGCTCGGCGCCGTGATACGTACGCACTGTCTGAAGTTTCCGAAGTCGAAGGCCGGCATCGTGACGACTGTCTGGACCGAGCCCGAGCCGGGGCAACCGTCCGCGTCATCGGTGGCAAAGGAGGCCCCCCCCGAGGGGGCCCAGGAAGAACTCAGCAGGGTGGCAGAATCGAACCCTGGGTTGACGAGCATGTTGGTCGCGCTCTTCGGCCGGCATGCGCAGGTGTGATTGGCCGTGCAGATCGAGCCCGCGCCCGCGCAATCCGTCGCGACGGTGCATTGAACACACGTGCCCGCCGCGCACTTCGGCATGGTACCTCCGCAGATCGCGCAGCCGGCGCCGCAATGGGTCGGGCTCGACTGGACATCCACGCAGGCCCCGCCGCACAGACCCTGGCCGCTGGCACAGCTGCTGGCGCAGGCCGTTCCGTTACAACCAAAGCCCCCGCACGGGACCATGGTGGCGGCCGGGCAGACCCCGCCGGCCGCACAGAACCGCTCCAGCATTCCTATTTGTCCGCTGCAGTTCGCCGGCCCGCAGGACGTCGTCGAGCCCGGGTAGACGCAAGTTGCGCGCGTCGTGCCGTCGCAGTGCCCGAGGCAGGTCGTTCCCGCGCCCGCGCACGGAGTGCGGGGCGTAGTGACCGCGCCGCAAACACCCCGCGTCACTCCGTTCGAGCAGCTCTCACACTGCCCGGTGCAGGTGGTGTTGCAGCAGACCCCGTCGGCGCACACGCCGACGGCGCAATCGGTGGTCACCGAGCAGGGCTGCCCTTGCTTTTTCAAACACGTCGCCACCGAGCTGCATGTATTGGCGCCCGTGCACGTATCGTTGTCGTCCGCGCCCTTGACCTGCGTGCAGGTTCCCGTGCCGCACGTCGTGCAGGTCCCGTTGCACTGCACGTTGCAGCAGACACCGTCAGTGCAGAACCCGCTCGTGCACTCGGTACCGGTCGCGCACACGCTCCCGTTGGTCTTGGTTGCCGTGCAGGTGGTCCCCGAACAGAAGAACCCGGGCACGCAATCGGCGTTGGTCGTGCATTGGCTCAGGCAGGTGGTGGCATTGGCCTGGCAACGAAGGTGGTTAGGGCAAGCCGACGTCACCAAGGTCGGACAGGCGCCGGTACCGTTGCAGTTCGCCGGCGACGTCAGCGTCGAGACGTCACAGCTCATGGGGCGACAGTTCACCTGTGTGGCCGGATAGACGCAAGTCGACTGTCCGCCGCAGCTTCCGCCACAGGTCCCGGTCCCCGTGCACGAAGCGCGACCACCCACCGGCTGGCCTGACTTGACGCTGCTGCAAGTGCCGACCGTACCCGACAGGTTGCATGCCTGGCACTGCCCGCCGCAACGACTGTCGCAGCAGACACCGTCGACGCAGAATCCCAGCAGGCAATCGGCGTCTGTGTTACAGGCAGCACCCCCTTTGAGCTTGCCGCAACTGTTGGTGAGACAGGGTTGGCCGTCGCAATCGGCGGTCGTCGTGCACGTGCGCGCGCACGCAGTGTCGCCGCTCTTGCACCGGAACGGGGCGCACGACAACGCGGTTCCCGGTACACACGCCCCCATCCCGTCGCAGCGCGATTCCGTGAGCGTGTTGGCGGTCGGGTCACAAGTGGCCGCCTTGCAGAGCTGGCCGTTGGCGTACAGCTGGCAGGCCCCGTGCCCGTCGCAAAAACCGGTCTGCTTGCAGGTCGAGACGTCGTCCTTGGAACAGGACGCGCGTTTCGCCGGCGCCGGCTGGCCGGCGGCGATGGCGACGCAGTAGCCCGGCATGGCCGTGGTGTCGCACTGCTGGCAGCTGCCGGTACAGGCGGTGTTGCAACAGAGACCGTCCACGCAGTGGTTCGACGCGCATTGGTTATCGGCGCCACACGAGGCGCCGATCGCTTGCGGCACGAGGACGTCGGGACTTCCGACGTCCGGTGGACCGCTGTCCGGCGCGGCGGGACGCACGTCGACCGCGTCCATCCCGGCGTCAGGCAGCCGGTCCACTGGCTGATCGACTCGGGCGTCGCCAACGTCGGCGGTCATCGAAGCGTCATGGTCGCTGCCGGGCGGAGGTTGCAAGGTTCCGGGGTCGACACAGGTTCCCCGAAGACAAGTGAGTGGCGCGGCGCACGGCACACCCACGCACGCCTGCGCGAGCGTCATCGTCAGGTTGACGGTCATTCCTTGCTTGAACGACACCAACGCGCGCTGTGCCACGACCGGCACGGAGGACCCATTCTTCATGCCCATCGCGTCGACCTGCACCATGAACATCCGATCGCTGCCGTTGGGCGACAGCACCCAGGTGACGTTGCGCGGATCGGGAAAATGAACGGTAACCGTCTTTGCCGCCGTGCTGGAGGCCGAGCGTGCGCTCATATCGACGCTGTCGAGCGCCAGCGAGTCGTCCGACACCACGTGAACGACGATTGACGTGTCGTTGGTCGACGTGCACGCGAACGAGAAGAAAAGCGGCAGGCTGGCGGCAAGTCGCAAAATAGTGTGGCGATGAGTCACGATAGTGTCCTAGGGGCCGTCGATTGGCGTGCACATGCGTCCGGCGCCGCAGGTGTTTCGGGTAAGAACGTAGGCCGTCGCGCCGCCGGCGATCACGACCACGCCGAGGGCGGTCCAGAACCACCAACGGGACCAAACCGAACCGGCAGTCTCGTCGTCCGCCGGTTTGGGCGCCTCGCGAAGGGCGACCAACGGGGGTGCGGCCCGCGGTTCGCGGAGCGGCGTGGAGATCTCCGGCGGCGCCGGAACAGCCACGCGCGTCAGGTCGAATCGTTCTCTCGCTCGGCCCCCGGAGGGCACATCCAGCACGCGCGTCACCTCGACGTATCCCTTCGACCGAACGGTGACGGGCACCGTCCCGGCGGTCACGCGCAAAGGAGTCGTCAAGGGGAGCACGCCGACGGCCTGGCCATTGATGACGATCTCCGCCCCCTTGGGCGAGCCCCAGACCTCGAGCGATCCGAGATGGGATTCGACCACGGAGAGAGCTTTCGTCAGCGCCGCGCGGTTCTTCTTGATCCACGGCTCCTCGGCGTGATCGAGAGCCGCGGAGATGTGCCCCTCGGCATGGGTCCACATGCCGAGGGCCTGTTCGGCAAGCCCGAGCTGGGCCGCGCTGTGGCCGGTCTGATGGATCGCATACGCGCGCTGGAACACCTCCAGGGCCTCCGGGTCCTTGCCCTGTCGCCTCAGCTCGACGCCCCGTTGCAGGAGATTGTCACTCTCGTCCGCCCGCGACGTCCCGGCAGAAAACGCAGTGAGCACAATCAGCACCATGATCATTCGCCGCCGAAAACCTGAACGCTTGCCCGTCCCTCGCACTCCGGGCACGATACACTTTCCCGCTACGGACACCATCCCCAAAGAGCGGCCGCTCGCAGAGCTAAACCGCGTCGACTTTTTTCGAGCCGCCCGGAATATTCGGCTTGTCGATCGTTCAAGCGCGGAAGCTCAAAGGTGCTCTCGCGGTTGACGCATCTCAGCGCCGGCGTTACGGGTGCTGGCGAGCTCCGCTATTCGGGGACGCATCGGCCAGGACCACGCCGAAGCGCTCGAACGTCGCGTCGAGCGCGATTGCGAACGGCGGCGCGAACGTTCCGATGCGGGCGAGCACGGTGCGGCGGGCGGGAACCGGCGGCCCGTTCACGGTCGTGTGTAGTCGTCCCAGACGTGGGCGCCCCTCGCCTCCCGGCGTTTGCGGGGAGGACCAGATAGAGATGAAGGCGAGGATCCCGCCGCTGCGAATGCTCGCCCTCTGCGTCCTCGGCTGATCGGATCGAGCTCGGCGGCGCCGATGGCTCGTCCGATGGCAATCGCACGTTGCAGGGGATGCTCGGCCGGCGCGTTTTCCACACGGTCGCCGGCCGCGCGGACGGCATACCGCCGCGCCCTCGAGCTGGCCGGGACCGGGCCGGCCCCGACCGCTGATCGGTCGGACGCTGCTACCAGATCACCCACTGCCGCATCCTTGCCAGGGTCCCGGCTATCCCCAGCCGAGCGCCAGCGTCGTTATCGCCAGCGTCTAGCGAGGCGAAATTCGGGGTGACGCCAACCTCGCGCTGCTTCGGCCCAGCCGTTTCCTTGCGGTTGTCAGCTTGAACCAAGGTTGGCGTTGCTTCGCGAGGCGTTTGCATCGGCGAGCCGCGATATTTCCTGCCTATGGTGGCGTCCAGCTCTGCCAGAACGACGGTCGGGAGCCAGCCGCGGCTTGATCAGTCAGGTGCCGTCCTCGATGGCTTCGAACCCGGCGGATCGACGCGGTCGGCTTCGCGGCGGTTGCGCTCCCCCCCGGGTTGCGCGCCGACTCAGGTGTCAATGACGCCAAGCTTCGAGTGGGCGGCAGAAAGCAGTCTACCGATGTCGGAGGCGTCGCCGGTGACAACGTCGGCATGGCGGTGGATGGCCAAAGCCGCCACGGATGCATCGCTGACATCCGTCGTTCGCGATTTTCCGAGCAGCGCCCCCGCCTGATGAGCGTCCTTCTCCGCGAAAGGGACGACCTCGCAGCCGCGAAGGAGGCGCCGCAATTGCACCTGATTGGGCGCGCGGCTCACCTGCGCAACCACGGGAGTCGGTACCAGCGGAGCCTGGCCAGCTTCGAGCCGCACACGGTGCTCCGCCCAAACGCGGCGGTCGCCGCGATCCGCGGCGACGAGAACGCCGGCGTCATACACGACCGGTCTCACCGCTTGACGCGCCTTGGGCGTCTCCGCGCCGTCGCCACCCGACGTCGCGCGGCCGCAAGCTCCTGGGCAGTGAGCGCGCCGTGCTCCCGTTCCCACTCCGCGACCGCCGCGAGGCCATCACGGACGCGTAGCGCCTGGCGGGCAGCCGCGGTCATCCACGCCGAAACACTGAGCCCTTCCGCCTCAGCCGCGTCAATCACTTCGGAATGGACCTCGGGGTCCACGCTGATGGCGAGCTTGACGGCAGGGTTTCCCCGCGGCATGCACAAACCGTACTACCACGGTGGTAGACTTGCAAGCCGGCGGGGCGGGAGTGCGGTCCGGCATCGACCGTCGATATCAGCCGGCCGGGGCGACACCCAGACCGGCGTTCCAGACCTGCATGGTACCCGCCGAGCCGTCAGGCCTCTGCAAGTAGAAGCGCCGGTTGTGAGTGGATTGAACCGCCGTTGAGGTTCGAAGCGGATCAGCGATGAAGCTTGGTGTGGGAATTCCAGAGGGCCCGGCCGTTCCAGTTACAGAGGACCAGGTTGCCATTGGTTCGCTCTCCGGCGGTCAACACCAACGCGTCGCCGGCGCCTGCGCGCGCCGTCGCCGCCGCCGCCGTCATGCCCAGCAAAGCCTGAAAGGACGCTCGTCATGTGCGGAATCGTCGCGATGTTCTCGCCCGAGGAACCGGTCACGGAGGCCTCGCTCCAGCGCATGCTCAACACCCTCGAGCACCGGGGCCCGGACGGCCGTCGTTGCTGGACCGGGGCCTCGGGGCTAGTGGGGCTGGGCCACGCTCGCCTCAGCATCATCGATCTCGAGGGGGGGACGCAGCCGCTGGAGAACGAAGACGGGCGTGTGCGCGTCGTGGTCAACGGCGAGTTCTACGACTTCGAGCGGATCCGCGCCGACCTCGAGACGCGCGGCCATCGCTTCCGCACCAGGTCGGACAGCGAGATCGTCGTCCACCTTTACGAGGAGTACGGCGCCCACTGTGTCCACCACCTGCGCGGCGAGTTCGCGTTCGTGCTGTGGGATGACCGCAACCAGCGCCTGCTGTGCGCACGCGATCGGTTCGGCATCAAGCCGCTGTTCTACGCCGTTCACCGGGGCGCGCTTCACGTCGCCTCGGAAGGGAAGGCGCTGCTGGCGGCGGGCGTGCCCGCGCGCTGGGACGGCGAGTCCTTCTTCCAGGCGTCGATCATGGGCTGCGTCGAGCAGGATCGCACGATGTTCGCCGGCGTGCGCCAGGTCGCGCCCGGACACTACTTGCTGGCCACGCGCGATTGCCGCCGGGTGATCCGTTACTGGGACTTCGACTATCCGCTGGCGGACGACCGGCCGTCGGCGTCGGTGGGCGGCGGCGGCGGTGGCGAGGTCGCGCTGGACGCGGCCGCTGACCGCGAGCGCGCCGAGCAGTTTCGCGCCGTGCTGGACGAGGCGGTGCGGCTGCGGCTGCGCGCCGACGTACCGGTCGGCTGCTACCTCAGCGGCGGGATTGATTCGTGCGCGGTGCTGGGCCTGGCCTCGCGCCATGTGAGCCGGCCGATCCGCGCCTTCACGCTGTCGTTCGATCGCCCCGAGTACGACGAGCTGCCGATCGCGCAAGAGATGGCGGCGGCGTGCGGCGCCGAGCTGACGCCCCTACCGATCTCCAGCACCGACCTCGCGCAAGACTTCGGCGCCACGATCTGGCACGCCGAGCAGATCATCCTCAACGCCAATAGCGTCGCCAAGTTCCGCCTCAGCCGCGCCGTGCGCGGCGCCGGTTACAAGGTGGTGCTGACCGGCGAGGGCTCCGACGAGATCCTGGCCGGCTACCCGCACTTCCGTCGTGACATGCTGCTGTACGACCGCAAGGGCCAGGACCCGGGCGTTGTCGAGAAGCTGCTCGCTGATCTAGCAGCGGCGAACGTGATCTCGCGCGGGATCCTCATGCCGGCCGAGCGCACGGGTGCGGGCGCGGTGACCACCGTGCCCGGACTAGAGGTGCTGCGCCAGCGGCTCGGCTACATCCCCAGCTTCCTGGAGGCGACCGGCGGCGCGGGCGCGCGGGCGCGCGGATTTCTGGCTGCCGCCTACCTGGCCTCCGTCGGCGCGGAGCGCGAGCCGTTCGGCGCGCTACTCGACTCGCTGGACGTGCGGGGCCAGCTGGCGGGCAGGGCGCCGGTCAACCAGTCGCTTTACTTGTGGTCGAAGACCGCGCTGCCCAACTTCATCCTGAGCGTGCTCGGTGATCGCATGGAGATGGCCCATTCCGTCGAGGGTCGGCTACCGTTCCTCGATCACCACGTCGTCGAAAGCGTGCGCGAACTTCCGGTCAACGCGAAGATCCGCGGCACCATCGAGAAGCACGTATTGCGCGAGGCGGCGCGGCCGGTGATCACTGATACTGTCTACCGCCGCCAGAAGCACCCGTTCCTGGCGCCGCCGGCGGCCACTGCGCTCGGCGGCCCGCTCGACGAGCTGGTCCAGCAAACGCTGCGCGGCCCCGCGCTGCGCAACACGCCATTTTACGACGCCAAGCGCGTCATCGGGTTGCTCGACACGCTCCCGTCGCTGCCGGCGAGTGAGCGCGCACCGCTGGACGCCGGCCTCATGGTGATGACCAGCGTCTGCCTGCTCGGCGAGCTGTTCCGTCTCGCGGCGTGAGGCATCCGGCGGCGGTGACGCATCACGGGCCCGTGCCGTCGAGCGCCTGACGACGAACCGACGGCGCGCGCAGCGCGGGCCTGGACGGCCAACGACGGTCCCAGATGGAAGTCCGCCATCGCGTCGGCTCGAAGCGATCTTGCTGCGCCGCGATAGGCACGCACGAGCTCGCGCACTTGAGCTGGCCTCAAGATCCCTCGGAGCCATGCCCCGCGCTCATCGTCACGGTTCAGGAGAATGCCGCGAAAGGCACACGAACATCAGCTATGACGAAGTGCTAGACGCTGAGATCGGCGGCATCTTGAGCGATCACTCCTTCGGGACCCTTTGCTGAGGGACAAGAATGTCATGAGAGCAAAGTTCGCGGCTGGTGCGTCCATGAAGCTTTGGGGATGAACTCTGGGGTCAGCGGGTGGGTGTATACCGACCTCGACTCGACAGCAGCACGCGGTGGGGACGCGCATGGGCTTCAGATCGACGACTGGGCCGGCACCCAGATCCCTCGAGCGCAGGTTCGAACGTTGTCCGACGGGCATCCGTACTCGCACATGATCGACTCAGTGTCGCAGGTAGTCCCGAGATTGCGCGCGGCGGGTGGGCAAGCGGGATCGTTGCTCGGGTTGGCAGCGGCGCAGTGCCAGGTGGTATCCCCCGCACACGATTGCAAGTCGAGGCCACGCCCTCCCGTACAGCTCGTGCACTCGCAAGGCACGACACCGAAAATGCAGAATGACCCCGACACTGCACAGCTTTGATCGCGCGCAGCCTCCGCCGACGCCGGACAAGCCCCGGGATCGCGCGCCGGGCGGCACGAAGGGGAGACACCGACGACGTTCCATGTCTGGTGGACACAGGTAGCCAGCGCGTGGCAGAGCTCGCCACGCGGATCGTCGCCATACTCGCAAATGACGTCGTCGCCTTGCGGGGCAGGAACGCACGCACTGCCATCCGCCGGCGGGCTCGGGGGACACTGGCCCCCGTAGACATAGCCAGCCGACCCACCAATGACGCCCGGACCCGTATTGGTCTCCGGCGATTCAGCCGAGGACTCACAGGCCATGCCAGCGAGCGCCACCGGCAGCAGCAGCGCGACCTTTGCCGTCCTCATCGACCGAACCACCGGTTAGTCGAACGACCAGGTCGCATCCGGAAAGTCATTCATGATCCTGCGTTCACCGACGGGCGATAGACTGAATTGATAGCCAATCGTTGCGCCGCGGCCTCTCTTGCCGCCGTCAGGGGGACGGAAATACATTATGCCGTATCCGAGAAACGGGCCGGCGCTAGGATCCCAAAGCAGGACATGCAGCTCGAACCACTGGCCAGGCCCGCACCCAGTCCGGCAGTCGATCAATTCAAACGGCAGCGCGGTTCGTAACTGCCCCGTGGAGTCGGCGATCACTCCGGACTCCTCGCCGGACAGCACCAGCGTTCCCGGACCGGTGTGCTGCGGGGTCGAAATCGAAAAACCGCAGCTCAGATGGGGCACACGGACGTCGAGCGCCGGGAAGTCGCTGATGAACGGTGTCGCCAGCCCGTGCGCGCCGCGATCCATGCACTGGCCGGTGGCGCCGGCGAATTTGCCGGCGGCGCTCGTGCTCTCGTAGTAGACCCGCGTCAGCGTGCCAGCGTCACAATAGAACCACAACACGTGCAACACGTCCGCCGAATCCGGATAGCCTACTCCCTGGTAGACGATGAGAGTGCCGGGATACTGGATCGCTTCGTGTACCGTGACGTGGATATCCTGGCCGTGGACAGCGACCGTTCCCCGGTCTCGAACCACCTCAATTGACCCAAGGTCGCCGTCACCGCCACCCGTAATGTCCAGGTCGAGAGGCAAGTGGGTGGTGTTTCTCGTCGGCGGTGTCGACAGCGCTTCCGGAATGCCCGCCGTGAAACACCCGCCGGCTGGCGGCCCCTGGTCACCGCACGACGACAGCGCCCAGAGCCTCGCGACGGTCGTCCCAGCGATGAGGATCGAGCGCAGCGCCGTCATTCACAACCAGCCTCCCTTAGAGCCCGCAGCGGGTGGGCGGTGGAGGTCCCGTCCAGACGCCCGACGAGCAAGTGTAGCAGAGGCAACCCAGGCAACAGCTGGCGTCCTCGATGTCGCAGACGGTGCCCAGGTTCCTGAGGTAAGGCGGGCACCGAGAATCGGCACCACGGTAAGGACCCGCGCAGTGCCAGGTCAAGGTGCCCGGACAGTGTCCTTCGGCGAAGCTGCCCGGAAGACCACATGCCGTACATCCGCATGGCGTCGACTCGTAAACGCAGAACGACCCCTCCACCGAGCACGGCTTGTCACGGGCACTGTCGGCCGACGCCGGACACGGACCGGGATCGGGCGCCGGCGAACAACTGGCCTGAGGGGGAGTGACCTGCCACCCACCGCTGGGGGTGCACGCGGCGTTGGTGAGGCAGAACTGCAACCGCGGGTCGTCCCCGTACTGGCAGAAGCCAGGTACGGTCCCGCAGCTGGTACCATCTGGTGGAGGACTGCCAGGACAGATGCCGCCGTACACATTGCCGGCGGTTCCCCCAATGACCGAAGCCGGTTGGACCGAGTCGCCCGCCCTCTCGGTCGCAACATCCCCAGCTCCCTGATCCCCGGCCGCTGATCGGTCGGACGCCGCTACCAGATCACCCACCGCCGCATCCTTGCCAGCGCGCAGAGAATGCGACCGGCATCCCCAGGCCAGCGAGGACACGACGGCGAGCGTCAAGTAACGGAGATTCATTGTCCGCAGTTCACCAGCGTCTTCTGTCCCCCACTCGCCACGCAAGTGTTGTGGCCTGGGCCGCCATCGAGAGTACCCGTGCCGCTGTTGTCCTCGAGAAGGTCGTCACCCTCGCCGCCAAGGACGGTGTCATTACCGGTGCCACCAATCAGGTGGTCCTGGCCCGAACCACCATTCAGGATGTCATCGCCCGATCCCCCGTCGATGACGTCGTCGCCGTCACCGCCGTTGATGAAATCGTTCCCCCCGAGCCCCGATATCTGATCTTGTCCGCCAAGACCGATGATGCAGTCGGCGCCGGAGGTCCCGACCAGGATGTCGTTATTCGAAGTACCGACAATGACGTGCGTGCCGACCGGGCAGCAGGACGGATCGTCACCCAGTCCGACCGTCACCGTCTGAGTCGTCGTGGCGACATTTCCGCGCCGATCCCGGATTGTCCAGGTCACGGTCGTGGTCCCCAGTGGGAAACGGAATGGCGCGTTGCTGGTGGCGGTGATACCGCCCGCGCCGCAGACGTCCTGCACCGCTGGCGGCGCCAGCGTGACGCCGGTGCAGGAGTTGGTCTGAACGCCGGCAGGAGGCGTCACGACGGGCGCAATCGCCTGTTGTGACGGATTTGCGATGCGCGGGCAATTATCGGCATTGTCGAAGACCCCATCACCGTCCGTATCGGGTGGTGTCTGGGTCACGCTGCCCTGGACATGCGCCTGAATCTGATTGCCGCCGCTTGCTTCGGAAATATCCAGGGTCAGCGTTCGCGCCGCCAGATCGATCGTCCCGGTGATGGGATTCTGGTTGACCTCGTGGATCGCTCCGGTGATATCCGGACAGGGATCGATGCAGCCGCTCTGCGAGATGACGAAGCTCGCGTCGATCTGACCGGCGGCGGCGGAAAGCACGAAGTGGGTCGCGTCCACGAATGTTCCCCGCAAGCGGCCCTGATGCGACAGGTACATTTGCTGGACCGTCGCGCCGGACAAGGCGGGCGTGGAAAAGGTGAACGGCTGCGTGGCCAACTCGAGCCGAGCGATCTCGACACGTGCCCCGGCCCGCGGCGGACCCGAGATGTTTGCGAAGACATGCCCGGTCAGGCTGGTGCTGAACTGGCTTCCCGACAAGGTCATCAATATCGAGGATGCCGAGTTGGCGGCCGTGAAATCGGCGAGGCTGGCGGAGAAGCCGCCCGGGCGACGCCCATCCGTGACCCGACACGCTCCTGCCGCCAGGCGGCGAGCCGACGAGCTGCTGGTGGCGCGGCATGGGATGGGGGAAGCGAAAGGAGCATTCCCTTGCGCATCGCCCGGACAGACGCGCCCGCAGATTGAGCTCGACGAGCCAGAGGCTGGGGCACACCCCTGCACCATCGCGCCCTGGGTGACGCCGGTTGCCGTGTTAGTGCAGCTGCATGAGCACTCCCAGGCAGCGTCGCTGAATGCGGTGCTGCTGAACTGCTCGGAGCTGCACAGCGGGCTGATGTAAGAGATCCCCAGCGATACGTCGAGGCTGGCATGATCCAGCTCCGACTCCGTGATGATCGCGGTCGCGCCCTTGAGGGCAACACCCTGATATTCGCCTATGAATCGGTTGCCGGGGACGTAGCCTCGACGAACGGTTCGCGACCCGGCAAATCGCCCGCCACCGGTGTTTGGTGCTCGACCGCGCGCGGGGGCAGCAGAGAAGACTGCGTCAAAGTGTCGGCCTGGTACCGCGCCCAGAACGTGTGGATCGCCGTCAGGGACGCTCCGTCACCCGGTTCGCCGTCCAGCGTAAAGCAGATTCAGCGTGGTCCGCGACATAGAGAACCCGGATCCGCTCGCGCGCCCAGCCTTCGGTCAGCCGCCGTCGGCGGCGCGCGGCGGCGAGGTGTTGCTCGACCAGCCAGCGTGGTGTGGAAGGCGCTGGAGCGGACCGTGGGCCCAACCAGAAACAACGAGTACCTCAGGTACGCAGAGTCCCTGCGCAGACCCGAACAACTGTAGAAACCACACCCTGAACGCTCGCAGTTTTCGTCACGGCGGCAAAAAACACCAGCAATATCGTGGAGCTGAACGGGATCGAACCGTCGGCCTCCTGAGTGCGATTCAGGCGCTCTCCCAGCTGAGCTACAGCCCCATCGCGGTCGTCCGGGGTAACCCGACCGCGGCGACATTCTACGCAGGGCGATCGAGTTTGCAACCGGAGGTGGTAAGAATCGCAGGGGTGTCAGGCAAGGAAAGTCGTCCGGCGGCGGGGAGGATTCGCGCCGATCTGGCGGTCCTCGAGCAGGGACTGGCGCCCTCGCGGGAACGGGCGCGCGCGTTGATTCTCGCGGGCGAGGTGCTGGCGGGCGACCGACCCATCGACAAGGCGGGGCAGCTGGTCGACGCCGCGGTCGAGCTGCGTCTGCGCAGCGCGCCGATGCCCTATGTCTCGCGCGGGGGGTTGAAGCTGGCGCACGGGCTGGCGGTGTTCGGGGTTGCGGTCGCGGGGAAGACGGCGCTGGACGTGGGCGCATCGACCGGCGGGTTCACGGACTGCTTGCTGCAGGCGGGGGCGGCGCGGGTTTACTGCGTCGACGTGGGGCACGGGCAGCTCGACTGGAAGATCGCCTCGGATCAGCGGGTGAAGGTCTTCGACCGGACCAACATCCGGCTGGCGCCGCCCGACCTCCTGCCGGAACCGGTCGACCTGATCGTCGCCGATGTCTCCTTCATTTCTCTGCGCCTGGTCTGGCCGGCGCTGCCGGCGCTGGCGCGCCCGGGCGCCGACGTGGTGGCGCTGGTCAAGCCACAGTTCGAGGTCGGGCGCGCGCTGGTCGGCAAGGGCGGCATCGTGCGTGACGAGGGGGCGCGCACGCGGGCGCTGGATGAGGTGGCGGCGGCGGCGGCGGCGCTGGGGTATGCGGTGGTCGGGAACGCGACGTCGCCAATCACCGGGGGCAAGGGGAACGTGGAGCTGCTGCTGCATCTGCGCACGCCGGGGGGATAGCGGCGGCAGGGGCGCGGCGTTTTCCGCGACGCGACAAATCTTCCTGGCGCCGTTATTCTTCGCCGCGCATGCGGATTCTTCTCACCGGCGCGGCCGGGTTCATCGGATCACATCTGGCGGAGCGCCTCACGGGGCGCGGCGATCACGTCGTCGGGTTAGACAACTTCGACGCTTTTTATCCGCGCGCGGTGAAGGAGCGGAACCTGGCCGCGCTCGCCTCGCGCGACAACTTCGACCTGGTCGAGGGCGATATCACCTCGCCCGCCGACCTGGCGCGCGCGTTCGAGCGGGGACGGCCGGAGCTGGTGGTGCACCTGGCGGCGCTGGCCGGAGTACGCCCGTCGATCGCCAATCCGCTGCGCTACGGCGAGGTCAACGTGACCGGCACGCTGCGCGTCCTCGAAGCCTGCGCGCGCGCCAGCGTGGGTCACCTGGTGTTCGCGTCATCGTCCTCGGTCTACGGTGTCGACAGCGCTGTTCCCTTCCGCGAGTCCGACGCCTGCGGCAAGCCGGCGTCGCCCTACGCGGCGACCAAGCGGTCGGGTGAGCTGTCGGCGTTCGTCGCGCATCACCTGCAGTCGCTGGACGTCACCTGCCTGCGCTTCTTCACGGTCTATGGCCCGCGCCAGCGCCCCGACCTGGCGATTCACAAGTTCACCCGCCTCATCGACGGTGGCCAGGCGATCGAGCTCTACGGCGACGGCAGCACATCGCGCGACTACACCTGGATCGACGACATCATCGACGGCACGGTGGCGGCCATCGATGAGCAGATGCGCCTGCGCGTGCCGGGCTATCGCCTGTACAACCTGGGCGGGTCGCGGACAACGTCGCTGCTGCAGCTGGTCGAGCTGATCTCGGATGCGCTGGGCAAAAAGCCGGTGATCGGCTGGCGGCCCGAACAGCCGGGCGATATGCGGCGCACGCTGGCCGACCTGACGCTGGCCGGATCGACGCTGGGCTACGCGCCCCGCGTCGCCATCGACGACGGCATCGGGCGCTTCGTGAAGTGGTGGCGCTCGCTCGCCTGATGGCGGACGATCGTCGCTGGACCCCGCCCGGTACCGGCACCGGTCCGAAGTTGCCTCTGGTTTCGGCCTCGGACCTCCAGTCAGTCTCCAGAGGTCTGAGGCCCGAGGCCCGAGGCCCTTGACCGGGTTCTGAGGCCCGAGGCCCTTGACCGGGTGACCCGGTGATGACGGCTCATGCACACCGTTCGGTGTTCTAGTCTCCGCCCGGGTTGTAAAAGCCGGGCAGCCGCGGGCCACGTTCGCGAGTGCGATCGCCACCCTCGCGGCCAAAACGCTGGTGGCGGCCGCCGCCTCCCCCGCCGCTGGGCCCTCCCCCGCCGCCTGGCGGCCGCCGCCGCCGCCGCCGCCGCCCACCGCCGCCGTCGAGACCGCCACCGCCACCGCCGTTGGGTCCGCGGTTGTTGCCGCTGCTGTGCGCGGGGTGGCCGTGCGGAGCGGCATGCGGCGGTCGTGCGCCGGCGCCACCGGGGTTGCCGCCTGCGACCGGCAAGGCCACCGCCACCGACGCGCGCCATTCGACATAGGGACGGATGTTGGCGTCGCGCACGGCCGCCCAGTCGCCGTCGAAATTGGGCGCCGCCCCGGGAGCCGGGGCCTCGCCGTCCACCATCACCACGCCTGCGCCGTCGAGTGGAGCGGCGCCGCCCAGCTCCGACCCGATCTCCAATGAGACATCGGGCTGGTACCAGCCGTCATCGGGATCGATCACCGGATCGCCGTCCAGTGACTTGCCGGCGTCGGGCATGTCGGTCCACACCGCCTCGTCGAAGGTCGCCTCGCTCTCGGCGGGTGGCGCGACCTCGGCCGCGGCCAGTGGCGGCAGCACGTCGCTGGGAATGCTGGTCTCGAACACGATCGCCGGCGCGGCCGGACGCGCGGCCGGAATGTGCGCTTCGGGCCGGCCGCCCTCGCGCGCCTCGACGCGCACCTCGGCACCGCCGCGGCCGCGCCGGCGCCGGCGCGGCCGCGCGTGGAAATCGGTGGCGGCGTGCAAACCGTGGCGCTCGTCGGCCGACCCGGGGTCGAACACCTCACTGTCGAGGCCCGCGCACGAATCGCACAGGCCGCACTTGTCGCCTTCGGGCTCGCCGAAGTAGACCCGCAGCATCTGCACGCGGCAGCGCTGGGTGTTCATGTAAGCCAGCAGCGACGCCAGGCGCCGCCGGTCGGAGATCCGTCGCGCCTCGAAGACCGAGGCAGCCTTGTCGATCTGCTCGCGTGTGGGTCGCGGCTCGACGCCCTCCCAGCGCGCGGCCTTGACCTCCTTGGCGACGCCCATGGCTTCGAGCACCGACAGGATCACGCGCACGCGCCGCTCGGGCAGCGCCATCGACAGCGCCAGGTCACGGACCGAGACCTCCTTGCCCTCGTCGCTCCATGCGTAAAGACCATCGGCGACCATGCGCGCCTGCGCCTTGGTCGGGTGCGCTTCCTTGAGGAAGTGCTCCTGGATCGCGATGTCGTCGGGCTGGAACAGCAGCACGCAGCGCGCCGGTTTGCCGTCGCGGCCCGCGCGCCCCGCCTCTTGCACGTAGGCCTCGGGCGAACCGGGCATCTGGTAGTGGATGATGTAGCGGATGTCGGGCTTGTCGATGCCCAGGCCGAAGGCGTTGGTCGCCAGCATGACGACCTTGCGACCGGGCTGCATGAACGACGCCTGCGCCGCCTCGCGCTCGTCGGTCGTCATCTTGCCGTTGTAGCGCTCGACCGGGATCTTGCCGTGGCGAAGGGCGACATAGAGATCGTCGACCGCCCGCACGGTCGAGCAATAGACGATGCCGGGCCGCCGCAGGCGCTGGATCAGCTTGCCCAGCTGGCGCAGCTTGTCGGCCTCGCCGGCGACCTTGCGCACGTCGAACGCCAGGTTGGGGCGATGGAAGGAGACGCGGCAGATGCGCGCGTCCTTCATGCCCATCTGCACCAACACGTCGTCGGCGATCGCAGGCGTCGCGGTCGCGGTCAGGCCCAGGATCGGCGGACGGCCCAGCACCTGCGCCGCCCGGCGCAAACCGAGGTAGGACGGCCGGAAGTCGTGCCCCCACTGGGACACGCAGTGCGCTTCGTCGACGCAGAAGAGCGAGAACTTCACGCCAGCCAGGGCTTCCTGGACCGTGGGGCTACCCACCGACTCCGGGGTGATCAGCACCAGCTTGACATGCCCCTGGCGCACCAGCTCGAGGTCGGCCGCCCGCTCTTTGGCGGTACGGGTGGAGTCGATGCGAGCAACCGGGATGCCCAGCGCCTTGAGCTTGTTGACCTGATCCTCGATGAGCGCGAGCAGGGGAGAGACCACCAGGGTCGGGCCATCCATGACCAGCGCCGGAAGCTGGTAGGTCAGCGACTTCCCGCTTCCCGTCGGCATGATTGCCAACGTGTCTTGGCCGGCCAGAACCGACTCGATGATCTCCGCCTGGCCCGGCCGTAGCTCGCGGATCCGGAAGATCTCCCGCATCTTCTGCAGGGCGCGCTGCAATGCCTCCGAGGGCGGCGGACCAGCGGTCCCACCCGAGACAAATGTCTGCTGGGCCGGCGCCGGGACGGCCGGCTTGACCGCTGACTCCGGCGCAGGGGTGTCGTCGTCGTCAGCGCGATGGATGACGATCGTGGGGACGCCGTCGTCGGCACTTCCGGCGTTCACACTCTCGGATTCGGGAGCTGCGCTCGGCGAAGTAGGTGAAACATCTAATGCGGCTGGTGCGCCAGCGGCGGCCAGCGCAAGCCTTGAATCGTCGTCGGAACTCAGGCTGAACTCCTGTCAGAACAAGGGCGCTACGCCGTGCGCGCCACCCCAACCCTGCTGCACCCTGTCGAAAGTCTGCTTTGAATAAACCGTGGAAAGGTCGCGGATCGACGAAAAGCTCATCAATCCATCAGCGCCGGTGCGGAATCAACCGCCAAGCACGAGCGTTGATAGAACGCTAGCACGATCTTTCTCCGCAAGCCAACCGAGTTTTTGCCTATTTCGACGCTCTTTTCTTCGGATCGCCCTTCCGATCGCCCTGGATCGCTGCTGAGCGTCTGCTGATTGCCGGCCGGTTGCCTGGCGGGACGCGTGTCGGGCCTGCTCGGGGGGCGTCCTCCTCTGGTTGTGTCCACCGCCCGGCGGGCGCAGGTCACATTTTCGACACCCAGACGTTACAGCTTCCTGGCATGTGGGTTGCGATGTCATCGGGTATGACCACGATCGCGGCCCTGAATCCGGACACCCGACCTCGCGAACGGTTGGTGGCGTGCGGCGCGACGCAGCTTTCCGATCATGAGCTGCTGGCGATCGTGCTGGGATCGGGGACCGCCGGACGCAGCGTGATCGAGGTCGCCAGCGCCCTGCTGGCCGCCAGCGGTGACCTGGCGGGTGTCGCCCAGGCGTCGCTGGAGGAGCTGCGCGCGCAGCGCGGAATCGGCATCGCGCGTGCTTCGCTGATCCAGGCCGCGATGGAGCTCGGCCGGCGCGCGGTCGGGGAGCGTCCGAAGCCGGGACGCCGGCTGGCCTCGGCCGGTGATGTCTGGTCGCACCTGCGCGCCCGACTGGCGATGTCCGAGGTAGAGGAGTTCTGGGCGCTGGCGCTGGACGTGCGCCATCGGATTCAAACCGAGCGATGTCTCGCGCGCGGGTCGCTGACCGGAGTCGAAGTGCATCCGCGCGACGTCTTCCGCCCGCTGATCCGTTCCGCGGCCGCCGCGGTGATCTTCTGTCACAACCATCCCTCGGGGGATCCGACGCCTTCGCGGCAGGACGTCGAGCTGACCGCGCGCCTGCGCGAGGTGGGGGAGCTGTGCGGGATCGCGGTGCTGGATCACGTGGTGGTGGGCTGGGAGGGGTTTGCCAGTTTGGCGGAGAGGAACTGGCGGTAGGGCAAGAGCAAGAGCAAGAGCAAGACAAGAGGACGAGAACGCGGGACGGGACAGGGCGGACCAGCGGGAATACTGGACGGGGGGGGACGAGTACCTAGAATCCACGGGATGCTCTTCCGACGACGCGTTCTTCTGCTCCCGGCCGTCGGGTTGGTTCTGATCGGGGGAACGGCCCGGGGTGGCGAACCATATACCGAGTCGTTCGTGGGGACGCGCGCGCTGGGGATGGGGGGCGGACTGCGAGCCGCGGCGACCGGCGGAACCGGGCCACTGCAGAATCCTTCGGGGATGTCGCTGGTGCAGGCATACAACGTCGAGGCCGACTACTTCTTCGCGCGCTTGCGCTCGGGTCACCTCTTCCACGCTTCGATTGTTGACTCGACCTCGGCGTTCAGACTGGCGGGCGGGCTCTACTACACCTACCATTTCGACAATCCGTCGCAGCCGCCGTCGAGCCACGGACACGAAGCGGGCCTGGCGCTGTCGCTGCCTTTCAGCAACTACGTCGTGATCGGGGGAACGGTCAAGTACCTGCACCTGAGCGGCCTGGAAGCGGCAACCGACGGAGGCGCCGGTGGAATCACCTTCGACGCGGGCGCGACGGTGCGTCCGCTGAACGGCCTCACCATCGGGATCGTGGGGAGCAACCTGCGCTCGCTGGGCCTCAGCACGGCACCGATGGCCATCGGCTACGGCGCCGCGCTGATCGCGGGCACCGACCTGGTGGCCGTGATCGATGGCATCACCAACCTGACCGCCGAAGGGCAGACGCCGCTGCGCAAGGGAACGCGGCTCTCGGCGGGCGTCGAGGTGACGCTGGCCAAGAAGGTGGCGCTGCGCGGGGGCGGCGGCTACGACGGCATCACCCAGAATGGCTTCTTGACCGCCGGGGTCGCGGCGATCTCCGAGGCCGGGTCGCTGGACGTCGGCCTGCGCCAGGACGCTTTCCGCAACGGCAGCGCGGCGCGCGAGACGGTGTTCGGCGCCAGCTTTCGACTGTTCGTACCTCAACCCTGATCGGAGCCCTTGGTCCGGCCTCCCGGTTTTCACCCCAGCTGGGGCCGCCGCGTTAGACTGCCGGGGCTCGAATGCGCGGCTCAGGGAACTTTCTGCCACCGGGGCTGTCCAAAGGGACGTGGAGGCGACGCTCCGTTTGCCCCGCTCCCGGCCCGAACGGGCCCCGTACGTCATGAGCGTCGCTGAGCGACTGCTGATCGGTCGCCTCAAAGCGCGCGACGAGCATGCCTTCAACGACATCGTGCGCCTGTACGGCGACAAGGTCTTCAGCCTGGTCTATCGCATGATCGGCAACCGGTCCGAGGCCGAGGATATCGCCCAGGAGGTGTTCGTCACCGTCTTCAAGACCGTCGACGGATTTCGCGGCGAGTCCAAGTTCTCGACCTGGCTGCTGCGCATCGCGGCCAACCACTGCAAGAACCGGATCAAGTACCTGTCGCGCCGCCACACCGACGGCGGCGAGCTGGACGACGAGCGCGAGGGCGCGGTGCTGACCCGTGGCGGCTCGCCCCTGCAGTCGCACATCGCCGCGCCCGACGTGATGCTCGAGGCGGCCGAGCTCGAGGGGCTGATGCAGGTGGCGATCGCGGCGCTGGAAGAAGAGCACCGATTGCTGGTGGTCCTGCGCGACGTAGAGGAGCTGTCCTATCAGGAAATCGGGGAGATCACCGGCCTGGCCGAGGGGACGATCAAGTCGCGCCTGCATCGGGCGCGGATGGCGATCAAAGAACACCTGGACAAGCACACGCGCTGACGCCGACACCTGCCATGGACCATCAGAAAGCCTCCGACCTCTTCAGCGACTACCTCGACGGCACGATCGCCGGCGCGGCCAAGAGCGAGCTCGAGCAGCACCTCCACGTGTGCATCCAGTGCCGTACCGAGCTCGAGGGGTTCCGCCGCGCGGTCGGCTCGCTGGGCAAGCTCAAGAAGCCGGCGCCGGCCAGCTTCCTGCCCGCGATCCAGAATCAGATCTTCACCCGCTCGCGCGGCCGCTTCTTCGGGCGCCGCTGGAAGCTGTTCGGGCGCATCCCCTTCGAGTGGGTGTCGCTGGCGATGATCGTCGCCATGCTGATCTACTACATCGCGCTCCAGCACGCCTCGCCCGCTGGCGTGCGCGTCGCGCCCTAGCTCCTGGCCAGCCGTTACCGGGTATTTGGCGCGCGGTGGTTCGGTCGCAGGGCGCGGCTGGGCCAGCTGTCGTCAGTTTTCAGTTTGCAGTCTTCAGGAATAGGTGGGCCGGCTCAGGGGAAGGCGGGGACTCGGAAGCCGTGGCGCGAGCACAGAGCAAAGGCCGTCCGGCCCCTTCCTGCTGTCAACTGAAGACTGATGACTGATAACCCTCCGTCTTCCTAGTCGACGTAGAGAAGCAGCACCTTCAGGTACTGGCCCTCGGTGAAGCCGGGTGGCAGCGGGTGGTCGGCGGCGGGCCCGCGGCGTTCGAAGACCCGCACGTGGCGGCCGGCCTGCTTGGCGGCGGCCGCGACGATGCGCTCGAAGCTCTCGGCGTCGACGTTCTGCGAGCAGGAACAAGTGACCAGGACCGCCCCCGGCGCGGCCGCGCCCAGCGCCAGCGCGTTGAGGCGTTCGTAGCCCTTGCGTGCCGCCTCGACGTCCTTCATGGCGCGCGCGAACTTGGGCGGGTCGAGCACCAGCAGATCAAACGAGCGCGGCGTGGTCGTCTCCAGGAAGCGAAAGGCGTCGGCCTCCACGCCCTCGATGGTGACGCCGTTGGCGGTGGCGTGACTCTCGATGCGCGCGATGGCGCGCGCCGAGCTGTCGACCGCGACCACCGAGGCGGCGCCGCCGCGCGCCGCCTGCAGCCCGAAGCCGCCCGCGTAGGCGTAACAGTCGAGCACGCGCGCGCCGCGCGCCAGCTGTCCGACGCGCATCCGGGTCTCGCGCTGGTCGATGAACATGCCGGTCTTCTGGCCCGACAGCGGCTCGACCTCCAGGCGGATTCCGTCCTCGACGCCGCCGATGGTGGGCCGCGACTGCCCGCGCGCGACCCGCGACGCGGCCACGAACCCCTCGAGCTCGGCGTAACCCGCGGGCGCGCTCTCGAAGATCGTGTGCACGCCCAGCTCGGCCTCGATCGCGTCGTAGATCTCCGCCTTGCGCTGCGCGATGCCCAGCGTTGTGATCTGCGCCACCGCCGCGTCGCCGAACACGTCGACCACCAACCCCGGCAGGTCGTCGCCCTCGCTGTTGACCAGCCGATAGATGGTGGTCGCCGCCGCCGGCAGTCCCAGGCGGGTGCGCAGCGCGCGCGCCGCGGCCAGGCGCGCGCGGAAGAAGGCGGCGTCGACGGGAGCGTCGGCGCGCGTGCACAGGCGCACGGGGATCTGCGAGCGCGGGTTGTAAAAGCCGCGGCCGATGAGCCGCCCGTCGTGGTCGGTGAGCGAGACCACGTCACCGGGTCCCGCGTCGCCCTCGACGCGGTCGATGGCGTTTTCGTACACCCAGGGGTGCCCGAACCAGAGCGGCCGCGAGCGCCCCTGGCGCAGGATGACCCGCGCAGTCGAGTCACGGCCTCCCTCGCCGACAGAGGGTAGGACGCGCGACGGCGTGGCGCGCGGCCTGTCGCCGCGGCGGGGCGCTCTTCGTCCATGGGGGGTCGCGTGCACGTTCACCTCAGGCGTCCGGTTCGTCTTCATTTTCATCTTCATCGAGATCGAGGGCGACATCCGACGGCGGGTCGGCGACGGCGGCAACCGCGCCAGCGCCCGCCGCGCCCGGCGCACCCCCGCCGCCGGGGCGGAAATCGTCGGCCGCGATGCCATAGCGCTGAATGATGCGCCAGACCACCGCATACTGCCGCTTGAGGTGGCGCGCGACGTGGGCCACGTTGCCCTGGTGCTGCGCCAGCAGCTGGATCAACTCCGCGGCCGAGGGCGCGACCCGGCGGGTGCGCGCGGTCTTCACCGCGGGGTCCAGTGGGTCGCGTACCGCGCCTTCGCCGAGACCCGGCGCGCCGCCGGCGTGGCTCGCGGCCTGCTGTGTCGGGGCTTCGTCCCGCCGGCTGTCGGGGTCACCCGCCTGTTCGACCAGGGCGGTGATGCTCTCGGGCAGATGCTCGAAGGTGATCGAGGGCGAGCCCGCGCCCAGGATCTCGGCCTCGGCGACCACCTTCTGCAGCTCGCGCACGTTGTGCGGCCAGTGGTGCAAGCACAGCGCGTGGAACGCTTCGGTGTCGAACGAACGGTCGGCGCCGCGCAGGAAGAACCCGGCCAGCCGCCCCAGGTCCTCGATGCGCTCGCGCAGCGCGGGCAGCTGGATCGGCTGCGCGCCCAGGCGCCCGAGCAGCGCCGCCTGAATACTGCCGGTGCCCGACTTGACCGTCATCGCCGTGCGGCTGCTGGCGGCGATGATGCGCACGTCGGCCTCCTGCACGCGCGTGGACCCGAGCGCGGAGAACTTGCGGTCCTGGATGAAGCGCAGCAGCTTGGATTGCAGCTCCGGCGGCATCTCCGCCAGCTCGTCCAGGAACAGGGTCCCGCCCTGCGCCGCTTCGATGAACCCCCCCTTGCGCCCCTGCGCGGTCGAGTGGGCGCCCTTCTCGTAGCCGAAGAGCTCACTTTCCACGAGCTCGCGCGGGATGGCGGCGCAGTTGATCGCCACCAGCTGGCCGGTGCGGCCGCTGCGCTCGTGGATCGCGCGCGCGAACACCTCCTTGCCGACCCCGGTCTCCCCCAGCAGAAAGATCTCGCCGGCCGAAGGGGCCAGGCGCCGGAGCCGGCTACACACCGCCGCCAGCACGGGCGAAAGCGTCGGTACCGGGGCGAACGGGTGCGCGGCGTCCTCCGCGATCGCGTCCAGCTCGGCCGGGGTGGCCAGGCGAAACACCAGCACCTGGCCACCCACGAAGATCAGCGACCCCGACCGCAGCGGGGTGGGCGCGGTCAGAGGCCGCCCGTCGACCGAGGTGCCATTGGTGCTGCCCAGATCTCGTATTTCAAAGGTATCGGGCCGGTCAGGTGAACCACCCGAGGTTTGGATGATACGGGCATGCAGGCTGGACACACTGCGATCGGCCAGCACCAGGGTGCCCCGACCGTCGGCGGCCGGGGGCGGGCGCCGGCCGATATCCAGGCCCGAGGCTACTGGAATAACTCGAGATTGACCTGGAGTGTCGGCGGGCGCGCGCACCGCGCCGGTTCCCGCCACCAGAAGAACGGCCACCCGGGCGGGGTCGCGGGACGATCCCCGATGGGGAATCGTTCGACTCATCTCGTCAGAGATGCTCGTCATATCCCGAAAGCCTTTCAGGCGACCAAATATTGTCCGTTCGCATACTGACCCACCGCGAAGATCAGATGTAGAGGTATAACAGCCCGGGCGGAGACATCGCGAGGGAAAGCGGCGAGCATGGCGGACGACCCTCTTCTGCCGCCGGCCCCCGGCGGCGATCGCGACCAATCAGCGACACCCTACGCCCCCGCTGGGGACGAGCGGACGATCACCACCGGAGCCGCCCATCTGAAGCAGGTGGTGGCGGTCGCCATCCAGGCTGGGGTCGTGCTGGACTCGCGCTACCAGGTCGAGGCGGTGCTGGGCGAAGGCGGCAGCGGTACGGTGTACCGCGCCTGGGACCGGGTGCTGGGCGAGCCCGTCGCGGTGAAGATCCTGCATCCGTCGCGCGCCGCCGAGAAGAGCTGGATCAAGCGCCTGGCGCGTGAGGTCAAGGTCGCGCGAGCGATTCGCCACCCCAACGTATGCCGGGTGTTCGAGCTGGGTCACGCCGATGGGCACTGGTTCGTCACCATGGAGCTGGCGACCGGGGGCAACCTGCGCGCCCAGCTGCGCGCGGAGGGGGGCGGGGAAACCGACGACAAGACCCAGGACAAGACCCTGCGCCCGCTGGCCGAGCGGCTGGTCGACGCGCACGCGCTGTGCGCCGGCCTGGCGGCCATCCACGCGGTCGGGATCGTGCACCGCGACGTGACCCCGCAGAACGTGCTGCGCATGGCCGACGGTCGCCTGGTGATCTCGGATTTCGGCCTGGCCATCGAGAGCGACGACAACACCACGGTTCACGGCGGCACACCGGCCTATATGCCGCCCGAGGCGGCCATGGGCGGAAGGTCCGATCTCCGGTCCGACGTGTGGCAGCTGGGCGCGATCCTGCACGAGCTGCTCTTCGGCGGACGGCCGCGCTGGACCCGCGAGGAAGGGCAGGTGGCGATGCAGTGGCCGCTCGGCTCCGAGTCGTCGCCGGTCGAGGAGGAGCTGGCGCGCCTGTGCGGCGAGTGCCTGGCGCACGACCCCGAGCAACGGCCGTCGACGGCGGTCGCGGTGGTCGGGCGTCTGGCGGCGGCCGAGACCGCGCGCCCGCGCTCCTGGTCGGCGCGCATCTGGGTGCGGGCGCGCGGGGCCTACCGCCGCCATCGTCGCCTGCGCCTGGTGCTGACCGCGGCGATCGTGGCGTTGGTGGCGACGCGCGCGGTGCAGATGATCGGACAGCCGTCGCTGTGCAAGGGGGCCGCCGATCGAGTGGCCGGCATCTGGGATCTGCGCAGCAAGGCGCTGGTGCGCAGGGCGTTCGTCACCACGCGGCGCCCCTACGCCGTCGACGCGTTCTGGAGCGTGAACCGGGCAATCGAGAAATACCTCGAGGCCTGGATCGGGATGTACACCGAGGCCTGCGAGGCGACGCACGCGCGCGGCGAGCAATCATCGGAGGTGCTGGACCTGCGCATGTCCTGCCTGCAGGAGCGTCTGAGCGGCGTCAAGGCGTTGAGCGAGATCTTCGTCAAAGCCGACAGCGAGGTGGTGGGCAACGCCGTCAGCGCCGCAGGGTCGTTACCCCAGCTCGATCGCTGCGGCAACGTCAAGCTGCTGCGCTCGCTGGTGCAGCCGCCCGACGATCCGCGCCTGCGCGCGCGCGTCGAGCTGGCCCGCCAGCGCCTGGCCGAGATCAAGGCGACGCGCGATGCCGGGCGGCTCAAGGTCGCCATGAGCATGGCGGCGGCGCTGGTCGCGGAGACCCAACGAATCGACTACCCGCCGGTGCAGGCCGAAGCGCAGGCCATCCAGGGCGAGCTCGAGACGGTGGCCGGCGATCCCAGGCGCGCCGAGGAGATGTTGCAGCAAGCGTTTTTCGTGGCCGAGGCGGCGCACGACGACGACCTCAAGGCCGAGACCTCGACCTACCTCATCGAGGCGGTCGGCTACCACCAGGGCCGGTACCAGGACGCCGAGCGCTGGATCCGCCAATCGCAGGCCACCTTGCACCGGATCGGGGGACACGAACGGTTGCAAGCCTGGGCCGAGAACAACGCCGCCATCCTGTACCACATGCAAGGGCGCTACCCGGAGGCGGTGGCGGCCTACCAGCGCGCGCGGCAGCTGGCCGAGGGGGCCCTGCCTCCCGACGATCCCGACATCGGCCGTCCGCTGGGAAACCTGGCCATGGCGCTCAGCGCCGCGGGGCGACCCGCCGAGGGGCTGGGCTACAACGAGCGCGCGGTCGCGATCCTGCGTCGGGCGCTGGGCCCCGGGCACCCCGAGGTGGTCATGCACATGAGCAACCGGGGCGAGATCCTGAACGCCCTCGGCCGCCACGCCGAGGCGCGCGCGCTGTTCACCAGCGCGCTGGCCTCGTGGGCCAAGGAGCTGCCGGCCGACCATCCCTACATCGGCGACTCGCTGACCGGGCTCGGCCAGAGTTTCCTGGGCGAGGGGACACCCGAACCGGCGCTGGCGCCGCTGGAGCGCGGCCTGGCCATCCGCGAGAAGAACCACGCCGAGCCGGCGCAAATTGCGGAGACCCAATTTCTGCTGGCGCGAGCCCTGTGGGGCTGCGGCCGCGACCCGGCGCGCGCGCAGGCGCTGGCGCGTTCGGCGAGGGCGGGCTACGGAGACAAGCCCTGGTGGCGCGACAAGATGGGCACCATCGACCACTGGCTGGCCGACCATCAGCAGGCGGCGGCTCCCGCGGGGTCGGCGCGCAAGCCTCGCGCGGTGGCCCGGCGGCCGTGATGGTTCGGCGCGGGTAGTGAGTCGATGCCTCGGGTCGGGTGCAACCAATGGCCCCGAGGGAAATTCGCCGTGGGTTGACCGTCATGATCGACGGCTCCCGGCTGGTGAGCAGACCGGCGCCACGAACTCCCGGCCGGCTGCTCTGGGGGAGCTACGCGCTGAGCGCGCGGTTGTGGTTGGAAGCGCCGAAGCCGCCGGCCTTGCTCGCCACCCGCACCTTCAGCCCGTCGTTCTTCAGCGCGCGGTTGTGGTTGCTGCTGCCGAAACCCCCGGCCTTGGTCGCTACCTTCACCTTCAGTCCGTCGCTCTTCAGCGCGCGGTTGTGGTTGCTGCTGCCGAAACCCCCGGCCTTGGTCGCCACCTTCACCTTCAGTCCGTCGCTCTTCAGCGCGCGATTGTGGTTGCTGCTACCGAAACCCCCGGCTTTGGTGGCGAGCTTGATACTGAGAGAGTTGTTCTTCGTCATGGGACCTCCGACGTTCAGTTCCGGTCGGCGGCGTCGACCTTCGATGCCGCTCGGTTCGACCTCTCGCTTGTGCAAGGCCGGGGCCGCGCTGCAGCGCCAGGTTTCGGCCGAGAAATCAGGCTCGCGGTCGCCGGCGGAGGGCGTTGGTCATATTGCCCGCCGGCTCGCCCGCTGCTTAGTCATATGACTTGGTCGACAAGACGAACCGGCGCCGACTGCAGCCGGTGGGGGATGGGAAAAAACTTCAAGACCGCGGCGCCGGCACGAACCGTGATCCGCCCCGGGGTGTAGAGCCGGTAGACCATCGCCACGCTGTGGAACTGATCGGTGCGGATGATCCCGCGCATACCGTCGCTACCGCCCGCCGGCAGGCCATCCGCGACCACCGACCACCCGGGCGGCGTGACGGCGAATACCCAGGGCTGCAGCAGCCAGTAGGGCTCGTCGCGTCCGGGCGCGAACATGTACCCGCTGAGAAATTCGTAACCGTCGCCGGTGGTGCTGCCCCCCGCCGCGCGCCAGTCGCGCGCCAGCGCGCGCAGCGCCACGGCCAGGTCTTTGCGCTCACGGGTGAAGGCCTGTCCATCCCAGTCGGCTTCGATGCGGCCGACGTTGCGGACCGTGCACGCCGGCAGCGCCACGCCGGCGGGCGGCCGGCTGGAGATACCGCCAGGCCCGTGAAAGCGGCGCAACCAGGCGATCTCATGAATCGCCGGACCGGCGGTGTAGACCCGGGCTTCGCAGGTCGCGGCGGGGGCCGCGGCCGGCTCGCGCACCAGGCGGCGGTACTTGCCGGTCGGCTTGCTGCGTTTGAGCTCGAAGTAGTGGGCGTCGAAGAACGACTCGAAGTCGCGCACCACTTCGGGAGACTGGCGGATCGAGGCCAGGGTCATCGTGGACGAAGCGGCCACCGGCAGCGCGCAGCCGATCTCCTCGTCGATCCAGGTCGGCTGGTCGCGCAGCGCGCGCCCGTCGATCTCCAGCACCAGCGGCGTGAAGGCGCTGCCGTCGGCGATGGCGTGGTCGACGACGGCGATGCGGCTGCGCCGGTTGAAGGCCGCGCTGACCCGCAAGGCCACGCCCGGCGCCGGCCTGACCAGCCAGCCGGTCCACAAGAAGATCCGATTCCCGCGCGCCGGCATGGCGTCCTCGCCCAGGAGTCGATGCCAGTAGCCATCGGCGGCCAGCAGGCCCTGGGAGACCAGCGCGCGCACGGCCAGCCGGGTCTGGCGCTGGGTCTGATCGAGCGCCGGCGGGGTCATGTCGACGTGCAGGCCCCGGCGTCCGCGGCTCAGGGTCATGGGCTGGGCGAGGCAGATCTGGACCCCCGCTTCGTTGCCTTCGAAGACCGGGCTGCAGTGCTGGGCGGCGCGCAGGGGCAGCTGGCCGTCCAGCGTGGGCGACCGTTTGACCAGCGTGCAAAAACCCGGCAGCGCCTGGAACGCCTCGAAGGCCCAATCATCTCGCGCGACCGGTGCTGCCTCCGGACCCTCGGCTTCGGGATCGCCCACGGGCGTCAGGATATCCCGCCGCGGCCGCGCCGGCGCGGCGATGCTGGTCTTGCCTGGGCGCGGGGGGGCGCGCGGCGCACCTCTTCATGGGCGGCGCGGCAGGCGCGGGTGTGGGGGTGGCGCGGGCCCAGCGCACGCTGGAACGCGCGCAGCGCCCGCGCGTAGAGCGGCTCGGCGGCGCGCAGATCGCCGGCCGCCCGCCGGGCGTGAGCCAGGTTGTGGACGGTGAGCGCGACGTCCGGGTGATCGCGGCCGAGGATCCGTTCCAGGATCGACAGCGACTGGCGATAGATCCGCTCGGCGGTGGCGGCGCGGCCTTGCTTCTGTCGCACGTCGGCCAGGCCTGCCAGGGTCAGGCCGACCTCGGAGCTGCGCGGTCCCAGCCGCTTGCGGAAGACCGCCAGCGCGCGCCCGTAGAGGACAGCCGCCTCCGCGAGGCGACCGGTGCCGTCGACCAGCGCCGCCAGCGCGGCCAGGTCGGCGGCGACCGCGACCGCGTCGCGCCCGTGAATCGCCTCCCGCAGCGCCACCGATCGCCGCGCGTGGGGAACGCCGGCCGCGAAGCGCCCGCGCGCGTGCTCGACACCGCCCAGGTTGTGATAGAGATTGGCCAGCGCCTCGCGGTCGCGGTTGGCGCGCGCGATGCGCAGCGCGCGCCGATAGAAACGGATCGCCTCGGGGAACCGGCCCTGGTACTTGCGCAGCATGCCCCAGTTGTTGAGCAGGCCGCCGCGATCCGGATCGCGACCGTCGAGCCAGCGGCGGGCGTCCACGAAGGTGCGCTGGTAGGCGCGGTCGGCGGCGGCAAAGCGCCCCAGGCCGCGCTCGGCGCCCGCGAAGAGGATCCCCGCCTGAACGCGCAGGCGTCCCACGTCGGGATCGAGGGACCGAGCCCGCCCGCTGGCGCCCAGCAGAGCCAGCGCCCGCTGGTAGCAGCGCCGGGCGCCGGGCAGGCGGTCGCGGGCCTCCTCGATCTGACCCAGCTCGACCAGCACGTGGGCCACGTCGGGGTGGCGGGGGCCCTCGGCGGCGGCATAAAGCGCACTCGCCGCGCGCGCAGCCCGCGCCGCCTCGCCGAAGCGCCCGTCCGTCCGGGCCGCGATGGCCTGCTGGTGTCGCTGGATCGCCCGCGCCAGTCGATCAGGGCGCCGGTGTGCGACCACGACCCATCTTAGCCCAGGGGCACCCAGTACCCGAAACACCCGGCGGCCATGTGGGCGTCAGGCCGCAGAGCACGGCGGGTTACGATCCAAGCGACTTGTCGGCCAGCCCTCAACCTCGTGCCCCATCCGCCGATTTCACGCCTCGGCGAGTCTGTCTGTGGAGGACGGTTCTTCGAAAGGCGAGTTACCCGATGTGCTGCCGCGAGGCGCGGAGATCGGGCGTTACGTGGTCCTGGGGCTGGTTGGCCGCGGGGGCATGGGGGACGTCTACGCCGCGTACGATCCGGAGCTGGACCGCAAGGTAGCCGTCAAGCTGCTGCGCGCGCGGCAAAGCGCGGGGCAGAGCACCAGCGAGGGGCGCACCCGCCTGCTGCGCGAGGCGCAGGCCATCGCCAAGCTGTCCCACCCCAACGTCGTCGTGGTCTATGACGTCGGCACCTTCAACGAGGTGGTGTTCATCGCGATGGAGTTCATCGAGGGGGACACCGTCCGCTACTGGCTCAACGCCGCCGCGCGCGACTGGCGGGAAGTGCTGAGGGTGTTCATCGGCGCGGGCCACGGCCTGGCCGCCGCGCACCAGGCCGAGATCATCCACCGGGATTTCAAGCCCGACAACGTCATGGTGGGCCGCGACGGCAAGGTCCGGGTCATGGACTTCGGCCTGGCGCGCCAGACCACCGCCGCCGAGCTGGCGCCCGATTCGCCCGGGGCCGCCGCGCTGGCGGCGCTGAGGTCCTCGGGCAACCATCGTCGGGCGCAACCCCAGCCAGAACCGGACTCCAACGCGGTCCCGGTGGTGGTGCCGCGCAGCAAGCAAGTGCTGGTCGACGTCGAGGAGACCCGGGTGCTGCCGGCGATGGGGACCAGCGCCAGCCAGTCACCGCGAACGACCCTCGAGCGCTCGGAGTCGCCCAACGCGCTCGAGACCAGCATCACCCAGACCGGCGCGATGCTGGGCACGCCGGCCTACATGGCGCCTGAGCAGTTCGCCTCCAAGGCGGGCGATGCGCGCACCGACCAGTTCAGCTTCTGCGTGGCGCTGTACGAATCGCTGTACGGCGAGCGGCCCTTCGAGGGCAAGAGCTTCATGGCGCTGATGACCAGCGTCGCCCGCGGAATCGTGCGCGATGCGCCGGCCCGCAGCAAGGTCCCGTCCTGGATCCGCAAGGTCTTGGTGCGCGGACTGAGCTCCGCGGCCGAGGCGCGCTTCCCCTCGATGACGGCGTTGTTGCGCGCGCTCGAGCACGATCCCTCGGTCACCCACCGCCGGTGGGCCACCGGTGCGGTAGCGGCGTTGTTTGCCGGTGGTCTGATCTTCACCGCCGCGCGTAGCCTGCAAGCGCGTCACAACCCGTGCGAAGGCGGCGCGGCGAAGCTGGCAGGCGTCTGGGAGCCCGGCGCCACGGGATCGCCGCGCAAGAACAGCATTCACGCTGCCTTCGCCGCGACCAAGAAGGGCTATGCCGAGCGGGCATTCGAGACCGTCCAGCAGGCTCTCGACAAGTACACCGACCGCTGGACCACGACCTACACCGACGCCTGTGAAGCGACCGCGGTGCGCGGCGAGCAATCGCCCGAGGTGCTCGACCTGCGCATGTCGTGCTTGCAGGGACGGCTCGATTCCGTCAAGGCGCTGACCGACGTCTTTGCCCGCGCCGACGGCAGCACCGTGGAAAACGCCGCCAACGCCATCGCCGGGCTGGGCGATCTCGACCGTTGCAGCGACCTAGCGCTACTGCGTGCGGTAGTCAGGCCTCCGGATGACCTGGTCACCCAGGGCAAGGTCAAGTCGTTGGCACCACGGCTGGCGCGCGTCAAGGCACTCAGTGACGCGGGCCATCTGTCAGAGGCGCTGGCTCTTGCCCGACCTTTGGCAGCCGAGGCCCGGAGCGTCGGATACCTGCCGACCACCGCGCTGGCATTGAGCCGGTTGGCCGAGCTCAGCTCGGCGGAGCCGGCCGCCATGGTCTCACTTTACGAGGAAAGCATCTGGGCCGCGCAGAGTGGCGGCGACGACGAACTGGTGGCCGAAGCGGCGCTGTTTGAGGCCTACGCCGTCGGGTACCTGCAGGCCGACACCCGGAGAGCACGCCTCTGGTTGCAATTGAGTCAGGCGACCTTGGGCCGATTGCGTGGCCACGAGCTCTTGCGCGCCTGGGTGCTCAACAACGAGGCTCTGCTTGCCGAAGTCGACGGGCATTACGAGGAGTCTGTCTCACTGGGGCGGCGAGCGCTGGAGTTGAAGGAGAGGCTTCTCGGACCGGACCACCCGGATGTGGGCCTCTCCCTGGGAAACATCGGCAACGTCCTGGCCAAGCTGGGGCGCGTCAGCGAAGCGTTGGAGCTCAGCGAGCGCGGGCTCCGCATCAAAGAAAAGGCGCTGGGCGCCGACCATCCGGTTGTGGCACGCGAGCTGCTCAATCGCTCCGAGCAGTTAATCATGGCCAAACGCTTCGCCGAAGCCGAGCAGCTTGCTCGTCGAGCGCTCCAGACCCTGGAGCGCGAGCTCGACTCCGGTGATCCGGTCCTGGCCGCCGTACTGGCCGTCCTCGGGCGCAGCCTCCTCGAGCAAAACAAGACCCACGAGGCTCGCCCCCTGCTGGAGCGAGCCTACGCCATCCGTGTGCAGGCCGAGAAGGATCCCGCGCGTCGCGCCGAGAGCGCCTTCCTGCTGGCGCAGATCTTGTGGCACAACCATCCCGAACGCCCGAAGGCGCTCACCCTGGCCATCGAAGCCAAGCGCGACTACGCCAGCAGCACCGACAAGGACGGGCTGGCCGGGGTCGAGCGCTGGCTGCACGACCGCGACGCGTTCTGAGAGCGGCGCCGCCTAGCCTTAGCTGGCCCACCAGTACGACACCTTGAGCAACAGCACGTCGACCGCCGAGCCGCGCAGCACGGACGCGGGGCGCAGATAGCCGGCCTGGCCCATCGCCAGGCTCACGTCGGGGATCTGCGAGCGCGAATAGACCAGGAACAGCGTCGAGCCGAGGAGGTACTCCCAGCGCAGCACCACGTTGACGTTGAGCGCCGCCTCCTCGAAGTCGGTGGCGCTCGGATTGGCGACCGGCATCGTCGTCTCGCGCGCCGTCAGGTCGACCAGGCGAAGCTCGGCCCCGGGGCTCTGTGGCACTGTGCCGACGTTGGTGAAGTGGCCTGACGCCAGGAAGAACTGGGCGTAGGTCTGCAGGGTCAGCGCCGGCGTGAAGGTGTAGCTGGCGCGCAAGGTCGCGCCCAGGCTGCGCGCCAGCAGGTCACCGAAGCCAAGGTAGCTGGTGCCGGCGTCGGCCGCCTGGTAGGCGAAGCGCGGTTCGCCGCTGGCGTAGGTCGCCTGCGGCGCGAGGTCGATCTCCAGCTGCGGCATCAGGTGCAGCACCAGCGTCGCCTGAACGTTGCTGCTGAACCCGTTCCTGATGAACTGGGTCTGGTTGGCCAGGCTGAACGAGAAGCGGCGCCGCGGATCGCTCATCACCTCCAGCTTGCCGCCGATCCACGCCGCGCGTTCCAGCGCCGAACCGTCGCCGATCTCGCGGTCGTCGAAGCGCGCGCTGGCCAGGTCGGCGGCCGCGAACAGGGTCCAGAACCTCAGCAGCCGCCAGCGCGTGTTGAGCTCCAGGGTCTGTCCCAGGTTGAGCCCGTCGAGGTTGCGGCGGACGTCCAGCTCCAGCGCCGAGGTGGTGTCGATGGTGTAGCGGCCGGCGTCCAGGGTGCGATAACCCAGACTCAGCTTGACCTGGCGCAGGTTCTGGCGCGGCAGGAACCCTACGTCGTTGTAGTCCAGCTTGCGGCCAGCGCCGGTGTACTCCGCGCTCCAGATGATCGGCTTGCCGCCCTCCTTGGCGACGCGCAGATATGCGCCCGGAGCGTGGTCACCCGAGCGGATCGGGGTGCCGTCGCGCAGGGCCGTGCCGCCGCTGCGGTCGGGGCCGCCCTGGATCAGCGACTCCACCAGCTGGGCGCCGGCCACGTAGTTGCCCGACTCCGAACGCCAGAGACCGTCGACGCCGCCCAGGTAGGCGTCGTGGAAGCAGCGCCGGCCCGCAGCGACGGCGGTTCCCGATGGGCACAGGCGCATGGCACCGGGGTCGCTCGGGTCCAGCGACGGGTAGCTCGACGTCGGCTCGTGAAGGCCGTTGGCGCCGGTGCCGATCACGCCTAGATGGGCGTTGCGTCCCAGCTCTCGCTTGAGGCGCAGGACGTTGAAAGCCATGGTCGGCTGGACCAACCGGGAGGTGCGCGCGAGCGAGGTCGCGTCTTCCACCTGGACCTGGTTGCGGGCGGTGAGCGCGGACAGCGCGCCGACGGTCCAGTTGCCCAGGCGCCCCACCAGCTTTCCGGCACCGTAGATCACCCCCGTCTCGGGGACCTCGACCAGCTTCTCGCTGGCCTTGTTGGCGGCGTCGGTGCGCAGGGTCGGGCTGGTGGGCGCGCTGCCGATGCGCCGCGAATAGAACACGGTGAGCGGCGTCGCGAAGGCCTCGACGCCCTCGAGAAACAGCGGCCGCTTCTCCGGCAGAAAGGTCTCGAAGTTGGTCAGGTTGAGGATCAGCTGATCAGCCTCGACCTGCGCGAAGTCGGGGTTGGCTGCGGCGTCGAGGGTCAGGTCCTGGGCCAGGTGCCACTTGAGGTCCAGCCCCGCGGTGGGGCTGAAGTCGAACCCCTCGCCGACGGTATCGGCGGCCTGATCGCGCCGGCGCAGGCGGCCAAGCGCGAAGGGCCGCAGCTCGATGCGCCCGCCCGGCTTCAGCGCGCGCAACTGGTCGAGGCTGCCAAAGCGCGCGACGCCGCCCGCGACTTCGCGCGGGGTGTAGGCCCAGATGTCGGTCTCCTGGCGCTCGGCGATGTAGCGCCCTACCTGCATGCCCCAGCTCTGCTCGGGCAGGCCGCTCTCGAAGCGCAGGATGCGCAGCGGGACGCGCATCTCCGCCGACCAGCCGTCGGCGCGGCGGCGAGTCTTGGCCTCCCAGTTCTCGTCCCAGTCCCAGGACGACACGGTCTGGTCGTGGGTCGCGCCGTCGGCGAGCACGCCGGCGACGTTGACCGCGAACATGACCGCGTTCTTGCCGTCGCGGCGCGAGTCGATCTGGATCCATACCCAGTCGCTCTCCGAGTCGTGGTCGCGCCGGGTCAGCCGCCCGGTGATGGCGGCGTTCACCTGCCGGCAGTCGAAGGCGAAGTACAGCGCTTCGTCGTCGTAGAGAACCCGCATGGTGGTCGCCTCGGTGGGCGCCTGACCGTCGAACGGGTTCTGCTGGGTGAACACCGCGGCCGGCAGCGCCGGCTTCCAGACCTCGTCGTCGAGAGCGCCGTCGATCGCGGGGGCCGCCGTGGTCCTGGTCGCCGGCAGGTGGGGCGCCGCGACGTCGGCGGCCAGGAGCACGAGAATGGGCGAGATCACGAGGACATTCAGCGCAACAAATACCCGGCGAGGTTCTCGACATCTTCCGGCCCGAGGTCGACCGTGGGCACACGTGGCAGAAGCACCATCGGCAGCCCAGGATTCTCCTTTAGTCGCGCCAACATGCCCTCGGCGGTCCGACGGTGGGCCCGGATGCCGCCGGCCATGCGCAAGGTTGCGTCCAGCTCCGGATCGCCGGTCGGCACGACCAGCCCCTGCAGGACGCCGTCCAGGTCGGGGGTCGACAGCTCCGGCGAGGGCATGGCGTTCACCACCACCGGCCCGAGCGGGATGCCCAGGGTCTCGCGCGCGGTGCGCGCCAGCTCGGCGGTCTCGCGCACGGGCAGCTCCTCCGGCAAGGTGACGATCACCATGGCGGTCCGGGCCGAGTCGGTCAGCAACGCACGCGCCGCCTGCGCGTCCTTGGTCAGCGGGCCGTTGGGCATGGCGTTGATGATCGCCTGGGGCAAGCGCAGCATCAGCGTGGCGTGCCCGCTCGCCGGTCCGTCGAGGATGGTGAGGTCGTAGCGGGGCCGCCCGTTGGCGGTCTCGGTGGTGTGCCACCAGACCTTGCCCAGCATGGCGTAAGCGTCCAGGCCCGGGATGGCGCCCACGAAGCCGCGCACGGCGCGGTTCTCGAACAGCGCGCGGTACACCGTCTCGTAGCGCAGCACCATGAGGCCGTACTCGTGGATGGCGCTCTTGGGGTTCATGTTCACGGCGTCGATGCCGGGCGCCAGCGTGCTGATCGTGGGGCCGACCGGCTCTGCGCGGCCAAACAGCTTGGCCAGGCGGTCGGCCGCCTCGGTCTGCGCGATCAGCACGCGCCGGCCCTGGGCCGCCACTGCGCGCGCCAGCGCGGCCGCCACGGTCGTGCGCCCCACCCCGCCCTTGCCGGCCAGGATAGCCAGCCGCAGATCGACCGCCAGCCGCAGGTCGGCGATGCCGGTCACCCGGCCCCCGCGAGATCCGGCGCCTGCACCGGCGCGGGCAGCGCCGACGGCTTGAGCAGGATCGCGGCGATCACGCCCAGCTCCGCGCCCGCGGCCAGGGTCGCGGCCGGGTCGTAGCTGACCAGAGGCATGGTGACGCCGATGATCGGCACCAGACCGATGCACACCGCGACGTGCAGCGCCGCGGGCGCCACCAGGGCCAGGCCCGATGACAGCGCGGCGGCGCGCAGCCGCCGGTCGCCGAGGCCGCGCGCGGCCAGCACGGCGCTGGCGGCGATGCACAGCCAGGCCGCGACCACTCCCAGGGCCATTGTCTTGCCCATCTCTTCGGTCACGATGGCGAACACGTAGTCGGAGCCTGGCGACGACAGCCGCCGGCGCGCCTCGCCGTGTCCCAGACCCGCGCCACGGGGGGTCGCGCTGGCGGTGGCGCGCGCCAGCGCCAGCACCTCGAAGCCCTTGCCGCGGCGGTCGCGCTCGGGCGCGAAGAATCCGCGCAGCCGCCCGCCGACGTAACCGAACTGCGACGCCACCAGCGCCAGCACCAGCACCAGCACCGCCGCCGCCAGGACCAGCCGCCGCCCGCGAAAGCCGAGTCCCGCCAGCGCGGTCAGCGCGACCGCGGTGGCGATGGCAGCCGCCGAGAAGTCGGGCTCGACCACCAGCGCCAGCACCGCGATGAACGCCATGGCCAGCGCCAGCGTCCGGCGCGGCAACGCCTCGAGGGCGCTCGGGCGCGTCGCCGGCGCCGGGGTGCCCGCGGCGCCGGGGGCGCGCGGAAGACCGACTCGTTCGCCTTCGCCGCGCACGCGCGCGCGGCCCCAGGCCGCGACGATGAGCCCGACGGCGGCGGTCAGGATGGGCGCCGGGCTGCCCGACAGCACGCCGACGTGCAGCCAGCGACGGGCGCCGGCGGCGCGAACGCCGACGCCGGGCACGAACACCGCCAGCGCGGCCAGCAGCGCGGCGACGAACAGCAGGGGCGCGGCGTGTAGCACGCGTGCCGGTCCGACGCGCACGATGGCGAGCGCCACCACGATGGCGACGCCGGTCGCGATGAGGTGGCGGACGGCGAAGTGGCGCGGATCGCCGAAGGTCGCGGTCGCGTGCCGGGCCATCGTCGAGCTCACCATCAACACCCCCAGGGCCGCGAGCGCGAGCGCCGGTACCAGCAGCAGAAAGAGGGAGAACCCGCGCCGCATCGGTCAGCGAAAACGATAGAAGAGGCCGGCGTGGATGTCTAAGAGATCCCCCATCAGATGCGTGGTTTGGCCCGACGCCAGCGCCACCGACGACGAGATCAGCATCAGGGAATAGCTGGCGCGCACACCGACCGCGGTCTGGGCGTTGACCGCGATGTCGACGGCGACCCGCGCGCGCGCGAACGGCTGATAGGCGCTGCCGCTGCTCTGCGCCAGCGCCATCTCGTCGCTGGCGAAGAAGGCGACCGACAGGCCGGCGCCGGCGGCGATCGAGGCGTGCAGCGGTCCGGCGCCGGCGCGCAGGGTCTGCAGGGCGGCGAAGCTGGTGTCGGTGATGGTCCGGGTCAGCGACGGGGAGGTCGGCGTGTCCCTGACCGACCTGGCGAAGCGGTCGAACAGGAACTCCACCGCCCAGCCCAGATCGACAATGGGCGACGGGGAGGCGTAGCCGCGCTCGAAAGCGCCGCCGATCGAGAATCCGGCCGCCGGTTCCAGCACCGTGCCCAGGCGATAGCCCAGCCCGGCGAACAGGCAGGCGGTGTTGAGGGCGTCTGGCACCGGAGGCTCGGGCGCGGCGACCGGCGGCGCCACCGGAGCCGGCGCCGCGGGCGGGGCCGCGGTTGGCGGCGCGGGCGGCGCGGGGACAGCGGGCGGCGTGCTGGGCGCCGGCACGGCCTGCTCGGGCGGCGCGGGCTCGGCCTGCGCGAAGTAAAGCGCGATCACTGCGACGGACGCGATCATGCCAGCCCCCGCCCGCTCAACCGATCACGACCAGGTCCTGCCCCGCCTCGACGGCTGCTCCCTCTTCGCAGCGCAGCGCCTGCACCGTCCCGGCGCGGGTCGCGCGCAGCTCGTTCTCCATCTTCATCGCTTCGACGACGACGGTAGGCTGCCCCACGCTGACCCGGTCACCGGGCTTGACCAGGATCTTGACCACCCGGCCGGGCATGGGCGCGCGCAGCGCCGACGGCGCCTTGTCGGCGCCGCTGGGTCGCTGGACCAGGGCGGCCAGCCGCGCGCTGCGCGCGGGCACGACCTCGACCGGCACGATCAGCGGGTCGCGTCCGGTGACGGTGATCTCGACGGTGAGCTTGGGTGCGACGCCGTCGACCTGGGCGATGACCTGCGCGTGACCGTCGCGCAAGGCCCAGACGCCGGGCTCGAGCTGGCGGGGCTCCAGATCGCGCGGCTTGCCGTCCACCAGGACGCGCATCCCTTCCTCCCGCTCCTCGAGCTCGACGATCCGCTCCCGGGCCCCGACCTTGACGGAAAACCTGCGCAGCAAGCGGGGGATTAAAGCATGGCGGGCGATGCGGCGCACCGGCCCGCGCCGGGAAAGGCGGCGTGGCAGGACGGGATCCCCTCTCCCGCGGTCCGCCGCGGGGGAGGGTCAGGGAGGGGGCAGACCTTGCGGAGCGCACGGCTCGCGCGTGCCTCGACGCTCGCAAGGCCTGCCCCCTCCCTAGCCCTCCCCCGAGTACGGGGGAGGGGACCGGAGGGGGGGCGAGGCCTTGCGAGACGCGAGACCCGTGCGCGCCCCTGGCTAACTCTCCATGAAGGACTTGAGCCGCTTGCTTCTCGACGGATGCCGCAGCTTGCGCAGGGCCTTGGCCTCGATCTGGCGGATGCGCTCGCGGGTGACCTCGAAGTCCTGGCCCACCTCTTCGAGGGTGTGGTCGGACTTCTCGCCGATGCCGAAGCGCATGCGCAGGACCTTCTCCTCGCGGGGGGTCAGCGTCGCCAGCACCCGGCGGGTCTGCTCGGCCAGGTTCATCGAGATCACGGCGTCGGCTGGCGAGATCACGCTCTTGTCCTCGATGAAGTCGCCGAGGTGCGAATCCTCTTCCTCGCCGATGGGCGTCTCCAGCGAGATCGGCTCCTTGGCAATCTTGAGGACCTTGCGCACCTTGTCGAGCGGCAGCTCCATCTTCTCGGCGATCTCTTCGGGCGTCGGCTCGCGCCCCAGCTCCTGCACCAGGTAACGGCTGGTGCGAATGAGCTTGTTGATCGTCTCGATCATGTGCACCGGGATGCGGATGGTGCGCGCCTGGTCGGCGATCGCGCGCGTGATGGCCTGCCGGATCCACCAGGTCGCGTAGGTCGAGAACTTGTAGCCACGCTTGTACTCGAACTTGTCGACCGCCTTCATGAGGCCGATGTTGCCCTCCTGGATCAGGTCCAGGAACTGCAACCCGCGGTTGGTGTACTTCTTGGCGATCGATACCACCAGGCGCAGGTTGGCCTCGACCAGCTCGGCCTTGGCCTTCTCGGCCATGCGCTCGCCGTCCTGGATCTCGCGCACGGTGTCGCGCAGGACGTCTTCACTGAGCTTGGCCTCCTCCTCGACCTTCTTGACCTTCTTCTGGGCCGCCGCGATGACCCGCGACATGTCCTCGATCTCTTCGGCGCGGATACCGAGCTTCTTGGCGACGGCGCGCTGGCGCAGCGGGGACGTGCGGATCTCGCGCAGCGTCTTTCGGAACTCGCGCAGGCTCATGCCCGCCTTGTGCTCGCAGTCGATGATCTCGCGGTTCGCCTGCTCTATCCGGGTGACGAACGCCTTGAGCTTGAGGACGATCTTGTCGATCTGCTTCTTGTTGAGCCGCATCTCCTGGAGCGCGTCCAGGATCTCCTGCCGCAGATCGGCGATCGACTGCTTCCACTTCTTCTTGCTGCCCTCGGACAGGCCCTTGACGTCCAGCTTCTCCTGGAACTTCTCCTGCTCCTTGAACAGGCGGCGGACCTTGTCGATGACCTTGCACACCCGCTCGATGTGCCACTGCTCGTCGAACTCGGCGTCCTCCTCGTCGGCGTCCT
>DASRQZ010000208.1:0-18213 GCA_035696125.1 Polyangia bacterium
GGATGAGGGAACGGATTCAGCGGCGGCGCCGGCCGAGCCGGCCAAGCCGCGACGGCCCGAGGTAGTGGCGCGCGCGGCGGAGGCTCCCGCGCTCGCTCCCCTGCAAGGCTGCAAGTCGGCGCTGCTGCGCCAGCGCGCGCGCGACGCGCTCGCCAATTGCCGTCAGGCGTTCGCCAGCGATCCGCGTTCCGCCGACGCGATGGTGCTGCTGGCGCGCGCTGACCTTCTGGCCGGCCGGCCGGCCGAGACTCTGCAGCTCGCCCACCGCGCCGTCGCCGCCAACCCACGCCACGCCGACGCCTATCTCTTGATCGGCACCGTCCAGCAGACCGAAGGCCGCCGCAGCGAGGCGCGCAGCGCCTACGAGACCTACTTGCAGCTCGCCCCCCTCGGCGCGCATGCGTCGGACGTCAAGGCGATCCTGAGAACGCTGTGATCTGATCCGCGAGCGTTGCGTCTCGCAAGGCCTGCCCTCTCCCCGGCCCTCTCCCGCGGACGGGCGAGGGTGACTGGTTTTTCAACGCGGCGGTAGTTCAGCGGATCGGCTCTACGGACCTCCCTCCCTCGATTCACCGTCCGGGCGGGCGCCGCGCAGAACCACCCCCACGCTCAAGAACCAGTCACCGTCTCCCGTCCGCGGGAGAGGGCCGGGGAGAGGGCAGGCCTTGCGGAGGGAGAGGCCTTGCGGAGGGAGAGCTAGCGGATGATGTGCAGCTCCAGGCGCCGGTTCTTGGCCCGGTACTCAGGGGTGACGTTCGGGACCAGCGGCTGATCCGCGCTCATGCCCACCGCCTCGATGCGGGCGTCGGAGATCCCCTTTTTCACCAGGTAATCCTTGACTGCCGCGGCCTGCGCGTCAGTCAGCTCCTTGGCCTTGGCGCCCGCGCTGGGATCCCAGTGCGCCTCGACGCGCAAGATGCGGATGTCCGCCCGGTCCTCCAGCACGGCGACGACCCCATCCAGCTCGCCCTGCCAGGCCGGCGTCAGCTTGGGCGCGCCGGACTTGAACCGGATTGGATCGCGCAGCAGGATCTCGGTCTCGCTCACCGCCAGGTCGGGGCTGATCGGACGCAGCGTGAGATCGACCTGACGGCTGCTGTCGGCGATGACCTCGAACTGGCTCTCCTTGGTGGGCAGCCCGGGCGCCTCGGCGACGACCTTGTACGGTCCGGGCAGCAGCGCCGCCTGATACAGACCGCTCCCGTCGGTGCGGGTCTCCAGCGCCTGCGCGCCCGAGAACTTGAGCGTGGCCTCGACCGCGCGCCCCTGGGCGTCGATGGTCTTGCCGCGCACGGATCCCGTGCGCGGTTTGGCGGTCAGCGCCACGGCCAGCTCGGCGACCTGCCCCGCCGTGACCACCGTGGTCACCTTCTCTCTCTCGAACTCGGGCGCGCTGACCTCCACGCTGGCGGGGCCGGGCGCCAGCGCCGCTATCTCGAACGAACCGTCCGGGTCGGTGACCACGCCCGCGTGCGGGCGTCCGGCGACCGTGACCACCGCGCGGGCGATGCCCTTGCCCGCCTTGTCCTTGGCGACGCCGGCGATGCGCCCCTCGGTGGGCGGCGCCACCACCTTCTTCTCGACGACCCGGGTCACCACCACCGGGCGGGTCAGGGCGTCGACGTCCAGCGGAAAGGCGGCGCCGAAAAGAAAGGTGACCGGCGGCATCGGCGGCTGGTAAGCGGGCCCGTTCGCGCGCACGCGCAGGTCGGCGCCCGCGTCCAGGGTGAGACCTCGGTAAACCCGCGCGCGTAGACCTACCGTCAGCCACTGGCGATTGCGCGGACCGCGCCCGGGAACCACCGCCGCCACCTCGGGGTCGACGTCGCCGGTGATGATCTCGGCGTGGTACTCGGCGAACGGCTGCAGCGGCACCGGCGCGGTCAGCTGTTCGAGCGGCGCGTCGATCGCCGCCGCTAGCCGCACCCGCGACGCGCCCACGCCGTAGGCCAGCTTGGCCGCCTGCCGCGACTGCGCCGTTGTGCCGTTGAAGTCGTAGACGTTGTCCGAATTGTCGAGGTAGAAGTTGGCGTTGACGTGAAAACGGATGGGCGCCCCCGCCAGCGGCCGCAGGTCGATGGTGGCCAGCGGCCCGAACCAGGTCGACGTCGACCGCGCCGAGAAAGCCAGGCTGGACGCCGACGCCAGGAAGCGCAACCCTGCCTCGAAGCCCAGCGTGGTGCCGGTCCCGATCGGTACTGCCAGCTTGGGCCCCAGCAGCAGATCGCCGTGCGAGCGGATGACCATCGGGTCGGTGCGCCCCAGCTCATCCGGACGCTCGTTGCGGTTGCTGGAGGTCAGCACACCGCCAAAGATCTCCAGATAGCGGACGGGCGTGAATCCGAAGCTCAGCGATCCAGCCAGCATGGTGTCGCTGTCGCCCCTCGCCAGCAACTCCGTGGTCGAGAAGTACTGGCCGTGCAGCGCGACCCGCACATGGTGCGCCGGACCGACCTCCGCCGTCGAGATGTGATAAAGGCCGATCGGCCCGTCGAGCGAAGGCAGGAACCCGGCGTGATCGATCGCGTCCGAGCGCGCGGGCGCGGGCGCCGCGACCGCCGCCGTCGTCGCCTCGGGCTCTTGCAGATCCTCCGGCCCGCTGGCGGCCAGGGCACCGCCGGTGGGTACGGCGGCGAACAACGCCGCGGCGGCCAGCGCGCGCCGGCGCGACCGCCGAGACCGGGAAGACCAGGCAGAGCGATCCAGAGTGAGCGTCATCGTCGTCGTCGTCGTCGTCGTGATCGTCGTCGTCATGGTTGTTCCTAGTTGACCGTCAGGAGCGTGGTCGCGGTGATCGTGCCGCGCTGGGCTTGAATGGTGGTGACGCCGGGCGCGAAGGCGGTCGCCTGGCCGCGCGACCCGGCGGCGTTGCTCACGTCAGCCGCCGCGGTGTTGCTGGACGTCCAGGTGACCAGGGCCGTGACGTCCAGCGTGCTGCCGTCGCTGAAGGTTCCGGTCGCCCGCAAGACCACGACGCTGGCCACGGCGGTGGTGGGATTGTCCGGGGCGATGGCGATGCTGGTCAGCGTCGCGCTGGTCACCGTCAAGGTCGTCGAGCCGGTCACGCCGCCCGAACTCGCCGAGATCTGGGTCGAGCCCGCCGCGAGCGAGGCGACCAGACCGCGCGAGGCCGCGGCGTTGCTGACCCCGGCCACCGTCGGTGTGGACGACACCCAGGTCGCGGTGGCGGTCAGGTCGGTCGTGGTGCCGTCGCTGAGGATGCCGGTGGCCTGGAAAGCCAGGGTGATCCCGGCGGGCACCGTCTGGTTGAAGGGCGTGACCTGGATGGTCATCAAGGTGGCGGCGGTGACCACCAGGCCGGTCTGGCCGCTGACGCCACCGAATGTCGCCTCGATGTTGGCCGTGCCAGCGCCGACCGCGGTGACCTGCCCGCGCGTCGCGGCCACGTCGCTGACCCCGGCCACCGCCGGCCGATCGGAGACCCAGACCGACATCGCGGTGACGTCGCGCGAGCTGCCGTCGGAGTAGATGGCGGTCGCCGTGAACTGCCGTCGCGCGCCCACCGCCAGGGTCAGGCCGGCCGGGCCGACCGCGAGCTGGACCAGCACCGCGCTGGTCACCGTCACGGTGGTGCTGCCCGAGATGCCCATGAAGGTCGCGGTCACCGTCGCCGTGCCCGCCGTTATCCCGGTCCCCCGCCCGCGCCCGCCGCCGCCGCCCACGGTGGTGACGGCCAGGACGTCGGGAGCGCTCGAGACCCAGGTCGCGCCGGCGGTCACGTTTTGTGTCGTGCCGTCGGAGTAGATCGCGGTCGCCGTGAACGGGGTGACGGTACCGACCTGGACCACCGGCGAGATCGGAGTGACGCTGATGGAGGTGATGACCGCGTTGGTGACGGTCAAGGTCGTGCTGGCGGTCAGCCCCATGAAGGTGGCGGTGATGGTGGTCGAGCCCACCGCCACCAGCGTCGACTGGCCGCGGTTGTTGGTGGTGTTGACGGTCGCCACCGCCGGCATCGACGAGGTCCAGGTAGCCTGGTTGCTGACGTTCTGCTGGGTTCCATCGCTGAAGATCTCGGTGGCGATGAAGCGGGGAGCGTTGGTGCCGAGGCGCGCGGAGGCCGCGATGGGCGCGATGGCCAGCGAGGCCACGACCCGCCCGATCACAGAGACGTTGGTCGTGCCGGTGACGCCGGCCAGGGTCGCGGTCACCGTCGTCGTGCCGTTGGCGCGCGCGAGCAACTGCCCCTGGGCGCCGGCGGTGTTGCTGATGGCGGCGATGGCGGCGTTGCCGGTGGTCCAGGTGACCTGCGTCGTCAGATTGACCATGGTGCCGTTCGAGTAAACGCCGGTCGCGGTGTAGTTCGAGCGCAACAGCACCGTGGTGGTGGCGTTGGCGGGCGCGATTGTGATCGACGTCAGGACCGTGCCCACCACGGTCACCGTCGCGGTCGCGGTGACGCCGGCCAGGGCCGCCGTCACCGTCGCGGAACCAACGCTGACGCCGCTCACCACGCCGACCGTGCCGGCAGCGTTGGAGACGGTGGCCACGCCGGCCGGCGCGCTGGTCCAGGCCACCTGGGTGGTCAGGTCGCGGCTGGTGCCGTCGGAGAAGAAGCCGCGCGCCGTGAGCGTCGCCGTCGTCCCCACCGGGATCGACACCGCCGTCGGGCTGATCACGATGGTCACCAGCTGGGCCGCTGACACAGTGACCATGGCCTGTCCGCTGATGGCGCCGGCGGTCGCGCGGATCGTGGCCACGCCGACGGCCCGCCCGGTCACGGTACCGGCTGTGGCGCCGGCGTTCGACACCGACGCGACGGTCGCGGGGGTGGCCGACCAGACCACGCTGGAAGTGAGGTCGACGGTGCTGCCGTCGGAGTAGGTGCCCACGGCGCGCAGGACCACGGTCCCGCCCACCATCACGGTCGAAGCCACCGGGGTGACTGCGATGCTGACCAGCGCCGCCGGGGTCACGGTGACGGTGCTGGTTCCGGTCAGGCCCGCGAACGCCGCGGTGATGGTCGCTGTCCCCCGCGCCCGGGTCAGCGCCCGCCCGCCGGCGTCGATGGTCACGATCGCCGGCGCCGAGCTGGACCAGGTGGCCATCGCGGTGAGATCGGCGCGCGCTCCGTCGGAGTAGATGCCGGTGGCCATGAAGTTGAGCGTGGTCGCGATCCCGACCGTGGGATCGACCGGCGTCACCTGCAGGGAGGTCAGCGTTCCCCGGGTCACGGTCAGCGTCGCCGAGCCCGAGATGACACCGAAGCGGGCGATGATGGTCGCCGTGCCGGCCCCCACCGCCGTCGCCACGCCGGTGGCCGCGACGGTGGCGATGGTGGTGGCGCTCGACGTCCAGGTCGCCGAGGCGGTCAGCTCCTGGTGCGTGCCGTCCGACAGCGTCGCGTCGGCCCTGAACGGCACGGTGGCGCCCACCGCGGTGGTGGCGGTTCCGGGCAGGACCGCGATCCCGATGACGGTCGCGTTGCTCACCGTGATCTGTGAGGTATCGGTCAGGGCGCCCAGCCTCGCGGTGATCGTGGCGGTTCCGGGCGCGACCGCGGTGACCACCGCCCCGTTGACGGTCGCGACCTGGGCGTTCGAGGTCGTCAGCGTCGCCTGCGCCGTGACGTCGCCGGTGGTCCCATTGCTGTAGACCGCGGTGACCACCAGCGCGCGCGTCGATCCCCGCACCAGGCTGGCCGCGGGCGGATCGACGCTGATCGAAGTGATGGTGCGGGGCGCCGCATCAGCGGAACCATCGGAGGAGCCATCTGGCGACGCGTCGGTCGCCGACCCGTCGTGTTTACCGACCGCGTCCGGTGACGACCGCAGCAGCGAATCGCGGCCGCAGCCCGACGCCAGAAGCACGACCAGGGCCAACCAGCCGGCGAGGCGCGCGGGCAACGCGATCAGGCGGATGGGAAGCGAACGAGCGAACGCAAAGCCGAGCACGAGGGCGTTGTTCATGGAACGTCTCCCTCGGCTGGGGGCGCCGAGGTTCGAGGTGAGCGAGCGACCGGGGAAGACTGGATGCGCGGCGGGAGGGAGAGTACCCCGCCTGCGGACATTAGTGGATATGTCGTCCCAGCTTCATCACGCTATTTGGGGACTGTTTTCCGCCTTGCCGGGTGGGCCGCGACCGTCTTCGCCCGGTCGCCGGCGACGCAGTATGCTGCGCCCATGTCCGCCGAGAACCGTCTGACCCTCGCCCGCGCGCGCGACAGCCGCGACCGCGTCATCGCGGCGCTGTCCGAGCACTTCGCCCACGACGCCCTCGACGTCGATGAGTTCGAGCGTCGAATCACGGTCGCTCACACCTCGGAGTCGGCCGAGGAGATCGATGCCTTGCTCGCGGACCTGCCGGCGCTGGCGCCCAACCCGGCGGCGGTGATCCCGGCGGCCAAGGCGGCGCTGGCGGTCATGCCGGCGGAGCGCGTGCGAGCCGAGCAGACCATGCTGGCCATCATGGGCGGGGTCGACCGGCGGGGCAGCTGGAGCCTGCCGCGACGCCTGCGGCTGGTGACGATCATGGGCGGCGCCATGCTCGACCTGCGCGAGGCCCAATTTCCACCCGGCCCGGTCGACATCGAGATCTTCTCGTTCATGGGCGGGGCCCAGATCATCGTCCCGCCGGGGCTGGCCATCGAGACCCATGGCTCGGCGATCATGGGCGGCTTCCAGGAAGTGAACCGGGCCCCGATCCATCCCGACGCCGCTGCGCCGCTGCTGCGGGTTCACGGCTTCGTGGTCATGGGCGGCGTCGACATCACCATGCGCCTGCCCGGCGAGAGCGACCGCGACGCGCACCGCCGCCAGCGCAAGGAGTCCAGGGACCGGCGCCACGAGGATCGGCGCGCGCTCAAGGAACAGCGCAGACAGCAGCGCGCCCTCGGCCGGGCACGCGACGACTGACGTCCGCGTTTACAACCGACGCACGGCGGCCGGCGGCGTGAGACGCATTCCCGCGCGCAGGCTGCTGCGTCCGAAGAGGATCTCGGCCGTCAGGGCCGCCAGCCGCGACTCCACCTCCTGGGGCGGCAGGCGGTGGTCGATACCGCCGGGGCGCGCGGTCCGGCCGTAGGTGGTCACCAGGAAGATCCGGGTGACATCGGGTCGCTCTTCGGGGTAGGCGCCCGCATAGGCCTCGACCAGGTCGACCAGGTCGCGCGGCGGGCGCCCATCGCGCCGCGCCCGATCCCAGCACGCCAGCAGCTTGGCCTGAAAGCTGCGAAAGGAACCGAGCAGGCGCCCCGGGCTGATGCCGGCCGGCGGCGCCTCGGGCACGAACGGTCGATAAAGGTCGTCGGACGCCAGCCGACGACCCGCGGGTGAAGCCGCCAGGCGGTAGAGGAACGTCGCGATCACCGTCGGATCTTGCGCGATCTCATCGGCGTCGGGTTCGTGGCGCTCGCACAGCTCGTGGGTGCAGGGCGAGCGCAGGATGCCCTGATTGGCCCGCACCGCCGCGAACCATTCGGCGCGGCGCAGCTCGGCGCGCGCGTCGCGGACCGCGTTGGCGATGGCCGCGCTCTCGCCCGTCGGGCGCCACTCGGCGCCGACGACGTCGAGGAAAAGGACGTAGCCGTCGCGCAGCGGATCGGAGGCCTGCGGTCGCCCCGGGCCGCCCTCCGGGGGCGGTGCCACCAGGTCGGCGATGGCGCGTCCCAGGCCTTCCACGATCTGCTCCAGAGCGACGGCGTCGCGCAGCGATTCCGGGTCGCCGGTGGCGCGGGCGCCTCGCTGCCGATCCAGCGCCCGCCCCAGCTCGGCATGAAGGGGATCGTCGTCGATCCAGACCAGCGGCGCGCCATCGGGCACCGATTCGCGCCACCAGCCGCTGCCGATCTGGCGCGCCCGGTATGGTTGGTTCTGGAACAGATCGCTGATCCCGAGCGCCAGGTAGGTTGGCGTGGCGGCGCGCGCGCGGCGCACGGAATCGCGCCCGGCGGTCGCGTCGACCAGCCGACGGGTCATGGCCAGGGTGCGCAGCAGCTCGCCGGCGAATGCGTCGGACATCAGGCGGCGCACGCGCGCGGCGCCGGCGTCATCCCGCGCCGGGTAAAACAGCGCCGTCGGGCTGTCCGGCGCGCGCGGCCCACGCCGCAGCAGCACGAAACGATCGTCGCGCGACGAACCGCAACCGCCGGGAGCGGCGCCGATGGCCAGCGCCGCGAGCCAGGCCAACAGCCGAAACCGGCTGGGCATCCGATGGACCGTCATGGGCGGAGGGACACCGCGCGCCCGCGCCGGTTCCGCACAAGTTGCAGGTTGGGATGTGGAAGGTGGAAGTTCGGAAGTCGGGCGGTGGCCCTGAAGCGCGCGGCGCGCGGACTGGTCTCGCCCGCGCGCGACGTTCAGCGGCGCTTCTTGTTCTTGGCCTTGGCCTTGGCCTTCGGCGCGGCCTTGGCGGCCGCCTTCTGGGCGGCGGGTTTCCTGGCGGCGGCCTTGGCCGATTTTTTCGGCGACTTTTTCGCCGATTCTTTCGCCGACGACTTGACCGCCTTCTTGGCGGCCGATTTCTTGGCGCCGGGCGCGGGCGGTGCCGGCTTCACGCCGTTCGGGTAGTGACAGACCACCTCGATGTTGTTGCCCTCGGGATCCCGCACGAAGGCGGCGTAGTAATGCTCGTGGTAGTCCGGCCGCATCCCGGGCGGGCCGTTGTCGGTGCCACCGGCCGCCAGCGCGGCGGCGTAGAACTGGTCAACCTCCGATCGCAGACCGCTGATCGCGATGTGGGTCGGATTGATCGGCTTGTCCGACTGCATGATCCAGAGGTCCGGCATACCGTTGGATCCGGCCATGCCTGCGGCGCCGGGATACTCCATGACCACCCTGTAACCGACCGGACCGAGCGCGGCCCTGTAGAATTCGATGATCTTCGAGAAATCCTGCGCGCGCACGCTGATGTGATCGATCATGGGTCGCGACCATATCATGGGCTCCGCGGCGGTTGATCGACGACGTTGAGAGACAACCGGATAGACTCGCGTGGTGACGCGACAGCAGCTCACGGCCTTCATTCGCCGGCAACAATCGGGGGCCAGAGCACCGAACGGTTTGAATCAGCCGTCATCACCCGGTCAAGGACCTCGGGCCTCGGGCCTCAGACCTCTGGAGACTCTTCACTGGAGGTCCGAGGCCCGAGGCCAGAGGCCCCTCAAGGCGCGCTGGCCCAGCTTTCAAACCGTTCGGTGCTCTAGGAGGGTCTCGAGCATCGCCGTCGACAGGCCGGGGTCGACGCGCAAGGCCCGGAATCGCGAGTGGACGCGCGACTGATCGGCCTGGCCGCCGCGCTGGCCGTCGCGCGCGCCGTCGCGGCCGTGACGCCGGCGAGCGCGGCCGAGCCGGCGGCACCGGGCGCGCCCACCGCCCGGGTCTTCGCGGTCGACGACGGAGTTCGGCTGCGGCGCGGAGACACCGCGCGCGCGGTCGCGCTCGGGCGGGAGATCGGCGCCGGGGCTGGCGGTGGCGACATCCCGCTGTCCGCGTTGCGCGGCGAAACCGTCGCCGTGCAGCTGGTGGTGGTCGCGGCGCAGGCGCCCGTCGATCGGCTGACGCTGTCGCTGTCGCCGTTCCTGGAAGGCGCGCATGCGGCGGGGGCCGCCGACCATGACCGGATGGCGGGCCAGCCGTCCGCCGAGCCGCCGCGGCTCTCGGCCTTTCGTGCGCATTACCTCACGGTGGCGGCGCGATCACGAAACGACCGCCGCCCCGCCGAATCACTGGGATGGTCGGCCGGTGCCCGGCCCCGCGACGGCGACATGCAGGGCCAGGTCCCCGACGCGCTGATTCCCATCGACCTCGACCCCGGGACGGTGATGCCCGGCCCGGCCGTGCCCGCGCGCCAGTCGAGCCTGTTCTGGATCGACGTCGAGGTGCCCGCCGAAGCCCGTGCCGGCGGTTACCGCGCCAGCGGCTCGCTGAGCACCGGCGAGGGCATGGTGCTGTGCCGCTTCCAGATCCAGCTCCAGGTCCTGGCGGCCCTGCTGCCCTACCGGGCGACCAGCGTCTTCATCTTCTACGAGTCCGACCGCCTGCAATCGCGCCTGGGCTCCCGCGCCGTCGCCGAGCCCCAGCTCTGGCAGCTCCTCCACGCCCACCACATCGACGCCCTGCCCCCGCTGGCAGATGCCAGAGACCTGGCCCGCCTGCACGACGCCCTCGACGGCTCACTCTTCCGCGCGCCCCGGCCAGGAGCCAGCGACCTCCCGCGGGGCGCGTACCAGGGGCCGGGAGCGGGGGTGGCGCCGGGGGTTGTGGCGCTGGGGGCGTACGGGATCCTGGGGCCGCCGGGGCGCGCGTCGCTGGCGGCGGTAGAGCAGATGCTGGCGGGGCTGCCGGCGCCCGCGACCGGGGACGCGCCCGACGTCTTCCTCTATGCGATCGACGAGAGCTGCGCCAGCCCGCTCGCCGGCGATTGGCAAAGGGCGCTGGCCGCGCGCCCGGCGTCCGCGCGCCGCCTGCTGGTGGGCCAGACCTGCAATGATCCGATCGACCAGCAACCCGTCGACGTCGCCCTGGTCTCGGCCGACTCATTCACCCGCGCGCTGCCCGGCCTGGCGCGGGCGGCGGGGCGGCGCGCCTGGATTTACAACGGCTTTCTGCCGCGCACCGGCACGCTGCTGCTGGACGCCGATCCGCGCGGGCTGACCGCCAACGGTTGGATCGCCGCGGTCATGGGCATCGAGCGCTGGTTCTACTGGGAGTCGATTTTCTGGGATGACGACAACCGGGGCGGACGCGGTGCCATCGATCCCTTCACCACCGCCGAAAACTTCCACAACGCCGACGGCGACGCCGCCCTCGGCGACGGCCTGCTGCTCTACCCCGGCCGCCAGACCGGGCGGTTCGCCGCGCGCTCGCCGGGCGCGGACGGCGTTTTGCCCTCGATCCGCCTCAAATTCCTCCGCCGCGGCATCCAGGACGCCGGGCTCATCGCCCTGGCCGCGCGCGAGCGACCCGCCGAGACCGCCACCATCATCGCGCAGGTCCTGCCCGCGGCGCTGGACGAGGCGCGCCTGGATCGTCCAGCGTCCTGGGAATCGGCGCCGCTCGGGCTGGCGGAGGGGCGTGCCGCGCTGCGGGCCCTCATCACCCGTCCCGACCCGATCGCGCCTGCCGACATCGTATCCATCTTCGATGATCTGGCGGCTCGCCGCCGCAGCGCCGTACCACTGGCGCCGACACTGCACCAGGCCAGGGTCCGGCGGCTGCTGGCCATCGCCGGATCCGGGATCGCGATCGCATTCGCCCTGCTGCTGGCCCGGCGGGCGCGGGCCCGCCGCCGGGCGCGCTCGGCCTGACGGCCCGTTTCAGAAACGGCTCAACGACCAGAGCCCCGAATATTTCGCGGCCCGATCGATTTTTCTGCTTTTTTCTGCAAACGGATCCACCGGGCCGCGTCTGATGCTGAAGGGCCTCGCAGATGCCCCCCGGGGGGGACGGAGAGCTCGCTCAGGGACGACGCCATCCACATGAATCATCAGGCTTTTGATGTTCGCTCCGCCAGCAGCCGCGCCAGGCTGACGTCGATCTGGCTTTGCAGGAGCCGGGCCAGCGACTCGAACTCTCCGGGAGGAATATGAAGGCGGCGGCTCAGCCCCTCGCGCGTGTAGGTGAGCAGGCTCTCCCGGGCGGCGGCGAGCCAGCGCGACACCGTGGAGATGTTGACCTGGAACATGGGAGCGATCTGATCCAGCCGCAGGCGCGAAATCAGGTGCAGGCGCAGCAGCGTGCGCTCCCGGTTGCCGAGAGCCCCCAGCGCCGCCTCGAAGCACTCGGCGAAGGCGGTGCGGTACGTTCTCTTGAGATATGCCAGCTCCGGATGCACCGAGGCAGCCAGCTCTTCCTCGGCCGCGGCGGCGCGGTGCCGAGCGTGGGCCGAGACCTCGTGCCGGCGAAGCGACAGCGCGGTTCGCTGGGCGCTCACCGCGACCCACGCCGCCAGCGGGCCGCGACCGGCATAGGAGAGAATGCGTGGCCCGCCCGGCTCGTCGACGTCTCCCCCGATGAACAGCTTCTCGCGCACCAGCTGCTTGGCGTCGTCGGCGAAGGCAGCGGTGGCCTGGCCGCTGAGCGCCCCGTCGATCACGCCCCCACACTGCCCCTCGAAGACCGCCAGCGCGCCCGGGACCTGCTCCGCACAGGCGAAGGCCAGGTACAGGTCGGCGGCGTGGACCCGGCCGAGCGCCAGCGCCCATTCGTCGGGGGCGAGGGGGGCATGGCGCGCCACGTGGGCGACAAAACGTCCGCCGTCCACGGCCAGGTGGCCGTGCGCACCCTCAGCGGCCTTCAAGATCTCCCGCAAGGCCTGCGCCGCACCCTGCACCTCTTCGGCGGTCGGCTCGCGGCCGACACCACCCCGCTGGGCCAGGTGCGCGGCGAAGACCCCGAACAACGTCTCGACCGGGGCGCCCGACAGGGCCTCGGATACCGGCGCAGCGTCGGCAGCGTCGGCAGCGTCGGCGGGCATGGTGGGCACCTCGCCGGGCGGTTCGCCGGGGGGGTCGCCGGGGGGATTGGAGTCGATCTCGGTCACGACGATTCGCCGGCAGTATACGCCCGCCCGCCGGTGACGGTCCCTTCGTTGAAGGCCGCCCGCGCGAGTGTTACCGTCGAGACCGAGGAACCTTTGATGCAGCGGTCGCCAATCGGTCCGGCGGGCTTCGAAGGTTCCGCGACGGAGCCCCGCGGCTGTCTCGACGAACAGGAAGTGGTCGATTTTGCTGGCGGACTGTTGCCCGCCGACCGGATGGCCAGCGTCGAGGCCCACCTGGGCGGTTGCGCCCGCTGCACCGCGCTGGTGGCAGCGGCCGCTCCCCACATGGAGGGCGCCGCCGCCACCAGCCCCGCGTCGCCCGCCCCGGTCACGCACACGGGCGAGACCCAGCCGATCAGCCCCGCCGACATGCCCCGGTTCGGCCAGAACCGCGAGCGACCTCGCCTGCCGCCTGGCACTCCCCTGGACTCGACGTACCAGGTGGTGCGCTTCCTGGGCCGCGGCGGCATGGGCGACGTCTACGAGGTCAAGCACGCCCGCCTGGCCGGACGTTACGCCGCCAAGCTGCTGTCGATCGATCTGGCCGACAACAAGGTGGCCTTCTCGCGTTTCCAGCGCGAGGCGATGATCGCGTCGGGACTCAGCCACCCCAACATCGTCAACGTCATCGACTTCTGCCATCTGCCCGACGGCCTGCCCTGTCTGGTGATGGAGTACCTGGACGGCGTCGACCTGGGCGACCTGATGGCGCGCGGCCCGATGTCGCTGGTCCGGACACTGCGCCTGGTGCGCCAGATCGTCTCGGCGCTGGGGACCTTGCATGGCCTGCAGATCATCCACCGCGACCTCAAACCGCAGAACATCTTCGTGCTGCCCGAGAGCGAGGGGCAGCCCGAGCGGGTCAAGCTGGTCGACTTCGGCCTGGCCAAACGATCGAACCCTTCCATGGTGGTCACCCACGACCGCACGCTGCTGGGCACGCCGCAGTACATGGCGCCCGAGCAGGCGATCGGCAGCGCCGACAGCGTCGGACCCGAGGCCGATCAGTTCTCGCTGGCCGCGATCGTCTACGAGATGCTGGCCGGCCGGCATCCCTTCGTCGGCGAGGTGCTGTCGACGGTCCTTTACCGCATCGTGCACGAGTCACCGGCGCCGCTGGCCACCGTCGCGCCCGACCTTCCGCCTTACGTGGGCGCCGCGCTGGAGCGCGCGCTGTCCAAGGAACGCCAGGCTCGATTTCCCTCGGTGAAGGCGTTCCTGCAAGCGCTGGAAGGGGAGGGATCGGACATGATGCCAGCGCCAATCGAGAGCAAGCAGCGCCGTTCCTGGTTCGTCCGCCGCGAAGTGCTGGCGTCGGTCGGCGTGCTGGCGGTGACCGCCGGCATCGTCGGCGCCTTCCGCCTGGTGCGCCCGGATCGAGGCGCCGACCACGGGCCGCTGCTGATGCGCGGGGGGCGCGAGGGGGCCGGCCCGGCGGGTGGCGGGGCGGCGCCGGCGGGCCTGCCGACCGCGCCGTCCGAGCGCCGCGACCGCTCGGCGCTGAGCGTGGAGCCGCGACCGGCGATCGCCAGTCCGCGGGCGCTGGAGATCCACACCGCCGACAAGGCCCGGCCCGCGCCCGCGGCGCCTGACGCGCCCGCCGCCGCATCGGCGGCCAAGAAATCGCCCCGTCGCGACGGCGCGGCCAACGCGGCAGACAAAGCGGCTGCCGGCAAGAGTGCGCCGCCCAAGCACGCCGTCAACGTCACCGACAGCGCGGGCGCGGCGGCATCGCCCGCTTCGCCCGAGCCGACCGCCGCGGCGCCGCCGTCACCGGGCGCGCGCGAAGGCGCGCCGCCCCCCGTCCCTGCTCCCGTCGAACCCAAACCCCCCGCCCCGCTCCTCATCGAGAAGCTGTGATCGAGGAACCCCGCTGATGTCCACCAAGCTCTCCCTCAGTCTCGCCGTGCTGGTTGCTCTGGGGGCGCTGTCCGGCTGCCGTCAGGTGACGATTGTCGAGTTCAAGGTCGACCCCAACATTGAGGCGCCCGAAGTCGACCAGGTGGTGGTCGATGCATCCCCGCAGAAGCAGGCGATCTACCTGGGCGGCCTGCACGAAACGGTTGGGTTCTACGATCTGAACGCGGGGATCACGATCAGGACGTGGGGCTGCAATAACGAGAAAGTGGTTCTCTTCGGCCAAGAGACGTACCAGGTAGCCGCGGACCGAATTACCGTGGTGCTGAGTCGGTTAGAACGCGACGAAGCTTGCCCCAGGCCGGACGGCTTTGGCGGCCTCTACCAGCCTCCTGGGTTGGGCGGCATGAGCGGGATTGGCGGAATGGGAGGGCAGACCACCCTCCCGGGAACCGGCGGCGCGGCGGGAAACCCCGACGCCGGCAGCCCAGACGGGGGCGCGGGCTCGACCGGCATCGGCGGCGTTACCGGCACGGGCGGCATTACCGGATTCGGCGGTAGCGACGGCGGCGTCGATGGCGGCGGCGGCGAGTGCGGCGACATCCACGACGGCGGCGCCGACCTGGGCGTCTGCGAGCCATTCAGCGGCAGCCCGTCGACGAACGAGGTGCCCCGGTTCACGGTGACCCCAGCCTGCGAAAGCTACTGCGCTGCGATGTTCGCTCCGGCGAACGGTGGGGTGGTCTGCCCCGGCGTCTACCATGATATTGCGGAGTGCCAGCGATACTGCGCAGTCGTTAACTGGCCCGACGGGAATCCACCTCCGATGACTGACAGCGGGGACACCATTGCCTGCCGCAATCGATATCTCGAGATGGCCAAGACTTTCACTGATCCGCGGGCGCGCGCACCCAAGTGCGACATTGCAGGGCCAAGCGCGGGCACGACCAGCGGGGGCACGGCAGGAGAATGCGCCGGCGCCGCTGGCCTGTGCGTCAAGTATTGCAACGCCTGGTCGGCGATCTGTGAAAAAGATCGAAACACCTGCGTGGCCGCCTGCAGTACGCTCACGCCGCCGCTCACGACCTGTCGCTTCACCTGGCTAGTCGCGGCGAGCGCCGATCGCCGCTATTGCGCCTGGCTTGATCTAGCCGCGCCGTTCTGCCTGGTCCCGGGCTGCTAAGTCGCGCGACTAGCAGCCGCTGCCGAGCGAGGTCGCGAAGCAGGTTTCGACGGTGTAGCCGGTGATCCCCACGCCGACCGGGACGTTGTTGCAGTACAGGGCCGAGCCCACGATCGTGCCGTAGATCGGGAGCGGCAGCGTTGTCGTCGCTTGCGCCACGAACACGTACTCCGGCGTTGCGGTTCCAGGGTTGTTGACCAGGGTCAACCCGTACCAGAGCTCACCGCCGTTGCTGGTCAGCAGATAGAACATGCAGCTCGGATTGAAGGTCGCGACGGTGCTGATGGGGGCGCTATTCCAGTCGAGCGTGACGGTGATCTTCTGCGTCGCCAGCAAGCTCTGGTCCTGCGCCCAGGGCACCGTACAGGCCACCGACACCGGCGGGGGGCTCGGGGTGGATGGAACCTTGACCAGCATCCCGGTATCCGAGTACTGGGCGTGCTGGGTCTCGGGGTCGCTGGTCTGGCAAGCCGAGCCGTGCACGTTGGTCAGCCGGCGCAGCACCGTGGCGCTCGCCTGCAGCGATGCCAGAGTGGTCAGCCCGAACACCAACAGAGCAAACCAGCGTTCATACATCGCATGACGGCGCATCACTTGACCCCTGGCGTGGGTGGACGAGAAGGGTTGACTCCCGCGGAGGCGGGGGTGAGCCTCACGCAGACGTCGGGCTTCAGCACACCCACCACCGGAGGCGCGGGCTGCAGCAGTGCCTCGAGGCGGGCACGCCGGTTGGGAGTCTCGGCCAGCAACAGGGCCCAGGTCACGCGAATACGCCCGTCGGGCATCTTCATGGGCGGGGTCTGGTAGATCGTTCCCGGCCAGTCGCGCAGACGCGCAGCCGCGACATCGGTCAGCCTCTGCTTGAAAGCGTCGGCCGCGCAGCGATCGTGATAGGTGACGAAGAACAGGCAGCCAGAGCCGAAGCAACCGCCGCGGTCAATCTGCACCACGCTCGGGTCGGGGTTGTCGAAGGTCTGGCCGAAGGCCGCCTCGGCCGCCTTGAAAAGGATCGGCTGGATGTCGGGCGCGACCTCGCCCGACTTTTGCACCGACCCGATGACGGTCTGGGTCTCCTGATCGGGCGTCGGCCGGGGCGGAGGCGGGGGTAGATCCGGCGGCTTCATCTCCCCTTCGCCGGTCGTTGCGCAAGCCGAGACGCAGATAGCAAACACCAGCAGCGGCCCGAGCGGCCAGCTGTGCGACCAGGTCGGTTTCATGTGACTCTCCGCGCGAATTGCGACCCTGATTATCACGACTCCTCCACGACGGCAAATTGCTGGTCTACACTCAGCCGGTGAGTTTCCCCGGGCCCGGCCTGGTGGTTCCCGTCGCCTTGGCCCTGTACCTCCTGGGCGGCGTGCCTGCTCGCGCGCACGCGAGCGATGGCGAGGGCAGGGGGACGGGTGCCGAGGCCAGCGGGGCGCAGGCGCGCGCGCGCGCTCAGGACCTGCTCCAGCAAGGCAACGAGCATTTTCGCGCCGGTCGCTTCGCCGAGGCGATGCGCGCCTATCGCGAGGCGCACCAGCTGTTCCCTAGCCCCAAACTTCTCTTCAACATCGCGCGCTGCGAGGAAAACCTGGGCCATCGATCGCAGGCCATGGTGAATTTGCGAGGGTTCCTGAAGCTGGCGCCCGAGGCGGACCCTGCCATCCGCGCCGAGGCCGAGCAACGCACGGCCGAGCTGGCGCGCGTATTGGCCGGGGTCGACGTCTCGGCACTGCCGCCCAACGCCGCGGTCGCGGTCGACGGGCAAGGGGTCGGACTCACGCCGCTGGATCAGGTGCTGTGGCTTGAACCGGGCGTCCACCGCCTGACTGTGGAGCGGGCGGGCAAGCCGTTGTGGGTCACCGGGCTCGAGGGCAAGGCCGGGGCAACGGTGGCGCTGCGGATCCCGGAGGCAGATTCGCTGCCACAACCACCGCTGCCGGCGGGCGACACTGGACACGAGGCCCCGCCTGCGCCGCCCGCGCCCGCCGGTCACAGCCGCTGGTGGATCTGGGTCGGACTGGGGCTGGTCGTCGCGGGCGCCGCCACCGTGGTCACCATCAAGCTACTCGAGTGTCCCGCTACCAAATGCATGTAGGCCCCGCCAAGGCGGCGCAACACAGCCACTGCCGGCTCGTCCGCCCGTGATATGTTGGCGCTGCGGAAATTAGCTTGCGCGACCCGCGGGGTCGCACTCGGGGGCAGCGATGGCGCGATCGGCAGGACTGAAAATCCAGAAGTTGGCGTCCGGCCTGGCGCTGGCGCTGGCGCTCGCCGGCTGCGGAGCCGATGGACCGACCAAGGGGCGCCTCGGCGATGCGTCGGCCGCTGACGCGCGTGACGGTGGCGACGCGCGCGACCTGCGTCCTGAGACTGGCGGGCCCGATGGACCCAGCGGCGTTGACCTCGTCGCCGACCGGTCCGAGGTCGGCCTCGACGGGCGCGACGGCTCGGGCGATCGCCTGGATTCCACGACCGATAGCGCGCCGGGAACCGGTGGCAACGGCGCGGGCGGTGTGACGGTCGGCACGGGTGGGGCCGGCGGCAGCGGCACCGGCGGCAGCGGCACCGGCGGCAGCGGCACCGGCGGCAGCGGCACCGGCGGCAGCGGCACCGGCGGCAGCGGCACCGGCGGCAGCGGCACCGGCGGCAGCGGCACCGGCGGTAGCGGCACCGGCGGCAGCGGC
>DASRQZ010000209.1:0-17329 GCA_035696125.1 Polyangia bacterium
AAAGAATCGTAGAGCGGCGAGTAGGTGTAGACCTTGACCGTGCGGTTGTCCTCCTCGAACTCCAGCAGGCGCATGTAGCCCTCGCCGCCCTGCGCGCGGAACTGGTAGTTCGACATCATCTGGTGGCACGTGTTGCCCTTGTCGGTGACGCTGGCCAGGTAACCGGTGCCGTCGCCCAGCACGTGACCGTTCAAGGTCATCACGAAGGCGTGTTTGCGCACCAGCTTTTGCCATATCTCCTCGCCGTCGTTGACGCCGCCCGGGGTGCCGTACTGGTGCGGGTTGAAGTCCTGCGGGTGCGCGGTGTCGGTGATGTCATAACGGAGATCGTTGTTGTTGACGTAAGCGTGGGTGACCAGGATGCCGTAGCGCCGCGGGTTCTGCGCCATCACCCCGTCGGCCCAGGCCAGCACGGCGTCGCGCGGGCCCCACTCGAGCGACAGCACGATGTAGTCGCGCCCGCCGGCCGAGAACAGGTGATAGGTGTTCTCCAGCTGGCCGGTCTGGTAAGCGCCGCCGAAGGTGGGCCAGGCCGCGGTGCGTTCAAACGAGAAGTACTGGTTCAGCAAGGTGTCGCGCGACGTGGCGTTGCCCGACGGCCCGATGTCGTGGTTGCCGGTCGTGACCGTGTAGGGGACGACGCCCTCGAGCAGTCCCATCGCCTGCGACGCGCGCTGCCACTCGAGCGGCGTGTTCTGGTCGACGATGTCGCCCAGGTGAAAGACGTAGGGGATGCGCAGACGCTGCATGTTGGCGACGATCCAGCTCACCTGGGCCAGATAGATGCCGGGGTAGGAGAGCGAGTAGTACTGGGTGTCGGGCAGCACCGCCAGGGTGAAGGCGCCGTTGCCGAACACCGGCGCGCCCGGCGACGGCGTGACGTTGACCGCGCGGGTCTGGCGGCGGCAGACGTCGCGGGTGTACTGGTAAAGGTTTCGATAGAAGGCCTGGTTGAACTGGTCGCGATCCGGGCCCGGACCCTCGGGCTTGTCGAGGGCCATCGCGGTCAGGATGAAGCGTCCCTGCGCGTACGCGCCCTCCATCAGGGCCGCGCTGGTGGCGTTGTGGTCGGCGGCCAGCAACACGGCGAACCCGGTCTGCGCGCCGAAGGTCTCCCAGCCGACGCGCCCGGTCTTCCAGGCCAGGTTGCCGTCGCCGTCGAGCGCAACCCCCGCCAGCAGCGGGTGTTGCGGGTCCAGCACCGCCAGCGCGCCGAGGTCGGTGTCGGTGCGGCGCGCGGTCTGCGAGTTGGGCAGGAATGGCGGCTTGAACTCGGTCTGGTCGGCCTGGGTCATCTGGATGAGCACGTTGCCGGCGTCGACGAAGGTGTAGACGTTGGTCGGGTTGCGCATCAGGTAGTCGCGGTAGTCGGGCGACTCGCTCACGAACGAGCCAAAGTAGATCAGCCCGCGCAGCTGGCGTGGATCGCGATCGAGCGGCAGCGTCTGCACGTCGAATCCGGCGGCGGCCAGCAGCTGCCGGGCGTCGCCGACCACCCCGGTGTAGGGGTCGGCGTACTCCATCACGTAGGCGGTGGGCACCTCGGGGCAGTTGAACTGGGCCGCGTCAGGCCGGCCGGCGTCGTCATCGTGACCGCCGACGCCGGGATTGGCGTCGAGCGCGGCGGAGCCGTCGCGGTGGGCCCAGGGCGACGTGCCGCTGTCATTCTCCTGATACCCGCTGCCGCCCAGGCCGCCCGGAGCGACGCTGGCGGGGACATCGTCGCCGCAGCCGGCCAGCGCGCCGGCCAGGCAAGCGGCGGCGGAGAGCATCAGGCGCGCGGACGCGCGTGGTGACGCGCAAGGGGAGCGCGGCGGCACGATTGAAACCGAACGCAGACTCGCCCAGGGCATCGCCAGGAGACTATCCTGCTGTCGATGCCCCTGGGGAAGGAACCGCTGTTACAATTCGCGCTGGGCGGCGGCTTGCTATTCGCCGTGTGGGCCCTGGCGCAGCGAGGCAAGCCCGAGACTCTGTCTGCGGGGGCGCCGGGGGCGCCGGTGCTGTCGCGCACAGTGGTGCTCGACGCACGCACCGTCCAGGGTCTGCGCGCCAGCTTCCGTGCCGGCATGAAGCGAGACCCGCAACCGGCCGAGCTCGGCGATCTGGTGCAGGAGGCGGTCGGGGAGGAGATCCTGTTTCGTGAAGGGCTGGCGCGTGGTCTGGACCGCGACGATGGCGTGGTGCGCCGCCGGGTGATCGAGAAGATGACCGCGCTGGTGCACCCGTCGGCATCCTCCAGCGACCCGCCGCGCGAGGAGCTCCGGCGCTGGTTCGAGACCTACCGCCACCGCTTCGTGCGTCCCGGGGGGGTAACCTTCGATCAGCTGTTCTTCGACTTTCGGCGCCACGGGGACGCGTTCGCGGACGCGGCGGCGGCGTTGAGGACGCTGGAACAGGCGCCCGCCGGCGCGGCGCCGCCCGCGGGCCTGGGCGATCCCTTCGTGCTGCCGCCGCGCATGACCGACAAGACCGACCAGGAGCTCGGGCATCTCTACGGCGAGACGTTCGCGCGGGCGGTCGGCGAGGCGCGCCCCGGCACCTGGTCGGGGCCGATGCCCGCGCGCGACGGTGTGCTGCTGGTGCGGGTGGTGGCGCGCCGGCCCGCGCGCATGCCCGAGTTCGAGGAGGTGGAGAAGCTGGTGCGCGCCGACTGGCTCACCGTCGAGACGCGCGGCCAGCGCGCCGCCGCCGAGAGTCTGCTGCCACGCTACCAGATCGTGCTGCCCGCCGACGTGCGCGAACAGATCTCCGGCGCGCCCGCGCTGGCGCCCATCCTGGGCAGGACGCGATGAATTGGCGCGGACGCGCGGGGCGCGAGCGGATAACGCTGCCGCTGGCGCTGGCGCTGACCTTGACCTTCGGCGCGCCGCGGGCGGCGCGCGCGCACGAGCTGCGCCCGGCCCTGCTGTCGCTGACGCAGGTCGCGGGCGACGACTACGACGTCGACCTGCGCGTTCCCGTCGAGGCGGCGCTGCGCGACGCGCCGGTGCCGATCTTTCCGCCCGGCAGCGAGCAGCTGGGCGGCGCCGTACGCACCCGCGCGGCGGGCACCGAGTCGCAACGTTTTCGGGTGCGGGTCCCGGGCGGGTTGCCGGGCCGCCGGGTGGCGGTGCGCTTCGCGCCTGGCGCGGGCGGTGACGAGGTGCTGGCGCGGATCGCCTTCCGCGACGGCCGCGTCGCCACCGGACGGCTGGTCGCCCGCCGGGGTGAAGCGGAGTCCGAGTGGACCGTGCCCGCCGTTCCCCGATCGCTGGCCGTCGCCCGCACCTATCTCGGGCTTGGCGTCGCCCACATCCTGGGCGGGATCGACCACCTGGCGTTCGTGCTGGCGCTGGTGTTGCTGGGGCCGGCCTGGGCGCGGCTGTGGAAGTCGGTGACCGCGTTCACCGGCGCCCACAGCCTGACGCTGGCGCTCGCCGCGCTGGGCGTCGTGCGCGTGCCGCCGGCGCCGGTCGAGGCGGCCATCGCGCTCAGCATCGTGCTGGTCGCGCGCGAGGTCTGGCTGGTACAGCTTGGCCACGCGCCTGCGCGCGCCGCCTGGCCGATGGCGTTCGGGTTCGGCCTGCTGCACGGGCTGGGCTTTGCCGGCGCGCTCAGTCAGATCGGTCTGCCGCCGACCGACATCCCGCTCGCGCTCGCCACCTTCAACCTGGGCGTCGAGGTCGGCCAGCTCGCCTTCGTCGCCGCCGCGCTGCTGGTCGGCCGCGCGCTGGCGAGGTTGCCCGCCGCGCGCGACACGCGCCTGCGGATGCTGCCCACCTACGCCATCGGCATCGCCGCCGCCTTCTGGTGCTTCCAGCGCATCGCCAGCTTCTGACCGCCACGGACGATCACTCGAGGGAGTGAGGCCCGCAGAGCCGAGCCGCCGAACCGCCGCCTCCGTCGAAAGACCCGTCACCCTCGCCCGCGGTCCGCCGCGGGAGAGGGCCGGGGAGAGGGCAGGCCTTGCGAGAGCCAACGCCCAAGATCAAGTCACCCTCGCCCGCGGTCCGCCGCGGGAGAGGGCCGGGAAGAGGGCAGGCCTTGCGAGCGTCGAGGCACGCGCGAGCCGTATCGCTCCGCAAGGTCTGCTCCCTCCCTGGCCCTCCCCCACGGCGGACCGCGGGCGAGGGGATCCGTTCGAGGCCAGCCTGGCGGACCTTCATAGCAGGGTCGTCGCCGAACCCTCGCACGAGCCGATGTGGATTCGCCACGACCCTGTATCGCTCGCGGCACACAATGACCGGGTCAGCGGCTCAGGATCGCCGCGATCCAGGGCTTGCGCGCCTCTTCTTCGGTTGGCGCGGCGCTTGAAATCGAGAGGCGCATGCGCTTGCCGACCGACTCTCAGACGAGCTTGGGTTACTGGTTTCCGTGGCGGACGCCACGCCCGCGTCCCCGGCGCGATCACGTCGCCGCCGCGAGCTTGGGCCTCGCCACGCTGGTGCTGATCGCCATCGCCGTCACCGGCGCGGGATGCGCGGCCGTCTCCTACCGGGTGCCTGGCACCGAGGTGCAGCGGCTGGCGCAGGTTCCGCCGATGGAGCGCGGCGCCGAGGTGCGGGTCGTCCCGCGTGACGCGCCGTTGCACCCCAGTACGGCTGGCACGCGGCCGCCACCGCCGCCACCACCCGTCGCGTATGCGGCGGCGCCGCCTCCTGCGCCGGCGGCGGCATTGCCGCCTGGCGCCTACGCCAGCGAGCCGCCGCCCTTCGATCCCGGGCCCGACGGCGCGCTCGAGCTCGAGGTTGACGTCGATGCGCCGCCTCCGGTGGTGGTGCAGGGGCCGGTGGTGCGGGTGCATCCAGCGCCGGTGTACGTCGTCAGGCCCGCGCCCGTGCGCCCACCGCCGGTCGCGCCGACGGTCGTGGTGACCGGTGGTGGCTGGCGCGGCGCTCCCGCGGCCCCTGTCCTGCGCGGGACGCCACCGCGGGTCGGTGGTGGCTGGCGCGGCAGTCCGGTGGTCACCGCGACCCGCGCGCCCCCGAGCCATCCGGTCTTCACCGGCCACCGCGGCGGGTTCCACAGCAGCGGGCGCAGCGGCGGCGGCGGTGGCAGCGCGGCCGCGGTGGCGGTGGGCGTGGTGGCGGTGGTCGGCCTGGTGGCGGCGCTGGCCGTCGCCGCCGATCACGCCGACCGCGTCGAGAAAGCCAGGACCTACGACGGCTGGATCAGGGTCGCGCCGACGCACCCGATTCACCTTCACTACGGGGGCGATCGCCAGCGCGTGCTCCCGCTGTGTGAGCTGCAGGAGTCGGACACGCTCGGCTTGCAGTGGGCGGTCATCCGCGCCGCCGAGGGCCCGGTCGAGCACCTGGTGCCCGCGCCCGCGGCCCCACCGGTCGCCGTGCGCCCACCGCCGGCGCCGCCTCCGCGAGCTCCGGCCTCCGCTGCTGCTCCCGAGTCACCGGTTCCTGCCGACTCTGCCAATTCGCCCGGTGCTCCCAGCCCTGCTGGCGCAGACCGTGCGGCTGCCAGTGCTCGTGCGGCGCCGGGGCCCGCTCTCAACTAGCGGCGAGTCGGCGTGGAGAGACGCGCGCGTCCGGGGCGCTACTTCCGCGCGGGCTGGCGGAAATGGCGCGCGTAGCGTTCGGGCGCGCCGCTCTGCCACGGGAGGTACGAATTGATGAAATCGACCCGCTCGCCGATGGGCGGGTGGCTGGCGCGGAAGAGCTTGTACAGCGAGCCCGGTCGCGGCACGGCCAGGTTCTGCTTTTGCAGGACGACGAAGGCGGACGCGCCCGCCTGGTTGTCGTGGGTCAGCTCGATGGCGAAGCGATCGGCCTCGTGCTCGTGGTAGCGCGACAGCGCCAGCGCCGCCGGAGAAATGACGAAGGAGAACATCGAGAGCAAGAACGCCAGCAGCGGCATGGAAGCGACGTCCCCGAGCTGGTTGAATCCGAAGCGCGCGCCGTAGTGCTCGAGCAGGAACGCCCCGGTGCGGCTGGCGCCGTAGAGGCCGGCCACCGTCAGCGCCGACGAGATCAGGATGTTGGTCACGACGTGACCGAGCACGTAGTGCCCGAGCTCGTGTCCGACCACGAAGCGGATCTGGGGCGGCGACAGGCGCGCCAGCAAGGTGTCCCACAAGACGATGCGCTTGGTCTTGCCGATGCCGGTCACGTAGGCGTTGACCTTCTCGGTGTCGACGCTCTTTTCGACCTCGAACACCCGCGCGCCCTCGACGCCTGCGCGCGCCGCCGTCGCCAGCACCTCGGCCTCCAGCGCGTGGTCCTTCATGGGGCCGAACTTGTTGAACAGCGGCGCGATGAAGGTGGGCGCGATCAGCAACACCAGCACGAAGAACGGCAACGACAGCGCGCCCGACCAGAGCCACCAGCGCGCGGGGCTGTGCTCCAGCAACAGGTAAGGTACCCACAGGACCAGCGCGCCGACGACCAGGCTGACGCCGAAGCCCTTGACCTGATCGCTGGCCCACTTGGAAAACTGCTGGGACGACAGGCCGTAGGCGTGCTCCCGCGCATAGCCGACGTAGTACGACAGCGGCAGCTGGACCACCAACAGCAGCAGGGACAGCAGAGCCAGGTAGATCACCAGCGTGGGATAGAAGCGCCCGCCCGCGAGACCGGCGGCGAAGGTGCGGATCCGCGCCGATAGGCCGGAGAAGAGCAGCGCCAGGGGCAGCGCGACGCCCAGCACCTGCTCGACGATCCAGATGATGTTGCCGGTCCGGTAGTAGCGCAGGGCCAGCTCGGTCGGTTCGGGGACGATCACCATGGCGCAAGCATAACCACTGTGGGCGACCGAAGTGGCTGACGGCTGACGGCTATGGCGGCGCGGGCGGGATGCTCGCGAGGTCACCGTAGTAGATGTACACGGTCCGCTCGATGGGGGCGGCGGGCGCCGGGGTCGGCTGGCTCTGCGGCCCCAGCGCCGCGGCCGCGTCGAACTTGGTGCCGATCGCGGGTATGGCTTGCAGGAACGAGATCCCGGCCGCGCCGCCCGCGCCGATCGAAGGCGGGAAGACCATCTGGGTGGTCATCGGCGCCGTGCCGTCGCGCGCGCTGAAGAGCCGCAGGAAGGTGTCGTCGGAGTCGAAGACGAAGTGAACCACTCCTTCGGTGGTGGTCAGGCGCGCCCAGTCGACGCCCGCGAAGTAGCCCTTCCACTCCGGGTAGCCTCCGGTGACGTTGCCACCGCCGGTGACGCTGTCGTTGTAGTCGCGCGTCCACACGTCGTGGGTGGTTCCCTTCATGCGGTTCTTCCAGACCCGATACGGTCCCTTGCCCAGCCACTGCGCGCTGCGTACCCGCGCCTCCGGGTAGTCGAAGCTGACCCCGAAGAGATCGTGGGCGCCGGTCAGCGCATAGCGATACGACAGCCGCAGCCAGCCGCTGCTCATCACCTGCCAGACCACCTGCGACAGCGCACCGGCGTAGGTCGCGGTCAGAACGCAATCGCGACCCTGCGCCGCCACGGTGAAGGATTGCAGCGCGCCATTGGCGGTCGCGCGTGCGCTGCCGCTGCCGCTGGTCATCGTGGGCCCGTTCTGCAGCGCCAGGGTGCTGGCGCCGCGCGCGACGCCGGCCAGCAACCCGGTGGCGCTGTTGAAGGTGTACGAGACCCCGGCGGCCGTCGAGGTCAGGGTGCCGCCGCCGCCGACCGGCGGGCAGGTGGCCGTCGCCGCGCCGGTGGTCGCGACCAGCTTGGCGCGCAGGCCGCTCGCCGAGGCGATCATCCAGGACCACTGGCCGATGGTCTGTCCGCTCGCGTCCTCGGCCGACAGCAGCAGCGCCTGATGCTGCGCCCAGGTGGTGGGCACTCCGGCCAGCGACAGCGCGCCGCTGGCGCCAGGCGCGATCGATCCGGTGCGCGCCGTGCCCTGCGCGACCACGCTGTGGCCGGCCGCCGGATCGGTAAAGGCAAAGTCGACCAGCTGCCAGCGAAACAGCACCGCGCTGGCGTCGGTGAAGTCATGGCGGTTCTCGACGGTGAACGAGTCCGGCAACGCACCCAGTCTGACCTGCACGGGCGACCAGATCTCGCGCACGGTGTAGAAGCTGCCTTCTTTTTCGCGGTAAGGACCGGTCACGCCGTCGGGCGCCTGATTGCCCCTGGTGTCGATCGGGCGCGCGGTCTGATCGGTGCGCACCACGCCCTCGTCGATCAGAGCCCACAGGAAGCCACCCGCCGCGCGCGGCGCCGCCCGCATCAGGTTCCAGTAGTCGTCGAGCGCGGCGCCACCACCCCCGTCGTAAAGACCGTGCAGGAACTCGGTGGGCATGAAGATGTTGGCGCCGGCCAGGCCGGTCTGCAGCGCCGCGTAGGCCGGATAGTGAGTGGCCTGGATCCCGCTCAGCAGCTGCTGCGGGTGCAGCACCGCCCGTCGTTGCGGGTCCAGCTGGCCGAAGAGCGGATCGAGGGCGGTGTTCCAGCCCCCTTCATTGCCGTTGTCCCAGAAGATGATGCTGGGATGGTTGGCGTCGAAGGCCACCATCTCGCGCACCAGCGGGGTGCCGGCCGCGGTGTCGTAGAGATGCTGCCAGCCGGCCAGCTCGTCGAGCACGTACAGCCCCTGCCGGTCGGCGGCGTCCAGAAAGTGCTTGTCGGGCGGATAGTGCGAGCTGCGCACGGCGTTGCCGTTCATCGACTTGATGAGCGCGACGTCGTCGCGTGACAGTGACTGATTGAGCGCGCGTCCGCTCGACGGCCAGAACGAATGCCGGTTGACCCCGCGCAGCAGAACCTTCTTGCCATTGACGTAGACGCCGTTGCCGGCGCGCACCTCGATGGTGCGAAAGCCGATGGTCTCGGCCACCTGGTGCACCGGCTGGGCGCCTTGCTCCAGGGAGACCACCAGGCGATAAAGGTCGGGGGTCTCCGCGCTCCAGGTGCGGGCGCCGGGCACCGCGCCGGTGAGCGTCGCGCTGACTTGCCCGGCGGCCACGGGCACCGACAGCGTCGCGCCCACCGGCTGGGCCTGGGCGTCGAGCACGCGCGCCGTGACTTGTCCCGCCGCGGTCAGGCCGTGCAGCGCGACGCTGACCGACAGCGTGCCGTCGGCGCGCGCGTCGACGCCCACCTGTTCGATCGACTGCGGCGGCGTCGCTTCGAGATAGACCGGGCGGAAGATGCCTCCGAACACCCAGTAGTCGGCGCTGCGCTCGGCGTTGCTGACCGAGACGTTGCTCGACTCGTCGGCGACCGTGACCTCGAGCAGATTCGCGCCGGTGGCATGCAGCAGCCCCGTCACGTCGTAGCGAAAACGGTAGAACGCGCCCTGGTGGGTCGGACCGGCGCTCATGCCGTTGATCTTCACGTCGGTGTCGGTCATCGATCCCTCGAACACGATCGAGATCCGCTTGCCGTTCCAGCCCGCGGGCAGGTCGAAGTTGCGCCGGTAGAACCCGGTCTCGGCCGGGCCGCGCGTGAAGGTGGCGTCGGTGCCGTAGTAGTAGGTGCCAAACCCTTGCAGCTCCCAGTTCGACGGCACCGGGATGGTCGACCAGTTGCCGCTGCCCGGCGCGCTGGTGCAGTTGCGATTGTTGGCCAGCGTGCTCGAGCAGTAGAAGTCCCAGGGCACGGCGTCGTCGTTGCCGTGGCCCGAGAGCATCTGGATCTCGGTCGGGTTCACCAGCTGAACCTCGGCCAGCGATCCGCCCGTGCCGCTGCCACCGGTGCCCGCGCTACCGGCCGCGCCGCCGCTGCCGAGGGTACCGCCCGCGCCCGCGCCGGCACCGCCGAGGTTGCCGGCGCCGCCTGCGGTGCCGGTCCCGCTGCCGCCCACGCCCGGCGCATCGGCGCCGGCGTCGCCCGAGGCGCTCTTCCTGGAGCCGCAGGCCAGCAGGAAAACCAGACAAGCGCAAGACGCACACCGAGCCGCTGTCATGTGATACGCAGTCACCTCGGGGGCGGAAAATGGGTCAAGGGGCGCGCGCCTTCCGAACGCGGCGATGAGTGGATCTGTTTGCGCGATCTCCGCCCCTTGAAACGCGGAGATTCTGGCACGAGATCGCGATCCCCGCTGATCCTCGTCGCCTCGGGTCCTTTGGCCCGGGCCGCCGGGGCCGCGAGCGCTGGCCCTCGCAAGGACTCGGTAAGGAGGCGACGGGTGCGCGACCGGATCGCGACACCGGTGTCCGGTTCCGTTCCTGGCGGTTCTGGCGGCGCGCGGCCGCGCCCGCATCAACCGCGGGGTCTCCCTGTTTTTCGCGCTTGGCACCGCTCTTGCGAAAGAGTGCGCGCGATGCGCATTCGGAGAGGTCGGTCGGCGTGGGGGGGCTGGCGCCAGCTGCGGGGTGGGTTGGTGGCGCTCCTGCTCGCGCTCGCGTTGGCGCGCGCGAGTGGGTGCGCCGGGGTGGGCGCAAACAGCTCCGCCGCGCCGGCACCTGGCACGGACGCGGGTGGCAGCGGGGTTGGCCTCGGGCTGGGTGGCGTGGGCGGAGAGCGCACGGGCGCCGGCGGCGCGGTGTCCGAGCCGGAGCGCGAGATCGACGGCGCCTACCAGGCGCCGGTGGCGACCGGGCGGTTCGTCTGGATCGCCAACCCGAGCAGCGGGCACGTGGCTTACGTCGACGCCGCCACCCTGGCGGTCAAGACCGTGGAGGCGGGCGACGCGCCGACGACGATCGCCGCCGTTCCCGACGCGGCGGGCGGCGATCAGGTGATCGTCCTCAACCAGCTCTCGCACGACGCCACCGTGCTACGGGCAGACGGCGCGGGCGGCCCACCGGCCAGCCGCACCATCACCGGCGTGGTCCCGGGCGCGAACCGGGTCGCGGTCTCGCCGCTGGGACGCTTTGTCATCGCCTGGATCGACGGCCGCGGCCAGGCCAACGCCCGGCCAACCGACGGATTCCAGAGCATCACCGTGATCGACCTCGGCGCCCCCGCGGCAGCGGCGGACGCGGGCGGAGGCGCGCTGGCGTCACACGTGACCGTCGCGGTCGGTTTCCGCCCGGTGTCGATCACCTTTGCAGCCGACGAGCAACGCGCCTTCGCCGTCACCGAGGACGGCGTGTCGATCATCGCGCTCGACGGCGCCTCCGGCCCGCGCGTCACCGGCAACGTGGCGCTCGGCGATGATGCCACGGCCAGCGTCGACACGCGCGACGTCTCGATCACCGCCGACGGTCGCTGGGCGGTGGTGCGCCGCGAGGGCAGCGACACGGTCTCGCTGGTCGAGCTCGGCACCGGCGCGATCACCGCCCTGCGCCTGAGCGGTCCGGTGACGGATCTGGACCTGACAGCCGACGGTACGCGCGCGCTGGCGGTGGTGCGCGCGACCGGCGAGGTGGCGCTCATCCCGCTGGACGCCCCGGCGCCGGTGTCGGGCGCCATCACCCACCTCACCATCGCGGGCGAGACCATCGGCCAGGCGGTGCTGACCGCGGACGGCGCCACCGCGGTGCTGTACTCCAACGCCGTCGCCGCGCAGCGCCTCACGGTCCTGAGCCTGGGCGCGACGCCGACCTGGCGCACCCTGCGGGTTCACGCGCCGGTGCTCGCGGTCGTGCCGTCGCCGGACGGGCGCGGGGCGGTGGTGCTGCATCCCGCGGACGCCAGCGGGGCGGGCGGCGCGGCGGGCGACGCCGGCCTGGCGCCCGACGGCGGCCGCGACGGTGGCGCCGCGCCCGGGGACGGCGCGGCGCCGGGCGCGACGCCGGAGGTGGGCGCGTTCAGCCTGCTGTCGCTCGACGGCACGCAGCCGGCGTTCATCCAGGCCACCGACGCGCCCCTGCGCGCGCTGGCCTTTTCACCCGCCGGCGATCGCGTGCTGCTCACCGTGCGCGACGATCGCGCGGCGGTGTTCGCGGTCTACCTGGCGTTGTTTCCGACCCTGGAGGTGCGGCGCTATCCGCTGGCCAGCCCGCCGATCGCCGCCGGCGTCGCGGCCGCCGCCCGGCGCGGCTACGTGGCGCAGCAGCACCCCGAGGGCCGCATCACCTTCTTCACCCTGGACAGCGGCGAGGCCCGCACGCTGACCGGCTACGAGCTCGGTGCGCGGGTCGTCGATTGGAGCCGCCCATGAGCGCAATGTCCCGCCGCCGTCCCCTCATCACGGCGATCCTCGGGCGCGTCGCGCGCGCCATTCTGGCCGCGGCCGCGATCGCGGCGGCCGCCGGCGCCGCGGGCGGGTGCGGCGATCGCGCCGGCGGCTGGTCGGCGCCGGCTGGCCAGCCGCAAGCCATCGGTCTTGCGCACTCGGTGGCTTTGCTCGACCTGCCCGCGCAGCGGATCGTCGCGCTGGCCGCGGCACCCCACGGAGCGCTGGCGCCGCGCCGCACGCCCACCCGCCGCAACGTGGTCGCGGCCGCGTCCTCGCCCCGCGGCGACAAGCTGTACCTGCTCAGCGCCGGCCATCGCGCCGCGCTCGGCGATCCGATCCCCGACGAGGAGCCACTCTTGACCGCGTTCGACGACGGGCCCGCGCTTCCGGTGGAGATCAAGCTCGGCCTCACCGATCCGCTGGATGGGCTGGCGATCGACCCGTCGGGTAGCTGGGCGGTGATCTACGCCGCCGGCAAGGACGGCTCGGCGCTGGTCACCAACCCCAACGAGCTGGTCATCGTCGACCTCGCCGCGGGGACGGCACGCCACCACACCATCCACAGCTTCGGCGGCCGCCCGGAACGCATCGTCATCACCCGCGCGCTGGCGCTGCCCGGGGGACCGGCGCCGTTGCTGATCGTGCAGGCGCCGCAGCAGCTGGCGTTGCTGCCGCTGGCGCCGGGTGGGGCGGGAGAGCTGGCCGAGATCACTGTGCGCCTGGCCGGCCCGACTGCCGTCAATCCACCTCCACCGGCCGACATCGTCTTCGACGACGGCGATCCCGACGACAGCGGCGACACCCGCATCGGAATTCGCTTTCAGGGCGACCGCAATCTGATGATGCTGCAGCTGGTGGCCTCGTCGGACGGCGGCGCGGGCTTCCTGCCGTCGGTCAACGTGGCCGACGCGGGCGGCGTGCCCAGCGACATCGCGTTCGTGCGCACCGACGGCGGGATGCGCCTGGCGGCGCTGGTGCCGGCGACCAGCCAGGCGGTGCTGATCGATCCGGTGACCACGGCGACGACGCTTTTCGCCCTGCCGGCGGCCTACCAGCGCCTGTCCCTGGTGACCGACGGCGCGGGCGCGCCCGGCGGCCCCGACGTCGCGCTGCTGTGGCAGGGCAGCGCCGCCGCCAGCGCCGGCGGGGTCGCCTTCTGGGAGCTGGGCCAGGCCGCCGGCCGTCCCTTCCGCAGCATCGAGACGGTCGCGATCGCCGACCCCGTCACCGACGTGCTGGCGGTGCCGCTGGCCGGCGCGGCGGTCAAGATCCTGGCCGGCACGCAGGCGTTCTACGTGCTGGACCTGGCCGCGCGGACCGCGGCGCCGCTCGTCACCTCGACGGCGCTGAAGCAGGTGCGTCTCACGGTGTCGCCGACCGGCGCGCGGGTCTGGGCCTTTCGTCCGGGCGCGACCGACCTGGCGGTGACCGACGTCGGCAGCAAGCAGGTGCGCTCGCTGCGCGCCGACAGCTCGATCGACGCCGTGTTCGAGGTCGGACAGGACACCGGCGACGGCCGCAGCTTGATCGCGCTGCACCAGGTGGGTGCGATCGGCGCCACCGTGTATGACGTCGACGCGCCAGACGATACCGGCCGCAAGATCTACGGCGGATTGCTGGTGGAGGGACCCTATGCAAACTGATGCGAGCGGGCGCTTGCCGGCGCGGGGATCGAAGCTGCGGGCCTGGCTGCCGGTGCTGGTTGCGCTGGTGTCGTCGTTCTCCCTGGCGACGGGCAGGGCGCGCGGGGAAGATGCCCCGGCGTTGAATACGGTGCTGTTCGGATCCCCACAGCGGCGCGCGAGCTCTGCCGGCGATCGCTGGCAGGCGGCGCTGGGGATGCGCACGTCGTGGATCGGCGGCGCGGGATTCGATCCCTTCTCCGACAACGATACGCTGGCGCAAGGCTCGCTTGTGGTGACGCGCGGCCTGGACGTCGGGGCGCGCCCGCTGGCCCTGGCGCTGGGGCTGTCGCTGGATCTCGGGCACAGCGACGCGACCACGCGCGGCATCGACGCCGATCTGGATCTGCAACGAATCGCCGTCGTGCTCGAGCCCCGTTACCTGCTGGCGCCGGGCCTTTTCGTCGGCGGGCGCCTCGCGCCTGGCGCCCAGCGCGTGGTGGCGTCGCTGCACGACCCGTCGGCGCCGTCGACCCTGGCCACCTCCTTCTGGACACCGTCGGTCGACGCCAGCCTGACCGCGGGTGGACGGCTCAATCCCGCGGGCGCGCGCGCCGGTTTCTGGTTGTTAGCGGAGGGCGGCTACGGCTGGTCGCCGTCCCACGACCTCACCCTGTCGCCCCGGCTGTCGGCGCGCGACGCCAGCAAGGCCGGCGCGACGTCGCTGGGCACCCTGGCGCCGCGCGCGCCGTTCATGCGCATCAGCCTGGCTCTGAGCTACTAACACGCCTCCGGCGCTGGTGAGGGTATCCTTCATGGTACGGTCGCGGTCGAGCCGTGAGCCTGCTGGCGATACCGCAACCCGTCGATGAGGCGCTCGGCGCGCTGGCGCGCCGTCGTGGCCTGCCCAAGGAGATCGCGACGCTGGTCTTCTCGGTCGGCCGTCATGCCATTCGCGCCTTCGGCGACGGCGCGCCGAACCACGACGAGATCGCCAGGATCAATTCCCGGCTGGATCGCTGCTTTGCGATGCTGGCCGCCGACCCATCGCTGGACCCCGATGCGTCGCTGGGCGCGGAGCTCAAACGCCTGGCCGCCGCGGTCGACGGGGCAGCGAGCGGCGCCGGCGCGCCGATTCCGCCCGCGCCGTCGCCGGCCGCGCCCGCGCCCCGCGCTCCGCCCTCGCCGGCCGCGCCGGTGCTGGCGGTGGTGCACGCCCCCGTGCGCGCCGAGCCGCCGCGGTTCATCGCGCGCCCGCCCGTGCCCGCGGTCCCGCCACCCGCGCCGGGGGAATCGGTCCGCCTCGGGCGGCCAGCCGCTCCGCCCGCGCCTCCGGTGGAGTTGCCGCCTCTGGTGGTGCATCCGTTTCCGGAGGCGGCGGCCGCCGCGGCCGAACGCGACTGGTACTGGTTCGCGCTGGAAGAGCTGAACGGTCTCGGCGCTTTGCTGGCCTTCCAGCGCCAGCAGCAAGAAGCGGAGGCGGCGGCGCGCACCGAGGAGCGGGTGCTGGCGACGCTGGACACGCTGGGCTGGGACGTCACTGCCGCCTTGCGACAGGCGTGGAGCTTTGCCGAGCAGCGATTGCGCGACGCCGACGACGTCTGGGGCCCCCATCTGGTGCTTTTCGCGCTTGAGCCGGAGGCGGACCGCGTGCGAGATTGGCGGAGCGGGTTACCCGACGAGATGCAGGCCGTCATCGAGGGGACGCGGTTGGAGATAGCGCGAGGGACGAGATGAGCAAGACAGCCAAGAGACTGGCGCCGCCGCTTGCGCCGAGAAAAGCAGGGCAGCTGCGATCGCTGGCGGCGCGGCGCGCGGGGGCGACCGCGACCGCGACCGCGACGGCCGGAGAGGTCACCGCCGCGGACGGCGTCATCGAGGGCCGGGTGATCGGGATCGAGGCGGGCGGGATGGTGCGCGCCGTGCTGGCTGGCGGCGAGGCCATCGAGGCCCTGTGCCCGGCCCACATCGACGCGGCCTGGTTGAAAGAGGCCTGCGCGCGCGCGGCGGTCGCGGCGGCGTTCGTGCTGGCGCGGCCGTCGGGTCGCCACGTGCTGTGGGGCATCTTCCCCGACGCCGCGCACGCCGAGGTGCGCGCCGACGTGGTGATCCGCGCCCGCCAGGTCAAGATCGAGGCGGAGTCGGTGCAGCTCAGCTCGCGCGACGCGCGGCTCGACCTGGAGGCGGACGGCAAGGTCACGCTCAAGGGCCGCGACGTCACCAGCCACGCGCGCCGGGTCAATCGCATCAAGGGCGGCTCGATCCGACTCAACTGAAAGCGCGCGAGGGACCATGGGCGACGGCGATCTCGGGAACGTGGTCATCAGCAGGCCGTTTCAGTTCGTCGAGATCCAGACGGTGGTGGTGGATCGAGAGGACGGGGCGAACATCTTCACGCCCAGCCTACCGACCGCGCTGAAGCGCATCGCCGATCGCTACGTCTACGCCTTCGAGCTGGGTGAGCGGGACAGCGATCAGAAACCATTCCTGGTGGCCGAGTACCACGCCGACCCCGACGGGCAGCTGAGCGCGGTTCCCGGTGTCACCCGACGCAAGCTGGAGCCCAAGGCCGCCCCCAAGGGGACACCCGTGCCGTCCGCGGCGCTGCCGCTGGTGCGCCAGGGCAAACGGCTGCGACACGCCTTCGTCGCCATGCGCGGCCGCGCGTCCAGGGCCGCGATCCTGGACATGGAGGATCGCCTGCACCCGGTCTACGAGCGGGTCAACCTGGCCGACGACTTCTACTTCAAGCTCGACGACACCCATAACGCCTTCCTGCCGATCATCGATCCGCTGACGCTGGGCGAGCAGCTCAACGTGGCCTACCAGAAGGCGTTGAACGCCGCGATCGCTTACAGCGTGCCTTTCGAAGAGAACCCCGACAAGGCGGCGGTCGAGCTGCGCGCGCGCAAGTACCAGCTGGCGAAGATGATCAAGGACAGCCTGTTCGCGCCGGATGGTGGGCACCACGATCCCTTGGGGCTGGGCGAGCACCTGGCCGGTGCCGGACGGTCGATGCTGAACTGGATGGACGAGCACGACTCCAAGCTGCGCCGCCTGGACGGACAGCGGCACTACCGCGCCGATCAGCTGGTGCGCCTGCTCAACAGCCGCATCTGGCTGGACGCGCACAGCTGGTACCTGGGCATGAAGGAAGCGGCCAACGAGGTCGGGCATTGCTGGCTGGACGCTACCTTCTGCTCGATCGACCGGCTGAGCGAGGTTCCGATCGGGCGCAAGCTGATCGCGCAGCTGATCAAGGACATGGACCGGGGCGTGCTGAGCTACCTGTTCGCGCCTCCCGAAGAGCACTCGGAGCTCGAGGAGCTGTACAAGGAGCGCTTTCCCATCATGCGCAAGGCCGCGACCGCCGCCGTCATTGGCTTCATCGAGACGGCGCCGGCGCTGGCGGTTTACGGGAAAACCAAGCAGGCGAACAAGCGGATCGAGCGCACCTTGGTCAAGTTCTTCGCCCACATCGAGGTCAAGGTCGGCCAGGACCTCCTGTCGGGGCTGATCGTGACCAAGACCAAGATCGAGCTGGGCGCCGAGTTGGTGCGCGTCGTCGACTTCAAGAAAGTCAAAGTCGACCTCGAGAAGTGGATCGAGGATGGCAAGCCGCACTGGCCCGAACGAACCCGCAATGCCTCGGCCGCCGAGCTGGTGGGGCGCCTGTTCATGGGTGTCGAGTTGCTCAATTACTGCAACGCGATCA
>DASRQZ010000210.1:0-25027 GCA_035696125.1 Polyangia bacterium
CGGTGTTCGCCGAACGGATACGACCGGACCGGACCGGACCGGACCGGACGGGCATCCAACGCGAACAAGTCTGATCTGATCTGATCTGATCTGATCTGATCTGATCTGATCTGATCTGATCTGATCTGATCTGATCTGATCTGATCCGATCCGATCCGATCCGATCCGATCCGATCCGATCCGATCCGATCCGATCCGATCTGATCCGATCTGATCCGATCTGATCTGATCCGATCTGATCCGATCTGATCCGACCTCTGCGGCGTTCAGGCGCAGTGAACGTGGTGGTGGGGTTGAGGGGGGTTGGGGGAGGTGGGTGTTGTGCCCGAGGGGGCTAAGCGGGCGCACCTGCCTGTCCGCAGGCAGGTTGCCAGCCCGCCGTCGCAGGCGCCCCCGTGCCGCCGGCGTTCAGGGTCAAGGAGTGGGAAGAGCCCGGAGACACCAAAAGCAGTCATCGAGAGTTCGCCGCCCGCCCGGCGGCGTAAGGGCGCCGACCCGCGGGCACAAGACCCACCTCCCCCAACCCCCCGCCCCACGACGGAGAGAGCGGAGCCGTGATCAGCGAGGATGCGGCCAACCTTCACAGCACCGTCACCACGCCGCTGACGGCGCGAACCCGCGCGTAGAGGCGAATGACGTCGGCGGCGGCAGCGCACGGTACGCGCAGGCGGTGGCTCATGTACTTGCCCCCCGACGACAGCCGGGTCTCGCGCGCGTCGGGCGGCAGGGGCGCCGGCAGCCCCTCCTCGACCGACCGAACCAGCGCCAGGGTAACCTCCTCGCTGTTGAGCGCAATCACCGTCAGCGGGAACTCGCCCGGGAACGAGTGATTGGCCTCCAGCAGGTCGAGGGACCGTTTCTCGTCGTCGGTCAACGCGGAGCCGCGGCGAGCTCGGAGCGGAGCAGCGGCTTGTCGGTACGCAGGACCTGGACCGGCAGCACGATCTGCATCGACTCGGGCAAGGGCTCAAAGAACCACCCCGCCGCCACCTCGGCCATGCACTGCTCGACCGGGCAGTCCTTGCCGTAGGTGGAGCGCGCGATCCAGTTGGACCGGATCTCCCCGTCACGTGCCAGCGACAACCCGATGCCCACGTAGCCCGGCCGCTGGCACTCGAGCGGCATGACATCGAAGCAGCGATGCAGCGTGCGCGCCTGGTTCTGCGCCTGCGCGCGCAGCGCCTTTTCGGTCTCCCACGGGCTGGCGTGGGGTGGAATCGACGAGCGCATGTCGGCCTCGGCGATGGCCGCGCCCACCGGCACCGCGTAAAGGACGCTGGCCACAGCCATGAGCTGCACCACCGTCAACGTCGGCCGCGCGAAGCGCTTGACCAGCGCCGCGGAGATCGGCTCTCCGCGGCCCTCGACCTCGGCGGCGCGCACCACGAAGGTGGTGCTGGCCAGGGACACCTCGGCGCGCACGTCGCCGGCGAGCGGAATGCGCTCGGTCTTGCCAGCCACCAACGTCTCGATGGCGATGGGGGCGCGCCCGGTGGCGATGTTGCCGGTCATTCCAGGGACGACCGTGAGCTCGTAGCCGCTTCCGACCCGGCGCACCAGATCGACCTCGGTGCCCGCGAACGCGTCATCGTCGATCGAGACGCCGATCCGGTAGCGCCGGGCCCGTTCGAAGGCCCGCCGGCCCAGCGCGCCCGCCATCAACGCCGCGGCGGCCAGCCAGACCCCTCCGTACAGGGGGCCGTAGACCACACGGTGGGACCCGGCCAGAATGGCAGCGACCAGGCCGGTGGCGGCGACGAATGCCGCGGCGACCACGCCGAGGGCCACGGCGGTCTCTCGCACCTCGCGCCGGCGCGACAACCGGCGCACCGATAACACCTCGCCATTGACCAAATGCGCCACTTCGATCGAGTGATTCACGATCGTCCCCCAATGCGTTCTGATTCTGGCCAGATATTACACGATGCATGAGCCGGGGCCCTGCGCTTTGTGCGCCGGAGCCGTTCGCGGCGGGTGGGTGCAAAGCGAGCTTCGCACCGCCACCAATCCGGGAAAAGATCGTGAGATCTCCGCACGGAGGGCCGGCTTTTCAACGGCAAAGCAACGGCCCTGCTACCGTTTCGACTCGTCTCCGCGGCTCAAGGTGCGTACGTGACTTCGCGCATACAACTCGGCCCAACCGAACGGCTCAAGCAAATTCAATGGGTTACCTGAACACAGCGACTGGCACAGCGCATGCTAAATGTCCGCGCGACCTTCTGGGAGGAGGGTTGAATGCCTCAAGCACTTACGCAAACCAAGACCGCGTCAGCGGTCGCCCCCGCCACCTCGCCGAGCCCCAACCGAGAGAAGGCGCTCCGCATCTTGTCCAAATCGATTTACAAAGAGCTGCGCCAAAATGGTTACGAGCCGAAGCAGATCGTCGCGCTCGCCACCGAGCTGATCAGCCAGGTGACCTCCGATATCAAGGACGAAAATCCGCTGGATTGATCGAGCTGAAACACCACGGAAACCGGCAGGATTTCGCGTGATTTCCGGCCGGAGATTTTTCTAGCTTTTAGTTTTCTCTTCGAGCATCCTCTGCGCGCCCCGGACAGGGCGCGCTTTTTTTTGTCCTCGTCCTGGACGGAAGCGGAGCGCACGACATGCCGATCAAACCGATTACCGAGCTCGCCATCGGCGGGCGCCGTCTCTTCGTCCGGGTGGATTTCAACGTTCCCTTGACGCCCGCCGGTGGCGTCGCAGACGACACCCGCATTCGCGAGAGCCTGCCCACGATCAAGTACGCGCTGGAGCGCGGCGCGCGGCTGGTGCTGGCCTCGCACCTCGGCCGCCCCAAGGGCAAGCCCGACCCCAAGTATTCGCTCATGCCGGTGGCGGCGCGACTGGCCGAGATGCTGGGCATCGACGTCGCGCTCACGGACGAACCGGTCGGCGACGGCGCGCGCAAGGTGGTCTCCGATCTGCGCGACGGCGGTGTCGCGCTGCTCGAGAACCTGCGCTTCACGCCCGCCGAAGAGGCCAACGACGAGACCTTCTCGCGCGGTCTGGCCAGCTACGCCGACGTCTACGTCAACGACGCGTTCGGCACCGCGCACCGCGCGCACGCCTCGACGGTGGGCATCACCAAGTTCGTCGCCGAGAAAGGCATGGGCTTGCTGATGGAACGCGAGGTGAAGTTCCTGGGCAAGCTGCTGGGCGACGTGGATCGCCCCTTCATCGCGATCATCGGCGGCGCCAAGGTCTCGGACAAGATCGGCGTGCTCGAGAACCTGCTGGGCCGCGTGAACCAGCTGCTCATCGGCGGCGCGATGGCCAACACCTTCCTCAAGGCCAAGGGTGGCCGCCTGGGACGCTCGCTGGTCGAAGAGGACAAGCTCGCGCTGGCGCGTGCCTTCCTCAAGAAGGCCGAGCAGGCGTCGGTCGACGTGCTGCTGCCGCGCGATGTGGTGGCGGCGGCCGGCATCAAGTCGGAGTCGGGCCGCGTGGTGAATGCGATGGAAGTGCCGGAGGATCTGGCGGCGCTGGACATCGGTCCCGAGACCGCGCGCGGGTTCGCCGACGCGATCTCGCGCGCCAGGACCATCTTCTGGAATGGCCCCATGGGCGTCTTCGAATCAGAGCCCTTCGCGGCGGGCACGCTGGCGGTCGCCCAGGCGATCGCGGGCACCAAGGCGTTGTCGGTCGTCGGTGGCGGCGACTCGGTGGCGGCACTCCACAAGACCGGCGTTGCTGAAAAGATCACCCATATCTCGACCGGCGGCGGCGCCTCTCTGGAGCTGCTCGAGGGCAAGAAGCTGCCGGGCCTGGCCGCGCTCGAAGCCTGAAAGCGCGAAGAGAACCCGAAAAAGAGAAAGCCGAGCGCGCCTTGTCATCAAAACAGAATCCCCGCCGGCCCTTCTTCTGCGGCAACTGGAAACTCAACGGAAACATCGCGGAGTCGGTCGAGCTCGCATCACAGGTGCGTAACGGTGTCGCCACCTGGCGCGACGTCGACGTGGCAGTTGCTCCCAGCTACCTGGCGATCCCGGCGGTGGTGCGACGCCTGGAAGGAGGCCCGGTCGCAGTCGCGGGCCAGAACTGCTTCTGGGAAGACAAGGGTGCTTATACCGGCGAGGTGTCGGCGCCCCAGCTGGTCGACGCCGGATGTAAGTACGTGATCCTGGGGCACTCGGAGCGGCGGCAATTGATGGGCGAGCTCGACGCAGCAGTGAACCTGAAAGCGCGTGCTGCCTTACGTGCCGGGTTGACACCGATCATCTGCGTCGGCGAGACCTTGGCCGAGCGGGACGCCGGCGAGACCCTGGGTCGCGTCCAGGCGCAGCTCGAGGCGGCGATCAAGGACATCGGCGACGACGACCTGGCGCGCAGCCTGATCGCGTACGAACCGGTCTGGGCAATCGGCACCGGCAGAAACGCCACGCCCGCGCAGGCGCAAGAGGTCCATCGCTTCATCCGCGGGCGACTGGCGGCGCGCGCGACCGGCGTGGCCGCGGCGGTGCGCATTCTGTACGGAGGCAGCGTCAAACCCGACAACATCGCCGACCTGCTGGCGCAGGAGGACGTCGACGGTGGTCTGGTCGGTGGAGCGTCCCTGTCGGCGCCGTCGTTCATTCAAATCGCTCAGGCGGCGCACAGGACTTAAAGGGCTAAAGGACCGACGCGATGATCACGTTTCTCACCATCCTTCACATTCTGGTGTGCCTCTTCCTGATCCTGGTGGTGCTGCTGCAGGCGGGCAAAGGCGGCGGCATGGGCATCGCTTTCGGCGGCGGCGGCAGCCAGACGGTGTTTGGTTCGTCGGGCGCCGGCAATTTCCTCACCCGTCTCACCTCGATCACCGCGACCATCTTCCTGGTGACGTCGCTGGGGCTGGCGCACTATTCGAGCCAGCAAGACTCGAAGCGACTGCAGCACCTGGCGGAGCAGAAACAGGCCGAGAAGAAGGGCGATGACGAGCGCGCCGCCAAGTTGAAGCAAGAGCTGGAGCAGGCGCGTGAGAACGCCGCCAAGCAGACCGCGCCGCCCGCAACCGGGACCCCGGTGACGCCGGCACCGGCGGCCGGCGTCACGGCACCGACCGAGGGCGTCGAAAAGGTCGCGGGCAAGGCTGCCAGGACCGAGGCGAACACCGAGAAGAACAAGAGCGGCGACAAGGCCGACAAGCCGGCCAGGAAGAAGGTCACCGTCGAGGGCGAAGGCACGAGCGCGGCCGGTGGCGACAAGGCCGCCACCGGCAGGCCCGCCAGGGCCGCCGCCAGGAAGCCGGCCGCCGAGGGCGAAGCGGGCGCCAGCTCCGAGGGCAAGCCCGACAAGCCCGACAAGAAGGCCGCCAGCAAGGACGAGGCGGCCCCTGCGCCAGCGCCCACCGCGCCCCAGCCCGCGCAATAGCCCCCGAAACGCTGGCGCGCGACGCGGCCGTGTAGAAAGATCAGATTCGTGACCGGTCTGCCTTTCACCAAAGTCGAGGGCCTTGGCAACGACTTCGTGGTCGTCGACCTGCGCGCGGTCGCAGGGTCGGGCGCGGCTCGGTCGATCCAGGATCCCGCGGTGGTGCGCGCGGTGTGCGATCGTCACTTCGGCGTGGGCGCTGACGGCGTGCTGGCGATCGTGCCCGGGGTCTCGGGCGACGCACGGATGCGCGTGCTCAACGCCGACGGCAGCGAGGCCGAGATGTGCGGCAACGGCCTGCGCTGCGTCGCCAAGGTGCTGTACGAGAGCGACCCCACCCTGCGCCGGCCCCTGTTGCGCATCGACACCGGTGCGGGGCGACTGGACTGCGCGATCGATGCCGAGGGCGGCCTGGTGCGTAGCGTGGCCGTCGAGATGGGACGCCCGCGGTTGACCCGTGGCGAGATCCCGATGAGCCCGGGCGGGGAGGCGCGCGTGGTGCGCGAGACGATCTCGGCCCGCGGACGATCCTTCGAGGTGACGGCGGTGTCGATGGGGAACCCGCACGCGATCATCTTCGTCGACGACCCGTTCGCCAACCTGCGCGCGCTGGCCGAAGAGTACGGCCCGGCGCTGGAGGTCGACCCGATGTTCCCTCGCCGCACCAACGTCGAGCTCGCGCGCGTCCGTCAGGTCGACGGCCACGCCGAGATCGATCTGGTGGTCTGGGAGCGCGGCTGCGGCATCACCCTGGCCTGTGGCACCGGCGCCTGCGCGACGGTCGCCGCCGCCTGCGTCGAGGAACGCCTGCACCCGGGCGTCGAGACCCCCGTCCACTTGCCCGGCGGCACCCTGCACATCACCGTCGCACCCCGTCTGGTCGGCGTCCGCATGCGCGGCCCGGCGGTCAGCGTCTTCCGCGGGGAGCTGGACCTGGCGTCGCTGACCGCGGCGCGCGGGTGAGGGGATCGGAAGTGACCCGGAGGGGTCGTCCCAACCTGGCCGTGATCGTTGACGTGGCCGAGATCGTGGACGGCCCCGTGGTCGGGTGGTCGTGGCCGTGCACGTGAACGGGGGAACGCCCCCGTGGGCGTGATCGACCCTTTCGACCACGGCCACGGTAGCGTTCCCGTGCACGTGCACGGCCACGATCACGGGGCCGTCCACGGCCACGATCACGTCCACGATCCAAGGGGTGACGGCCGTACCTAGAACAAGGTCCCCTGCCCTCCGCCCGCGGGCCTCGCGGACAGCGGGATCCCCAGATGCTCGTAGGCGCGCTTGGTCACCTGGCGGCCGCGCGGGGTGCGGATCAGGAAGCCCTCCTGGATCAGGTAAGGCTCGTAGACATACTCCAGCGTGTCGCGGTCCTCGGCCAGTGAAGCGGCGAGCGATTCGATGCCGACCGGACCGCCGTCGAAGCGCTTGATGATGGTCGACAGGACCTTGCGGTCGCCGGCGTCCAGGCCGAGAGCGTCGACCTCGAGTCGGCCGAGCGCGTAGGCGGCGGCGTCCTGGGTGACGCGGCCGTCGCCGCGTACCTCGGCGAAGTCGCGCACGCGGCGCAGCAGGCGGTTGGCTACCCGCGGCGTGCCGCGTGACCGGCGGCCAATCTCCTCGGCGCCCTCGACGTCGATCGCGATGCCCAGCAGGCGCGCCGATCGGCGCACGATGGTGGTCAGCTCGGCGGCCGAATAGAAGTCGAAGGGCTCGACGATGCCGAAGCGTGACAGCAGGGGCGAAGTCAGCTGGCCGGTGCGGGTGGTCGCGCCCACCAGAGTGAAGCGCTCGATCGGCAGCGGGATCGCGCGCGCGCCCGCGCCGACGCCGGTGACCAGCTCGATGCGGAAGTCCTCCATCGCGGGGTACAGGCTCTCCTCGACCACCGCCTGCAGGCGGTGGATCTCGTCGATGAACAGGATGTCGCCGCGGCTCAGGGAGGTGAGGATCCCGGCCAGGTCTCCCTTGCGCTCCAGCGCCGGGCCCGAGGTGACCCGTACCTCGGTCCCCATCTCGTGCCCCAGCAGATAGGCCAGGGTCGTCTTGCCCAGTCCAGGCGGTCCCGAGAGCAGCACATGGTCCAGCGAGTCCCCGCGCTGGCGCGCCGCCTTGACGTAGACCGCCAGGTTCTCCGCCACCTTGCGCTGGCCCACGAACTCGGCAAAGGTGCGCGGCCGTAACGCCGCGTCCTCGTCGGCGGGCGTCGCGCCGCCTTGCGCGTCGCCCGAGATAATCCGTTTGCCGTCGACCGGCGCCGTGGAACCCAGGGCCGCGCCGGCGACGGCCTGGCCACCGTCATCGTGCCGCTTCCTCGACATGAGTCATCGCCTCCGCAGCGCCGACAGCGCCTGTTTGACCAGGTCGGCGGTCGGTCGCGCCGGGTCCATGTCGCCGAGCAGGGCCTCGAATTCGTTGGCGCGAAAGCCGAGCGCCACCAGCGCGCCATAGACGTCGCCGAGCGGTCCGGTCGGCGTCGTCGAGCGCGGCGGCGACGGAACCGGCACGCCGGCCCCGCGCGCGAGCGGCAGCGCCGCGATCTTGTCGCGCAGCTCCACGGTGAGCCGCTCGGCGATCTTGCGCCCCACCCCCTTGATCTGTGTCAGGCGCGCCACGTCGCCGCCTGCGATCGCCCGCACCAGCTCTCCCGCCGGCAACCCGGCCAGGATGGCGAGCGCGACCCGTGGGCCGACGCCCTGCACGTCGATCAGGGTCTGGAACAGGCGGCGCTCGTCGGCGTCGGTGAACCCGTAAAGACGCAGCGGCTCGTCCTTGATGAAGTGCGAATGCACGTGCAGCCGTAGCTCCACGCCCAGCGCCGGCAGGCCACCCAGCGTCGCGCCGCTGATCCAGACCTGGTACCCGACGCCGGCGACGTCGACCACGATGGTCTCGCCGTCGTTTTCGATGAGCTGGCCGCGCAGGTGGGCGATCATCGCGCCACGCCTCGCGCGGCAGGACCGACCAGCGTACCGCCCGCGCCGCCACTGCGCGGGCGTAGCCCCGCCAGCGATCCGTTGCGGGCGTGGCAGATCGCGATGGCCAGCGCGTCGGCTGCGTCGGCCGCTGGCACGCGGCGCAGCGACAGCAGCGCGCGCACCAGATAGCCGATCTGATCCTTGGTGGCGCGGCCGTGGCCCACCACGGCCTGCTTGACCGTGGCCGGCGAATAGCCGGTCACGATCAAGCCCTGCTCGGCGGCGACGAACAACGCCACGCCGCGCGCCTCGCCCAGCGCCAGCGTCGACTGCACGTTCTTGCCAAAGAATGCCTCCTCCATGGCGATGGCGTCGGGCCGCAGCTCGTCGAGCAGCTCGCGCAGGCCGCAGCCGATCTCGCGCAGGCGTGCCGGGCGTGAGTTGCGCGCCGAGGCGGTGATGACGCCGCACTCGACATAGGCCACGTCGGCGCCGGCGCGGCCGCGACATTCGACCACGCCGTATCCCATCCGTAACGTCCCGGGATCGATGCCCAGGATCCGCCAGCTCCCCGCCCCGGCCGCAGCGCGTACCGGCGGAGCCGACCCACGCTCGACGCGACTAACCGGCACCCTCCAGGACCGACTCGTCGACGTCCATGTTCGAGTAGACGTTCTGCACGTCGTCGTGGTCCTCCAGCATGTTGACCAGCTTGACCGCGCCCTCGGCGTCCTTGCCGTGCAGGCGCACCACATTCTGCGGGACCATGGTGACCTCGGCCGACACCGGCTCCGGCATCTTGCCGCCTGCCACCTTGGTCCTCTTCAGCCCCTCACGGATGCGCTCGAACTCCTTGGGCTCGGTCACCACGATCAACGCCTCGCCCTGGGTGAGGATGTCCTCGGCGCCGAGCTCGATCGCCTGATCGGTCAGGGCGTTCTCGTCGACGGCGCTCTTCTCGAAGACGATCATCCCCTGCTTCTTGAACATCCAGTGCACCGATCCGGACGCGCCCAGGTTGCCGTTGCCGCGCGAGATCAGATTGCGGATCTCGCTGGCGGTGCGATTGCGGTTGTCGGTCATGATCTCGACCAGCAACGCCGTGCCGCCAGGACCGAACACCTCGTAGTTGAACTCCTCGTAGGTGACGCCCTCGAGATCGCCGGTGCCTTTCTTGATCGACCGCTCGATGGTGTCGTTCGGCATGTTGACGGCGCGTCCCTTCTCGACCGCGGCGCGCAGGCGCGGGTTACCGCTGATGTCGCCGCCGCCGAGTCGGGCGGAGATGGTGATCTCCTTGATCACCTTGGTCCAGACCTTGGACCTCTTGGAGTCCGAGGCCTCCTTCTTGTGCTTGATCTTGGACCACCGGTTGTGCCCCGACATGACGTCTTCCTACCATAACACCGCGCGCGCCGGGAATTCCGGCCCGCTCCGGGCTCACGGCGTCCCCCAGCCCGGCGTCGCGGCGCGCGGCGGCCGCGTCCAGGCTGTCGGGTGGTCACAGGCGCCGTCGACCAGCCGGTGCACACTCTTGCCAGCCGCGCTGGCCGCCGACACGTCGACCCAGCCGCCGTAGCTGGAGACGATCGGCTCCATCGCCGTCCCCGGCAGACGCAGACGCACCACCTCGCCCGCGTTCGACAACCCGTCGGCGCCCAGCCGCGCGTCGATCGGGACCATCAAGGTGCCCGGCCGCGGCGCCACGTCGCGCGTGCTCTGCGGATCGAACGACGACGGCACCAGCAGCGCGTAGCCGCCCGGCGCCAGCGTCGCCTCAGGCAGCACGTCGGCGCCCCTGGCGTCTTCGAGACGCAGCCCCGCGAGCGAGAGGTCGGAGTCGCCCAGATTGCGCAGCTCGACGAACTCCTGCGCCGGCTCGGTTCCGGCCGGGTTCGCCAGCACCTCGGTGATCGCCAGGGGCGGCGTCGCGGGCGGCACCTCGACCGTACCCGCGCTGGACACCGCCTCATTGCCGGCCCGATCGACGAGCTGGAGCACGATCTCCGCGGGCGCCGCCGGATCCAGGCCCTGAAACGCAACGGCCAGGTCGAAGGCGGCCAGCCCCAGCCCCGCCGGCGTGATCGCCTCCGCGGCGCCGGCGCGAACGATCACCGCGGCGACGACCGGCTCGTCGGTGGAGAAGCGCACGCCCGCGCAAGGGCCAGCCAGGGTCACCGCGAAGTCGAGCACCCGCGGCGCCGCGGCATCGCTGGCGTCGCCGCTGTCGAAGCCGCCGATGACTCCCGCCGGGGCCGCGGTCCCGTCGGGCGCAACGGTGGCCGACAGCAGCTCGAACAAGTATGCCCGCGACGGCTCGAGCAGCGCGGCGACCGGTACCCGGTAGCAGTGGTCGGCCGCGGCGCTGGCGCCAGGCGCGCAGGGCACGGCGCTGGGGCTGCCGAGCGCGGCGGCGGCGCCTCCCTGGGCAGGGCGCAAGCGAAAGACCGCGGTGTCGATCTGAACGGCGACCGCCAGACGCACGACGATCGCCGCCAGGTTGCGCGGCAAGTCGATGGCGCCGGCCGATGGATCGACCAGCGCGCCAGCCGCCGAACCGCCCGACGGATCGGTTGCGCGCGGGTTCGACTCGCCGTAAAGGTCGGTGCGCGGGGCGCAGCTGACCGCGATGAAGAACAGCACGGCGACCAGCAACAGAAACACCAGCGTCAAGAGCTCGGTGCCGTCGAAGCGGAGGTCGCGCATGATCCCTTTTCGGCCGGCGCGCGCCGATGTTTCGCGACGCCGAGGAAAAACGCGGTAAAAGCCTTCCCGGAATGAAACGCTCTTGCGATCTGGTGCTGGCCTCGGCGTCGCCGCGGCGGCGTCAGCTGCTGGAACGGCTGGGCCTGGTGCTGCGATTGGCGCCGGTCGACCTCGATGAGACGCCCCTGCCAGGCGAGCGTCCGGGCGACTGTGTCCGGCGCCTGGCGGCGGCCAAGTGCGACGCGGCGGTGGCGGCGCTGGCGGCGACCGCCGGAGCGAGCCGGATCGCTCACGGCGACGCCGACGCTGCCGGCGACGCCGCCGGGCTGGTCACTGTGCTGGGGGCAGACACCATGGTCAGCCTCGACAACCAGATCTTCGGCAAACCAGGCGACGCCGCGGAGGCCAGGGCCATGCTGGCGCGACTGGCCGGGCGGCGGCACGAGGTGACCACCGCCTACCGGATCTGGCGCGGGCCGGCGCGAGCTCCGGCCGACACAGTGGGCGCCGCCCCGCGGGCGCATCTGGAAGTCCGGGTCATCGATCGGGCGGTGACCACGCTGGTCTCGTTTCGGCTGCTGCAGCCGGCCGAGATCGACGCCTATGCCGCCTGCGGCGAGTGGCAAGGCAAGGCGGGCGGATACGCCTTGCAAGGGATCGCCGGCGCGTTCACCAGCGAGCTGCGGGGCTCGCACACCAACGTGATCGGCCTACCGCTGGCAGAGGTGCTGGCCGATCTGATCGCCGCCGGCGCGCTGGCCGACTACCCGGCGCCCGGGTTCGGGGGCGCGCCCGCCAGCGCGGCGACGTGACTCGCCCCGAGGAGATCGCCGCGGCACTGGCGCGCGTGCGCCAGCGCATCGCCGTGGCGGCGAACGCCGCCGGGCGCGCGCCCGACTCCATCCAGTTGCTCGCGGTCAGCAAGAAGATGCCGCCCGCCGACGTCACGGCGGCGCTGGCGGCGGGCCAGCTCGACTTCGGCGAGAACTACGCCCAGGAGCTGCGCGACAAGCGCGCCGCCGTCGACGCGCTGGTCGCGGCCGGACCCGGACCGACGCCGACGCCGACGCCGCGCTGGCACTACATCGGTCCCCTGCAAGCCAACAAGGTCAAGTACGTCGCCGGCAAGGTCGCGCTGCTGCACACCGTGGATTCGGCCGGCCTGCTGGACGAGATCGATCGGCGCTCCGCCGGCGGAGCGCCGCAGTCCTGCCTGGTGCAGGTCAACGTCGCCGGCGAGGCGCGCAAGCACGGCGTGGCCCCCGAGGCGCTACCGGCGTTGCTGGATCGCTTTGCGGCGCTGGCCCAGGTGCGGTGCGCGGGGCTGATGTTGATCCCGCCCTTCGTCGACGATCCCGAAACCTCGCGCCCCCACTTCGCGGCGCTGCGCGCGCTGCGCGACGCCGAGCGCGCCCGACCGCGTCCCCACGTCGAGCTCACCCACCTCTCGATGGGCATGAGCCACGACCTGGAGATCGCCATCGCGGAGGGGGCGACGCTGGTGCGCGTCGGCACCGCGATCTTCGGCGAACGCAGCGTCAGCGGTCAGCCCAGCAGCTTGTAGGCGGTGATGACCATCGCCGACACCGGGATCTGTCGGGCCTCGAAACGACCGGCCGCCGCGCTGGCGACGGCGCGCGCGTGGGCCGCCGCGGTCAAGAAGATCTCGCCGCTGCCGGCGACGTCCTCGCCCAGCTTCGAGGCCAGGTTCATCTCGTTGCCGAAGAGATCCTCGCCTTCGATCATCAAGAGCTCGCCGTAGCCGATCCCCAGGCTGGCGTGCAGATCCCAGTCCTCGGGCAAGACGGCGTTGGCGGCGCGCAGCCGGCTCTGGATGTCGCTGGCCGCGGCCACGGCCGGCGCGACGTCGGGGAAGACGGCGAACACGTTGTCGGCCTCGGTCTTGACGACGCGCCCCCCGCGCGCGACAACGACCGGGCCGACGATACCCTGCAAGCGGTGGATCATCGCCAGGAAATGGGTGATGCCGTGGCGCATGGTCAGCCGGGAGAACCCGCACATGTCCAGCACCATGACGGCATGAGTCTCGGCGAAGGTCTCGTGGATCTGCCGGTCGATCTCCGCCAGCCGCTCGGGGTGCTCGTTGCGCAGGGCCAGCAGTCGCTGCAGCGCGCTGCGAGTAGCCCGGGTCGCGGTGCCGCGCGCGCGCCGTCGCTTGCCCGGGCTCACCCGCCGATTGTACCTGCATCGCCACCGGCGATCACTGCTGGCGCCACACCGTCCCGATCCAGAAGTGGACCGCGTCGCGGGCCGCCGACTCGACGATCAGGGGAAAGACCCCCGCCGCAGCCGCATTGGCCACCACGCGCAGGCTCACGGTCTGCCGATTCAGGCCCAAGGTGGGATGCGCGACCCCGGTCAAGGGCGCGTCGGAGTGATATTCGAGAGCGCCCACCGCCCACGACGGAGGCTGGTCGCTCTCGCTGCGCAGGTGCACCGCCACCGTCGCAGTGGCGCCCAGCTGGGCGCGCAGCGCCGGTACCGAGAACGCCTTGCCGTTGCGCTGGACCCGCACCTGGTCGGGCAAGGCCGGGACCGCGGCGAAGTAGATCTCGCCCGGCGGCACCGGAACGCACGGGCCGGTGCCCGCGTCGACGGCTGCGTTCGACCAGATCCGCTGCACCGGCCATCCAATGTCGCCGGGCGTCACCAGATCGGGACTCTCGTTCTCGCACAGATCGGCGACCTCGCCGCCGTTGACCGCCACCGCCCACATCGCGTGCGGCTCGTCGGTGGTCAGGTAGGCCGGCGCGCTCGAGGGGAAGGGATCGGTCGCGGCCTCGACCACTTCGTGGCTGATGGTGGGCGTCAGCACCGAGGCCCCGGTCAGCGAGCCATCGCCCGGATTGCTGGTGCAGAACGGCACCACGATCAGCGCCACCGTCGTGCCGTTGACCGTCGCCTCGGTGTGGTACCCACTCGCGGTGGTCGCCTGGCACAGCGACTGCCCGGACATGGTGACCTGTGTCGACGAAGGCAGCAGCAACAGATACATCGTGTCGCGGCTCGCGGCGCCGAGCGCCGCCGCATCGGCGGTCATCACCTGCGCGAACAACATCGGCACGTCGCTGGTGACGATGCTGGCCGGGCCGGGCACGCTGCTGGTGTGGCTGGCCAGCACCGTCAAGCCGCCGATCCCGTACTCGCCGACGACGGCGGGCCAGAACGAGCTCGCCGCCAGGCGGGCCAGGAAATCATCGACCTCGGCGACGAACGGATGACCCTCGAGGTAGATCGCCTGCACCTTGGGCGCCGACAGCACCGGTCCGCCCAGCGAGATGACCTTCGGCAGGTCGAACGGCGTCGCCGGCGTCGCCGGCTCCGCTGCCCCCTGCCCGCCACATCCCATCGTCCACAACGCACACGCCAGGATCGCAGAACTCCGCGACGCGAAGATCCTCACCCCTCCATCATTGGTCGCGCCTGGCGTCCAGGCAACCGCTTCCGTCGCCCAGCGCCCGGTGCCAGTCCCGCCGGTTCTCGTCCGTGATCCGGATTCCTGCATCTCGATGTGCACGCGTCACGGTCGCCCGGATCCTGCTACGGAAATCGGCCACTCGCCGCCAGCAGATCCAACCTCCCCTGCCGCGCCAGATCCTCGGCCTGCACCGCCGCCGTATCCGCGGCGCGGGACGCGCGCGAGGCATCGATGACCTCGAGATTGCTGGTCGCGCCGGCCCGATACGCCAGCGTCGCCAGCTCCAGCGCGCGCCGCGCCAGCGCCGCCGCCGCGCGCGCCGCGACCAGCGCCCGATCGGCGTGCACGACCGCATCAAACGCGGTGCGCACGTCGGAGCGCGCCTGCCGTACCGCCGCGTCGAGGCTGGCGCGCGCTTCCACCACCAACGCGTCGCGCTCGCGCGCGATGCCCGCGCGCTGCCCGCCGTCGTAAAGGGGCAGCGTGAGGATCAGTTGCGCTTGCCAGCCGGCACGCGGCTGCAGCGGCAGTCCGTCCTGGAAGAACGGCTGCGCCGCCGCCGACAGGATCGGGGCGTAGTAGACCCAGTCGTCCCGGGCCAGCTGCTCGCCGGCGTGCAGGCGGGTCTCCAGCGCCTTGACATCGCTGCGCCGGGCGCGCGCGTCGCCCAGCGCCGACTCCAGGCTGGGCGGCGCGGCCAGCGCGACCTCGTCTCGGGTGTCGACCGATCCCTCCGCCGCCAGCAGGACGCCCAGCGCCTCGCGCGCGCGCGCCAAGCCGGCGTACGCCCCTTCGATCGCGACCTCGTTGGCCCGCAGCTCCTGCTCTGCGCGCACCTCGTCGATGCTGCGGCCGATGCCGCCCGCCAGGCGGGTGTGGGCATAGTCGTAGTGCGCCTGCGCAGTGTTGCGGGCGTTCTCGTTGGCGGTGATCACCCGGTGTTGCGCCACGACGGCGAGGTAGGCTCGCGCGGCCGCGACCGCCAGCTGCCGGCGCACGTCGGCGGCGCTGGCATCGGCGATGCGGCGGTTGTCGTCGGCGTGCCGGGTCTGGGCCCAGGCCACCGGGGCGAACAGCGGCACGGTCAGCAACAGGTTGATGGCGATCTGATCCTGGGAGGCGATCTTGACGCCGGGGGCGCTGAACCGATCACCCTCCAGCCGGGTATAGGCGGCGTTTCCGACCAGCGACGGGTACGACGCCGCCCGCGCCTGACGGATCAGCGCGTCGGCACGATCAATCTCCGCCAATGCGACGGCGACGGTCGGATTTTGCGCCAGCGCGCGCGCCACCGCTTCGTCGAGCGTGACCCGCGCCGGAGCCTGCGCGCGGGCCGCGACGCTCGCCGACCAGATCGCCAGGAAGCTGGCCAACGGGCCCAGCCGCGCGACGACAAACCGAAACATCGACGCGGTCTATAGCAAGAAAAGCGGGGCCACGGCCACTGGACCGGGGGAAAAGTGGTATCGGCCACGCCGACGCCGACGCCGACGCCGACCGGGCAGATCGCGGGCTACTGGCTCCGGGCCTTCAGGCGTCAGGAGAGACGCTCTCTCAGACCACCCATTCCATCCCTGAAGCCTGAAGCCTGAAAGCCTGCAGCCGTAGCCCGTAGGCGTCGGCGTGATCGTCCGCGCCTCGGAGCGGGAGAGCGGCCGCGGCCGGGCATGCGACGCCAAGCCGCGGCCGTTCGGGTGGGGCTACCGGGTCAGGGACAATTCACGACCGTCCAGCCGCACAGCCCGGTGGCCGCGTCGGGGACGCAGCGGGGGCCAGCGGTCGTCTTGCCGTCGGCACAGGTGTACGGCACGTAGGGCGGGATGGTGCCGGGGCATTTGTCGGGCGGGCAGGTCCCGGGCAAGGGCAGCGGGTCGGGGCAGCTCAGCACCGTCCAGGCGCACACGCCGTCGGGGACCGGCACACAGACCGGACCGGGCACGGTCTTGCCGTCGGCGCACAGGATGGCGTCCACCGGTGGGCGCGGCCCACGGCACTTTTCGGGGGGGCAGGTCGGGAAGGTCATGCCGCCCCCGGGCGGCGGGTTGCACGCGCAGGTCGGGCAACCCTTGGCGTCCAGCACGTTGCCGTACTGGCAGAAGATCTCGCACACCGGACCGCAAGCCTTGGGATCAGGCGGCGGGTTGCACGCGCAGGTCGGACAGCCATTCGCATCGAGGACGTTGCCGTAGTCGCAGGCGATCGCGCACACCGGGCCGCAGCCGTTCGGATCGGGGGGCGGATTGCACGTGCAGGTCGGACAACCCCTGGCGTCCTTGACCTCGCCGTTGGGACAGTCGATGGGGCACAGTGGGCCGCAGGTCTCGCCGTCGGGTGGCGGGTTGCACCGGCAGGTCGGACAGCCGTTGGCATCGGGTACGTTGCCGTACTGGCAGAAGATCTCGCACACCGCAGGACAGGTGTTTGCGGGCGGCTGGCAAGTGCAGGTGTCGCAGCCCGCGGCGTTCTTGACGTAGCCGTTGGGGCAATCGGCGGCACAGCCGATGGTGGTGCAGATCGATCCCGTCGGCGGATCGGCGCAGGCCGCCTTCCAGCCGCAGGAGCCGTCGGTGCGCTCGAAACAGCGCGGCGCCTGGCCTGCGGCACAGCTCAGATCGGGCCGGTCGGCCATCGCGCAGGTGGTGCACGGGGTCGTGGTCAGCGATGCGCCGGTTCCGAGCAGCGCGCTGTGGTCGGCGCACGATCCGATCAGCACCGCCCAAAGTCCGGTCAAGATGGTGATTCTGGTTTTCATCGTCGGTCTCCTTCCAGTCCACGGGGGTTGGGAAATCCAAACAGCGCGCGCACCGCGCCCGCGAGCGGGCTATGCGGGCGCCGCGCGAGAAAGTCGCCGCCCAGCCCGCGCGCGCTCTCTCCGTCGCCGGCGGCGACCAGCGCGCGCATCCGGAGCAATTCCACCTCCTCGACCATCGCGCCCGCGGGGAACCTTCGCGCATGCTCGTCGAGCGCCAGCAACGCGCCTCGTGCATCGCCTGCGCGCAGGTTCCCGCGCGCCTCGCCGATCAGCCTCAGCTCCGCCCGCAGCGAGGACACGCTCTCCGCCACCGGCGACGGCTCGAGCGGCGCTGCTCCCTGCATCGCGACCACCGGCGTGCCCGCCACTCCCCTTGCCCTGGCCCCGGCTCCGGAGATGGACGCGGGCGCGGCGGTGGACCTGGTCATGGACCGGGTCGTCGCCGCTGTCGGGCTCGCGGCCGATCCGGCCATGGTCTCGGCCGGCACCCACACCACCGTCGCGACCGGCGCCGGCGGCGCCGCCTTCGCCACCGCGAGCGCCCGCGACGGCTTCGCGAGCGAGCGCGGCGCGACCGCCCTCACATGCACCGCGCCGCCCACAGCGGCCGCCCCCGCCACCGCCACCACCGCCAGCACCACCACCCCCTTGCCCGACAGCAACGCGACCGCCCCCTGCGCGGCGCTGGACGCCAGCAGCGCGATCCCCACCGGCAGCCCCAGCGCGCGCAGCGCGCGCCGGCGGGCGCGTGCCGGCGGGCGGTAGGAGCGCGCCGCCGCGAACAGCGCCCCTGCCGTTTCGTCCTGAGGACCGACGCGATCTTCGAAGTTCATCGCCTGCCTCCTTCGTCCAGGGCGCCCTTCTTCCACTGCGTGAGGCGGACCTGGAAATCATGTCGCGCCCGGCGCAGCCGCGAGGCCACCGTGCCCTCCGGGATGCCCAGCGCGTGCGCGATCTCGGCGCGCGACATCTCCTCGATCTCGTCGAGGATGAAGACCGCCCGCAGATCCAGATCCATCGCCGCCAGCAGCCGGTCCAGGATGGTGGCCGCGCGCCGCTGCTCGGTCAGGTCTTCGGGTGAAGGCGCCGGGTCGACGACCTCCGGCAGATCGCCGTAGCCGACGACCTCGCGCAGCCGCGCGCGCGCGCGCCGGGCGTTGGCGGCCCAGCGCACGGCGACCTGCACCAGGAACGCGCGCTCGCTGCCGGGCGCGATGTCGGCCAAACGATCCGCCGCGCTGGAGAAGACCCTCTGCAAAACATCGTCGACCTCGCCTGGCGGCACACCCAGGTTGCGCACCACGCGCGCGACCAGGTCGAAGCTGTTGTCGATCAAGGCTCGCAACCGTCGGGTGCGGTCGGCGTGACAGGCGCCCTCGCGGGCGCCGGGCTCGGCGGCCAGGGTCAACGGAGGGGCGGTTGTGCTTCGTGCGGGCATCCGGCGGGGCTCAGCAGGGAATGGCGCGCAGGAGACTTTTCTGATCACGGCAGGCGCGCGACCAGCGCCAGCACGCCGATCCCGACCAGCGCTCGGGTCTGGGCCACCGACTGCTCCGGCTGCTCGAATGAGAAGCGCACCCGGCGCAGCGGGCGCTCGACGACGCCGCGCACCTCGATCTGCCAGCGTCCGCCCAGCGGCAAGCGCAGTGATGGTCCGCCCCCCACCGCCAGCCAGGGCCAATCGCTGGCGCGCGGCATCGCGACCCGCACACCCCGCCCGCGCAGCCAGCCGACCTCGACCCCGGCGCACAGGCCCAGCTCGACGGGCCCGCGCGCCGGGCGGCCGTTGCCGCACAGGTCCAGCGCACCCGCCAGCAAGCCGAAGCGCGCCACCGGGTCGTCGCCGCGCCAGTCGTTGCGCGCGTAACTCACGCGCGCGCGCACACCCCACCCCAGCGCCAGCGGCCCCACCTCCGATGGGGAGCGCAGGGCGGCGCCGGCATCGATCCCCGCCATGGTATCGGGCGCCAGCCAGCCACCGGCGCTGGCGCCCAGGCCCACCAGCCAGCGCCAGGGCGCCGCCGGCGCGCGTGCCGCCGGGGCCACCGCGACGCTGGACACGACCCGGACCGACGTGGGCGGCGCGAGCGCCATGGCCGCCATGCCCCGCGCCGGGCTCGCCACGGTGACGGGCCCCGGCGCCGCATTTGCCGCATCGGTCGCGGCGGACAGGCTGAACGCCACGGTCAGCGCCAGCGCCTGGGCGACCTCGTCACAGCGCGGACCGGCGATTACCCGCGGCTCGCTGCTGGCCCCGTGATCGACCGTCTCCATGGTGCCGCGATAAGCGGCGCCCGCCGCTCGGATCTCGACCCGCACGCGCGGCAGGGTGGCCGTCTCGGCCACGCCCGACTCGTCGGGGGCCTCGCGCGCGGCCTGGACCAGCGCGACAAAGCGCTCGCGCGACGGACAGCCGGCATCGGCCTGATACTCGACGGGGACGGCCGCCGGATCGCCGACCGCCGGTTCCGCGGTGACCCGCGCCGCGCCACCCACCGCCCACGCCGCCACCAGGCCGCACCAGATCCAGCGCGCCAGTCGACGGCCCATGCCGTGGGGACAAGCAAGCGAAGTGCCGCGGCAAACTCGGCCACGGCCCGACCGCCCGCGCCTCCGGCGTCCCCTCGCGCCTCAGAAATTCGAGGTTCGGCGCCACCGCCCTTCCGATCTTCGAGCGCCGCCGGACGATTGAAGCGCCGCGCTACCCTGCTACAGTCCCCGCGCCGTGCGCAACGACTCACGCGACTTGCCGCCCGCCCAGCCGAGGGGCGCGCCAATCACCGTCGACTTCGAGGGCCGCGCCATCCGGGCGTTCGAGGGCGAGCCGGTCGCGGTCGCGCTTCATGCCGCCGGCATCAAGGTGCTGGGGCGGTCTTCGAAATACCACCGCCCGCGTGGTCTGTTCTGCCTGGAGGGGCACTGCGCGTCCTGCTACCTGCGCATCGACGGGCGCCCGAACCGGCGCGCGTGCATGACGCCGGCGCGCGCAGGGTTGCGCTGCGAGCGGCAGAACGCCTTCCCCAGCGCGGATGTCGACCTGCTGCACGCCGCCGACTGGTTGTTCCCGGAGGGGATGGACCACCACACGATGATGACCGGCACCCGCGTGGTCAATCGCCTGTTCTTGAAGCTGGTACGCCAGATGGGCGGCTCGGGCACGCTGCCCGACGCGCCGGCCGCCGCGCTGGACGCGGGCCAGCGCGCGCCCGCGATCGAGGTGCCCGATCTGTGCGTGGTCGGGGGCGGCCCGGCCGGCCTGACGGCGGCGCGCGCCTTCGCCGAGGCAGCGCCGGGCGCGCGCGTGTTGCTGTTCGACGAGCAGACGGCGCCGGGCGGTTCGCTGCTGGCCACGCCGGGCGGTGGCGCGCGCGCGCGCGCCCTGACCAGCGCCGCCGAGCGCGCCGGTGTGCGAGTCCAGCCGGTGGCCACCGCGATCGCGTTCTTTCCCGAGGACGGCGGCGTGCTGGCGGTGGTGACCCCGGCGGGACTGCGGCGAATCGCGGCCCGGCGTTTCCTCTACGCCACCGGCGCCTACGACCAGAACCTGCCCTTCGCCGACAACGATCGGCCCGGCGTGGTGTCGGCGCGCGCCTGTGGTCGGCTCGCGTTCCAGTACGGCGTGCGGCCGGTGCCCGCCGGCCAGCGGGTGGTGGTGCTGTCGGCCGCCACGGCGAGCGGCGCCGCGGATCTGGCCGCGGCGCTCGCCGCCGCCGGCGTCGAGGTCGAGCTGGTCGAGGTGGCCAGCGACCTCCACGCCGCGGCTTCGGCTGACGGCGACCAGGGCGCGGGTGCCGGCGGCGGCGCGCGCGTGGTCGGCGCGCGCGGCACCCAGGCGGTGCGCGGGCTGGAGATCCAGGACGGCAACCCGGGCGGCGCGACGCGGGTGGTGGCCGCTGATCTGGTCGCGGTCGCGGCGCTGCCCGCCCCCGCCTCCGAGCTGCCGCGCCAGCACGGCGCCGAGGCAACGCTCGATCTCGCGCGCGGCGGATTCGCGGTCGCCGTCGACAGCCGCTTTCAGACCCGCGCGCCCCGGGTCTATGCCTGCGGCGACATCACGGGGTTTGCGGGCTGGCAGGCGGCGTTGCACGCGGGCGAATCAGCGGGGCGTGCGATCGCCGCCGACGCGGCCGCGGAGCCGGCACCTTGAACGTGTCGGCGGCTTCGGGTCCCCGTCGGGCGTGGGCGCTCCTGGCGCCCGGCATCGCGGTCGCGCTGGCCGCCGCGGCGTGCACCGCCGGCTGCGCCGCGCCCGCCGCGCCCGCGCCCGGGACGGCGGCGACCGAACCCGCGCCCGCCCGGCCCGCCGACGCCGCGTCCGTCGAGCCGCCGGTGTTCGTGCCCGCGCCGGTGGCGGCCACGCCCGAGGCACGCGACGACGCGCGCGCACGGCTGCGCCGATCGATCCTGGACGCCGCCTGGAAGCTGGTGCGCGACAAGCACTACGACAAGAGCCTGGGCGGGCTGGACTGGACGGCAGTGCGCGCGCGCTATGAACCGCTGGCGCTGGGCGCGCCCAGCAACGCCGCGTTCTACCGCACGCTCAACCAGATGATCGGCGAGCTCGGCCAGTCGCACATGGTGATCTCCGGCCCTGGTGCCGAGGATGGCGCGGCCGACGCCGACGAGGTGGCCACCGGAACCGCCGACCCCGGCATCACCGTCCGCGTGATCGAGAACCGTCCCACCATCACCCGCGTGCGCGCCGGCTCGCCCGCCGAGCGCGCGGGCCTGTCGCCCGGGTTCATCGTGACCCAGATCGGGGGTCGCGACCTGCGCCTCGATCCAACGTCGCAGCGGCCGCTGCGCCCGGTCGAGGAGCGCTTCGCCCTGCGCCGGCGCGCCCAGCAGCGGCTGATGGGACCCGCCGGCACCAAGGTGTCGGTCGCCTTCCTCGACAACGACGACCGTCCCGGTCAGGCGCTGCTGGCGCGCGAACAGCCGGCCGCGGCGCCTGTCGAGCTCGGTTACCTGCCGCCGCTTTATCCCGAGGTGCGCGTCGAGCAGCGGGGCGACATCGGCATCCTGGCGTTCAACATCTTTCTCCTGCAGCCGGTGATGACCGACATCAAGCGCGCCATCGACGGCTTCCGGGCGCGGGGGGCGCGGGCGTTGATCATCGATCTGCGTGGCAACCCCGGCGGGCAGGCGGCGATGGCGATCCCGATCGTCGCGCGCCTGGTGAGCGAGCCGCTGACGCTGGGCACGCTGCAGTTCCGCGACTTCAATCAGGTGCTGGTGGCGCGCCCCGAGATGCGAGTGGTCCCCTTCTCGGGGGCCGTGGCCGTCCTCACCGACGAGGGAACCGCGTCCGCGGCCGAGATCCTGGCCGCCGGACTACAGGAGGCCAAACGCGGCGTGGTGGTGGGCGACGTCACCCTGGGCGCGGTGCTGCCCTCGGTGATCGAAGCGCTCCCCGGTGGCGCGGTCATGCAATACGTGGTCGCTGACTTCAAGACACCGAAGGGCGTGCTGCTGGAGGGGCGCGGCGTGGTTCCGGATCGGCGCGTGATCGAGACCCGCGCCGGGCTGCGAAGCGGGCGCGATCCGGTGATCGACGCCGCGCTGATCGCGGTCAAGGCACGCGCGGGCAAGTAAGTCGCGCGGAAAGGCCTCTGGCTTCGGGCCTCGGACCTCCCAGTGAGAATCCTCCAAGAGGCCCGAGGCCCGAGGCCCGAGGCCCGAGGCCCGAGGCCCGAGGCCCTTGATCGGGTGATGACGGCCCATTCAAACCGTTTGTGTTCTAGGGGCAGGTGTCGTCGATGCGGAAGACCCGGCCCGTGGTGATGAGCTCGCACACCGACAGGCAGGGCGCGTTGCCGCCGCCGCCGACGCAGCGGCGAGCGTTGGGCAGGGTCCCGTCGGGAAGCGCCGGGCAGACATCGGGTAGGGTCCAGCAGCGCCCGGTGGCGGCGGCCACGCAGGCGGCGTTGTTCTCTTGCTCCAGATTGCACAGCGAGCCGAAGGGGCATTGCGGACCCGGCTGGCCGCCACAGGTCGTGCTGAGGTTGGCAGGGCAGGCGCCGGCGGCGCGAACGCTGGCATTGTTGGCGGCCGCGACCGCGCCGTTCCAGTAGGTGATGCGATCGCAACCGCACACCGGATCCTGCTGCGTGGTGGTATCGGCGACCACGCAGTTGCCGTTGACGCCACAGTTGGGCACGAAGCAATACGACCCGTTGGGGCAGTTGCCCAGCGCGACGTTGCAACGCGCGCCCAGCACCACGTCGGGGGCGGAATCAATCACCGCGACGCCGAGGTCGCGGGCGGGACGCAGATCCACGCGAGGCGCCAGGTCGGGGCCCGCGTCGACCGGTGGTGGGGGCGGCGTCGCGGTATCGGGGCCGGCCGCCGCGGATCCGTCGATAGTGCCACGCACCGACGGCGGGAGCTCGACGCCAGTCCGGCCATCGGCGCTGACCACTTTCCCCCCACACGCAGCGCAGAGGAGAAGTCCCAGGGTCAGCAAGGCCGGTGCGCGCATTTCGATGTTCCTCCCAGCAGTGCGCCGGGCCATGGAAAAGACCCGTCGCTGCGCCTTTGACGTTACAACGACGGGAGGGGTGACCGTCCACAAGGAATTCGACGGCCTTCCCGTTTGACGCGCGAGGCTCACGGCGCTGTTGGGCCCTTCGGTTTTCCGCCGCCACCCGGTGGCCGCACCAGCGGCAGTTGCAGCTCCGGCTCGAGCTTCATAGCTGGAAAAAATTCCTCCAAGGCATGGGATCTCCGCGAGCATTCCAGATATTTCTCTGTCGGCGTGAGGCGCGGGCACGTCGGGGCGCCGAGCTTGACGCAGCCCGAAGCCCGGCGGAGCATCAGCGCCGGTATGCGATCTTTCATTCCTGGCAGCGGGCTTCCGGGTGGGCGCGCCGGCGTTCTGGTTGCACTTGGTGTCGTTCTGGGCGCCGAGGCGGCCATCCCGTGCGCGGCCGCCGCCGGCGACGCCATGCCCTCCCCCGCCGCCGCCCCGTCCGCCGCCGCCCCGTCCGCCGCCGCAAGCGCCCCGCCGGCGGCGTTGCCCGCGCGCAGCGCCAGCGCCATCCTGGCCGACGCGCTGAAGGCCACCGGCGGCGACGGGCCCTGGAAGAACCACAAATCCATCGAGACCAAGACCCAGATCGAGTACGCCAAGATGGCGATCAGTGGCACGCGGACCCAGATTGTCACCTCGAAGAACAAGTCGCTGGCGGTGACCCAGATCGCCAACGTCGGCGAAGTGAAAGAGGGCACGAACGGCCGCGTGGTCTGGTCGCAGGATCCGGTCAACGGACTGCGCCTGCTGAGCGGCGCCGAGGCTGCGCAATTCAGAGTGGAGAGCACCTGGAACCTCGAGCGAAACATGAAGAAGCTGTTTCCCAGGATCGCGGTCAAGCCCGACAGCGACGGCGGGCGCGCCCTCGAGTGTCTCGAGCTCACCCCGACCGCGGGTCGGTCGATGACCAACTGCTACGATCCGGAGAGCCACCTGCAGGTGTTGCAGAAGGGAACCGCGGCGACGCCCCAGGGTGACGTGCCGTTCACGTCCCGGATCAAGAGCTGGAAGGAGACCGGCGGGCTGAAGCTGCCCGAGGTGGTCGAGATGGTCACCGGTCCGGTCGAGTTCTCGGCACGGCTGATCGACGTGGTGTTCGACAAACCGGTCGACGACAAGATGTTCGAGGTGCCGGGCGGCGCCAAGGGCAAGAGCAAGCCGGCGGTCCCCCGGTAACCAGAGCGACGGCCAGGAAGCGCGGCGGTGTCGAAGAAGATCATCCTGTGCCGCTGCGAGGACGTCACGCTGGCCGACGTCCAGCACGCGGTCGTGCTGGGTTGGGGCGACCTGGAAGAGGTGAAACGCTACACCGGCTTTGGCACCGGGCCCTG
>DASRQZ010000211.1:0-11068 GCA_035696125.1 Polyangia bacterium
CCTGCTGTGGGAGATCGTCGACAACTCGGTCGACGAGGTGATCAACGGCTTCGCGACCCACATCCAGGTCACCCTGCACAAGGACGGCAAGTCGGTCACCGTGGTCGACGACGGGCGCGGCATCCCCGTCGACGTCAAGAAAGAGTTCAAGAAGTCGGCGCTGGAGCTGGTGCTGACCACGCTGCACGCCGGCGGCAAGTTCTCGTCGGCGCAGTACCAGTTCTCGGGCGGCCTGCACGGCGTTGGCTCGTCGGTGGTGAACGCGCTGTCCGAGGAGCTGGTCGCCACCATCAGGCGCGACGGCGCCGAGTGGGAGCAGAGCTACCAGCGCGGCAAGCCGACCAGCAAGGTGCGCAAGGTGCGCGCCGCCAAGGGCACCGGGACGACGATCATGTTCCGCCCCGACCCGCAGATCTTCGGCAGCCAGCAGTTCAGCTCGGAGACCATCCGTTTTCGGCTGGACGCCAAGTCGTTCCTGCACAAGGGCCTCAAGATCACCTACCGCGACGAGGCCGCCGGCACCGAGGAGGTGCTGCAGCACCCGGGTGGCATCGCCGACTTCCTGGGGCGACTGGTCAACGAGCGTGGCAAGCCGCCGACGGCGCCTCAGGTCTTCTACTTCGAGCGCGATGGAGATGGCGGATTTCGCCTGGAGGCCGCGCTGCAGTGGACCGAGTCGCACGAGGAGACCATCCGGTCCTACGTCAATGCGATCCCCACCACCCAGGGCGGGATGCACGAGCAAGGCTTCCGCGCCGCGATCGTCAAGGCGGTGCGCTCCTTCATCGAGGCCACCGACCTGGCGCCCAAGGGCGTGACCGTGACCGCCGAGGATATCCGTGAGGGCCTGGTCGGGGTGCTGTCTATCTACATGCACGAGCCCCAGTTCCAGGGCCAGACCAAGGAACGCCTGGGCAGCCCCGAGGCCCAGAACCAGGTCGACAGCATCGTGCGCCCCGCTCTCGAGACCTTCCTGCTGGAGAACCGCACGGCGGGCGCGGCCATCGTCGAGCGTATCGGTCTGGCGGCCAAGGCGCGCGAGGCCTCGCGCGCGGCGGCGCAGGCGGTGTCGCGCAAGACCGCGGTGTCGCACCGGCTGAACCTGCCCGGCAAGCTGGCCGATTGCTCGTCGACCGACCCCGGCCGCAGCGAGCTGTTCATCGTGGAGGGTGACTCCGCGGGCGGGTCGGCCAAGCAGGGGCGCGAGCGCCGGACCCAGGCCATCCTCCCGCTGCGCGGCAAGGTGTTGAACACCGAGCAGGCGTCGTTGCAGAAAGTGCTGGGCAACAAGGAGCTGCAGGACGTGGTGTCGGCCCTGGGCTGCGGCGTGGGCGAGGACTTCAAGATCGAGCGCCTGCGCTACCACAAGATCGTGCTGCTGATGGACGCCGACTCCGACGGCCACCACATCGCCACGCTGCTGCTGACCTTCTTTTACCGGCACCTGCAGCCGCTGATCAAGGACGGCTTCGTCTACATCGCCCAGCCGCCGCTGTTCCGGGTCGACCACGGCAAGGAGACCTTCTGGGCGCTGGATGAAGCCGACCGCGACCGCATCGTCGGCGCGCTGCCCAAGAACGCCAAGCCCGAGATAATGCGCTTCAAGGGCCTGGGCGAGATGCAGCCCGAAGAGCTGAAGCGCACCACCCTGGACCCCGCGACCCGCCGCCTGCTACGCGTGACCATCCCCAACATCGAAGAGACCGACCGCGTGCTCACCGAGCTCATGGGCAAGGACGTCGAGGCGCGCTTCAAGTTCATCATGGAGCGCGCCGCGCAGGCGGATCTGGATCTCTGATGGCGACTGCCGCGCGGATCGGGCTTCGGCGCGCGCGCGCCTATTGCCGCATCAGCGTGACGTCGCCGGTCACCGCGAGACCGTTGGTCATCGGCATCGTCGGCGTGTAGTCGAAGCGGTTCCCCTGCACGCAGTACCCGGAGGTCGCCGGCGCGCGGCCGGTCGGGGTGGTGGTGAGGATGCCGCCCGACACCGTGTAGGTTCCGCTTTCGTCAGAGGACTGCGGGCCGATGGCGAGGTTGCAGCTGCAGCCGCCGTTGCTGGCCGTGCACTTGCCCGTCGCTATCCTGGTGCCGGCCAGGAACTGGGTTAGCTGGTCGCAGGTAATGGTCACCCCCTGGGCGGTGGTGAGACAGGCGGCAGGATACAGGATCGACTCCGAGCCAGTGATCATGCCATGAGCCTCGTAGGTCAAGTCGGACCCGAACGACAGGGTTCCGGTGATCTTCACGGACGCAGAGACCGAGCCGGGCGTGGAGCAGCCGTTGAAGGTCACGGTCCCCGATCCCTTCGCGCACGACGAGGTGACGGTCCAGTCGCCAACGACGTCACCGCCGCAGTTGGCTACCATCGCGCAGCTGCCGCCGTCCCCTCCGCAGGAAACCCCCGACCCGACCAGCGCCGCCAGCATGAACGACGACCAAACCAGCTGACCTCGTCCCATCACCGTCATGGAGCTATGTTCCGATTGTGCGCCACTCGATGCAAGTGGCGTGGGCCACAGAATTGCGACAACTGGCCGCCGGCGGTGATCTAAGCTGGCGCGGTGTCTCCGTCGACACCGGCGGCGGCCTGGGTCCGCCGCTTCGCCATGCTGGTCACGGTCATCGTGGCCGCCGAGCGCTTGCGGGCCCTGGTGCGCGCGCCGCCGACCGACTTCGACGACGCCTACATGTTCCTGCGCTACGCCCACAACCTGATCGCCGGGTTCGGCTTGCGCTGGAACCGGGGCGAGCCGCCGGTCTACGGCGCCACCAGCTTGCCGCACGTCGCGGTGGTGGCGGGCATTCGCGCGCTGACGGCCCGTCTGTCTGACGCCGCCGTGCTGCAGCTGGCCTCGGGTGTCGCGGCGGCGTTACTGCTGGTCGCGCTGGCGCTCACCAGCGCGCGCTTCGCGCGCCACCCGGCGCTGCGCGGGCAGCCCTGGCTGTGGGCGGCGCTGCTGTTGCCGCTGGTGGCCACCTGCCAGCCATTCCACTTTCACGCGCACACCGGCATGGACACCATGCTGGCGGCGCTCGCCAACACGGTGCTGGTGTACGCCGCGCTCGCGCTGGCCGAGGCGCCAGGTCGCCGGCTCGCCCTGGCCGCCGCCGTCGCGGCCTACCTCGCCTATCTGGTTCGTCCCGACAACGCGGTCTACGCGGCGCTGGTGCCGGTGCTGTGTGTGCTGCTCGACGCGCCGGCAGGCCGGCGCGCGCGCTCTGTGATGGAATTCGCAGCCGCGCTGCTGTTGCTGGTGTCGGTGGATCTGCTGGTCAAGCAGCGCTTGCTGGGCAGCCCGCTGCCGCTCGGCGCCTACGCCAAGCGGCCCTGGCACTACGCCGGCTTCGCGGGCGAGTACACCTGGAACCCTTTCTGGTTCCTGCGCGTCTTCCTGGGTGGAGTGTGGCCCGTGCTGGCCGCGCTGGTGCTGTGCGCCGGCCGGCGCAGCGGCCGGGTGGTCGCGGCGCTGCTGCTGCCGGCGGGCCTGGGCCTGGCGACGTTCTTCGGCGTGAACCAGATCATGGGACACCTCGGCCGCTTCTTCTTTCCAGCGCTGCCGCTGCTGGTGGTGTCGGCCGCGCTGGCGGTTGACCGAGCCCTGACACCGCGCGCAGCGGCGCCGGCAGCGGCGCTGGCGTTCCCGCCGCGCGCCGTCCTGCTCTTCGCCCGCCTCGCGGCGGCGGCCGTCTTGCTCCTGGGCGGCGGCTGGGCGCTGACCCGCGCCGGCGCGCGCGATGACGCGCGCGCCGCTACCCAGGCGCTGGCGTCGCTCGGCGGCTTTGTGGTCGCCGCCCGCGAACCGCCGCCCGAGCTCGACTCGTGGCGATCTTCCGAGGAGATGGCGAGCTTCGCGCGTGAAGCGCCGGCCGGCGCGCGCTTCGCGATGTCCGAGCACGGTCTCCCCGGCGCGCGCGCTCCCGACGCGGTGATCATCGACGTGCTGGGCTTGCACGATCCGGTCTTCGCGCGCGGGCCGTTCCGGATCGCCGAGCTCTGGCGCCGAGATCCCGACGTGATCTGGATGCCCCACCCGGACCACACCCAGATGGTGCGCGACATCCTGGACAGCGACGAGCTGTGGGCGCGCTACGACTTTTATCCCGATCTGTTCAGCTATGGCGTGGCGGTGCGCCGCGCGGGTGACGGGCCGCGCGCCGCCGCGCTGGCCGCGCTCTGGCGGGCGCGATGCGCGGTGAGTTATCCAGGCCTGGCGCTCGACGCCTACCGGGCGCGGCGCGCGGGCGGGCCTTGAAGCGCGGGAGCGGGGTGGCCAGCCGCTATACTGGGTGTCGGATGCGCATGACGGTTCGCGGATCGGCGCGGGTGGCGCTGGCGGTGGCCGCCGCCGTCCTGGCGCGCGTGCCGGTGGCCCTGTGCGAGCCCGACCTCTGGCAGAGGATCGCCGACCCGCGCCGCGATCGCGCCGACCGCCTGGTACAGAAGGCCAAGGAGCTGATCGCCGACGCCCCCGCGCCGCCCGCGGGGCGGGGGACAGGGGCGCGCCCACCCGACAACATCGGGCGCGCCGAGGAGCTGCTGCGCGAAGCGACCGCGCTCGATCCGCTGGACTTCGCCACCCTGTTCCTGCTTGCCGAGGTGCAGTCGATGCGCGGGCGCGAGGCCGAGGCGGCCGCGACGCTGGAGCGGGCGGAGCCGCTGGCGCGCCTGCCCAGCCAGCGCTCCGCGTGCTGGTTCCGACTCGGCCTGGCGCGTTCCAAGCTCGGCCGCTACCGCGAGGCGGTGGCCAGCTACGACCAGCAGATCGCGCTCGGCGAGCCCGACGCCACCGTCTATTCAAACGTCGCCGAGCTGCTGATGACCCTCGGCCGTCTGGGCGAGGCCGAGGAGCGCTACCGCGACGCCATCCGCATCGACGAGCGCGCCGCCGATCGGCGCGGTCGCGAGCAGAGCCTGGCGTTCAGCTATTATGGCCTGGGCGTGGCGCTGGATCGCGACGGGCGCCAGGTGGCCGCGCGCGAGGCCATCGGTCACGCGGCGGCGCTCGACCCCAATCTGTCGCTCTTGCGGGCGGCGGAGCAGACGGGCGCCGAAGTGTTCTTCATCCCGGACGGCGACGTCTTCTATTACCTCGGCCTGGCGGCGGAGCGGCTCGGCAACCGTGGCGACGCCGGCGCTGCGTTCCAGGAGTACCTGGCGCGTCAGCCCAGGAGTCCGTGGGCGGCGCGCGTGCGCGTCCATCTCGCGGCGCTGCGGCCCGACAGCGCGCCGGCGCCGGGAACCGGCGTCACCGGCTCGCCCCCGACGCCGCGGCTACCTTCGGCGCCGCCGCCACCGCCGGGCTGGCGGGTCGCCGCGCTGGCCACCGTGCTCTCCGACGGCCCGATCCCGGCGCCGGTGATCGACGCGGCGCTCAAGCTGCGGCCGCCGGGCCTGGAGACCTGTCTGACCGGCGAGCGCGCGCCGCGCGGCAACGTCCCGATCCGGCTGGCGATCGAGGTCGAGCTCAATGCCGGGGGCACGGTGAGCCGCGCCCGGGTCAAGCTACCCAAGCTCTCGTCGGGGCTGGTCGACGGCACCGTCGCCTCGTGCATCGAGTCGGCGATCCGGACGCGGCTGGTGGTCCCCGGACCGGCGCGCCCGCGGCCGACCAACGTCCGCATCGAAGTCCTGCTGGTCACCGGGGACGCCGCCGGGTTATAGGGAGGGCGTCTTGCGCAGCCAGCGTCCGCGCTACATCGCCGTCGAGGGACCGATCGGGGCGGGTAAGTCCAGCCTGGCGGAGATCCTGGGCGCGGAGCTGCAGGCGCGCCAGATCCGGGAGAACCCCGACGAGAACCCGTTCCTCGGTCCCTTCTACAAGGATCCCAGGCGGCACGCGATGTCGGTGCAGCTGTTCTATTTGCTGGCGCGCTACCAGCAGCAGGGCGAGCTGTCGCAGGAGGATCTGTTCGCGCGTGGTGGGGTGGTGTCCGACTACCTGTTCGCCAAGGACCGCCTGTTCGCGTCGATCAACCTCTCGCCCGACGAGATGGCGCTTTACGACCGCATCTACCAGATGCTCAAGCCGCGCACGGTCACGCCCGACCTGGTGGTCTACCTGCAAGCCCGCACCGGCGTGCTGCTCGACCGCATCCGCAGGCGCGCGCGCCCCGAGGAGAAGCCGATCCGCCCCGAGTACGTCGAGGAGGTGGCGCGCGCCTACGCCGAGTTCTTCTTCAACTACAACGAGGGACCGCTGCTGATCGTCAACGCCTCCGACATAGACTTCGTGGGCAACGCCGAGCACCGGCGCGAGCTGATCTCGGTGATCTTGAAGGCGCCGGCGGGCACCAGTCACTGGAGTCGCGGCTAGTCGGCATTTCGCTCCCCTGGGTGGTAGGCTGGACGGCGATGACCGACGCCGCCGCCAAGGTCGCGAGCAAGATCACCAGCGCCACGCTGCGCGCGCGCAAGACCGGCCAGACGCCCGCTCGCGAGAAGACCGCCATGGTGACGGCCTACGACGTGGTGTTCGCGCGCCTGGCCGACGACGCGGGCATCGACGCCATCCTGGTCGGCGATTCGCTGGGCATGGTGGTGCAGGGCGAGCGCTCGACACTGCCGGTCAGCCTGGACGACATGGTCTACCACTCGCGCATCGTGTCGCGCGGCGTGCGGCGCGCGCACCTGATCGGCGATCTGCCCTTCATGAGCTACCAGGCCTCGACCGAGGACGGCATGCGCGCCGCTGGCCGCCTGATGAAGGAGGGACGCGTCGAGGCGGTGAAGCTGGAGGGCGGCGTCGAGGTCGCCGAGCTGGTGCGTCGCATGGTGCGCGCCGGGATTCCGGTCATGGGCCACGTCGGGCTGACGCCGCAGTCGATCCATCAGCTGGGCGGGTTCAAGGTGCAGGGGCGAACGCAGGAGCAGCGGACTCGCATTCTGGAAGACGCGCGCGCGGTCGCCGACGCGGGCGCCTACGCGCTGGTGCTGGAGGCGGTGCCCCATGCCTTGGCTGCCGAGATCACCGGCGCGGTGCCGATCCCGACCATCGGCATCGGCGCCGGTCCCGCATGTGACGGGCAGGTCATGGTGATGCACGACCTGCTCGGCCTGGAGCCGGCCTGGAAGCCGCGCTTCGTGCGCCGGTACGCCGAGATGGGCAAGGCGGTCGGCGAAGCCTTCGCCGCCTACGCCGCCGATGTGCATGCCGGGCGCTTCCCGTCGGATCAAGAGAGCTACGAGTGAACCAGGCGGAGAAGAGCGAGGGCGGGGCCGCGCGCGCCTCGACGCCGGCGCTCACCAGGGTCCTGCACACGGTGGCGGAGATGACGGCTTTCTCGGAGGCGGCGCGCGCGCGCGGCGAGCGCATCGCCTTCGTCCCCACCATGGGCTTCCTGCACGCGGGCCACGTCTCGCTGCTCGACGACGGGCGCCGGCGCGGCGATCGGCTGGTGCTGTCGATCTTCGTCAATCCGACCCAGTTCGCGCCCGGCGAAGACCTGGCGCGCTATCCGCGCGATCTCGAGGGTGACCTGGCCAAGGCGGCAGCCGCTGGCACCGACGTGGCGTTCGTGCCCGACGACGGCCAGATGTACCCGGTCGGCTATCAGACCTACGTGCGGGTGCGCGAGCTCGAGGAGGGCCTGTGCGGCGCCAGTCGCCCCGACCATTTCCAGGGCGTCGCCACCGTGGTGTGCAAGCTTTTCAACATCGTGCGACCGCACGTCGCGCTGTTCGGCGAGAAGGACTTTCAGCAGCTGGCGGTGATCCGCCGCATGGTCGTCGACCTGAACCTGCCGGTCGAGGTCGCCGGTCTGCCCATCGTGCGCGAGCCCGACGGTCTGGCGATGTCGTCGCGCAACAAGTATCTGTCGCCGGAGGAACGCCAGCGCGCGCTGGCGCTGTCGCGCGGGCTGTTCGCGGCGCACGCGCTGTTCGACAGCGGCGAGCGCAGCGCCCAGACGCTGGTCGCCGCGGCGCGCGCGCCCATCGCGGCCGCCGCGACGCGCGTGGACTACGTCGAGGTCCGCGACGCCGAGTCGTTGCGCCCGATCGCGGAGCGAGTCGAAGGACCGTCGGTGATCGCCGTGGCGGCGTTCGTGGGCCCGACGCGGCTGATAGACAACGTGCGGTTGGGGTAGCCGAGGCCGCCCCAGCCACCCCTGCGCTCGGTTCCTGTTCTACCCTGCCGCCCTGGCGATGTGGCCCAGCTTGTCGGACAGGCCGAGACGGTAGAACCGGCGCAGGTCGGCCAGCATCTCGTCGAGGCGTTCTGGTTCGACGAAGCGGCGCTGCAGCGACTCGGCGTAGCGGTCGGCCTCGTCGTTGGCGGTGCGGTAGCGCTCGCGCTCCAGCGGCGGAAGGTCGTCGGCGAAGCGCACGTCGCGGAACAGCCGCCGCCGTACATCGACGGCATCGGGCTGCAACAGCACGCAGCAGGCGAACTTGTCGACCTCGGCCTGAAGCTCCAGCTCCAGCGCCGAGACCCGCCGCTCGACCGCGGCGCACAGCGCGAGATAGATGAAGTGGCTCACGCCCTCGACCACCAGACAGAAGTCGGCGAAGTTCCCGGCGTGCAGGCCGCCCGCCGGATCATGGCGCTCGAGGTTGTCGATGGCGCGGGCGTCGACGAACAGCGCCATCGACAGCTCGTCGTCGGACTGCCTCACCAGCAGCTGCTCGCGCGGCGCGCGCGCGACGCCGGTCGCCTCGCGCTCGTGCTCGTCGATGACGAAGGCCTCGACGTCGAGGCGGGTCTCGACGCGATAGAGCGCCTCCAGACCCAGCTGCACGCGCGCCAGCACCGAGAGGCGAGCGTCGTGGCGCGCGCCGCCGTGGCGCGCCCCGCCGGCCCTCAATGCGTCCTGCCGTCGCCCGTCGACGGGATCACGCCCAGCGACGCCAGGCGCGCCGCGGTCCACCGGCTCTTGGTACGTTGCCAGCGCTGGTAAAGGCGCAGCACGTCTTCGTTGTTGGCCGGCCGGGCGGTCCGCCGGCTGATCAGCATCAGCACCTCGACGAAGCGCGTGAAGTTGGCCGCCAGCTCCCCGAACACGTCGCCGAACGGATCGTTGGTCCACTTGCTGCCGCCGCGCGCCAGCTCGCCGTAGGCGGTGCCGCCAAGGTCGATGTAGTAGTCGACGTCGACCAGCTTGTCGGCCAGGCTCTCGGCCCAGAACCCCGACAGATACAGCGAGGTGTCGCCGATCTCGCGCAGCTGGACACGTCGTTCACGCGGTGTCGCCTCGACCGCCTCCAGCAGCTTGATGGCCAGCGGTTGCGCGTCGATCGGGTGCGCTGCGTAGGCCGCCAGCAGCTGGACCAGGTAGTGCTCGGTGAGCGCGCTCGGGGTCAGCCCCTGAGCGCGAAACGCCTGGTCGACCTGATCCCGGAAGAACTCTTCGACGGATCCCCCAAGGTCCATGTCTTTCACTATTGGGATCCATCGGCACAAGTCCAGTAATTCTTTAATGGTTTCAAAAGGATATCTTGTTTCCAGGCTGGCAACCAGTTCCCGAAAGTGCCAGCTGGTCCGGGCTAAGGCGTTGACAGGGAAGGACTTGGGATTACAGTCCCGCCCTGGCAGTCGCATGGGTCGAGTGCTAAGCCTGGCCCGCCCCCCAAACCTTTCCCGGAGGAATTGTCCATGAAGGTCCGCCCGCTACAAGATCGCATCCTGGTTCGACGCGTCGCCGAAGAAGAGAAGACCAAAGGCGGGATCATCATCCCCGACACCGCCAAGGAGAAGCCCGCCGAGGGCGAGGTCATCGCCGTCGGCAACGGCAAGATCAACGAGAAGGGCGAGCTGCGCCCGCTGGCCGTCAAGAAGGGTGACCGCGTCCTGTTCGGCAAGTACACGGGCAGCGACATCAAGATTGACGGCGTCGATCACCTGATCCTGCGCGAGGACGATGTCCTCGGCGTGATCGAAAAATAGCCAGGCACCAAGGTAGAAGGAGAGCGCACATGGCAACCAAAGAGATTCTGTTCGACGAAGCGGGCCGCGCCCGCATCCTTTCGGGCGTCAACCAGCTGGCCGACACCGTGAAGGCGACGCTGGGCCCGCGCGGCCGCAACGTCGTCATCGAGAAGTCGTGGGGCGCCCCGACGGTCACCAAGGACGGCGTCACCGTCGCCAAGGAGATCGAGCTCGAAGACAAGTTCGCCAACCTGGGCGCGCAGATGGTCAAGGAGGTCGCCTCCAAGACCTCCGACATCGCCGGCGACGGCACGACCACGGCGACGGTGCTGGCGCAGGCTATCTTCCGCGAGGGCGCGAAGATGGTGGCCTCGGGCCACAACCCGATGGAGATCAAGCGCGGCATCGACAAGGCGGTCGGCAAGATCGTCGACGCGCTCAAGAAGATCTCGAAGCCGACCAAGGGCCAGAAGGACGTGGCCCAGGTCGGCACCATCAGCGCCAACGGCGACGAGTTCATCGGCAAGATCATCGCCGAGGCGATGGAGAAGGTGGGTAAAGAGGGCGTCATCACCATCGAAGAAGCCAAGTCGATGGAGACCACGCTCGACGTCGTCGAGGGCATGCAGTTCGACCGCGGCTACCAGTCGCCGTACTTCGTGACCGACACCGAGCGCATGGAGGTCAAGCTCGACGACCCCTACATCCTGATCCACGAGAAGAACATCTCGAGCATGAAGGATCTGCTGCCGGTGCTGGAGCAGGTCGCGCGCGCGGGACGCCCGCTGCTGATCATCTCCGAGGTGGAGGGCGAGGCCCTGGCCACGCTGGTGGTCAACAAGCTGCGCGGCACGTTGCAGGTGGCCGCCGTCAAGCCGCCGGGATTCGGTGACCGCCGCAAGGACATGATGAAGGACATCGCGGTCCTCACGGGTGGCCAGGCCATCACCGAGGACCTGGGCCTCAAGCTCGAGGGGCTGACGCTGAAGGACCTGGGCCGCGCCAAGCGCATCAGCATCGACAAGGACAACACCACGATCGTCGACGGCGCAGGCAAGAAGCCCGAGATCGAAGGCCGGGTCAAGCAGATCCGCGCCCAGATCGAGGACACGGCGTCCGACTACGACCGCGAGAAGCTGCAGGAGCGGCTGGCCAAGCTGGTCGGCGGCGTCGCGGTCATCCGCGTCGGCGCGGCCACCGAG
>DASRQZ010000212.1:0-63184 GCA_035696125.1 Polyangia bacterium
AATGGAAAGGGGCGCGCCTTTCCGACGGAGGAGCGTCTTTCCTGAAGCCTGGGGCCAGGAGCCCGAAGCCCGCCACCTGCGGTCAACAGCAGCCTCCCAGGAGGCGCGACCATGGCGCGGCCGAGCGGGCAATGATCCCGCGCCAGCGCGGCAAGGAGCTGGCCGGGATCTGCGCCGCCATCGCGCTCGCCGGCGCGGGCATCGGAGCGGCCGGTTGCCGGAAACCGCGCGGTGCGGCCGCCGAAGCCGCGCGCGCGCAGCCCCGAGGCAACGCCCGTGCCCCGACGGCCGCCGACGCCTCCGCGCCGACTGCCGCCAGCGCCCGGCCGGACCGCAAGCGACTGCCGCGCATCGACGTCCACATGCACATCGGGCCCGACGCCGTCCCGCGCGCCATCCGGCTGATGGACGAATGGGGCATCGACGGTGGCGTCAACCTGTCGGGCATGTTCCCGGGACCACCGCACCACGGACTGGAAACCCAGCTGGCCGCCGCCAAGGACAGCCAGGGCCGCCTCGCCGTGTTCGCCAACACCGACTTCCGGCTGGTGCGCGCCAGCAAGGACTACGGCAAGGCCATGGCCGATCTGCTCGACGAATCGCGCCGGCTGGGCGCGATCGGGCTCAAGATCCCCAAGGGGCTGGGCCTGGGCTACCCGACGGCCGACCGGCGTCACCTGCTGCCCGTCGATGACCCGGGCCTGGATCCACTGTTCGACAAGGCGGGCGCGCTGGGCATGCCGATCGCCATCCACATCGGCGATCCCAAAGCCTTCTGGAAACCGGCCACCCCCGAAAACGAGCGTTGGGACGAGCTGCAGGCCCACCCCGAATGGTCGTTCTACGGCGAGCCGGTCCCGTCGTGGGAGCAGCTCTACGACGCCTTCGAGCGACGCGTGGCGCGCCATCCCAGGAGCACCTTCATCGCCGTGCACTTCGGCAACGACCCCGAGGATCCCGAGCGCGTCGCCAAGATGCTCGACCGCTACCGCAACTTTTACATAGATACGGCGGCCCGCGTGCCCGAGATCGGCCGCCACCCCGTCGACCGCATGCGCCGCTTCTACGAAAAGTACCAGGACCGGATCCTGTTCGGCACCGACACCGGCGTCGGCTCGAGCCAGGACGAGATGATGTACGGGTCGAACGGCGCCAATCCGCCCACGCGCGCCGACGAGATTCGCTTCTTCACCCAGACCTGGCGCTATTTCGAGACTCTGGACCGTCAGTTCGAGAGCCCGACGCCGATCCAGGGGCGCTGGAAGATCGACGGCGTGGGCCTGCCCGAGCCGATCCTGCGCAAGGTTTACTTCGACAACGCCGCCAAGATCCTGCGCTGGCGCCCGGCGACCCACCCCTGACCCGGCCATCGACCCGGCCCGACAACGTCACCGGCCCGCGTCGCGCACGTCCGGCTTGACTGAAGACCGCCGCTCCCCATAATGGCGCCACCCATTCCGGAGTAGCTCAGGGGCAGAGCAGGCGGCTGTTAACCGCCGGGTCGGGGGTTCGAAACCCTCCTCCGGAGCTACGGACACTTCGTGTCCTTCGTCCCGACGAGGCCTGGTGAACCAGGTGCGCTGCTCCAGGCAGGCCATCGCGCAGGGTACGTCTTGTCGGGAAATTCGAGGGTGATCGCGGACGGCTGACGTGCACGTGGCCGGTCACGGCTGACGTGCACCGTTTCACGAGAACGAGCACGAGCACGTGCCCGTTGCCGCGGTCGGTGGCGAGCTAGGGGATCCCGCACTCCGGAGCGCAGCTGAAGCTCTGGCAGCTGGCGAGATTGGTCGCTTGCCCGACGACGGTGGATGGGTCGAAGTAAAAATCAAAGTTCAGAATCGAAGTGTCGGTGACGAGGTTGAAATCGCGCAACAGCTGCAAACAGGGACCGTTGGCCTTGCTCGCCGGAGCACCGAGAACGAGGCAAGTTTCGTCCGTGCCGCAGAAGCAGGGGCTGGGATCGCCCAGCGAAACGCAGGCGCCGGGAACCGAGGTGTCGGGGTGACTCGGGGCCACCAGACAGGCATACAAGGATTGGCACTGGCTGGCTGAAAGCCCGCGCTCGGAAAGTCGGGCGAGCAGGTCTGGCCTACCACCAAGGCCTGGCCGCCACTGACTTGCGTGTGGCACGCGCCGATTCACGATTGTCCAGGTCTTCATGAGCAAGCGGCATCTGGTGAGCTTGGCGGTCGGGATCGCGCTGGTTTGTTGCCTGGTCTTGCTGTGGGCCCAGATCGCGCATGAAGGGGCGGCGCCGATCGCAGGCCGCGCCGTCGCGCCGTCCCCTTCGAGCTGGGCGGGCAAGACCGGCGTGCCTCGACGACCGCCATTGCGGCCACTCGTCGCAGAGTCGAGGATCACGGCAGCCAGCCCGCCGCAGGTGACGCTCTTCGAGGGCAAGCGCGCCGACGAAAGCGCCGCGGATTCGGCGACTCGCGCTCAGGCGGTCATTGCCTACCGGGAGCTGTTGTGGTCGGCCCGGCTGATCGAAGTGGAAGACGCGCGCCTGCGCGATATCCTGGCCGACGCCCAGGAAAATTGGCAAGCCGCCTTTCGTGCTTGGCAGGACGATCGTGATCAGGCCGTGCGGCTCGTGCTGGCCGACGCCGGCGCCGCCGCGGCGCTGGCGCCCACGCTGGATGACAATAGCGACGTGTATTTTGAGCGACTGTCCCGCGAAGTCGAGAGCGCGATGCTGGCGACGCTTGGGCCGGAGCGCGGCCCCAAGATTCACGACTTCCTCGAGGGGCGGCTGCGCGACATCCTGGATACGCGTCCATTCGTTCGGGCTCCGTGATGGCGCCCGGCGCGGACTGTCGCGCGACAAAAGATCCGCCGCCCCACCCGTGGGCAAGACGGCGGCTGGTTCAGGGCCCGAAGCGGCGGCTGGCGGATGAATCAGCGACGGCCGAGATCGATCTCGAAGGTGCGGTTCAGGCCGTGCTGCTGGGTCACGAACGCGCGCGCGCGCACGGGATTGAGCGGGCGACCCTGCATGTGGAGAAAGTCCCCCGCGCCCTCCGAGACATGCAGGCCGGTCGGCTCGTTGTCCTCCTCACCGGTGGGCGCCGAGACCGCGTCGCGACCGAGCGCGATGAAGCGCCGGGTGTTGATCCGGCCGACGACCGTGAACGCCCACACGGAGTCGAGCGCGTTCAGCTGATCGTGCAGCGTGTCGCCGCGATCTTCGGTGGCCAGCAGCGTGATCTCGTCGGCGAACGTCAGGTTATCGAACGAGTTGTGCGCGGCGTCGCCCAGGAAAAAGGCGCCGATGAACGCGTTGTTGCCGGTGGCGGACAGGCCGGACAGGACGAAGATCGCGCCGTAAGCGCCGCGCTGGGCCAGCTCGGGCTGCACGCCAGAGGTCGAGTCCGTGTCACCGGTGGTATCGAAAAAGAAGCGACGGAAGCCGCTCGCCGGCTGGAACACGCCGTTCTCGGGTCGCTTGAACGGTGTGGCGCTGGCGGCCTTGGCGGCCGCGTTGGCGCTGAAGGAAGCCGTGCCGTCGACGGCGGTGTCGTGCACGGTGACCCATCGCGCCGGCCAGGTCTGACCCACCGTGTGCAGCTTGACCTGCGCAGCAGCGAACACGTCGCCGACCGGATCCGCGGCGTTGAACGTCAGCGGAACGCCGTCGATCATGACCTGGAGCGCCTGTAGCTTGCCGCCCGAGAGCAGGTTGGTGCGATCGGTGGGCACGAAGCGGAACACAAACGAGTTCGGCTGCCGCGCCGTCTTCGGGCTGGTCGTCTCGCCCTGGATCACGTTCACCGACGAGCCGCCGGCATCTTCGAGGATCAATAAGTTACCGCGGTCGTCGGGGTGAATCCCTTCGAAGCCCCCCTTGCCGATGATGCCGTCCAGCGTGGAGATCGTGGGGGGCCACGCAATCGTGGATTGAATCACGCCGCCGTTGGTGCCTGCCTCCTGGGTGAAGAGCAGCGTGCCCGCGAACGGATCGAACGACGAGCCGTCAATCGAGTTGAAGTGGGTCAGCCCGTCGTCGCCGACGGGCGTGAGGAGGGTGATGCGGTGGGCCGGATCCTGGATGTCGAGGTTGATGCGGGTCACGTACGCCAGGCTTCCGCTATTTTCGTGGCCCTGGAAAAGAAAGTGATGGCCGTAGTCGTAGTCGGCCGTCGGGCCGCCCGGGTTGAACGGCATCTGAAGGTAGGTGTTCTCGTCCGGCTCGGTGCGGACGCCCGTGGAGAGGAGCCCGTAGTTGGTGATCACGCCCGAGGGGTTCTCGAGCGGGTCAGTTCCCTGCGCCACCTGGCTGAGCGAGTAAGGCGTGAGAATCACGTTCGCCTGTTCGCCAGCAGCCGGATTTGCCGCAGGGACGGGCCTGATGACAATTCCCAGGAATAGCGCCATCGCCGAGCTCGATACCAACGTCGAGGCCGCCGCGCCCACCAGCCATATCTTTCGGGATCCGATTCGATGCATGTGTTTTCCCCTTTTTGAGGTTGCGAGCGCTTAACTACCTCCTCTGCGGGAAGGCGCATGTCACTCTTTGGACACAAGATCGGAACGAACCACAGGCTGAGAAGACCGAGCTTCCGGTGAGCGTGACCACGTATCCGTTGCCAGCCGGGATGCCGATGATCCCCGCGACGACACAGCAAGTCGCGGACATGCGCGCCCCAGTCACGAAACAGTCGCAAAGTTGTTTCGGATCAGTCGCGCGAAGCATGCCTGCATGGATCCCTCTCGGCCGCGCGCGCGCGAGGAGCCTGCTGCACGCGCGGGGCTGTCCTCAGCGCCCCGCGTGCGCCGAAGGCGCGTCAGTCCTGGTGTCCTGAGACAGGACCCGGGAGCGCCTCAACGGGTCGAGACGACGAAGGTCGTGATCGAGTAAGGGGCGATCGTGGCGACGAAGCTCCAGCCCTGGATCGGTAGCGGGGGCAGCGCGGCCAGGTTCTCCGTGCGCGACGTACGGTGCCCGTCGGCGACGGTGCCCACCGCCGCGAGCGCGGTCAAGTCGAAGGTGAAGCCCCGGCTGGCCGCCGTGTCGCCGTTGCGCACAACCACCGTCACCGTCGCGCCGTCCGCGCTCACGGCCGCGACCATATCGGCGCTGTCGACGTCGACGAAGGTGGCGCCCGGCCGGATGTACCGGCTGAAGCCGGCGTGCATGTAGAAGCGTTTGAGATAGGTGAACGTTTGCTGGTTGTCGTTGAAGGCAAAGCTGGCCCAGCTCCGGCCCGGGTCCCCGACCTGCCAATCGACCCAGGCCTCGGGCTGAAGATTCCGCAGATCGGTGATGATCCGCCCGGCCATGAACACCGCCGCGTCGATCTCGTTGGCCAGGGTCTGACCGAGCGGTCCCGACTCCGACTGCCAGAGCCGTTTGGCCTTGCTGGTCGCCAGAGTGCGCAGGGCGCTGCGCTCGCTGCCGGCGTAGCTGTGCACGCTCATCTGGCTCATCGCGGCCAGCGTCGGAGCGTCGTAGGCGCCGAGGTTGGCGACGCCGTCGTCGATGCTGTTCTCGTCGGACGCGCTCACCGTGGTGCCGGTCAGACCCTTGGCCGCCAGCTGGGCGCCGACGGCCTTGATGATCGTTTGCTGGGTGGCCGCCGAGAAGCGGCATCCCTCCTGGGTGCCGTTGGCCGTCCACCAAGTCGCGTTCGGTTCGTTGAGCGGCTCGAGCGTCCGGAACGTGATGCCCCAGGTATCGCGAAAGTGCTTCACCACCTCGGTGAGGTAGTCGGCGAACAGATCATAGGAATCATCCTTGAGGTTGTTCGAGCCGTCGGTATTTCCCGAGGCACAGCCGCTCTTCGTCATCCAGTAGGGCGGCGAGTTCGAGAACGCCTCCAGGACGATCCCGGTGCCGCGCTCGACGATCCCTTGCAGGATCGCGCGCTGGTTCGCGTCAGCGTCCCAGGTCCAGGTGCCCGCGGATGGCTGGAAGCCGGGCATCTCCTTGAACGCACCCATGTGCTGGTGGGCCGGATTCTCACCGCCGCCGATGTTGTACCGAAACACGTTGTAGCCGAGCCCGTTGGTGGGATCGACCACCGCGTCGACGACGGCGGCGCGGCTGTCCGCGCTCCACGCGCCCACGTGATTCGCCCACCAGGCGAGACTGGTGCCCCAGCCTTCGAATGTCTGGTGCCGGACGGCCGGGTTGACCTTGACCAGGGTCGTGCCGGGGGCCGCGGTCACCGGCGGGCGGATCGATCCATTGGCGCCGCCAGCGCCACCGGCGCCGCCGGGTGACGGCGAGCCACCGATCCCCGAGGTCCCGCCCACCCCAGCCCGCGCCTCGCCGCCCGAACCCGAGCCGACATCGATCGCGCCCGCGCCCGCGCCGCCGTCGATGCCCGCCTGCGACGGCGATCGGGTCGCGCACGCCGCCAGCAGCAGGCCTATTATCGTCAGCGCCCGCACGGGAAGGTAGGTCCGGCCTACGCGCGATCCCAAGACCACAACCTACACGATCACGGTCCACTGTTGGAGATGTCGAGGCCTGGGGATGCCGCAGGGGGGCCCGCGGGAGCATCTGCTGACGCGCTGTACGAGCGAGCCTGTCAGACGCGACTACAAGGTTGTTCAGCGGCGCAAGGAGCTCTCGCGACCAACCGTAGCTAAGGCTTTGGAGCATCACACACGTGCACGCGAACGTCGATCAGCTTGCGGCCGGAGAACGTGAATTGTTCGGCGATATACATGGTCCTGTCCGTGTTCGCGATCGTGACTCGCGTGGTCGCGAAAACGGTGTCGCCGTCGCCGTGAACACCAAGTAGCTCCCAGGTCGAGAAATCGTAGTAGCTCCGCACGCGGGGATAGAATTTCTGAAAATCCGTGACGCCCTGGTAGTCACCGCCGAACGGCAGCAGCAGCGGCTCGTGCATCGTGATCTTCGGATCGAAGCGATCGGGGTAGTCGGTGAGCTGCCTCTTCGAGCCGAGCATCTCTTTTATGAAGGCCTTGTTGTCTTCGGTGGTCGTCATGCGAGTTCCCCGGCAGCCGACGATCAGGCTCGCGACCGTCACCAACGCCCGTGATGCAGCCGTCGCGCGCATGCCGTTCGTATAAGGCCAGTATGGAGCGCCCGCAATCGCGCAAATCGGGGCACCGGACGCGGCAAAGGGGATGGGGGTCATCGATTCGCGCGCGGTAGCCGCCGCGGAACCCTGGTGGGCGGTTGAGGGCGTCGGCGCGACGCGCACTGCTCGGCTGTGCTTCGCTTCGCTTCACGGCCGATGTCGGCCCACGGCAACCTCGAGCATGGAGCCGCCATTCTCGTGCGACCCGGGCGCTGGGCGCGGTGCATTTGCCGGCTTGAAGAACGCAATCGCCCGACATAGAGTTGGGGGCCGTGGCGCACAGTAGGACCGGTCTTGGACCTCGGACCGGTCGTGGACCCACCGGTCGCGCGCTTGTCGTCGTCTGGCTCGCCACACTCGCCGTCTCGAGCGTCTCGCAGATCGGCACGGTGGCCGCGAATCCTCCCGGCTTCCAGGTCACGCGAGAGCAACGCGAGTTCCTGGAGCGGCTACAGCGCGACACGTTCGCGTTCTTCTGGGACGCGCCGCCCGGCGGGAACGGCCTCACGCCCGATCGATCATCCAACCCCGATCTGGCCAGCGTCGCGGCGGTCGGCTTTGCGCTGACGTCCTATCCCATCGGGGTCGACAAGGGTTGGGTCACGCGCGCTCAGGCGGCGGAGCGAACGCTCGTCACCTTGCGGTCCTTGTGGCTGGGACGGCAGGGTCCTGAACCGCAGGGGGTCATGGGCTACAAGGGCTTCTTTTATCATTTCCTCGACGCGCGCACCGGACTTCGCGCGGCCGAGTCGGAGCTGTCCACGATCGATACCGCTCTGCTGATGGCCGGGGTGCTGGCGTCGCGGGCCTTCTTCGATGGGGGCGACAGATCCGAGCGCGACATTCGAGAGCTGGCCGATCAGCTGTATCTCAGGGTCGACTGGGCCTGGGCGACGTCACCCAAGCATCCCCCCCTGTTGAGTATGGGCTGGACACCGGAACACGGGTACTTGCCGTTCGATTGGCAGGGGTACAACGAAGGCATGATCCTTTACCTGCTGGCCATCGGCTCGCCCAGTCACGCGATCGATCCGCGGGCGTGGGACGCGTGGACCGGCACGTATCGCTGGGACACGTCGGATGGTTTTCCGCGTGTGGCGTTCGATCCCCTCTTTGGCCATCAATACAGCCACACCTGGGTAGATTTCCGCGGGATCCAGGATCGGTACATGCGGTCCAAGGGCATCGACTACTTCGTGAACTCGACGCGCGCGACCTACGCCAACCGAGCCTACTGTATTGCCAACCCAGCCAAGTGGATCGGTTACGACGAGCTCGTGTGGGGCCTGACCGCTTCGGATGGACCATTGAAGATCGTCGCCGGCACAGCGGCCGCCGAAGTCGAAAGCCGGTTTCACGCCTACTGGGCGCGCGGCGCTGGCCCCGATCAGCGCGATGACGGGACCATCGCCGTCACCGCCGCGGGGGGATCGGTGCCCTTCGCGCCGGAGCTCGCCATCCCCACGCTGTTGCAATTTCATACGCGCTTCGGCGACCGGCTGTACGGGAAGTACGGGTTCAAGGACGCGTTCAATCTTTCTTTCGTCGAGGCGGCGTCCGACAAGCCCGGATGGTTTGACGATCAGTACATCGCGATCGACCAGGGGCCCATCCTCCTGATGATCGAGAACTTCCTCACCGGTCGGATCTGGAGTCTCACGAGGGGCGACGCTTACCTGCGGGCGGGATTGATCCGGTCGGGCTTCGCTGGCGGGTGGCTCGCCGGCGCGGGACAGCAAGACCCGCCGCCGATCCTGACGACGACGGTCACGGTTCGATGATCACCGACACCGGCGCGCCCGCCGTGGAATCCGGCGCGATCCGCACCTCCAGCGCGGCGGGCTCGACGGCCTGCCGCATCTGAATGTTCCAGAACGACAGCTCATCCCTGCCGAGCGTGAACTCGACCTGACGGCTCTGGCCCGGAGCCAGGCGTATTCGCTGGAAACCTTTGAGCTCGCTGACCGGCCGCGCCACGCTGGTGCCGGTCAGGCGAATGTAGCATTGGACCACTTCGGTCCCTTCGCGCTTGCCGGAATTCGTGACGCTGGCGCTCACCTTCACCGAAGCAGCCTGTTTGTCGATGGCTGCGGCGCTGATCTTCCGGGTGTCGGCCGACGTCGCCGTATACGCGAAGCTCGTGTACGAAAGACCATGGCCGAAAGGAAACAGCGGCGCGTTGCGCTCATCGATGTATCGACTGGTGAACCGGGCTTCCGCTCCCGGTGGCGTCGGCCTTCCGGTGTTGAGCGCGTTGTAGTAGAGCGGCTCCTGTCCCACCGCGCGCGGCCAGGTCGCCGTGAGGCGTCCCGACGGGTTCACATCCCCGAAAAGCATGCGCACCAGCGCGGGGCCCGCCTCCACGCCCGGGAACCAGGCGGCGACGATCGCGGCCGCATGCTCGGCCGCCCACCCGATGGTCAACGGGCGGCCGCTGAACACGAGCAGGATGATGGGCTTGCCCGTGGCGTGGATTGCCTCGAGCAGCTTCTGCTGCTGGCCGTCGAGATCCAGGTGGGCTCGCGAGGCGGCTTCGCCGGTTCGATCGCCCTGTTCACCCAGGGCCAGGATCGCGACGTCGGACCTGCGGGCCGCGCGGATGGCATCAGCGAAGCCCGACTGATCGTCGCCCAGGATCTTCGAGCCCTCGGCGTAAAGAACGCGCGTCCCCTCCGCGGCCGCCCGCTGCTCCAGCGCGGCTCTCAGGGTCACCACGTCTTCGGGGATGCCCTGGGCGCTCCAGCAGCCGAGCATGTCCTGGGCGCTGTCCGCGAGCGGCCCAATCAGGGCGATGGTACGCCCGATCCTCGGCAACAGAGGCAAGATGGGAGCCCGGCCGCCTCGTGGCGCCGAGTTCTTGAGCAGGACGAACGACTCCTCCGCGGCTCGTTGCGCCAGTCGGCGGGACTCCGCTCGGGGTCGTGCCATCGCCGAACCCTCCGCGGGCGCGTAAGGCTTCTCGAACAGCCCCAGCTCGACCTTCCGCTGCAGAACTCGCCTCACGGCCTGGTCGAGCTGCGTGACGGGCACGGCACCGGAGCGGACCAGACCAGGCAATTCCGAGAGATAGAGGCTGCTCTCCATATCCATGTCGACCCCGGCCAGGAACGACTTGCGCGCAGCGGTCGCTCGATCGGTGGCGATCCCATGGGGGATCGTCTCTTCGATCGCGCCCCAATCGCTGACGACCAGACCGGTGAAGCCCCACTCCCCCCTCAAGATGTCGCGAAGCGTGAACCCGTTCGCGCTCGCCGGCACGCCGTTGAGCGCGTTGAACGCGGACATGAAGGTGGCCACCCCAGCATCGACGCTGGCGCGGAACGGGCTCAGGTAAACCTGGCGCAGCGAACGCTCGGAGATCTCGGTGGTGTTGTAGTCGCGCCCGGCCTCGGCCGCGCCATAGCCGACGAAGTGTTTCGCGCACGCGAGGATCGAGGTCGCATCGTGGAGGTTCCGCCCCTGATACCCGCGGATGTAGGCTCTGGCCAGGGCCGAGCCGAGATACGGATCTTCCCCGGCGCTCTCGGCGATGCGGCCCCACCGGGCGTCGCGCGCAATATCCACCATCGGGGAAAAGGTCCATCGGATGCCCTGGGCCGCGGCCTCCTCCGCCGCTGCGCGCGCGGTGTCCTCGATCAGCGCCGGATCCCACGTCGACGAAAGGCCAAGGTTGATGGGAAAGATCGTTCGAAAGCCGTGAATGACGTCGAGGGCGAACAGCAGCGGAATGTGTAACCGGTAGCGCTCGACCGCGATGCGCTGATAGCGATCCACCTCGTTGGCGCGGGTCACGTTCAGCAGGCTTCCGACCTGGCCGGCCGCGATCATGGCCTCGTAGCTGTCGCGGTAGGTACCTGGGCCGGTGGGTTGCCCGGGGGAGTATTGATTGAGCTGTCCGCTCTTCTCCTCCAGCGTCATCTGTCTCAGCAAATCATCGACGCGGGCGTCACGCTGAGACGACGGCCGCGAAGGGGTCGTCTTCTCGGTGGCCACGAACAGCAAAAGGTAGCCGAGCCCTGAGGCAAGCTTCATCTCATCAAGGGTGATGCCTAATTTGGTCGTCGGTATATGGTCCTGACACGAAAGCAGCCCTACATAGATCTCCATTCTCGCGCGAGCAACCAAGCTTTGAATCGATACACGGAAGGGAGAGGCTGCATTAGGCTTGCCGTCTTGATCGCCTGGCTGGCAAGCAGCCCATCGCTGAGCTCTACCGCGCGGGCCGAGTCGACGTACATTCGCGACGGCAGATTCGACCGCGACACCGTGACCGATCTCGCGCGGCGCCTCTCACGCGCCCCCTTCGGGCCGCCCAATTCACCGTTGCCGAAGGCGCTGGCCGATCTCGACTACGATCAGTACCGCGACATCAGGGTGCGTCCCTCGAGCACGCTCTGGGTAGACAAGGGCGGTCCGTTCAGACTGCAGCTGCTTCCGCGCGGTTTCGTCTTCACCGACCCGGTCGAGGTGGCGCTGGTGGCCGGGGGGCGCTGCGAGCGGATCCCCTACAAGCCGGACCTTTTCATCACCGGTGACCTGATGCGCTCATCGCTGCCTACCGAGGACATCGGCTTCTCTGGATTCCGCGTGCTGTTCCCGATCAACCACCGCTCGGTGTTCGACGAGGTCGCTGTCTTCCAGGGCGCCAGCTACTTCCGGTCGCTCGGCGAAAAGCAGGTCTACGGACTGTCGGCGCGCGGCCTGGCCAACAAGACCGCGGACCCTGAAGGAGAGGAATTCCCGGTGTTTCGGGCTTTCTGGATCGAGGAACCTCCGACGCGGGCGACACAGACCCTGGTCGTGCACGCCTTGCTGGACAGCCCCAGCGTCACCGGCGCCTACCAGTTCCAGATCCATCCCGGCCATGGCCCGACCCACGCGACCACCATGGACGTCGAGGTGGTGCTGTTCCCGCGCGTGGAGCTCGGCAAGGTGGGCCTTGCCCCCGCGACCAGCATGTTCATGTTCTCGCCCAATGGCCGTCTCTCGTTCGATGACTTCCGACCTGAGGTTCACGATTCGGATGGGCTGCTCATGTTCAACGGGCGCGGCGAGCATCTGTGGCGGCCATTGCAGAACCCCGAACACGTCGAGGTCAGCGCATTCGTGGACGTGAACCCGGTCGGCTTCGGTCTGCTGCAGCGAGACCGCAATCTCGCCGACTACCAGGATTTCGAGGCCGCTTACGATCGGCGGCCCAGCTTGTGGATCGAGCCGGTCGGCGATTGGGGCGAGGGGACGGTCGTGCTCACCGAAATCCCGAGCGACGCTGAGATCCACGACAACATCGTGGCGTTCTGGCGCCCCAGGGCCGCCCTGCCCGCCGGAGTCGAGCATCGATATGCCTACCGGGCCTCGTGGGGGGACGGACCGCAGGCCGCGCTCGAGCGGGCGCACGTCGTGGCGACGCGGCGGGGCCGCGCTGACGTACGCGGTCCGACGCCGGCGCGGCGCTTCGTCATCGACTATCTGCCCGCGGCGAAGGTGGCGCGCGCGCCTCGCACGCCCCTGCCCCAGGCCAAGGTCTCGTCATCCGCCGGGTCCATCAAGGACGTCGTGGTCGCCGACAACCCGCTCATCGGCGGCTACCGCGTGAGCTTCGTGCTCGATCCGGGACCCGCCAAGGCCGCCGAGCTGCGCGCGGAACTGACCTTCAGCGGACAGGAGACCGCCGAGACATGGGTCTACCGATGGACACGTCCCTGAGGTCCGGGGAGCCGAACGCGGAACCCGCGCCGATCACCGCCGGGTTCCTGCCGCGCGAGCTACCCGGACCGATGCCTGCGCAGAACCTCGCGGCCGCCGTCGACGAAGAGGCGCGGCATGTCCCCGTCCATCCCGAACACCGCCTGGCTCCCGCACTGCGCCGGCTCTTCGTCTTCGGCGGAGCGGCGTTGATCTCGGGCATCGCCATAAATGAGATGCGGTTGGTCCTGAACATCAGTGGATTGACCATCGTGGAGATCGTCGTGCTGCTGCTGTTCGCCCTGAACACGATCTGGATCTCGTTGTCGGTCCCGATGGCGATCGCGGGCTTCTTGCGACTCGCGCTCCGGCGACTGTCGGTCCGGCGGTCTCGCACCGCCGAAGCTGCTCCGCTCGGCAGCCGGACGGCGCTCCTGATGCCGCTCTACAACGAAGAGCCCGCTCGCGTGGCCGCCGCTGTCGACGCGATGGCCAGCGACATCGCCGCGGCCGGCGCCGCCCGTCACTTCGACATCTTCATGCTCAGCGACACGACCGACGGCGACATCGCGCTCGCGGAAGAGGAGGCGGTGTGGGCCCTGCGACGCCGCCTGAGCGGAGGCCCGTCGATCTACTATCGACGGCGCAAGCGCAACACCGCTCACAAGTCAGGAAACATCCGGGAGTTCTGCGAGCGCTGGGGTCTCGCCTACGATCACTTCCTGGTCCTGGACGCGGATAGTCTGATGGCAGGGGCGACCATCATCGAGCTCGTGCGTCGCATGGAGAGCGATCCTGACGCCGGGCTGATCCAGACCGTTCCGCGTCTGCACGAAGGAACGACTCTGGTGGCGCGCTGGCAACAATTCGCCTCGAACGTGTACGGGCCGGTGCTGGCCTCGGGTCTCGCGTGGTGGACCGGCCGCGAGGGCAACTTCTGGGGACACAACGCCGTGATCCGAACCCGCGCGTTCATGCAGTCGTGCGGCCTGCCAGAGCTGCGCGGTCGTCCCCCGCTGGGCGGTCCCATCCTGAGCCACGACTTCGTCGAGGCCGCGCTGCTCCGTCGGGCCGGCTGGAGCGTGCGGATCGCGGACGATCTGCACGCCTCCTACGAAACCTGCCCCGCCACGCTGGTCGACCTCGCCGTCCGCGACCGTCGCTGGTGTCAAGGCAACCTGCAGCACGTCCGCGTGCTCCGCGCGAAGGGGTTGCACTGGGTGAGCCGCTTCCACCTGCTGTCGGGCATCTTCTCTTTCGCCTCCTCGCCGGTGTGGCTGCTGTTCCTGCTCGCGGCGCTCGCGCTCGGCGTGCAGAACCAGTTTTCGCAGCCCGAGTACTTCACCCGCTCGTTCAGCTTGTTTCCGATCTGGCCGCACCTCGACCCGGTGCGGGCGCTTCACACGTTCATCCTCACCCTCGCGATCCTCGGCGCTCCCAAGGCCCTCGGGCTGCTGGCCTTCGCCGGCAACGGCAGGCGCTTGCGGGCCGGGGGTGGCTTGCTGCTTCCGTTCAGCGTCGCGGTCGAGATCGTGCTCTCCGCGTTGCTGGCTCCCATCCTGATGCTGATCCATTGCGGGCTGGTTGTCAGCATCCTGGCCGGGCGCGACTCCGGCTGGAAGCCGCAGCGGCGCGGAGACCAGAGCCTGCCGTGGACCGACGTGGCCTACCGGCACCGCTGGCATGTCACCACGGGCGTGGCATTGGCGGTCGTCGGCTACTGGATCTCCTGGCAAATGTTCGCCTGGCTGTTGCCGGCGACGGTCGGCATGGTGGCCGCGATACCCCTGTCGGTGTTCACCGGCTCCGCGCGCGTGGGGCGCTGGTCGCGCTGGCCGCGGCTGTTGCGCACGCCGGAAGAGGCCGAGCCCCCTGCCATCGCGCGCGCGGCGAGCGCCACCTATCCCCTCTACCGAGAAGCGGTGGCCCGCGCGCCCGATCTGCTCGCGATCGCGGCGGACAGCGAAAAGCTGCGACGGCACCTCGCGTTGACCGACCGCAGCCTGCAGGGAGGCCTCAAGGAGATTGCGGCGACCGAGGCCACCGCTCACCTGAAGGTTCACTCAGCCGAGACGCTGGAGGATGCCGTGGCCCACCTGACCGCGCGCGAACGCGCTCACGTCCAGTCGACGCCCGAGCTCTTGCGCCTGCTGTCGAGCCTCCCTCGACGTGGCGCCGCACTGCCCGACCGGCGCGCCTGAGAAGAACGCTCGGCGGGCCGGCTATCTACGGCTTGTCGGGATGTCCCTGGGCTTGCAGTCGGATCGCTTCGCCGCCGCCAGGCGCGAGCCTCAATTGCAGCTGGTCCCCACGTTTGACCTCGCGCGTTTCGATGACGATGTCGTGCGCGTTCATCTTCCAGTCCGCGCGGTCGCCGTCCCGATAGATGCGCGCCGTGTAGCGCCGGTTTGCGTCCAGAAAGTCCAGCCCGACGACCAGTGTACGCGGGTTCTGGTCGGTCACGCTGCCGATGTACCAGTCGTCGCTGTTGCGATCCTTGCGTGCCAGCGTCGCGTAGTCGCCGACCTCGCCGTTCAGCACGCGGGTGTCGGCCCAGTCCGTCGGTACGTCCTTGATGAACTGAAACGGACCAGGATATTTCGCGTAATTCTCCGGCAGATCCGCCGCCATCTGCATCGGGCTATAGATCACGACGTAGTTCGCCAGCTGCTTGGCGACCGTCGACTGGATGGGCCGGCCACCCTGGCCGACCAGGCTCAGCACACCCGGGGTGAAGTCGAACGGTCCGCTGAGCATGCGCGTGAAGACCAGGTTCGCTTCGTGCTCGGGCGGATTCGGCGGATCGCCCCACGCGTTGTACTCCATGCCGCGCGCGCCTTCGCGCGCGATCCAGTTGGGATACGTGCGCCGCAGGCCGGTATCCTTGATGGGCTCGTGCGCGACCACGACGATGTGTCGCTTCGCGGCTTCGGTCACCACCTTCAGATGGTGGCGCGACATCACCTGCCCGTCGTGCCACTCGAAGTGAATCTTGGCGTCGTCGCCCAGTGCGCGGATACCACCGGCATCGGCGACGTACCCGGTCTTGACGCTGTCGACGCCGAGCTTCGCGTACAGATCGAGCCCCGCCCCGAGCTGCTGCTCGTAGTGGGCGATGTTGCCGGAGGTCTCGTGATGCCCGATGAGGCGCACGCCTTTTCCGCGCGCATAGGCCACGACGGAGGCGAGATCGAAGTCCGGGTACGGCTTCGTGAAGCTGAACGTCTCGCCGTTCGCAAACCAGTCACCGTCCCAGCCTTGGTTCCAGCCTTCGACCAGGACGCCGCGAAAGCCGTTACTGGCGGCGAAATCGATGTAGCGCCGGGCGTTCTGCGTGGTCGCGCCGTGCTTCGCACCGGACCCCCAGCTCGCCGTGCCCAGATGCATCTCCCACCAGATGCCGACGTACTTGGCCGGCTTGAACCACGAAAGATCGCCCAGCTTGTTCGGTTCATTCAGGTTCAGGATCAGGTCGGACATGTAGAGGCCGCCGGCGGTGTCCGCGATCTGCAGCGTGCGCCATGGCGTGGCGAACGGCGCTGCGCGCCGCACCTTCGCTCCCTGCGACGACGGCGCCAGCGTGGCCTTGAGACGCGTGCCGGCGACCCGGCGCAGCCACATCGACGAATAGTCGACCAGCGCGGCCTCGTGAATCGCGATATGGAGGCCGGGGTCGGTCTTGATCGTGATCGGCGTGTGCGCCTGACTGACTTCGCCGAGCGACGTCTTGTCATAAAGATACTCGTAGCGGTTCCACTCACCGGCGCGGATCCACCACGCCGTCGCGTGATCGGCGACGGCAAACTCCGTCAGCTCATCACCGATGTTCACCTGTTTGAGGTGCGGCTGATCGGGGAACTCGTACCGGAAGCCGAGCCCGTCGTCGTACACGCGGAACACCACGATGAGCTTGCGTGCGAGCTCGGTCTTCTCGATCAGCGTGATTTTGATCTCGTTATAATGATTTCGAACGTAGCGGCGCTCGCCCCACGGCTGTTCCCAGATCTCGTCGACGGTGCGCGTCGCGGTGCCGCCGGCCTTGAAGTTGCGCTCCAGTTTCGGCGCATCGGTCAGCAGGAAGCCGAGCCGCGACTCCGTGATCACTGGCGTACCGGCACGATTGACTGTGTACCCGGGACGACCTTCGTCGTTGATCGTGACGCCGACCTTGAGAACGTTCCCCGGTGAAGACACCATTGCGACCGTGACGGAAGCGGCAGCGAACGCGCTGCTCGCCACGAACGGCAACGCCAGTCCGGCGAAACCGATCAACATCAGCCGCGACACCTTCCGGTGCCGGACACCGGCGAACCCCGGCGCTCTGCCGCCCGGACACCGTGCTAAAGGGGCAGCCAGATCTCGCACATCAGCCCTCCCCCTGGGCCGTTGCGCATCTCGACCTGTCCATCCAGCTCGGCGACGGCGCGGTGGATGATCCAGATGCCCAGCCCGTGGCTCGCTCCCAGGGGGTGGCTTCGCGCCGAGGTGTCGTCCGGCGACATCAGCACCTGGGGCGGCAAGCCCGGCCCGCCATCGGAGAAGCGGATCCGCGCGCGCGCGCCGAAGCGCGCCAGGTGAATCTTGACCGGCGCGCCGGCGGCGTAGCGGCTCACGTTCTGCAGCAGGTTCGAAAAGACGCTCTTCAGCGCACGCCGATTCCAGCGGCCCCGAATGCGATCGACCCCTTCTTCCTTTTCGATGCAGAGGTCGCAACCGGCTCGGCGCAGCGCCTCCGCGTGCAGGGAGATGGTCGCGGTCAAGACCTCCTCGAGGTCCGCCTCGGATTCCACCTGGCGCGCGCGGCTGTCGAGGCGCTCGACTCCAAGGACCTCGTCCACCAGGCGGGCGCCCTCGCCGGCCAGGCGCTCGAGTCGCACCATGACGTCGAGCAGCCGCTCCGTGGTGAGGTCTTCGCCTCGACGCGCCTTCCAGAGCACGCTCTGGACATGCATCTGGATGGTGCTGAGGGGGGTGCAAAGGTCGTGGCAGGCTATGCGCAATAAAGCGTGCGCTCGCCGGTCCGGATCCTCGCCCGAGGTGAAACTGGAAGAGCTTGCCCGCTCGGCGCGGGCTGCTCCCGAACGGAACCTGGCCGTCTTTCCCGCCTCAGTCTTCCATCGCAGCACGTGAGTGTCCCTTCGTCGATCCCCCGGGGCGCATCTTTGTATGACGATCAGGGTATGGTGTCTCTACGGAGACATCTGTAATTCGACGACCTTCGTGCTTCATGCTTCGCTCGTAGTTGCTGTTGCTTTTTCTGGCCGGGATCTTGGTGCGAGCCCACCTCACGGGCAAGCTGACCGTCGCCGGCCCTGGCTGAGGCCGCTCGATCGACCACGTCCGAAAACCGCGAGCGATCGGGCGCGTGGGATCGTAGCTTGTCCAACATGCAACGCCTCGATCCGCGGGTTTGTTACCGGGCGCTCGCCACCCACGACGAGCGCTTCGACGGGCGCCTGTTCGTCGGCGTGACCTCGACCGGGATCTATTGCCGACCGGTCTGCCCGGCCAGCCCGGCACGTTTCGAGAACTGCCGGTTCTTCGCCTCGGCGGCGGCGGCGCAGGAAGCCGGGTTCCGACCCTGCCTGCGCTGCCGGCCGGAGAGCGCGCCCGACGGTCCGGGCTGGCGCGGCAGCTCGAGCACGGTGTCGCGCGGTCTGGCCCTGATCGCCGACGGCGAGCTCGACGGGGACGACGCCGGCGTCGACGCCCTGGCCGACCGCCTGGGCATCGGCGCGCGCCAGCTGCGCCGCCTGTTCCAGCGCCACCTGGGCGCGTCGCCGATCGCGGTCGCGCAGACCCGGCGCGTGCTGTTCGCCAAGCGCCTGATCCACGAGACCCGCCTGCCCATGACCGAGGTCGCCACCGCCGCGGGGTTCGGCAGCCTGCGCCGCTTCAACGAGACCTTCCAGCAGCTGTTCGCCCGCCCGCCCAGCGCGCTGCGCCGGCGCGGAGTCTCGTCGCTGCCCGAGGGCTCCAGCGCCGCTCAGGGGGTCACCGTCCACCTGCGCTACCGGCCACCCTTCGACTGGCCGGCGCTGCTGGCCCACCTGGCCGCGCGAGCGCTGGGCGGCGTCGAACGCATCGATGGCGAGCGCTACCGGCGCACCATCCGCGAGGGCGACGACACCGGGACCATCGACGTGGTTCACCGCGCCGAGCGCCACGACCTGGCGGTCACCGTCCGCTTCCCCCAGGTGCGCGCCCTGCCGGCCATCATCGGGCGGGTGCGCCGGCTGTTCGATCTCGGCGCCGACGTCACGGCGATCGGCGCGCACCTGGCGCGCGATCCCCTGCTGGCGCCGCTGGTCGCCGCGCGGCCCGGCCTGCGGGTTCCCGGCGGCTGGGACGGCTTCGAGGTCGGCGTGCGCACGCTGCTCGGCCAGCAGATCTCCCTGTCGGCCGGCTGCAAGCTGGCCGAGCAGGTGGTCGCGCTGTGCGGGCGCGCGCTGGGGTCCGGCGCGCCCGCCGGCGAGGTCGGCCTGGAGCGCGCATTTCCCTCCGCCGCCGAGGTGGCGGCCGCTGACCTCGGGACCTTGAAGATGCCGCGCGCCCGGCAACAGGCGCTGCGCGAGCTGGCGTGCGCCGCGCTGGCCGATGCGCGGCTCTTTCACCCCCAGGTGACCGTCGACGAGACCACGGCGCGTCTGGGCGCGCTGCGCGGGATCGGCGACTGGACGGCGCACACCATCGCGCTGCGGGCCGCGCGCGAGCCCGACGCGTTTCCCGCCGGCGACGCCGGGCTGCTGCGCGGCGCCTCGCGCCGGGTGGGCCGGCGCCTGGACCCCGGCGAGCTCGACCGCCGCGCCAGGCGCTGGCGCCCCTGGCGGGGCTATGCCGCGCAACACCTGTGGGCCGCCGACGCCGCGGCCACCGCCACCAACGGAGAAGGACCATGACGACCACGTGCACGACCACGACCACGACCACGACCATGAGCACGACCACCAGGACCGCCCCATCCGCCGACACGCTCTTCATCGATCTGGTCGACACGCCGCTCGGCCCCTTCAAGCTGATCGCCGACCGGGCGGGGCGCTTGCATGCCGCTGGCTGGGATGACGAACACACCAACGGGCGCATGGAGCGCGCCTACACGCGCAATCCGGGCGTTGTCCTGGTGCGCGCCACCGATCCGGGCGGCCTGACCACGGCGGTCCGCGCGTACTTCGCCGGGGACCTCGACGCCATCGCGGACCTGCCGGTCGCCGATGCCGCGGGCACGCCTTTCCAGCGCGCGGTCTGGAGCGCCCTGCGTACCATCCCCTGCGGCCAGACCCGATCCTACGGGGACATCGCGCGCCAGATCGGACGTCCGGCGGCGGTGCGGGCGGTCGGCCTGGCCAACGGCTGCAACCCGATCGGAGTCATCGTCCCGTGCCACCGTGTCATCGGCGCCAGCGGCAAGCTGGTGGGCTACGGCGGCGGCATGGAGCGCAAACGCTGGCTGCTGGCTCACGAGCGGCGCGCCGGCACCGCGCAGGAGCTGCCCTTCCCCGCGCCACCGCCGCCCCCGGCGTGAAGCCGCTGCGCGCGAAGAACCGCCCGGTCACGGAAACGCGCCCGTCGCCACCAGCAGGTCGAGCCGGGCCTGGCGCGCGGCGTCCTCGGCCAGCGCGGCCTGCGACTCGGCGTCGCGCGCCTGTCGCTCGGCGTCGATGAGCTCGATGTTGGTGCTGGCGCCGGCGCGATAGGACTTGTCGGCCAGGGTGGCGGCAGTGGTGGCGGCGGTGACGCCGGCGCGCGCCGACTGCAGGCTCTCGTCGGCGTTGCGCACGATGGCGAAGGCGGTGCGCACCTCGACGCTCACCTGGCGCAGCAGGCCCTCGAGCTGCGCGCGGGCCTCCTCGTCGCCGGCTTGCCGCTCGCGCCCGACGCCGTAGCGGAAGCCGCCGTCGAACAACGGGATGGACAGGACCAGCGCCGCCTGCCAGCCCGAGCCGGGCTGCAACGCCGTCCGGGTCTGCCGGAACGCCTGGGCCTGCGCCAGCAGGGTCGGCGCGTAGTACACCCAGTCGTCGCTGCGCAGGTGCGCGGTCGCCGCGCGCCGCGCCTGCAGCGCGCGCACGTCGGTCCGCTGCGCGCGCGCGTCGGCCACCGCGCCGTCGGCCGTGGGCGCGGCATTCAAGCTCACCTCGTCGGCCGCGTCGACCAGGTCTTCCTCCGACAGCAAGATCGCCAGCGCGCTCTGCGCGCGCACCAGCGAAAGCTGGGCGGTCTTGAGCTGGACCTCGTTGCCGCGCAGCTGCTGCTCGGCACGCGCGTCGTCGATGGCGTTGCCCAGACCGTGGGTGAGGCGGGTGTGGGCGTAGTCGTAGTGCGCGAGCGAGGTCGCGCGCGCGCGGGCCGCGACCTCGACCTGACGGTGCTGCAGCAGCACCGTCAGATAGGCGCGCCCGACCGCCGACGCCAGCTGCCGGCGCACGTCCGCGCCGTTCAACCTCGCGATCTCCTGGTTGTCGCGCGCGTGGGCGTCGTTGACCCAGGCGGTGGGCGCGATCAGCGGGACGTTCAGCTGGAGGTTGCCGTTCCACTGGCTGACGGGCGTGGTGGTATTGCCGCCGAAGGTGCGCGCGGCGTTGAGCCGCGTGTAGCTGCCGTTGCCGGTCAGCGTGGGTAGCCAGGCCGCGCGCGCCTCGCGCACCAGCGCGGACGCGCGCTCGATCTCCTGCACGGCGACGATCGCCGAGGCGTTGCGCGTCAGCGCGCGCTCGAGCGCCTGCTGCCAGGTCACCCTGGCGAGGACCGGCGGCGTCTGCGCGCGCGCCGCGCTCGGCGCGGTCGGGATGATGGACGCCGTGAAAAAAATGATCAGCAGCGGGCGCATCATTCCGCCGACGACAAGCGAGTCCGGCGCTCCGGGCCGCCGCCGCCCGCGGGCGAGACCACGGCGAGAGGCGGTGGCGCCGGCTCGACGCGCGCACGCCCGCGGCCGGCCAGCCGCTCCATGAACACGAACAGCGCGGGTACGAAGAAGATGCCGAGCAGCGTGGCGGCCAGCATGCCGGTGACCACGGTCGTGCCCAGCATGCGGCGCGCGGCCGCGCCCGCGCCGTCCGCGCCCCACAGCGGCAAGCAGCCGAAGATGAAGGCGAAGGAGGTCATCAGAATCGGGCGCAGGCGCAGGCGCGCGCCCTCCAGCGCGGCGTCGATGATCGAGCGGCCGTGCTCCAGCTTGTCCTTGGCGAACTCGACGATGAGGATGGCGTTCTTCGCGGTGAGCCCCACCAGCATGACAAGCCCGATCTGCGCGTAGACGTTGCTGTCGAATCTCCGGGACAGCAACCCCAGGAAGGCGCCCAGCACGGCGACCGGCGTGCTGAGCAGGACGCTGAAGGGCAGCGACCAGCTCTCGTAAAGCGCGGCCAGGATCAGGAAGACGAAGACCAGGGACAGGCCGAGCACCTTGACGGTGCCGCCCTGGGCGACCTTTTCCTGGTAGGCCAGCGCGTTCCAGGCGTAGCCCACCTCCGGTGGCAGGGTCTGGGCCGCGACCTCCTCCAGCGCGGCCAGCGCTTGACCGGAGCTGTAGCCCGGCGCGGCCGCGCCGATGATCTCGGCCGATCGGAACAGGTTGAAGCGGACCGTGTACTCGGGCCCGGTCGTCGTGCGCACCCGGACGAAGGCCGACAGCGGCACCATCTCGCCCTTGCCGTTGCGCACATAGAAGTCCTTGAGGCTGTCGGGGCTCTGGCGATAGGAGGGCTCGGCCTGCACGAACACCTTCCACTGCCGGGAGAAGCGCGTGAAGTCGTTGACGTACGAGCCGCCCATGAATGCCTGCAACGCCGCGTAGACCTCGCCCACGGGCACGCCCTGCTTGAGGACCTTCTCCTTGTCGACCTCGGCGAAGATCTGGGGCACCGCGGGCGAGAAGTTGACGTTGATGTTCTGCAGCTCGGGCCGCTTGCGGGCGGCGTCCACGAAGCGCTTCACGTTCTCGGCCAGGAAGGCCACCGTGCCGCCGCTGCGGTCCTGCAGGAACATGCTGAAGCCGCCCGCGGCGCTGATGCCGGGGATGGCCGGCGGCAACAGCGCGAACACCCGCGCCTCGGGGATCTTGGCGAACTCGGCGTTGATCTTGGCGATGATCGCCTTGGCGGAGAGGTCGGGGCGCCGACGCTCCTTCCAGGGCCGCAGACCGATGAAGCCCGTGCCCGCATAGCTAGCCGCCGAGCGCGTGAAGAAGCTGTAACCGGCGATGGTGTTGTAGGTCCTGACACCCTCGGTGCGCGCCAGGATCGCCTCGACCTTCTTGAAGACCGCCTTGGTGCGCTGGAGCGAGGCCGCGTCAGGCAGCTGGACCCCGATGAGCGCGTAACCGTTGTCCTCGTCGGGCAAGAAGCCCGAGGGCAAGCCGCGTCCGATGTAGGCCGACGCGGCGGCGACCCCGGCCAGCAGGAGCAGCGGCAGGGCCAGCTTGCGCACCAGCCGCGCGTTGACGCTCACGTAACCGTTGGTGACGCGCGCGAAGAAGCGGTTGAAGCCCCGGCCCAGCCGCCCGAGCGGCCCGCGCGGCTCGCCGCGCGGGCGCAGCAGCAGGGCCGCCAGCGCCGGGCTGAGCGTGAGGGCGTTGAACGCCGAGATCAGCACCGAGATCGCGATGGTCAGCGCGAACTGCTGGTAGAGGCGCCCGGTGATGCCGGCCATGAAGGCCACCGGGATGAACACCGCCGCCAGGATGAGAGCGATGCCGATCACCGGCGACTGCACCTCGGACATGGCCTTGCGCGTCGCCTCGCGCGGCGCCATCCCCTCCTCGATGTGATGCTCGACCGCCTCGACCACGACGATGGCGTCATCGACGACCAGACCGATCGCCAGCACCAGCGCGAACAGCGACAGGGTGTTGATCGAGAAGCCCAGGAACGGGAACAGCGCGAAGACCCCCACCAGCGACACCGGCACCGTGAGCAGCGGGATCAGGGTGGCGCGCCAGCTTTGCAGGAAGACGAACACCACCAGCACCACCAGGCCGATGGCCTCGGCCAGGGTGATGAGGATCTCCTCGATGCCCGCCTTCACGGGCGCGGTGGTGTCGAGCGAGACCTGGTAATCCATGCCGGGCGGGAAGCGCTTCTTGAGCTCCTCCATCGTCGCGCGCACCGCCGAGGCGACGTCGAGCGCGTTGGACCCGGGTAGCTGGAAGGCGGCGACGATGCCCGCGGGTCGGCCGTTGAAGGCCCCCATCTGCGCGTAATTGAGCGAGCCCATCTCCACGCGCGCGACGTCACGCACCCGCACCAGCGAGCCGTCGGGGTTGGCGCGCACGATGACGTCGGCGAACTCCTCGGGCGTGACCAGCCGGCCCTGCGCGCGCACGGTGTAGGTGAACTGCTGCCCAGGGGGCGCGGGCTCGGCGCCGACCTGCCCGGCCGGGTTGACCACGTTCTGCGCGCGCACGGCGTTCTGCACGTCAGTCACCGTCAGGCCCAGGCGCGCGAGCACGTCGGGCTTGAGCCAGACCCGCATCGCGTAGTCCGACGCGCCCAGGTTGCGAACGTCGCCGACGCCGCGGATGCGCAGCAGGGCGTCGTTGATATTGATGATCGCGTAGTTGGTGAGGAAGGAGGCGTCGTAGCGCCCGTCCGGCGAGTAGACCGAGATGACGATCAGCGGAAAGGCCAGCGACTTCTTGATGGTGACGCCGAAGTTCTTGACGTCCTGGGGCAGGAAGGTCTGCGCTTGCGAGAAGCGGTTCTGGACCAGCACGTTGTCGATGTCGATGTTGGTCCCGATGTCGAAGGTCACCGCCTGGGTCATCGTGCCGTCGTTGGCGTTGGTCGACTGGATGTAGAGCATGTTGTCGACGCCGTTGACCTGCTGCTCGATGGGGGTCGCGACCGACTGCTCGATGGTCTGCGCGTCGGCGCCCGTGAACGCCGTGGTCAGGATGATCTGCGGCGGGATGATCTGCGGGAATTGCGCGATGGGCAGCCCGACCAGCGCCACGGCGCCGAGCATCACGGTGAGGATGGCGATGACGATGGCGACGATGGGACGTCGGATGAAGAACGATGAGATCACGGCGCTGTCCTCAGTTCCGCGCCGGCGCGGCGTCCGGGGCCGGCGGGGCCAGCGCGGCGATGACCGTCGCGCCGTCGCTGACCTTCTGTACGCCGTCGACGACCACGCGCTCGCCGACCGCGACGCCCGAGCTCACGATGCGCGATCCACCCGCCGACGGGCCGACCTCCACGCGCCGGAGCTGCACCTTGTCGCCCGCGCCGACCACGGCCAGCGAGTAGGTCCCTTGCACCTGGATGAGGGCGCGCTCGGGGACGACCAGCGCGCTGGCGCCGACGTCGCGCCGGCGGATGCGCACGCGACCGAACTGCCCGGGCCGCAGGAAATTGCCCGGGTTGGGGAACAGAGCCTGCAGCTGGATCGTGCCGGTGGTGGCGTCGACCTGCCGGTTGACGGCGACGATGACGCCGCGATGCGGATACACCGTCCCGTCCGAGAGCAGCAGCTCGATGCTGTCGTCGGCGGCCGGCTTTTCTGACGCCTTTGTCGCCGCCTCCATTCTGGCGAACTCGGCCTCCGCCCATGCGCGATCGCGGACGTCCAACCGCTGGAATCGATCGGCGGACCGCACGTAGTCGATCTCGCTCATGGGAAAGGTCACCCGGATCGGGTTGACATCGGAGACCGTGGTGAGCAGGGTCGGTCCGTCTTGACCGACCAGGTTACCGACGCGGACGTTGGCCAGGCCCGCCACGCCCGCGACCGGTGACCGGACCTCCGTGTACGAGACGTTGAGCTCCGCCTGTCGGAGCTGGGCCTGCGCCGCGCGCACCTGGTCCTCTGCGTCGCGCGCCGCCGCCTCGGCGTCCTCCAGCTCTTGCTGGCTGACGACGCGCGCCGCGCCCAGGTCCTTGCGACGCGCCAGCTGCGCCTGGTTGTGCGCCAGCGCGGTGTGCGCGCGGGCCACCGCCGCCCGGGCCGAGTCGAGCGCCGCTCGATACTCCGCTCGATCGATCGAGAACAAGAGCTGGCCTCGCTTGACCGCGGCGCCGTCCTTGTAGCGCTGCGCCGTGAGGACGCCGCGCACGCGCGCGCGGATCTCCGCGTTCACGTAACCGTCCAGGTTGGCGACGGCTTCGAGATACAGGACGACGTCACGCCGCGCGACCGGCGTGACCAGCACCCGGGCCAGGGGCGGCGAGGCCGCCGACTTGGCCTTGCCCTCGGCGCAGCCGGTGTCGCCGGCCGCCAGGCCCAGGCCGAGCGCCAGCAAGACAGGCGCGAAAATATTGGAATTTCTCGACATGGCACCCGATCCGCCTCTCATCTTCTCACCGGCGGGGGGCGCACCAGCTTCTTGGAAGTCAAGCAATCCGTGGAACAAATGGAGCTCCCGTCAAATCTCGGTCCAGGCCGAGGTCTGACCCAGAACCAGCCGCCGCGCAATGATTGACAACACAACGATGGCCTCGAGTTGTCTAAGCTCCAGCGATGAGCAAACCACGCAAGATGTGGATCGGGGGAAAATGGGTCGACGCGCGCGGCGGCAAGGTGCGCGCAGTGGTGAACCCCGCCGACCAATCGCAGTTGGCGACGGTGCCCGAGGCCGGAAAAGAAGACGTCCGCGAGGCGGTGGCGCAGGCGCGCGCCGCCTTCGACGACGGGGCGTTCTCGAAATTGACCGCGCGCGAACGCGGAACGCTGCTGTACCGGGTCGCCGAGGCGATCCGGCAGCGGGCCCCGGAGCTGGCCGAGGCCGACACCCGCAACATGGGCAAGCCGATCGTCGAATCGGAGTTCGATGTGGCCGACGCCGCGCACTGCTTCGAATACTATGCGGGGCTGGCCGGCAAGATCGAGGGCGAGACCCTGCCGGTGCCCGACAACGCTCTATCCATGGTCATCCGTGAACCGGTGGGCGTGGTCGGGCAGATCATCCCCTGGAACTATCCACTCTTGATGGCGGCGTGGAAGGTCGCGCCCGCGCTGGCGGCGGGCTGCACCGTGGTGCTGAAACCGGCAGAGCAGTCGCCGCTGTCGGCGCTGCTGCTGGCGCAGATCTTTGAATCGTTGGACCTGCCGCCCGGCGTGGTCAACGTGCTGACCGGCGACGGGCCGGTCGCCGGCGCGGCGCTGGTCGAAGATCCCCGGGTCGACAAGATCGCCTTCACCGGCGGCGGCGAGGCCGGACGGATCATCATCAAGAGCGCCGCCGACACCGTGAAGCGGATGTCGATCGAGCTGGGCGGCAAGAACCCCAATATCGTGTTCGCCGACGCCGACTTCGATCAAGCGGTGGACGGGGCGCTGTTCGGCGCGTTCGCGAACCAGGGTGAGGTGTGCTCGGCCGGCTCGCGGCTGCTGGTCGAACGGGCCGTCTACGAACGGATGATCGCGGCGCTGACCGACAAGATCAAGGCCGTGCGCCTGGGCGATCCGATGGAGCGCGCCACCAAGATGGGGCCGCTGGTCACCGTCGAGCACATGCAGAAGGTGCTGGGCTACATCGAGATCGGCAAAGGCGAGGGCCGGCTGGTGGCCGGCGGTGGGCGCGCCCGCGGTCCGGGTCTCGACCAGGGCAACTTCGTGCAACCCACCATCTTCGCCGACGTCGACAACCGCGCGCGCATCGCCCAGGAGGAGATCTTCGGGCCTGTCCTGACCGTGATCCCGTTCGACGACGAAGAAGAGGCGATCCGCCTGGCCAATGACACGCCGTACGGGCTGGCGGGCGCGGTGTGGACGCGCGACGCCTACCGCGGAATCCGCGTGCTGAAGCGCATGCGCGCCGGGATCTTGTGGATGAACACCTACCACCCGACCTACAACGAGGCGCCCTGGGGTGGGTACAAGCAATCGGGGTTTGGCCGCGAGCTGGGGCGGCGCGGGCTGGACCAGTACCTGGAGACCAAGCAGATCAACATCAACCTCACCGACGCCCCCCTGGCCTGGTACTGACGATGGCGGCGGGATACATCCGCGTTCAAGGGCCGATCCCTGGCCCGCGGAGCCAGGCCCTGATGCAACGGCGCAGAAAGGCGGTCCTCGACGGCGTCACCACCGCGCACCCGATCTTCCTCGAGCGCGCGTCAGGCAGCACGATCACCGACGTCGACGGTAACACCTTCCTCGACTTCACCGGCGGGATCGGCGTGATGAACGTGGGGCACACCCGCGCAGAGGTGGTGGCCGCCGTCCAGCAGCAGGCGGAGCGGTGCACGCACGCCTGCTTCCAGGTCGTCGGCTACGAAGGCTACGTGGCGGTGGCCGAGGCGCTGTGTCGACTCATGCCGGGCGACTTTGAAAAGCGCGCCTTGCTGATCACCACCGGCGCCGAGGCGGTGGAGAACGCGATCAAGATCGCCCGCGGCTATACCAGGCGCGGCGCCGTGCTGTGTTTCGAGCACGGCTACCACGGCCGCACCCTCTTGACGCTGACCTTGACCGGCAAGGCGCTGCCCTACAAGGCCGGCTTCGGTCCCTATGCGCCCGACATCTATCGCCTGCCCTTTCCCTACAGCTACCGCGACGGCGACAGGCCGCGCGACCCGATCGAGGTGGCTCTGAAGACGGAGGTGCGACCGGAGGATCTGGCGGCGGTGATCCTGGAGCCGGTGCTGGGCGAAGGTGGTTTCCTGGTCGCGCCCGCGCCGTTCGTCGCCGAATTGCGCGCGTTCTGTGATCGCCACGGCATCGTGCTGATCGCCGACGAGATCCAATCGGGGTTCGGGCGCACCGGCACGATGTTCGCGTCCCAGCAACTGGACATGAGGCCGGACCTCATGACCGTGGCCAAGTCGATCGCCGGTGGGTTGCCGCTGGCGGGCGTGGTCGGCCGCGCGACGATCATGGATGCCATCCCGCCGGGCGGCACCGGCGGCACCTTCGGCGGCAACCCGGTCGCTTGCGCCGCCGCCCTGCAAGCCATGGCGTTGCTCGAGACCGAGATCGCGAGTGGCCGCCCCGCGGCGGTCGGCCGGCGGATCCAGGAGCGGATGCAGCGCATCGCCCGGGACGTGCCGCTCATCGGGGATGTGCGCGGTCTCGGCCCGATGCAGGCGATCGAGCTGGTGCGCGACCGGACCACCCGCGAGCCAGCCGCGACCGAGACCCTGCAAGTCATCGCCGAGGCGCGGGCGCGCGGCGTCCTGCTGCTTTCGGCAGGAACCCACGGCAACGTCGTGCGGTTCCTGGTGCCGCTCACGGTGCCGGACGATCTGCTGGACGAGGGGCTGGACGTGATCGAGCAGGCACTGCGGGCGACGGCGGCGCCAGCTCGGAAATGATGCGCGCCGCGGCGGCCTGCCCGCTCTCGGCGGCGCCGTTGGAGTGCGCGCTGACGGTGTAGTCGCCCGCGAGCGTGAGTCCCAGCTCTGGCTCGCGCAGAGCGCGCGCCTGCGCATCCAGCGGCGACCGGCCAGGCGGCCAGACCGGCAGCGCCGCCGGGTGGTAGCTGAACACCTGGCTCGAGTGAACGTGCGCCGCCAGGCCCGGCCACAGCTTGTCGAGCGCACCCAGGATCTCACGCACCTTGGTGTCACGTGGGACCATGTGAAACGCGTCCGCCGCCGCGCCGTGAATCAGCAGCGAAAAAACCTCCAGCGGCTGCGCGGCCGGGCTCTCGTGCACCACGCCGTAAACCACGCCGAGAGGGCCGTCGGTCAACACCGGAAATGGCGATGGCTGCGGTGCCGGCGCCGGCGGCTGACCCCGCACTTGCCATGTTTCCCGCGCGCCCTTGTCGACCAGCAGATGAACCACGGTGTACTGCCCGCGATGCAGGCTCGAGATGGCCCGCCACTTCTCTTTCGACAGCGGCGGATCGATGCGAATCTGGTGAATGCGGACGAAGGGCACGGCCAGGATCACCCGTTCGGCCTCGACCGTCTCCAGCCTTTGGTTGCGCAGATACGACACCCGCGCCCGCGTCCGGCCGTCGGGAGTCCGCCACCGTTCAATGGCGGTCACCGTGGCCAGCAGCGTCTTGCGCCCCGGGATCGCGTCGGCCAGCGCGGCGGTGAGACGTGAGTTGCCGCCACGCACCCGGTAGTTGGCCTGGCCGCGGCCGAGAAAGAAGCCGAACTCGACCAGGCCGCTCAACCCCGAGAAGCTGCGCCAGTCCGTGGCCAGCTCGCACTCGAGCGTGAGGCGGATCCATTCGGACACGCGCTTTGGCAAGGCAAAGGTTCCGATCCAGTCGGCGAACGAACCGTCCTGCAGGCTCTTCAGCTCGGCGCTCGGACCATCCGACGCGGCCAGCGCCCGATCGCGCAGCCTCTTGGCTTGGTCCATCCACCGGCCCAGCGCCCGACGCTCGTGCAGATCGAGGAATGACTCGAAGAATGCCGCCGCCGCCGGTTGCACGAAGGGAACGAGCTTGCCGTCGATGACCAGGCTCGAGTAAGGCGATTCGGCCTTGTCGTCGAGGGCCACCCCCAGCTCCCGCGCGATACCGAGCAGCGGGTTGTCTGCCCACATCTCCTGCATCCCGAACTCGCCGTAGGTGTCCTCCCCGTAGTACGCGGTGGCGACCCGTCCGCCCCAGCTCTCGGTGGCCTCCAGGAGCTCGGCCGAGATGCCGCGCTTGCCCAGCTCGTACGCGCTCACCAGACCGGCGATCCCGCCGCCGACGATGATCACGCGCGGTGTGCCGGGCGAGCCGGTGGCGTCCGACGACGACGATGACGGTGGCGCGCCGTCCGGGCGCCCCCGGCAAGCGCCGGACAGGATGAGGCACACGACCCAGATCGGGACCCGGAACGGGACTCGGCGCATGTGTCGCTATTGTGGCGCACGACCCCAGAATCGCTAGAAACCATCGCAAAGCAAAACGGCCAGACACGACACGACGGCCAGACGACAGGGCGGCCAGACCTGATAGATCTCGATCATGCCCAACGCCGAAGACCACACCACCCAGACCGGCGGCACATCGGACGCCGACTTCGAGGACGCTTTGCGCGCGGATCTCCAGCGGCGGATCGCCGCGCTGGCCGCCACCTCCGACGACGCCTTCGGCCGGATCGGGCTGGCCGACGGCGGTCTGGTCGCCGCGCTGTTCGTGGCCGTTCCCGCGCTGGTGGCCTGGATGTTCCGATGAGTGGCGCCCCGGGCCCGCGGCAGCTCGAGATCGAGCGCCGGCTGCGCGACAGCGCGCTCTTCGGCCGCCTGCCGCTCCTGCGCGACGAGCGCGAGTATTCGACCAAAGGAATCCTCGCGACCGGATTTGCCTACGCGGTGGCCGCCTGGTGCTTTCTCATCGGCGGGTACGCGGCCAACGTGGTGGGGGCGGTGCAAGGAATCGTCGCGCTCATCGCCGGCTGCCTGATCGGGGTGACGCTGTCGGCGGCCGCGTCGGCCTTGGCGTGCAACCGCTATGGGTTGGAACAGATCGACTACAGCAAGTCCTGCTTTGGGCAGAAGGGCGCGAAGCTGATCCTGGTCTTTTACGTCATCAATCAGATCGGCTGGACCGGGATGATCCTGGTGATGTTCGGGCGCGGGGTGGCCAACGTGGCGGCCGCGTTCGGCCTGGCCGGGACCGCCGGCGGCGCGGGTCCGTCGGCAGAGTGGCTGGTGCGCCTGGCGGTGGCGGCGGGGATCGCCGTCGTCTACCTGATCGTCAACCGGGGCGTGCACATCCTGAATATGTTCAACGCGATCGTCACACCCGGGTTGATCCTGGTGACCTGCGTCCTCTTTTACGTGATCTTCCGCCACGGCGGCTGGGCCGCGGTGGTGCAGAAGGCGCCGCTGGAACCGGCCTCCGATCCGCGGTTGGGCTACATCGTCGCGCTCGAATATGGACTGGGCGCCGGATTCGCCTGGTGGCCCGGTATCGGCTTTCTCACCCGCAACACCGACACGCAACGTAACAGCCTCTATCCCCAGATATTGACCATGGGCCTTGGCATGGGAGTGGTCTGTTGCACCGGATTGCTCGCCGGTCTGCTCTACCGTACCTACGATCCCACCATCTGGATGATCCGGGTGGGTGGGCCGATCCTGGGCGCGCTGGCGCTGGCGCTGATCGCCGTCGCCAACGTGTCGGCGGCGGCGCTGATGATGTACACCGCCGCCCTCGCCTGCCGGCACGTCGGCTTGCTGCGCGCGCTCCGGTGGCGGACGCTGACGGCGTGGACCTTCCTTCCGGTGCTGATCTACGCCGTGCTGCCAGAGCTGCTCTACGCCAAGGGCTCGGCGTTTCTCGCCTACAACGCCACCATGTTCGCCCCGATCTCGGGCGTGCTCCTGGTCGACTACATTTTCTTGCGACGCGGACGGATCAACGTCTCCCAGATCTTCGAAGACGCGCGCCAGGGTCACTACCACTTCCTGGGCGGCTTCAACCTTCCCGCGCTGGCCTGTGTCCTGCTTGGCCAGGTGATCTACGTCTGGTTGCTCGACCCGGTCAGCCTCGCGGCGCGCGGACCGGTGCGCCTGTTGACCGCCTCGGCCCCCGCGGTGCTGATACCGATGGCGTTGTACTTTGCGATCGCGCGGCTATGGCTCGTCCCCGCCGGACTCGGCGGCTATCGCGCCGGCACGACGCCGCTGCCGCTTGCCCGGCCTAATATTTGATCAGGGGGTTGCGGCGCCGGTGGATGCGCATGCCGCGCTTCTCGAGCGCGGCAAAGAACGGCTCGACCGGGATCGCTTGCTCGGGTGGTAACACGCCGCGCGCGTTGATGGCCCCCGCCAGCAAGAGCTGCATGGCGATCGAGGGCGGGCAGCCGGTGTCGACATCGATGCCGATGCCCCAGGCCGCGATGCCCGCCGTGTGGCAGTCGAGCACCTCTTCCACGGGTCTTTCGGCGCGCACCCCGCGCACCACGACGCGCAGCACTTCATGTTCGTCGGGGGGACCGCCGGCCGCGGCCTTCGGCAGGCGGTTGTGAAGCGCGGTCAAGAGCGCGCGCGGCGCGACCTTGCTTCTGCCGACCCGGATCGGCTGGGTCGACGTCATCCCCAGCGCGTGCAAGAACCGCAGGCGTTCGGCAAACGCATCCGGGAACGCGATCCGGAAGCTGACCTCGCGGATGCCCTTGGCGCGATAGGTGAGGGGCAGGGTCGCCACCTCGGAGTGCAGCGTACGGGCGGGATGGCGCAGCCCCACGGGCGCGGGAAATTGCACCGGCTGGGGATCGCTCATCGCCTCGACGAAGGCGAATCTGCCGCCGGTGAAGATCGCCGCCGGCAGCGACGCCTCGTCGAGGATGGTCTGGATCGAATAGGAGGCGCCCAGGACTCCCGCCTCGCGTCCCGGCGTGCGATCGACGTTTCCCACCATGACGTGGATCTCGTCGACGCGCTCCATGTCGTCAGCGGCGGCGCGCGCAAGAACGTTGACCACCCCCGGCGCGGCACCGATCCCCAGCAACGCCAGCAGTCCGGCGCGTTTCCACCGCGCGTGCTCCTTGAGCTGTCGTCGCGTGACGTGGAACAACCCCCCCAGGTCACAGTAGTGGGCCCCGGCCCGCAGCGCGGCCTCCATCACCGGCAGGTTGAGCTCGTGCTGGCAGCAGTTGATGACGGCGAACGTGCCCGCGCGCATGAGGGCGCGGGCGGTCGCCGCCACCCGCGCCGCGTCCACCTGCAGCGCGCGCGCCCGTCCACCGGAGGCGCGCGCCAGCTCCATCGCCGCCCGCCGGTTGTAGTCAGCGACCAGGATCGTGACCTGCGGACCGGCGGTCTCGCACAGGTCGCGCACCACGATCCGTCCCATTGCCCCCGCCCCACCGACGACGGCGATTGTCACTGCTTGATCTTGCGACACCGGTCTCAACCTACCGCATCAGGTGGCGCGCGTGATATACGGCCTGCAGCGATGAGCCTGGGACGCCGCAAGATCGGGATCGAAGAGGAAGCGGCATGGGTGTTCAACCGGATCGCCGAGGTCTACGACGCGCGGCCCTGCTACCCGCCTGCGCTGATCGACGCGCTGGCCGATCTCGCCGGGCCGGCGGCGGCCCGGATCGGCGACCTGGGCGCCGGCATCGGCCACCTGGCGCTACCGCTCTGTGAACGCGGTTTCGACGTCGTCGCGATCGAACCAGCGCGCGCGATGCTGGAGCGCCTGCGTGCAACCGCGGCCGACCGCGGACTCACGCTGCGCACTGTCCATGCCGCCGCCGAGCTCCTGCCCCTGGAGACGGCCTCGCTTGATCTGGTCGTGATCGCGGACGCGCTGCACTTCATGGACGCGCAATTGACCGGTGGCGAGGTCAAGCGAGTGCTGGCCCCCGGCGGCAGAATGGTCATCGTGATCTGCGAGCCCGCCCAGACGCCGTTCATGCGGGACGTCGTGCGGACAATCGAGCAGGCGGTCCCGCGGCGGCCCCGTGACCTGACCCAGACCATCAGGCATCTCAGCGCCGTGGCGGGCGTGCCGCTGACGAGCGGACAACGGTTCGACGATGAGACGCCGATGGACCACCAGCGGCTGGAACGACTTCTCCGCTCCATCTCGTTCATCGGACCGGCGATGAACCCCGCACGCTTCGCCGCCTTTCGTCACCGCGTTCACGCCCTGTGCGCGGCGCCGGTCTGGGCACGCAGCTTCTTTCTTCGATCCGGGCGACGGCGCACGCCGGCACCACCCCGAACACGTGGCGAGCCCCCCACCAGGACACGATCGCCAGGACCGAACCTGTCCTTGCTCGAAGCTCAGCTCCCGGGTCACCTGCCCGGCGTGCCGACGCAGGTCTGGTAGCGCCGGTCGACCGATTGCGCGAACCACGCGGTGGAACGCGTGCCTCGCAGCTTCGGGCTGGTGACCGTGACCTGGGGCAGGGTCGCGTAACTGGGGGGTTGGCCCAATTTTTGGGCGGTCACGGTCTTGATGGCCAGGTAGGTCTCGGTTTGCTCGAAGCCGATGGTCTTTTCGCCGAGCAGATCCCGCCGGATGGCACCGGCGGATAGCCGCGGCGCATGGCGGCGCGCGAACGCTTGCACGGCCCGCTCGGACTCGCTCTCCTGTTCAGTCGGCTTTCCGCCCCGGTCGTAGGAGAGCAGATCGCCGTCGAGCGCCAGCCTGCGGCCAGTGAGCCACGACAGCGCCGCCTGTACGGCGGCGTTGCGGCTGGCGTACAGACCCGCGTTGTAGTCCGCGAAACGAAACAGCAAGCGGTCATATCGCGCCGGGTAGGCCAGCAGCCGCGCCGTGCCGTAGTACACGCCGCCCGCACGCGTGTAAAGGGCGTCGCGCACGCTGCCGGGCGTGGCGGTCTCTCCCTTGTGCGCGCGCGCCCACTCCTCGGCGAATCGCACGCTGACCTGCATCGAGCCCGCGGTGGTGATGGGGTTCAGGCCCGCCAAACCGTCGAGGTCGGTGAGCTTCCCCGCCCATTCGGCGGCGCCAAAGAGCACCGGGTGATTGACCTGGTAGTAGGCCAGGAGGTCACGGAACAGCACGTCGGCGTCGCGCTCGGTGCGCAGCCCCGCCACCCGCTCCCGGAATGAGCGCGCGTCGTCGGGCGCGCGCCCGGACAGCAGCCGGTCAAAGACCGGATCGCCGAACGGCCCCAGCCTCGCTTTCTCGCGATCGATGCGCGCGGCGGCTATCGCGGCCAGGCCCGGAACCGCGGGGTCCGCGGCGAACCCGGATTCCTGGCCGATGACGGCGATGACCGCGCAGGCCGACGTGCGCTCGAGCAGCAGCTCGTTGGCGGCCAGCGCGTTGGCGATCGCCTCGCCCCAACCGTCGCGGTCTCGCACCTGATGGGGGATGAGAGCCACGATCTCGGGAGTGGTCAGCGGCGCAGGTGGCCGTGGCGGTGGCTGGGGCGAGGCGCTGGCGGGCATGCGCGGGGCGCCACAGCCGGTGACCAGCGCAAGCGACGGCAAAGCCGCGAGGACCGCGACGGTCGCCGAAAGGAGACGGGTATCCACGACCGGGACTAGCACGGCCATGGTGGCCCGTCACCACGACCGGTGAACCGACTCGGCGCCTCATGGGCCCCGCTTACCCCCAATGCGGGTCGGTTAACCGCCAAGGCGCCGCAGACGCCAAGCCGGGACCCTGATAATCCGGATCTTGGCGTCATGGCGTCTTGGCGGTTAGGCCCTATCCGAACCGCATTGCGCTTACCCCGGAATGTTACCGCCGCCGACCCCGAAGCAGGCAGCGCGCGGATCTTTGGCGAGCCGGCCGTGCGGGGCCACCGACGGAACTGTTCGCCGGCGAGAGCCTTTCGACACGGATCGCCTCGTCCCGTCACGGTCCGGTGACAGATTTCGCCGCCGCGCACGATCTTGGGTTTGGCGAACGGTTACGAATCCCACGCTTTCGCGGCCCGTTACCGAATGGTGCATCAGAGCCCGGCCCGCTGGCACGACCCCTGCTCTGTTGAGCGCTTTTCCGTAAGGAGCCGAGCATGTCGTCGCGCGCGAGTTTGGGGGGAACCACTGAGGCGGCAGGTCGGCGGGCCGCCGCCGCAGTCAGCGGGCGGACATCGCCCGCACAGCTATGCGGGCTGTTGCTGATGACCGGGTTGGCGGAAGGCTGCGGATGGAGCTCGAATAGCGGCGGGCACGCGGTCGCCGCGCGCGCCGGGGCGCTGCAGGACGCGGTCAGCCTGGACGCGCGCATGCTGGTCATCGCCGCCGACCCCGACAGCGACGCCGCGCTGGCGATCCGCGCAGCGCTCGATCGTCTGGGCACCCCATTTCTGGTGCTGAACGCCGGCACCACGCCGCTGACAGCCGGGGTGCTGGCCAGCGGCGACCACGGCTTTTACCAGGCGGTGTTCCTGGACGACGGGCAGCTCGGCGGCGCGTTCAACGACGACGAGTGGCAGATCCTCAGCGACTACGAGGCGAGCTTCGGAGTGCGACGGGTCTCGCTGGTCACCCGGCCCGACGCCGGGTACGGGTACGCTGGCTTCGACCCGGTCAATACCACCCCGCCCCTCCAGCTGCGCGCCGGCTGCACCAGTGCGGGCAGGCGGCTGTTCGCGCACCTCAACTGTCAGCAGGGCGTCCTGCTGGCGGGTCCGCCCGCCTTCGCCGGCCGCGGCGCCACCGCCGGCACCGTCCCGCTGCTGGTCGACGCCAGCGATCGAATCCTGGCGGCGACCCATACCTATCCCGATGGGCGTGAGGTCCTGACCCTCAACTTTCAGCAAGCCGACGACGCCTGGCCGACCATGCAGGTGATGTACGACGCCATCTCCTGGGCGGCGCGCGGGCTGTTTCTGGGCGAGCGCCACGGCTACATCGGCGTGCAGATCGACGACCTGTTCCTGGCCAGCGAGATCTACCCTCACGACGGCGCGACCTATCGCATCGACGCCAACGACTTGCAAACCTTCTTCGACTGGCAGCAGCGCTGGCGGCAGCAACCCAACCAGGCGGACTTTCGCGCCGACTTCGCGGTCAACACCGACGGCGCCAGCGCCGGCGACGGGCTGACGTCCCGGGCCCAGCAGATCAACGACGGCTTCAAGTGGATCAGCCATACCTTCGATCACACCGAGCTCACCGATCTGACCTACGAGCAGACCCGGCGCGAGCTGGACCTCAACAACGCCAACGTGGCCGGCCTGGGCCTCCGGCCCTACTCGGTGCAGAACCTGGTCACCCCGGGGATCACCGGGCTCGACAACGTCGAGGCGATGCGCGCGGCGTACGACGCGGGCGTGCGCTTCCTGGTCAGCGACAGCTCGCTCCCCGGCTCCGACAACCCCGCGTTCAACGAGGGCTTGCCCGAATTCGTCGACGACCGCCTGTTCCTGATCCCGCGGCGCGCCACCGACCTCGACTACGATGTCTCGACCCCCGCGGAGTGGCTCCTGGAGTTCCACGACGTCGAGGGGATCACCTTCACGTACGGAGAGCTGCTGGACTACGAGAGCGACATCCTGCTCGGATACCTGCTGCGCGGCGAAAACGACCCCTGGATGTTTCACCAGGCGAACTGCCGGGCCTTCTCCGGCACCTCGAGCCTGCTGTCCGATCTGCTGGATGCAACCTTCACCAAGTACAACGCCCTGGTCTCTTTTCCGCTGCTGAGCCCCACCATGGACGGGCTGGCGGCGGCCGTGCTGGCACGCACCAGCACCAACCACGCGCAGGTCACGGCGGTGATCGAGCCGGGTCTGGCCATCACGGTGACAGCGCAGCAAGCGACCACCATCCCCATCACCGGCGCTTGCGGGCCAGGCGAGGAACATTACGCGGGGCAATCGATCGCGCGCGTCGCGGTGGGCGCTGGCGAGACGGTTCGCATCGATCTGCGCGCCTGCGGCGGCGACCACCCCGACGGCGGCGCGGAAGCCGGCGACGGGAGCGGCGGCCCCGGGGGTCACGACGGCGCCATCGCTGACGCCGGCGCCGACGCCGACGAAGCCGGCCCGACCGGCGGCGGAGGAATCACCGGCACCGGCGGCGTGACCGGCACCGGCGGCGTGACCGGCACCGGCGGCGTGACCGGCACTGGCGGCGTGACCGGTGCGGGCGGCGTGACCGGCACCGGCGGCGTGACCGGTACCGGCGGCGTGACCGGCACCGGCGGCGTGACCGGTGCGGGCGGCGTGAGCGGTACCGGCGGCGTGACCGGTACCGGCGGGACTGGCGTGGGCACCGGCGGCGCGGGCACGGGAGGATCCGGCGCCGGCGGATCCGGTGTCGGCGGATCCGGTGTCGGCGGCGCGGGCACCGGCGGATCCGGCACCGGCGGCGCCGTGCTGGTCGGCACCGGCGGCGACACCGGCACCGGCGGCGCCACCGGCGCTGGCGGATCCGGGACCGGCGGAAGCGGCGCGGGTGGCTCGGGCGCGGGCGGCTCGATCACCGCTGACGGTGGAACCGGCGGCAGGCCCGCCAGCGACGGCGGCAGCCGCGCGGACGACGCTGGAACCTCACCCATCCCCTTCGATCGCGGGACGGGCTGCAGCTGCGCCAACGCCGGTTCGAGCTCACCGGCATCCGGCGGGGCGCTGGTGCTGTGCACCGTCGCCATGGCATGGGTCCGCGCCCGCCGCTCGCGTTCGCGTCGCGGGCGCTCTTGACCGCCACGGTTTCACCCGGCGCGCATCATCGCGCGGCGGCGAATCGTTGGCCACCGGGGACGGCTGGGACATGATAGTGCGCAGATGCTGGCTCGCGTCCTATCGTTTTCGCTGTCGACGCTGACGACGCTGCTGCTCGTGGTCGACGCGCCGGCCGCGGTGCCGTTGTTCCTGTCGATGACCGAGTCGGACTCCGCGGCCCACAAGCGCAACACGGCCCGGCGAGCGGCGATCGCGGCCGCGGTCGTGCTCGCCGCCTTTGCGGCCCTGGGCAGCGTCATCTTCCGCGTGTTGGGCATCTCACTGGGCGCCTTCCGGATCGCGGGCGGTGTGCTGCTGTTTCTCCTCGCCGTCGACATGCTGCGCGCCCAGCCGTCCCGCCAGCGCACATCGCCGGAAGAAGAAGCCGAAGGCGTCGATCGTCCGGACGTCTCGATCTTTCCCCTCGCGATCCCGATGTTGTCAGGACCGGGCGCCACCTCGACGGTCATGGTCCTGATCTCGCGCGCCCAAAGGGCGTGGCAGTACGCCGTGGTGTTTGCGGCCATCGCGGTGACGGCGCTGGCGTCGTACTGGCTCCTGCGCGGCGCCGGCAGCGTCGAGCGCCGCCTCGGGCGCACGGGTATGAATGTCGTCCAGCGCGTGATGGGCCTGATCCTGGCCGCCACCGCCGTTCAATTCGTGGTCGAGGGTATGTCCGACGTCCTGCCGACGATCGTCAGCGAGCTCCGCGACCGCGCTTGAAGCGGCGAAGGGTGGAGAGCGGCGGTGAGTGGTGCCCGTTCGCTAGCGGTAGCTCGACTCTCGCAAGGCTTGCCCCCTCCCTGGCCCTCCCCCGCGGCGGACCGCGGGAGAGGGGATCGGATCCCTCTTTTACGCGAAGGAGACGGGTTGGCCGGTGGCTTCGATGACCGACATCCAGAGGTCTTCGTTGACGTCGACCTGTTTGCGAAATCGGGTCGCCAGGGCCACGGGGACGTGGACGAAGCGGCCGTGCCAGCAGCCGATCAGCATCTCGGTGTTGCCGGCCATGGCGGCGTGGACGGCGTTGCGGGCCATGTTCCAGCAGAACACGCTGTCCGACGGCGAGGCGGGGACGCTGCGTATTTGATAGCTGGGGTCGATGTACTTGAGGGTGATCTCGGTGCCGCGCCCGCGGAAGTACTCGTTGATGCGGTCGCGCAGGACGAAGCCGATGTCGCCCAGGCGGGCGTTGCCGCTGGCGTCGGTGCGCGGGGTGCCACCGCCCTCCCCGCCCGGCGCGGTGCACAGGTCCTGCCCCGCCCCCTCGGCGACCACGATCACCGCGTGGGCGCGCTGCTCCAGCCGCCGTTCCAGGTGGCGCAGGAAGCCGCGCTCGCCGTCGAGGCGCAGCGGCACCTCGGGGATGAGCACGAAGTTGGCGTCGGTCGCCGCCAGCGCCGCGTGACAGGCGATGAAGCCCGAGTGCCGGCCCATGAGCTTGACCAGACCAATGCCGTTGCGCGCGCCGTTGGCCTCGACGTGGGCGCTGCGGATCACCTCGACGGCGGCGGCGAACGCGCTCTCGAACCCGAAGCTTCGGTCGATGAAGTGGATGTCGTTGTCGATGGTCTTGGGGATGCCGATGACCGCCACCGGCAGCCGGCGCCGTTCCAGCTCGGCGACGATCTTGGTCGCCCCCTTCAGCGTCCCGTCGCCGCCGATCACGAACAGCGCGCCGATGCCCATCCTTTCCAGGGTGTCGACCATCTCGCGCGGGTCGTGACCGCCGCGCGAGCTGCCCAGCAGCGTGCCGCCCTGCTGGTGGATCGACGCCACCATCGCGGGCTCGAGGCGCAGCGGCGCGTGCCCGAAGCGCGCCACCATGCCCTCGAAGCCGTAGCGAAAGCCGTAGATCTCCTTGACCCCGTAGGCATGGGTCAACTCCAGCACCAGGCCACGGACCACGTTGTTGATGCCGGGGCAAAGGCCGCCGCAGGTCACGATCGCGCAGCGCAGCTCGGCCGGGTCGAAGAAGATGCGGTTGCGCGGACCGGCCAGCTCGAAGGTCGGCGGCGCCGGCGCCTCCTGCCCACCCACCAGGCGCGAGAACAGGTCGTCGAGCAGAACCCGATCGGCGTGCCCCACGTCATGCACCGCCCGCTGCCCCAGCCGCGACGCCACCGGCGATTCGTGGCGGCACGGGCCCAGATTCTTGATCTGCAAGTCGCAGGCCTCGACGCGCGCGGTCCGCTCGGGAACGGTCAGGTTCTCGGGGCGCTCGGGGACCGCGGGCAGATACGGCGGGATGGTCACGTCTTTGGTGCGGAAGGCTATCTGGTCCCCTGTTTCGCGGAGATTTCTTTTTAGCAGGCCGGGGGTTAACCGTCGAAGGCAACCCTGACTCCGCGCGGGCTTCTGGCGCGACGTCCCAGTCCAGGCGGCCGGGCCGCCTGACGCGGTCATGACCAAAAGATGACATCCGCCCGATGGCGGTCCGCTAAAAGGAAAGCTGGGAAATGTCGAGAGACCAGATATCGATATGAGCGCGATCAGTGAAGCCGTGCCTGCCCCCGGTCCGCCCATGCGCTGGACCGACTATTTTCGCCTCAGCACCGCCGGTTTCTGGCTGGTGCACCTGGCGGCGATCGCCGGGGTGATCTATTGCGGCCCGTCGTCCTTCTGGCGCGGCCTCGGCCTGGCGGTCGCCATCTACTTCGCGCGCATGACCATCGTGACGGCGGCCTACCACCGCTACTTCTCCCACCGGTCATTCAAGACCTCGCGCTGGTTCCAGTTCCTGCTGGCCCTGGGCGCGCAAAGCGCGGCGCAAAAAGGCGTTCTGTGGTGGGCCAGCCACCATCGCTGGCACCACAAGTACTCCGACGAGCAGCCCGACGTGCACTCGGCGCGGCTGCGCGGCTTCTGGTACTCGCACCTCGGCTGGATCTTGAGCCCCAGCTGGGAGGCCACCGACCAGACCCGCGTCACCGATCTGGCGCGCTTCCCCGAGCTGCGCTTCCTGAACCGGGACGGCATCTCCTTGCTGCCGGCGGTGGCCCTGGCCGTCCTCTGCGCGCTGCTGGGCGGCGTCCAGGGTCTGGTGTGGGGCTTCTTCGTCTCGACCGTGCTGCTCTGGCACGGGTCGTTCTCGATCAACTCGCTGTCGCACCTGTTCGGGCGCAAGCGCTACGCCACCACCGACGACTCGCGCAACAACTGGCTCCTGGCCATCATCACCACCGGTGAGGGCTGGCACAACAACCACCACCACTACCAGAGCTCGGCCAATCAGGGTTTTCGCTGGTGGGAGTACGACACGACCTACTATTTCCTGCGGCTGCTGGCGCTGTGCGGCCTGATCTGGGAGTTGCGGCGCCCGCCGCCAGAAGCGCTCGCCGTCCCCCCGGAGGCCGCCGCATCTGTCAGACTTGCGGGGTGACCTCCCGCTCCCCCACCACCCGGCTGCTGCACCGCGCGCGCCTCATCTTCGTCCTCACGGCGCTCATCCCCACGGTCCTCATGACCGCGATCGGGATCATCCTGCTGGCCACCGGCGGCTCCGAGTCGGCTCGATTGGTGGGTGGAATCCTGGTGGTGTCTTTCTGCGCGATGGCGCTCACCGGCTACACCATCGGCACGATCTTCGTCACCCGCGGCGCCAGCCTGGCCGCGGTGCAGAACGAGTTCCTGTCGTCGGTGTCGCACGAGCTGCGAACACCGCTGACCTCGATCCGCATGTTCATCGATACCCTGCGCGAGGACCGGGTCCACGACCCGATCGAGCGCCAGCGCTGCCTGACCGTCATCAACCAGGAGCTGGCGCGCCTGGACGGCCTGGTCGGCAAGCTCATCGAGCTGTCCAAGATCGAATCGCGGCACGCGGCCTTCGACCGGCGCGCCGTCGCCGTCGCTGATGTGGTCGCCGACGCGCTGCAGGCATTCGAGGCGGTGCGGGTAGGCGCAGATGACGTCGAGCTCAAGGTCGAGGTCGAGCCCGACCTGCGGGTCTACGGCGATCGCGCGGCGCTGGCGCAGGCGCTGGGAAATCTATTGAGCAACGCCTGGAAGTACGCGGGCACCACCGAGAAGAAGATCGCGGTCAGCGCCGCCGCCGATCCGGATCACGTCTTCATCGCGGTCAGCGACAACGGGGCCGGCGTGCCGCGCGCCGAGCATGAGGCGATCTTCGAGAAGTTCCGCCGTGGCAAGGCGGCGCAAGAGAGCGGGAGCCAGGGCTCGGGACTTGGGCTGGCGATCGTGCGCGCGATCGTCAAGGCGCACCATGGCCGGGTCGACGTCCGCTCGGACGCCGACCGTGGCGCGCGCTTCCGCATCACCCTGCCGCGCTGCCACGCGGAGGCGGCGTGAGCGGCGGCGAAGACGAGCTCGCCGCTCCGGCCACCAGCGCGGTGCGCGCGCCTCTTGTCGCCATCGTCGAGGACGACCCGGCGATCGCCGAGGGCCTGGCCCTGAACCTCAAGCTGCTCGGCTATCGTTCCGAGGTCATCCCCGACGGCGAGAGCGCGCGCGCCCGCATCCGCGAGGGGCGGCCGGACCTGGTCCTGCTCGACATCTCGCTGCCCAAGCAGAGCGGCATCTGGGTGCTGGAGCGCCTGCGCGAGGCGCAAGATCAGGTACCGGTGATCGTGCTGTCGGCCCGCCAGGACGAGTTCGACAAGGTCGCGGCTCTGCGCCTGGGCGCCGACGACTACGTCACCAAACCGTTCGCCCTGGCCGAGCTGCTGGCGCGCGTCGACGCGGTGCTGCGCCGGTCGCGCCTGAGCGGGCGCGGCCCCGCCACGGCCGGACCCGGGCCGGAAGCGGTGGTCGAGGCTGCGGCGCCGGCAACGCCCGAGCGGGCCGGCGAGGGCGGCAGCGCGGCCGGCTCGGTCCTCAGCTTCGGCGACCTGGTGATCGATCTCAGCAGCCGCACCGTGGCGCGCGGCGGCGAGCCGGTGAAGTTGACCCACCTCGAATTCGAGCTCCTGAGCTTCTTTTGCCGCCACGTCCGACGGGTCTTCTCGCGCGAGGAGCTGGTGCGCGAAGTCTGGGGCCTGCGCCAGGCCGGCCAGGCCCGGACCGTCGACAACTTCGTGGCCCAGCTGCGCGCCAAGCTGGAACAGGACCCCGAGGCCCCGCGCCATCTGCTGACGGTGCGCGGAAGCGGCTACCGGTTCGCGCCGGAGTGAGGCCGTCGTGCTCGTCGTGGCGCCGTTCGCGGGGATCGCCCACGGCGACGCCGACGCCGACGCCGACGCTCGGACCCGGAAATGATTTCCCGTCGGCGTCGGCGTCGGCGTCAGCGTAGTCGAACGAGGACGAGGACGAGGGCGAAGACAAGGCCAAGGACAAGGACGCGAGGAGCTCGGCTTGACCTCCGACGACGCCCGGGATAGACGCGCAGGCTGACCATGGTTCCTCCGGCCGCGCCCGATCTGGCTCGTATCATCCTCATCGGGGGCGGGGCGCGCTCGGGGAAGAGTCGCTTCGCGCTGCAGCGAGCGCGGCGACTGGGGGACAAGCGGGTGTTCGTCGCGACCGGGCAGTCGCTGGACGACGAGATGTCGGAACGCATCGCCGCCCACGTGCGCACCCGCGGTCCCGACTTCCGCACCGTCGAGGAGCCGCTGGAGCTGCCCGCGGCCCTGGGCGCGATCGACGACGCCGACGTCGTGGTGGTCGACTGCCTCACGCTGTGGCTGTCCAACTTGCTCGTCCGCGGCGACACCGAGGCTCAGGTCGACGCCCGCGTCCAGGCGCTGGCGGCGGCGTTGCTCCGGCGGCGCTTTCACGCGCTGCTGGTGACCAACGAGGTCGGCCTCGGCATCGTGCCGGAGACCGCGCTCGGGCGGCTGTTCCGCGACGTCGCCGGGCGGGCGCACCAGCGCCTGGCGGCGATCTCGGACGAGATCTTTCTGGCCATCCTGGGCACCGTCCTGCGCGTGCGCCCCGAGCCGCTCGCGATCGCGCCGCCCGGATCGGACCCTCACGCCACCGACGGAGCCCCGCCATGACCGCGACCCTGCTGGAAGAGACTTGCGCCCGCATTCGTGAGCCCGACGCCGAGCTCGCCGCCGAGACCCAGCGCCGCCTCGACGCCAAGACCAAGCCGCCCGGCAGCCTGGGCCGGCTCGAAGAGCTGGCCTGTCGCTTCGCCGCCATCCGCGGCGACGCCAGCGCGGCGGCGCCGCGCAAGGCGCTGGTGGTCATGGGCGCCGACCACGGTGTCGCCGAAGAGCTGGTCAGCGCCTACCCGCAGGAGGTCACCGCGCAGATGCTGCTCAACTTCGCGCGCGGCGGCGCGGCCATCAACGTGCTCGCGCGCCAGGCCGGCGCACGGGTCGTGGTGGTCGACATGGGGGTCAAGGGCGCACTGCCGCCCATGCCCGAGATCCGCAGCGAGCGAGTGGCCGCCGGCACGCAAAACTTCACGCGCGGCCCCGCGATGACACGCGCCCAGGCGATGCAGGCGCTCGAGGCCGGCATCCGCATCGCCGGGGAGCTGGCGGCCGCGGGCATCACCTTGCTCGGCATCGGCGACATGGGGATCGGGAACACCACCGCGTCGAGCGCGCTGGCCGCGGCCTTCACCGGCGCGCCGGCGGAGGAGGTCGCGGGGCGCGGCACTGGCGTCGACGACGCTGGGCTGCGCCGCAAGATCGAGGTCGTGCGCCGCGCGCTGGCGCTCCACCACCCCGACCCCGGCGACGGCGTCGGCACGCTGGCGCAGCTCGGCGGCTTCGAGATCGCGGGCCTGGCCGGGGTGGTTCTGGGCGCGGGCGCGGCGCGGGTGCCGGTGGTGATCGACGGGTTCATCTGCAGCGCCGCCGCGCTGGCCGCCTCGCGCATCGCCCCGGCCGCCGCGGCGTCGCTGATCGCTTCCCATCGCTCGGTCGAGGCCGGACATCGCGCCGTGCTCAAGGCCATCGGGCAACACCCGCTGCTGGATCTGGACCTGCGCCTGGGCGAGGGGACCGGCGCGGTGCTGGCCATGAACCTGGTCGACGCCGCGCTGGCCATCGTGCGCGAGATGGCCACCTTCGCGTCTGCCGGCGTGAGCGATCGCGCCGGATAGCGTGCTCGCTTGCGGCGGTGGCCACGTTCGATCGGCGCGGCGTTCGCGTTCCTGACCCGGATCCCGATCCCGGGCGCGGGCGGCGCCGGAGAGCTCGGCCGGTCGGTGGTCTGGTTCCCCCTGGTGGGCGCGGCGCTGGGGGCGATCCTGCTCGGCGCCGCGCGTGCTCTCGACGGTCAGCTGTCGGCCGGGGTGCTGGCCGTCGCGCTGGTGGCGCTGCTCGCGCTGCTCTCGGGCGGCCTGCACCTCGACGGACTGGCCGACACATTCGACGCCTGGGGCGGCGGCCGCGGCGACCGCGCGCGCATGCTGGAAATCATGCGCGACAGCCGCATCGGCGCGCACGGCGCCGCCGCCCTGGCGCTGCTGCTGGCGGGCAAGATCTTCGCGGTCCTCGCGCTGCTCTCGCGCGGCACGCTGTGGCCGCTGCTGGCGGCGCCGGCGGTCGCGCGCTGGGCGGTGGTGCCGCTTGTCGTGCTGTTTCGCTACGCGCGCCCGAACGGCCTGGGCAGCCCGTTTCAGCAGCGGCGTCGGGCGATCGACGTCCTGGGCGCGACGCTGCTGGCGGCGCCGCTGGGTTTCTGGTTCGGCGTGGCGGCGCTGCGCGCGGGGGCGCTGGCGCTGGCGGCCGCGCTGCTGCTGGCCATCGCGATCGGGCGCCGCCTGGGCGGATTGACCGGCGACGTGTACGGCGCGGCGATCGAGATGGCCGAGCTGGTGTTCTGGGCAACTGTCTGCTGACCGCCGCCGAGGTGCACGATCGGTCGTGGCTGGTGGGACGCTCGCGGCGCGCTAATGCCGCGCGGCGCGAAGATCGTCGAGGACCAAACCCAGCGACAGCGACGCAACATCGAGCGATCCGGTATAGCGTCCTTTGCCGACCACGGTGGGCGCGGGCTCGGTGCAGTCAGGCGTCGCCAGGCATGGGCTGATGACCTGGACGACCTGACTGTCGGTGACGTTCTGGTCGGCCAGAAAGTGGTGGGCGTAGGCGACGCTGGCCGTGACGCCGGGCCACAGCGCCACGGTGCCGCCGAGGCTGACCATGTCCCGCTGCCAGTTGCCAAAGTCGACCGAGACGCTGCGCAGCGGGATGGCGGAGGTCTCGTGCAGGTAGCCGGCGCGCACGGTCAGGCGGCCGGGCAGCGCGACGAAGTCGCCGCCGACGCGGAAGCTGACGGCGTCCTCGAAGTCCTTCTGAAACACGATGGTCGGCAGCGGGCGCGCCGTGGGATACCCGGACGACGTGAGGGTGATGCCCTGGGGACGGATCTCGATGGTGTGCAGGCGCGACCAGCGCTCGGCGACGATGTCGGCCTCGACCAGCCAGCGCGGGCCGAGCTGGTACTGCGCGCCCAGGCGGATCACGTCGGGAAAGGCGACGAAAAAATCGGTCTGGTCGCCCTGGATCATGATGTTGAGCGGCCCGGCCAGCATCTCGGGCGGCTGGGTGGTGAGCGTGCCGTGCGCCAGGAAATCAAAGCCGGGCCGGTACGACAGGCCCAGCGCCAGCGGCGGCGTGGGCCGCGCGCTGACGCCGAAGACCGCGGTCGGGATCAGCGAGCTCGAGACCTTGACGCGGGCCAGGGAGTCGTAGACCGGCTCGGTGTCCATTCCCGGCCCCGACCAGACCGCCTGCGAGAACTCCGCGCGCCCCTGCACGAGCTGGAAGGTCACCCCGGCGCTGAGCCATCGGGTAAAAGCGGCCGCCACCGAGCCGGAGTAGTACGCGATGAAATAGTCGCTCTTGATGAGCGCGTATCGCTGCGGCCCCGCGTCAGGGTAGCTCTCCTTGCCGATCGCGCTCGGGCCGGTGGCGCCGAGCGCAAAGGTGAGCCCGCGCAACCAGCGGACGGGACCGAGCCCGTAGCTCGCGGCCAGCGCTGGCACCAGAAAGCCACCCTCCCCGTTCGAGACGGTCTGACCTCCCGGCGGCGTGAAGGTCAGCCCTTGCCAGGACAGGCTGGCGTCCAGGGTGACGCGAAAGCCGCGCTGATCGGCCAGGCCGGCCGGATTGTAGAACATGGCGAGCCCGTCGCTGGGAGCCGCGGCGTAAGCGCCACCGCGGCCGATCGACAGGGTGCCGACGTCGGGATGCTCGATGCCGGCCGCGAGCGCGGTGCGCGCCGCCAGCAGCAGGAGCGGCAGCGCGACCGGCGCACAGCCGCCGACCGCGACGGTCCCGGGACGAACGCCGTCACTGCCCTCTCGCCGCGGCTGGCTGGTTTGCATGGGCACCCCGAGGTTACGCCGAGACACCCGGGCGCCGTCAAGCGCGCCAGCGTCGGGTGACCACGCCCACCTCAAGGCGGTGGGGCGGACACCGGATCGATGAGGGGCAGCCCGGTGAGCGAGCGGCCGATGAAGTCCTGCAGGTGATCGACGGTCGGCGCCATCACCCATCCGGCGCGCGCGTCGCGGAACAACCGCTCGACCGGAAGCTGCTTGGAGTAGGCGGCGCCGCCGCCGGTCTTCATCGCCAGGTCGGTCACGTCGACGGCCGCTTGCAGCGCCGCCAGTCGGCTTTGCATCAAGGCCAGCGTGGTCGACGGCGAGGGGTTCTCGAGCTCACCCACGGCGTGGCCGAGCAACGCGCGCGACTGCTCGGCGCGCACGCTCATCTCGGCCAGCCGCGCGCGCAGCGTCGGAAGATCGCGCAGCAGCCTGCCGCTGTGCTCGAGCGCCGTTTGGGCCAGGTGTGCCGCCGTGGCCTCGACGGCCGCCAGGCAGATGCCGTTGGCCAGCGCGGCCGTGCCGACGCAGAACCAGGGCACCACCAGCTCGAGCGTCAGCTTGATCCCGTCGCCCATGGTGGTCAACAGATCGCGATGCCCGAGGTGGTAGCCCTCGATCTCGACCGGCGACGAATCGTTGCCGCGCAGGCCGAGCCCGTTGAAGGTCCCCTTGACGCGCACCTCGCCGACACGCGGGCGCACCAGGTAGATCACCGAATCGACCGGTGACGACGCGCCGGGACAGCGCGCGCTGGTGACGAACGAGTCGGCGTGGTGCGCCGCCGTGACCCACGACTTGTGGGCGCTGACGATGTAACCGCCGTCGCGCGGCTCCAGCGCCGACACCGGCGCCCAGAAGTGCGAGCGCGACCCGCTCTCGGAGAAGGCCAGCGTGGTCAGGTGCTTGCCGGCGGCGATCTCGCGCAAGACGGTGTCGCGGCTCTCCAGCGTGATCGAGGCGGCGATCACCTGCGAGCCGGCGACGTGCATCACGTAGACCATCGCCGCCGACGCGCAGCCGCGGGCAAGCTCCTCGACGACGGCGGCGAACACGCGCGGGCCCTGCCCACCGCCGCCCAGTTGCCCGGGCGCAAACAGCCCCGAAAGCCCGCTGCGCGCCAGCGCCTCGACCGCCTCGCCGGGGAACCGCCCCGTCGCATCGACGTCGGCGGCGTGCACCGCCAGCACCTCGCGCGCCAGCGCCCCAGCGGCGGCGACGTACTTGGATCCCGTGCCGTCCACCCCATACATGCTGGCCATCGCGCCGATTTTTTCACCGCACCTCGCTGCCGTCAAGAAACGGGCGCCGGGAAGCAGACTTCAGGCTTCAGACTTCAGACTTCAGGCTTCAGGCTTCAGGCTTCAGACTTCGGACTTCGGATTTTCAGACTTCAAACTTCGGACTTCAGGCTTCAGACTTCAGCACTTCAACAAATCCGCTCTCCGTCTGAGAGGCTCGGTCGTTTCCATCCCCGTAGCCCGAAGCCCGAAGCCTGAGGCCCGAGGCCCGTTCTTCAGCCGAGGCCCGTTCTTCAGCCGAGGTCCGTTCTTCAGCCAAGGCCCGTTCTTCAGCCGAGGCCCCTTTTTCAGCCGAGCAGGTTCTTCATCAGCACGCGCAGGTTCTGGAAGTCGACCGGCTTGTCGATGCGCGGGTTGGGGACGCGGTCCAGGAATTCGCGCGCGCGCGGCGTGAACGCCCCGCCGGTGACGAAGATCATGCGCTCGCCCTGACCGGGCGCCAGCCGGTCGATGGCGGCGTGCAGCTCCATGCCGTTGGTGTCGGGCATCATGAGGTCACACAGGATCACGTCGTAGCGCTCGCCGGCGGCAAAGCGCGCCAGCGCCTCGCGCCCGTCGGACAGGCAGGTCACCCGGTACTCTCCGCCCAGCGCGCGCTGCAAGGCGCCCAGGATCATCGGCTCGTCGTCGATGATCAACACCCGCTCGGCGCGCCGCTCGGCCTCGGCGGGCGCGCGCTCCGGGCGCTCGCCTGGCTCACCCGCCGACGCCGCCGGCAGCGTCACCCGAAAGGTGCTGCCGTGCCCGAGCTGGCTCTCGACCGAGATCTCGCCGCCCAGCCCGGACAGGATGCCCTTGCAGATCCACAGGCCGAGGCCCGTGCCCACCCCCTCCGGCTTGGTCGTGAAGAAGGGATCGAAGATGCGCGCCACGATCTCGGGCGGGATGCCGAGCCCGCTGTCCCGCACCTCGATCACGGCCCGGCCCACGCGGTCGGTCCCGGTGCTGACGCGGATCTCGTTGCGGTCGGCCGCGCCCTCGGCGATGGCCTGCGCGGCGTTCAACAACAGATTCAGGAAGACCTGACCCAGCCGGGACTCGTTGCCCTCGATCAGCGGCTCGTCGCCGTAGTCCTTCACCAGGCGGGCGCGGTGGCGGATCTCGCTCCAGGCGATGTTGATCGACGAATCCAGCACGCGGCGCAGGGCGACCGGACCGCGCGCCGCTTCGTTGCCGCGCCCGAACACCTTGAGGTCGCGCACGATGTTGCGCACGCGCTCCGCTCCCTCGCGGGCCTCGTCGAGCGCCTCGAGGATCTCGCCCAGGCTGTCGGCCAGCGCGGCGGGCAGCGCCGGCGCCGCGGCGGCCGCGCCGGGCCTGGCCGCGCCCTGCCTGACCAGCTCGCGGCGGCTAAAGTCGATGTTGGCCACGATGTACGCCAGCGGGTTGTTGATCTCGTGCGCGACGCCGGCGGCCAGCGTGCCCACGGCCGCCATGCGCCCGGCCAGGATCAGCTGCTCCTCGGTGCGGCGCCGCTCGGTCAGATCGCGGACGTAGAAGTAGTGCCCCTGCACGACCGGGTGGCCGTCGTGACGCGAGAACAGCGGCACCATCACCAGGTGCATCGCGAACGAGGTGCCATCGCGCCGCAGGCCCAGCGCCTGGCGCTCGATCCTGGCTCGGACGCCGGCCTCGCGATCGGCGCGCACCGGCGCGCGGTCCTCGGGCGCGATCACCTCTTCCCAGCTACGGCCCATGATCTCGGTCGCGGTGTAGCCGAACATCTCCGAGAACGCTCGGTTGACCGAGATCAGGCGTCCCGCGGCGTCGGTACGGCAGATCGCTTCCGCCGCCTCCTCCAGCGCCGCCCGCAGCTCGACGACCTGCTCCTCGAGCAGGCCGACCAGGCCATTGTCCTGCGCGATGGTCTCTATCGTCGCCGGGCGCGCCGGGCTGCCCATCGGGGCGGCCGCGGCACGCAGCGAGCGTGTCGAGCGGGATCTGAGTCGCACAATCCGATATTACCAGTGACAGCAATAGTATGGAACATTACTTTTCTACCTATGAAATACGCTTGACGACGGCCTGGAGGCTGACCCGGACGCCGACCTCGTCCCACCTGAACTTTGGAGCACCTCCGCCGCCCGCTGCCGGACCTTGGCGCTGGCGTGGTGGCGCGCGGCCTCTTTCAAGAAGGGCGTCGCGGTGCTGCCGAGACCGTGCAGGAAGGCCTGCGAACGGTCATAGGTCTTGTCGCTGGCCAGCGACTCGATCACCGCGTTTATCAGATCTCCGTCGCTCTTGAGGGCCGGGTTCTTGCGGATCGCGCTCTGCGCCGACGCCAGCCCTTCCAGCGGACGGTGGTGCTCGAGGTAGATCCCGGCCAGCAGATAGTCGACGTCGGCGTCGGCGGGCTGTTCGCGACGGGCGCGGCCGAGCACGGCCAGGGCCTGCTCCCATTCGCCGTCGTGACGCAGGCGGCGCGCCTCCTCGACGCGCGAGCCCGCCAGCCCGGAGGTGGGAGCGCCGGTCGGCGTGGGCGTGGCGCCTGCGGGCGCAGCTCGGGCGGACGCAGGGCTAGCGCGGCCGCTCGCCAGCGCGGCCGGGGATGGCGGCGCAAGCGGTGCACCGGCCGTGGCCGTCGACGGATCGGGGGAACGGTGGCGAATGACGCCGACCAGGATTGCCAGCGCCACGCAGCCCACCACACCGGCGCCCAGGGCCAGATGACGGCGGTCGAGCGTGAATGGCAGTCGCACCGCCGCCTCGGACCGGGGCACGCCGGCGCCGGCGGCCGTTTCTGGCGCGTCGGACCCAGCCCGGGCGCCGGGCCCCTCGGCCGCCCCCGCGGTCCTGGGCAGCGGCAGATCGTGGCGGCGCATGACCGCGGTCGCGGTGTCGACGATGGTCGGTTCGGGCGGCCGCGCCGGTGGGCGGCCGGTCGCTGGCGGCGGCGGCAACGCGCCGGCGCGCGCGGCACCCGCCGGCGCGGGCAAGGTGTCGGGCACCGAGCCCGTTGCGGTGACCAGCGGCGGGGCCGCCCCACCGCGCGCGCGGAAATCGGCGCGCGTGCGCGCTTCGGGCGTCGCCTCCAGCGCGGCCGCCAGCTCGGCGGCCGATTGATAGCGATCGTCCTGCCGCTTGGCCATCGCCTTGCCGACGACAGCCTCCAGCTCGGCGGAGATTGCACCACCCGGGACCGCTTGCCGCAGCGGCGGCACCGCGGTCTCGCGGTGCATGAGGATGAGCTCGCCGATATGGTTGGCCTCGAACGGCTTGCGCCCGGCCAGCATCTCGAACAGCAGAACGCCCACCGCGTAAAGATCGCTGCGCGCGTCGACGCTGCCGGCGGCGCCGGTCTGCTCGGGCGACATGTAGCTCGGCGTGCCCACCGCCAGCCCGGCGGTCATCGCCGGTCCGTCGCGCAGCTTGGCCAGCCCGAAGTCCAGGATGCGCAGATGATCCTCCAGCCCCTCCTCATCGGACAGGATCAGGTTGTCGGGCTTGAGGTCCCGGTGGACGATGCCCTGGGCGTGCGCGTGCCCCAGTCCCGCCAGCAGCTGGCGGACGACGTGCAGCGCGCGCGCCGGCGGTTGCGGTCCCTGCCCCAGCGCGTCGCGCAGGGTCTGACCGGTCACGAAGTCCATGACCAGGTACGGCGATCCTTCCACACCGAAGTCGATCACCGAAACGCAGTGGGGGTGGGCCAGGCGGCTCATCGCACGCGCCTCGTTCTCGAAGCGCGACAGGAAGGTCTTCTGCGACGCGATCCAGGGATGCAGGAACTTGACGGCGACCGGGCGCCCGAGCTGCAGCCGTTCCCCCTTGTAGACCACGCCCATCGCGCCGGCGGCGATCTTGTACTGAATCCGGTAGCGGCCCTGCAGCACGGTGCCAAGGCGGGGATCGGGAGGATCAGGCTGGGTGGGGCCGGGCGGAGCAGGAGGCGGCGGTTCCACGCGCATCGACATTATCACAGCGGGCACGGCGCACGTCGCTGGCGTAGCATCCCGCCATGAGCGACCTGGCCGAGACGATCTCCGACACTGTCGAGAAAGGCAGAGGCTCCCGCATCAACACCGTGGTCGCGATCAGCGTCGCGGTGACCGCCACTTTCACCGCGCTGTGCAACGTCAAGGACGGCAACATCGTCCAGGCCATGGCGCAGGAGCAGGCCGACGCGGTCGACGCCTGGGCCTACTATCAGTCCAAGAGCACCAAGGAGAACATCGCGCAGTCGGCGCTGGACCAGCTGCAGCTGGAGCGTGACCTGGCGGCCAACCCGTCGCCTGAGGCGCGCGACCTCATCGCCAGGAAGCTGGTCGAGTACGCCGAACGCATCAAACACTACGAGGCGGACAAGGCCGCGATACAGAAGGGCGCCGAGGGACACCGCGCGGCCTACGACCGGCTCAACGTCCACGACGACCAGTTCGACATGGCCGAGGCGCTGATGTCGATCGGCATCGCGCTGTTCGGAGTCACGGCGCTGACCCAGAAGCGCGCGCTGCTGGTGACCGCCCTGGTGTTCGCCGGGCTGGGCGCCACGATGGGGCTGGCCGGCTTCCTGGGCCTGAACCTACATCCGACCTTTCTGGCCTCGTTGCTCAGCTGACGCCGCGCGCTTCGGACCGCAGTATTTTCGGGCGCATGGGGGGTTGACCCGACCCCGCCCAGTCTTAGCTTGCGCCACCAAAGGGGTCACCGTGGTGTGGCTGTGAACAAGGACCCGCAAGGGTCGTTACGGCCGCAGCGGCCGCAGCGCCAGACCGACAAGCTGGAAGTCGCCCCGGCAGGGGCGGCGATCCTCATGGTCGACGACCACCCCGCGAACCTGGTGGCCCTGGAGGCCACACTGGCGCCGCTCGGCCATCGCATGGTCAGCGCCACCTCGGGGCAAGAGGCGTTGAAGGCGCTGCTGGGCGAGGAGTTCGCGGTCATTCTCCTCGACGTGCAGATGCCGAATCTCGACGGGTTCGAGACCGCGGCGCTGATCCGCGCTCATCCGCGCACTGCTCAGACTCCGATCATCTTCATCACGGCGATCCACCGCGACCCGCCCCACATCTTCCAGGGGTACGCGCGCGGCGCGGCCGACTACCTGTCCAAGCCGTTCGACCCCAGCATCCTGCGCGCCAAGGTCGGGGTCTTCGTCGACCTTTACCTGCGCGAGAAGCGAATCGAAGCGCAGGCCGCGGCGCTGCGCGAACGAGAGCGCGAGGACCTGCGCCGGCGCGGCGAGCAACGGGTGCAGCAGCTGGTCGACTCGATGCCCCTGGCGCTGTGGGCGCTGCGCGGCGACGGAACGGTTTACTACTGCAACCGCGCGTCGACCGAGTATTCGGGCTTCATCAACGGGACGGACGAGGGCGACGCCACCCAGCTGGTGCACCCCGACGACCTGGGACCGTTGCGGCAGGCCTGGGAGGCGGCCCACGCGAGGGGCGAGGCGCTGGATACCCAGTGCCGGCTGCGCCGTGCCGAGGATGGAACCTTTCGCTGGCACGTCGGCCGCGCCGTGCCCGAGCGCGACGAGGCCGGCGCGGTCACCGGCTGGATCGTCACCGCCGCCGACATCGAAAGGCAGAAGAAGGCCGAGGATGAATACGCGCGCGTCGTCGAGCGCGAGCGTCAGGCGCGGGCCGAGGCGGAGGCGGCCAGCCGCGCCAAGGACGAGTTCCTGGCCACGCTGTCGCACGAGCTGCGCACGCCGCTGGCGGCGATGGTGGGCTGGACGCGCTTGCTGCGCTCGGGGATGCTCACGCCCGAGAAATCGCGCAAGGCGCTCGAGACCATCGAGCGCAACGCCAAGGCGCAAGCCGATCTGATCGAAGATATCCTCGACGTATCGCGCATCATCACCGGCAAGCTGCGACTGGAGATTCAGGTCATGGATCTGGGCGCGGTCGCGCGCGCCGCCGTCGAGGCGATCCGGCCCGCGGCCGACGCCAAGGGGATACATCTGGAGATGACGCTGGGCGCGCTGCCGGAGACCTTCCGCGGCGATGCCTCGCGCCTGCAGCAGGTGATCTGGAACCTGCTGTCGAACGCGATCAAGTTCACGTCGCCCGGCGGGCACGTCGCGCTCGAGGTCGAGGAGGTGCGGCCGCACGAGGCGGTACCGGGGCTGGGCAGCGTGCACATCACCGTGCGCGATGACGGCCGCGGCATCGATCCCAGGTTCATCCCCTTCATGTTCGAGCGCTTCCGTCAGATCGACAGCACCAGCAAGCGCGCGCACGGCGGGCTGGGCCTGGGGCTGGCCATCGTTCGCCACCTGGTCGAGCTGCACGGCGGAACCGTCGAGGTCGAGAGCCCGGGCGAGGGCTGCGGCGCGACCTTCCGGTTGACCCTGCCCACGCGCCGGGACGGCGATCGGGTCACGACCGCGCAGCCGGTGCGGCGCACGCCGACCTCCAGCGCCAACCTCGAAGCCATCCGCGTCGAGCACGAGGTCGAGCTCAACGGCGTGCGAGTCTTGCTGGTCGACGACGAACCGGACGCGCGCGAGCTGTTTGCCGAGGTGCTGGAGCAGTACGGCGCCCAGGTGACCGGCGCCGGGTCGGCCGACGAGGCGTTGATGCTGCTGCGCGAGCTGCGCCCCACGGTGTTGCTGAGCGACATCGGCCTGCCGGGCGAGGACGGATTGTCGCTGATCCGGCGCGTGCGCGCGCTGCCCGCCGAGTCGGGTGGCCGCACGCCGGCCGCGGCGCTGACCGCCTACGCGCGATCGGAGGACGGGCAGCGCTCGCTGGCGGCGGGCTTTCAGCGCCACGCAGTCAAACCGATCCAGCCGGTGGCGCTGGCGGTGCTGGTGCGCGAGCTGGCCGACATCGCGCGGAGAACCGGCACGACGCCCGTGCCCGAGCTGCGCTCGTCCTGATGGGGTCAGGGCGCGACCGGCGAGGACAAGCGCGGGTGCGAATCCGAGCGCGAATCCGAGCGCGAGCCCGAGCGCGAGTCCGATCGCGAGTCCGATCGCGAGTCCGGGTGCAAGTCCGGGTGCAAGTCCGGGTGCAAGTCCGGGTGGAGGATCCCTTGCGTGACCAAGAACTGGCGCACGGCAAGCACGCTGCGCACCATGTCGGCGCCGCCGAAGTCGCCGTGCTTGCCGCCGCGAATGGTGAGCAGTCGGTTGCTCACCCCGGCGGTGTCGAGCGCCTTGGCCAGGCGCCGCGCGTGATCGTAAGGGACCATCGGATCGGCGTCGCCGTGGATGGTCAACACCGGCGGCCCGTGCCGCCGCACGTAGGTGATCGGCGACAAGGTGCGGGCCAGCGCCAGCAGCTCGGGCGAGATCGCGCCGGCGTCGGCGCGACCCCCGGTGAACCAGCCGGTGGCGAAGTCGCGGGCGTGGGCGCCAGCCAGCAGGTCGGGCACGTCGACGATCCCGAAGAAGTTGACCACCGCGGCGACCGCGAGCGCCTCGTTGCCGGGACAGGCGCGATCCAGGCCGGCGCCGGCGGGCGCCATTGCGGCCAGCAGCGCCAGGTGCCCGCCCGCCGAGGTGCCGCCGACGACGACGCGCGCGGGATCCAGACCGTACTGCTCGGCGTGGCGAAACACCCAGCGCAATGCGCAGCGGCAGTCCTCGGCCGCGGCCGGCGCGGGCGCGACCTGGGCCAGGCGGTAGTCGACGTTGACCACCGCGAAACCCATCGCCAGGTAGGGCAAGACCTCCAGGACGGCCTGGTCCTTGGAACCAGTGACCCACCCCCCGCCATGAAAGTAGACGAAGGTGGGCGACAGGCCGGTGGGGTGAATCGGCAAGTACACGTCGAGCTTGCCGTTCCAGCCGCCGGCGTTGACGAAGGTGATGTCGGGCTCGACGCGGTAGCGAAAACCGAGCAGCGTGGTCGCCTCGAGGGCGTCGGGTGGGCCCTTGGCCTGGGGGGTCGCGCCCACCAGGAGGATCGCGCCGAACAGGGCCAGCGCCGGGGGCGCCGCCCGACCAGGTGTTCTTCGCACGCCGGGGCTTATACCTGCTCGGCGGTCAGTTCTCGAAGATTTTTACCCAGGAAGGACGGTGGCGCGTCATGAGATCGATCTCGCGCGAGATGATTCGCTCGGGTTTGACAACGCGCGCGTTGTCCAGAAGGATCGCCGGCGATCAAGAAATGGCGAATGACAATGAACCCTGTACCGGCATCCTGGTCGTCGACGACGACCCCGACATCCGCGATTCGCTGCGCGAGGTTCTGGAAGACGAGGGCTACACGGTCAACACGGTTGGCAACGGGCGCGAAGCTTTGGACTACCTGCACCGCTCGCCACGCCCGTGCGTGATCCTGCTGGACCTGATGATGCCGGTCATGGATGGCTGGCAGTTCCGCCGCGAGCAGAAGCAGGATCCCGCCATCGCGACCATCCCCCTCGTCGTCATCACGGCGACCGGAAAACGGCCGGTGCTGATCGACGCCGACGAGCTGGTGATGAAGCCGCTGGATCTCGGCCGCCTGTTCGAAGCGATTGAAAAATACTGCTCCTGACGGCGTCATTCCTCCTGACGTCACATCCCGCTCAGGAACTGCCACTTCTCCGGACCGTGGCGTTCGAGCACGAAGCGGTGAAAGTCGTTGACGCGGCGGTAGCGATCACCCGACTGAGCCCGCAGCTCGAACGATCCGTCGAGGAAGACCTCGACCTCGGCCTTGTCGCCGTCGTGCTTGATGCTCCGGTACTCGATCTCGTAGCGCATCGACTGCACGCGGGACAGACGCTTGCCGAGCATCGTCTTCAGACCCTCGTAGCCGTAGTCGTCATCGGAGCGCGGCGTGCCCGAATCCTCGAAGTAACGGTCGGAGGCGAGCAGCACCAGCCCTTCGATGTTGCGCTCGAGCAGCTTGCGGCGGTAGGTCTCGACCGTCTCGATGATCGCGTTGTTCTCCGCGGTCTTGGGGATGGCGCTATTGGGAAAGAACTCCTGATGCGCGCAAGCTCCGGCCAGCCCGAGGGCTGCCGGACCGAAGACGAGACACAAAAGCACGACACGAACCTGGTTTGCCATTTTTTTGGGACCCCGACGGGATGCGGGCGTGCACGAAGCGTTCCAGCGGGCGGGTGGGGCCGAAGTCGTGGTATCGCCGAGGGGATTGTCCTGCGCGGGTTCACCCGCGCTGCCGCATCGGCGCTTGGCCACACCGGTGCATTGCCAAAATGGCAAGACCTTCGACCGACGTCTTTGCTACTATCGATCGCCTAGTGGCCTTTGGGGGGCATTGATGGTCGACAGCTCGGAGCAGATTCGTGAATTCCCGCGTTTCGAAGTGAATGCATACGTCGATTTCACCGGCAACGAGGTCCTGCTTTTCCACCGCATCCAGAACATCTCGCTGGGCGGCGTGTGCATCGGCAGCTCCGGGGTCGAGGAGGTCGGGACGCTGGTCGACCTGGTGCTGAACTTCCCCGAGCTGGATGCCTCGATCGCCGTCAAGGGTGAAGTGGTGTGGGCCAACAGCGAGCCGCCGATGGACATGGGAATCCGCTACATCGACCTGGACGAGGAGCGGAAGGACACGTTGCGGAAATACATCAATATGGTCCGCAAGACCTGAAGCAGGCGGCTGAAGAACCCGGATCGGATCGGAAAGCCAAACGCCAAGACGCCAAGGACTTGGCGTCTTGGCGTTCAAAAGATCTGACGATCAGATCTCCAGCAGCCCGTCCCCCGCCGCCAGGTGGCGCTTCACCTGCGCCAGCCGCGCCAGGTAGCGGGCAAAGTCTTTCCCCGGCGGCGCGCCTTGGCCGCGGCGCAGGTGGACGTCGGTGATGCGCGTGACCGCGAAGCGACAGGCCGCGAAGCGCAGCTCCGGCCCCAGCGCGGCGCGCTCGGCGGCCGTCGGGGCGCGTACGCCTGCGTAGCCGTCGACCAGCGCACGCACGACGTCCGGGCGGAAATCGTCCCTGCCGAAAGCGAACGCCAGCAGGGTCACGGCCAGGTCGTAGGCGAAGCAGCCCCAGGACGCCTGCTCGAAGTCGAGCAGCGCGACCAGATCGCCGGTCGGGGCGATGCCCGCGTCGGCGAGATCGGGGGTGTCGAACAGGACGTTGTCGATGAAGAGATCGGCGTGGATCAACCCGAGCGGCAGCTCCGCGTGCCGCTCGCGGCGCAGCGCCGCCAGCTCGGGCGCCAGCGTCGCCACCGCCGGTTGCAGCTCGGGGTGGCTGGCCGCCGCCGCCGTCGCCACGGCGAGCCGGCGATCGATCTCGGGCGGTTCGTAGCGGCCAGGACGGTGATCGGGGAAGCCCTGGCCCGCCAGGTGCAGGCGCGCCAGCGCCGCGCCCACCTGGCGCGCGTGGGCCGGGCCGACCTCGGCGCGCGCCAGCGTACGCCCGGGCAGCCAGGGAAACAGCGACACGAAGGCGTCCGAGAATCGGACGTAGGGCAGGCCGCCGGGCGCGCGCGCCGGCGCGGGCGTGGGCACGCCGCGCGCGGCGGTGTGGGCGACGATCGCGGCCTCGCGCGCGACGTCTGCCTCGGATTTGCCCTCGTTGACGCGCAGGAAACGCGGCCCGTCGGCGGTCTCGACGCGCAGGTTGGTGTTGATGGTGCCCACGGCGATGGCGCGGTGGGCGCGATACGCGGGCGCGCCGAACGCGCGCAGGATCGCCCCCACGTCATCGGCCGACAGAGATCGAAATGACGCCATCAGGTGGACCGGGTCGGAAACAGGGAAAACAGGAAAACAGATAGATACGCGGACTTGACGCGATTGCGCAACCCTTGCTCTATTCGGCGGGTGTCGGTGGCGCGGGAGAAAAATCTGCTGATCGAGAAGCACCTGCCGCTGGTGCAAGCGATCGCCCGCAAGCTGAAGAAGACATTGCGCGCGACGATCGACTTCGAGGATCTGGTCGGCTACGGCTCGAAGGGGTTGGTCGAGGCCGCCGAGCGCTTCAATCCTGCGCAGGGGGTGACCTTCGGCACCTTCGCCTATTACCGCATCCGCGGCGCGATGTTCGATGGCTTGCGCACGATGGGCTGGTACTCGCGCGCCGATTACGCGCGCTATCGTGCCGAGGAGCGCAGCAACGAGTTGCTGCGCGCGCGCGCCGAGCGCGACGCTGCCGAGCGCGACGCCGCCAACCGGCAACCCGGAGCAGCGCCACCGGGCGGCGCGGCGCAGGCCCTGGCCAGCATCGGCGAGATCTCCGAGATCTTGGCGGAGGTCGCCACCGTCCACATCACCTCCCTCGACGCCGCGGCCAGGGTGAGCGACGACCGACTGCCCAGCCCCGACGCGACCATCGACAGCGGGCGTCTGGGCGTTCGATTGCGTGCGGCGATCCGGCGCCTGCCCGAGCGCGAGCGGCAGCTCATGGACCTTTACTACTACGGCAGCCGCAACCTGGAAGAGGCGGGCGCCGACCTGGGGCTGTCAAAGTCCTGGGCCTGCCGCCTGCACGCGCGGGCGATCCAGCTCCTGCGCGACGCGCTGGTGGACGATCTCGAATGACGACCCACCGGCGAGCGAGGGGCGGCGCGGGCGGGGACGCCTGGCAGCGGCGGTGGCGGTGGCGGTGGCAGGCGACGCTGGCGCTGGCGCTGACCGCGGCGGCCTGCTCGACGAATCTGTTACACGGGCTGGACGAGCGGTCGGCCAACGAGAGCATCGGCGCGCTCGAGCACGCCGGCATCGCCACCGACAAGGTCGCCGAGGAGGGCGGCGCCACGACCTTCACCGTGCGGGTCGCGCGCCAGGAGGCGGCGCGCGCCCTGGATCTGTTGCGCTCGCTGGGCCTGCCGCGCGACCGCCGCCACGGCTTTGCCGAAGTCTACGGCCAGCCGAGCCTGATCCCGACCGCGTCGGAGGAACGGGCGCGCTACCTGGACGCGCTGGGCGGCGAGATCGAGCGCACCCTGGAGACCGCCGACGGCGTGGTCAGCGCGCGCGTGCACCTGGTGCTGGAAGAGAGCGACCCACTGGCCGCCGACCCGCGCCCGCGCACCGCGGCGCGCGCCGCGGTGCTGATCAAGGCGCGCGGCGGGCGCGCGCCGCTGCCCGAGTCCGACGTGCAGCGCTTGGTGGCCGGCAGCGTCCCCGGTCTCGACCCGGCGGCGGTCGCCGTGGTCGTCACCAGCGCGCCCGACCTGGCCGACGGCGCCGGTCCCGACGCTGCGCTGACCGCGGTCGGTCCGCTGCGGGTCGCCAGCGGCAGCCGCACAACGGTGGTGGGCGCGCTGGTCGCCGGGCTGGTGGCGCTGGCGGGGCTGGCCGCGCTGCTGCTGCTGACGGCGCGCAAGCTCGCGACGCTACAGCGGGACCGCCAAGCGCGCTGACGCCCCGTCGTCGTCCCCTCCCCTCTCGATTCCCCTCCCCTCTCGCGACTGATGCCGTTCGGTTAACCGCCAAGGCGCCGCAGACGCCAAGTCCGGACATTTTTTGATCCGGACCTTGGCGTCCCCGGCGTCTTGGCGGTTGACCCTATCCGACCGGGATTGTCTCTCACGGACCGCCCAGCTTCTTCTTCAGCTCGGCGAGGGCGTCGTCCAGCGAGCTCTTCTCGCTCAGGTCATTGAGCTTGCGCTCGGCTTCCATCGCGGCCGGGGTGCGGCCGGATAGCTCGTCGCCCAGGCTGGCTTCGGCCTCGACGGCGTCGATCTTGCTCGACATGCGCTCGAAGTCGTCGAAAGCGCCGGTCCTGGTCGACACGGAGCTGCCGCCCTTCTTCGACGCGCGCGCCTTCTCGCGCAGCGAGCCCTGGCGCAGCTTCACGTCCTGCACCCGCGCGTCCAGCGCTCTCAAGCCGACGGTCAGCTGATCGACGTAGACCTGTTGCTCTTGCAGGGCCTTCTGGGACTCGGCGCGCTCGGCTTCCTTCTCGCTCTTGCGCAGCAGGCCCTGGCGCGCCAGGTTGTCGTCGCCGGCGCGCACGGCGGTGGCGGCGCGGTCCTCCCAGGTCTTGATCTCGGCGGTCAGATCGTCGATGCGCTTGCCGAGGCGCTTCTCGTCGGCCATGCACTGAGCCACCTCGCGACGCGCCTCGCGCGCCGAATCCTCCATGTCGCGGACCATCTGATCGATCTCCTTGGCCGGGTCCTGCATGGAGTCGATGGCGTCATTGACGTTCGATTTGATGAGGGTGGTGAGGCGGCCGAGCATTCCCATGCCGGGGAGCTTAGCTCCGAGTCACGGCCCCTGAAAGGGCCGCGGGCGCGGACCCGAACGGCCGGGCGTGCTAGCGTTTGCGGTTCGTCATGACATTCCGGGACATTGTCGGGCAGGACCCGGCGCTGGCCATCCTGCGGCGGGCGCTGGCCGGCAGCCGCCTGGCGCACGCCTACCTGTTCGACGGGCCGCAGGGCGTGGGCAAGGGCGCGGCGGCGACGGCCCTGGGGCTGGCGCTCATCTGCCCGGTGGCGCCCGGCGAGGGCTGCGGCACCTGCGACCAATGCCGGCGCATTCTGGGCCGCAACCACCCGGATGTCTGGCTGTTCGACGCCGCGGGCCTGCAGGACGCCGCGAAAGCCAGCAGCGACAAGAGCGCGGTGAAGTACGCCGCCCGTCAGGTGTTCCCCTACGCGCTGGCCGCCCCCCACGAGGCGGCGTCGCGGCTGCTGATCATCGACCACGCCGACGAGCTGTCGGTCGACGTGCAGAACACCTTGCTGAAGACGCTGGAGGAGCCCCGGCCCTCGGTGCACATCGTGCTGGTGACGGCTGCGCGCGAGAGCCTGCTGCCCACCATCCTGTCGCGCACCCAGCGCATCCGGTTCCTGCCGGTCGGCATCGCGGCGCTGGGCGAGGTGGCCCGGCGGCGGGCGCTGGATCCCGCCCGGGCGGAGACGGCGGCGGTGCTGGCGGCTGGATCCGTCGCCCGGATGCTGGAGCTGGCGACGGCCGAGGGCGAGGTCGGGCCCTGGCCCGAGGTGACCCGCCTGCGGGAGGCCGCCGGCGGCCGGGGCGCGAGCGCGATGTTCGACGCGGCGGCCGCGCTGGGCGAGAAGGACGCCAA
>DASRQZ010000213.1:0-129041 GCA_035696125.1 Polyangia bacterium
AGGCCTTGCGAGAGCCAACCCTCGACACACACACACACAACTTCGCCCAAACGCAACACCAGCGAAACGCACGGTCCCTTATGATCCGGCCATGGCCAAGCTGAGTTTGGATAGCGGCTGGTGGGGGCTGGAGGTTGGTACCCGCTGGCGCGACGCCAGCGGCACGCGCAGGGTGGTGATCCTCGCCATCCAGCGCAGCGGCGTGATCGTCTACCGGCACGAGGACGCGCCACCCGACGATGAACGGGTGACCAACGTCGTGCGCTTCGTCGAGACGTACGGGCCCGCTGACGGCGCACCCGCCGCCGCGTACGCATCTGTCGGATCGGCGCAGTCGGACGGTCAGGCGTAGCGCGCCGCAGCCCGCGAACAGATCCCGCAGGAACCGCCGCTGGCCAGGTGCCGGTGGCCGCCGTCCACCCCTCCGCGTTCGGCCTTGAGCGCGGAGAAGATCATGACCTGATCCTGTTCGACGTCGCGCGCCGGCGGCTTTTCGACGCCGTCAGGCTTGGCGTCGCCGCCCGGCTTGGTGACCGCCGGGTTGCCCGGCTCGGCCCGACTGTCGCCGCGCGCGCCGACCGCGCCGGCGCGCTCCCCGGTCTGCCCAGGCCGAGTGCCCTCGGCCCTTTCGCGCACCTGCTGCTGGCGCGCCTCGGCCTCCATCTGCGTGGCCTGGGCCGCGACCGCCAGATCCTGGGCCGAGGGATCGGCGGGAGCGAGCGCCGCCGACCGCACCGTCTGGGCGTTGGCGATGGTCTCCTCGGGCGTGCGCCCGGGCCGCAGAGACACCGGCACCTCGCCGCCCACCGCGTAGCTCCTGCCGTCGGGCCCGGTCTCGTAGCTGAAGGACGCCGCGCCGCCCAGGCCCGAGGCCGCCGCCTGATGCGCCGACTCGTGGGCACGCACCTCCGTGTCGCGCGCCGCGAGGCGGGTGACCACCCGCTTGTCCTCGGGGGTCAGCTTCCTGGCCTGGCCCGCGACCGGCGCCTGGTCGCGGCCGCCCGCCTTGTCGCCCCCGGTCGAGCCCAGAGTCAGCTCGCCGTCGCGGTCGTCCTCTCCACGGCGCGTGGGCCCACGCTCCGCGTCTGCCCCCTCGCGGCGGCCCAGGATCCGTTGCGCGTCGGCCGACAGCCGGATCACCACGCCCTGTTTGGCGCGCCCACGATCGCCGGTCTCGCCCAGCTCCGACAGCGGGCTGCGGCTCCGCCCGGGCGCGCCACTGGGGCGCACCGAGGAGAGCGGGCTGCTGTCACGTTCGCCGATCCGTAGGTTCAAGGGCTACATGAAGTCGATCGGCAGAAATTGCCGATCGCTTTAGGGATTTCGGCGTCCTATTTTCCCCCTGTAGTTGCGCGCGGATGGCCGACCGCGAGGGCGCGCCGGCCCGCCCCGCTACTCCTCGTCGTCGCGCGCGGCCGAAAGGCGTGACAGCACGCCCAGGTCTTCCAGCGTCGTGGTGTCGCCCTTGGCGACGCCGGTGGTCGCGATCTCCTTGAGCAGGCGGCGCATGATCTTGCCCGAGCGGGTCTTGGGCAGGGCATCGGTGAAGCGGATCTCGTCGGGACGCGCCAGCGCCCCTATCTCCCGCACCACGTGATCGGACAGCCGCTTCTTGACCTCGTCGTCCGGCGCCTGCCCTGCCTTGAGGGTCACGAAGGCGAAGATCGCCTGACCCTTGAGCTCGTGCGGCGGCCCGACCACCGCCGCCTCGGCGACCGACGGGTGCGAGACCAGCGCGCTCTCGATCTCGGCGGTGCCCAGGCGATGGCCGGCGACGTTGAGCACGTCGTCGACCCGCCCCATGACCCAGAAATAGCCATCCTCGTCCTGGCGCGCCCCGTCCCCGGTGAAGTAGGCGCCCGGGATCTCGGACCAGTAGCTCTTGACGTAGCGATCGGGGTCGCCGTGGATCCCGCGCAACATCGATGGCCAGGGCTTCTTGATGATCAGGAAGCCGCCCTCGTTGGGCGCGCACGGTGTGCCGTCGCGCTTGACCACCTGGGGCTCGACGCCGAAGAACGGGCGGGTGCAGCTACCCGGCTTGGTGGCGGTGATCCCGGGCAGCGGCGAGATCATGATGGCGCCGGTCTCGGTCTGCCACCAGGTGTCGACGATCGGGCAGCGCCCGCCCCCGATGGTCTCGTGGTACCACATCCAGGCCTCGGGGTTGATCGGCTCACCCACCGAGCCCAGCACGCGCAACGAAGACAGATCGTGCTTCTGGGGGAACTCGTTGCCCCAGCGCACGAAGGCACGGATCGCGGTCGGCGCCGTGTAGAACGTCGTGACCTTGCGGCGCTCGATGATCGACCAGAAGCGATCCTTGTCGGGAAAATCCGGGGCACCTTCGTACATGATGCTGGTCGCGCCGTTGGACAGCGGGCCGTAGACCACGTAGCTGTGTCCGGTGACCCAGCCGATGTCGGCCGTGCACCAGAAGACGTCATCCTCGTGCATGTCGAAGACGTACTTGGTCGTGAGGTGCGCGCCCAGAAGATATCCGCCCGTGGTGTGCACCACGCCCTTGGGTTTGCCGGTGGTTCCCGAGGTGTAGAGGATGAACAGCGGGTGCTCGGCTGGCAGCGCGGCCGGGGCGCAGTCGGCGGCGGCGCCGGCCATGCGATCGTGCCACCACACGTCGCGGCCGCTCTGCATCTGGATGGTGTTGGCGGCGCGGCGGACCACCACGCACGATGTGATGGACGGCGTCTCCTGCAGCGCCTTGTCGACGTTGTCCTTGAGCGGGATCACCTTGCCGCGGCGATAGCCGCCGTCGGCGGTGATGCACAGCTTGGCGCCGCAGTCGTTGATGCGGTCGCGCAGCGCCTCGGCCGAGAAGCCGCCGAACACCACGGTGTGGGGCGCGCCAACCCGCGTGCAGGCCAGCATCGCCACCGCCGCCTCGGGGATCATCGGCATGTAGATCGCGACCCGGTCGCCCGCGGCCAGGCCCAGCCCCTTGAGCACGTTGGCGAAGCGACACACCTCGGCGTGCAGCTCGGCGTAGCTGATGCGCCGCTCCTCGCCCGGCTCCCCCTCCCACAGGAGCGCGATCTTGTCGCCCCGGGTCGCCAGGTGGCGATCGAGGCAGTTCGCCGACAAGTTGAGCTCGCCGTCGTCGAACCAGCGCGCCCAGGGCAGCTGCCAGTCGAGCACCTTGGTGAAGGGACGGATCCAGGCCAGCTCCTTCCTGGCGATCTCGCCCCAGAACGCCTCTGGCTCCTTGATCGAGCGCGCGTAGAGGCGCTCGTACTCTGCCGGGTCAGAGAGCAGCGCGCGCGCCTTGATGGCGGGCGCCGGCGGGAATTTGCGCGCCTCGCGCGAGACCGACTGGATCGTGCCGGAGACATCGGAGGCGGATGCTGCAAGCTGTTCGGGTCGAGGATCTTTGCTCATCGCAGACCTACCTTATTTCAAAGGGGCCGAGATCGGACACCACCGGGAGCCATTCGACGTCGACCGATTTTACCCGCGCGCCGGCAGGGCCGTGGCGCAAGTATACGAGGAAGCTGTCCAGGGCGGATTGCTCTGCCTGCGCCTCGACCTCGACCGTACCATCGTAGCGATTGCGAACCCACCCCTGCACGCCCAGGCGCCGCGCCTGGTGCGCGGCGCTTGCGCGGTAGCCCACGCCTTGAACCCGGCCGGTCACGGTAGCTCGAAAGCGGGTCACCACGGGGTTTCCGTCGCGGCGCCGGTGGCAGGGGCAGGCCGCGTGGCGGGGGACTCTCTAGCTCGGCCCCTCGGTGACGCGGAAGCCGATCAGGTTGTTGGGGACCAGCGGCAGCTCCGCGTACTGCGCGACGATGTTGTTGGCCGAATCGAGCAACTGGACCTTGGACAGCACGACCAGCTGGACCGGGCCGCTGGCCGGGGTGCAGGACCCGATGTATCCGACGACCTTGGCGCCGGTATCGAACTCGAAAGTGGCGCGGTGACTGATCATCTCACGCAGCTTGTTGTAGTCGGGCATGGCTGCGGCAATCTAACAGAACCGCCGGAGAATTCGCCGCAATTGTGGCGGCTGGTCTGGTCGGACCTTCGGACCGATCGCCCACGCCGACGACGACTCCGACGGGGAAATCGTTTCCCGATCCGGTCCGACCCGTCGGCGTCGGCGTCGGCGTCGGCGTCGGCGTCGGCGATCCCTCGCTTCCGGCCCGCAGGGACTACGGATGCCCGGGTGGCATCGCGCCGTGGGGCCCCATCGGGCCGCCGCCGCCGGCGAGCGACTCGTCTTCTTTTTGTACCTGGTCCAGCGTCACCTTGACGCCGCGCGCGCCGACGGAGACCTTGGGCAGACTCCCGAAGACGTCGCCCTTGCGCCGGGTCATCGGGTCGCCGTCCTTGTCGACGCGCACCGCGAGCGAGACCTCGCCGTCGAAGGCGCCGGTCGGGACCATCATGTCGCGCGCGCTGAGCGTGAACGGGATCGGGAACGACGCCGCCGACAAGCGCTTGACCGCGACCAGCGTGCCGCGCGCCTGCGGGTTGTCGGCGATCCGGCGCGCCACCAGAAAGACCACGTCGGCGGGCGCGACCTGGGCGCGATGCGCGGCGGGCAGCTCGATCGTGCCGCTGATGGCCGCCTTCGGATCCACGGGCGCTTCCAGCTTGCCCGGATCGGCCGCCGCTCCGCCCGCGGGAATCGGCGCAGAGGCGGTCGGCGCGGCCGGCGCGCCGCCCGCCATGGCGGTGGCGCCCGCCGGCGCGGCCGGCGCGCCGCCCGCCATGGCCGGAATGCCGGCCGGCTTGCTCGCGTCATCCTTGCGCGTGCACGACGCGCCGAGCACGGTCAGGACCGCGGCGAATGTCGCAGCAGCGACGAGAAACGGGCCACGGGGGTGGTTTGGCATGCGGCGAAGCTAACACACTCGGCTATCATCTCCTGGCGAATGTCGACGCCGGGTTCGATCGTCACCGAGCTGTCCTCCAGGACGATCATCGCGCCCGGGATCGCCGACCTTTCGTTCCGCATGATCGCGCCCGCGAGGCTGGATTTTCAGGCCGGCCAGTTCGTCTCCATCGCCGTCGAGGGTAACGAATCGCTCAGCTCGGCGCGCCGCAGCTACTCCATCGCGTCCCAGACTGACGCCGGCGACCAGCTGCGCTTCATCATCCGGGTCATCCCATCGGGCGCCGCCTCCGAGCTGCTGATGTTCCTGCCGATCGGCGCGAGCATGCGCATGACCGGGCCGCACGGGTTCTTCGTGCTCGACGCTCACCACCCGGGCGACGTGGTATTCGGTGCCACCGGCACCGGCGTCGCCGCCGTCATGCCGATGCTGGGCGAGCTCAGCCGCCGCAGCGACGGCGGGCGCCGCTACCTGTTCTGGGGCCTGCGCCACCAGTCGGACCTGTTCGCGCACGACGAGATCGCGCGCTTGTGCGAGCGCTCGACGACCGAGCTGCGCGTCTACCTCAGCGCCCCTGACCAGTCCTGGACCGGCGCGCGCGGGCGCATCACCCCCGCGGTCCTCGACACACTGCCCCACCTCGTGAGCCCGACCTTCTACCTGGTCGGTAACGGAGCCATGATCACCGAGCTGAAACGCGAGCTCGTTGCGCGCGGCATCAACCGCAAAAAACAGATCCGGACCGAGGCCTTCTTCGACTGAGGCGTTGCCCCGGCGCCGTTGCATGTTGGGCCCGCGGGGCCGGGCCCCCTCCCTCGAGGCGATCGCTATCGAAGGGGTGGGATTACGGGATAAGATTCGCGCCATGCCCAAGGTGGGGTCTTTCTCGGCGTGGGCCCCGCACCGGCCGTCCCCGACAGGGCAGCTCGTGTGGCCCGCGCCCGTGGCCCTGGCGATCGCCGTCGCGGTCGCACCCGCGCTGGGCGGCACGGTGAGCTGCGGCGCCGGCGAACAGCTGCCGGAGCTCTACAAGATCGACCCGGTCAGCTCGTACAACGACGCCGCCGTCCCGGTCCAGGTGTCCGGGACGCACTTTCGCCCGCCGCTGGACATCGACACCCATTCCGGGACGGCCGGGGTCGGCAAGCCCCCTTTCCAGATCTTCGTCATCCCCGCCGACGAGACGTCGCCTGGTGAGGTCGTCGAAGCGCTCGACGAGAAATGGCTCACCGACGAGCGGATCGACGCCGCGCTCCCCGCCGGGTTGCCCACCGGCGACTACCGGGTCGGGCTGCGCGACAGGCGCGGCAACCAGGTCACCTCGCAGGTGCTGTTCACCTCGCTCGGCCCCGACAATGATCCGCCGCGGATCACCTTCATGCAGCCGAGCGCCGGCACCACGGTCGCGCCCGAGTCCTGGGTCATGGTGGTGGCCAAGGTCATCGACGATCCGGGTCAGGTGACCAGGGACGGGCAGTGGTGCGCCCGCTCGCCCAGCCTGGGGTGCACGCCGGGCGTTTGCAAGCTCGACCTCGACGACACCTGCCGATTCTTGTTCATGGCGCCCTCGAAACCAAACCCGATAGAGAAGATCCAGGTCGAGCTGGAGATCCGCGACTCGGTCCTGAACGCGGCCACCGCGACGCTCCCCCTCCAGGTCGCCTGGCGTCCCGAGATCGTGTCGCTGACGCCTTCCGTCGGTCCGACGTCCGGCGGCACAGAGATCACCGTGCAGGGCAATCAGCTCATCGAAGGCCTGTCGCGCGTGCTGGTCGACGGGCGTCCCATCGGCGGCCGCACCGAGAGCGACACCATCATCCGGGCCGTCACCCAATCCCACCCGCCCGGGGTCGCCCTGGTCACGCTCGGAAACGGCGACAGCCCCAGCGCGCCGCGCCCCTTCAAGTTCGTCGCCGCCCCGATCATCAAGGTGGTCGACCCCCGACACGCCCCCGCCGGCGAGAACGCCCGCATCACCGTCGCCGGCGACTACTTCAGCACCGAGACCCGGTTCTCCTGGGTGCAGGACGGCCTCGAGCACCCGATCCCGCCAGGCGACAAGGACGCGCCCTCGCCTCCGCCGAACGCGGTCTACCAGACCGAGCATCGGTACGTCATCACGCTGGCGCCCGGGTCAGGCGTCATCAGCCTGCGTGCGCACGATGATGTCGGCGGTGACTCGGAGCTGACTGACGCGTTCACCTTCGATCCGGCGCCATGAAGCTGCTCTCGAAGCTCACGCTCCTTTCGCTCGGGGTCTCGGCGATTCCCCTCGCGATCGCGGGCTACTCCTCCCTTCGCATCGGCCAAGGCGCGCTGCGCGGGGCCATCGAGGACAACGAGCTCGCGGTCGCCAAGCAGGTCGCCGACCACGTCGGCGGCGAGCTGCATCACCTGGCGTCGATCCTGCGCGTCGACGCGCACATCTTCGACCTCACCCGATCGGGTGAGGCGCCGCCGACCGCGCAGGGGTTGTTGAAGTTCCTTCAGCTGGTCTACCACCAGAGCGACGACTTCTGCGCCATCGCCCTGTTCGACGAGCACGGCGCGCCGGTCGGACAGCCGGCCTACATGGAGAACCCGGCCAGCTACGAAAGCTTCCGCAACCATGAGCCGATGCGGCCCATCGACGTCGAGTCGTTGGGACTGATGGCGCCGCTCGGCGACGCCATGAATCGGGGCCAGGGCGCGGGCCCGGTCTTCCTGGGTGGCCCGCGCCGCGTGCCTCACGTCGTGCTCGCCGTCGCCTTCGATCCGACACTGGGCGGCGGCAAGAAGATCCTGGCCGCCGAGGTGTCGTTGCGCCGGCTCGGCGAGTATGTCGCGTCGGTCTCGACCGGCGACAGCGACGTCGAGCTGGTCGACGGTGGCGCGCGTCTGATCGCGTCCGGATCGAGGGGTGGCATAGCGAACCTCGAGGTGCAGAGCTTCGCGAGCGCGCGCGAAGGTGAGCTCCCGCAGGCCGAGACGGTGGCCGAATACCAGGCGGCCGGCCGGCGCGTCATCGGCGCGTACGCGCCCGTGGACCCGTTTGCCTTCGGCGTCGTGGTCAACAAGACCCTCGACGCCGCGCTGGTGCCGGTGAACCGGATCCGCTTCGCCACCCTGTTCTGGATCGGCGTGTCGGGTGTCGTCGGTTCGCTGGTGGCGCGCGCCTTCGCGCACCGGCTGTCCGAGCGGGTCGAGCTGCTGGCCGCCGGCTCGCGCCAGATCGCGTCCGGCAACCTCGAGGCGCGCATCCCGGAGGACTCGTCCGACGAGCTGTCCGACCTGGCCCAGTCGTTCAACGGCATGGCGGCGTCGCTGCATGCGGCGCGCGCGCAGATCCTGACGCAGACCAAGGAGATCATGGTCTGGAACGAGACCCTGGAGAAGCGGGTCGAGGACGGCACGCGCGAGCTGCGCCAGGCGCAGGACATGCTGCTGCGCTCGCGCTCGCTGGCAGCGCTGGGCGAGCTGGGCGCCGGTGTGGCGCACGAGATCAACAACCCGCTCGCCGGCGTGCTCGGCATCGCGCAGCTCATGCTGGCCGACCTGCCCGCCGGTCACCCCGCGCGCCCGATGGCCCAGGACATCGAGGCGCAAGCGTTGCGGATCCGCAAGATCGTCTCCAACCTGCTGCGCTTCGCCCAGCGCCAGGCCGGCGAGGACGCCAAGCCGATCGACATCACCCGTGTGCTCGACGACGCCCTCGAGCTGTGCGGGCCCAGCGACCTGACCGCGGCCGGTATCGAGCTGGTGCGCCGCTACGCCACATCGGCGCCGCCGGTGCGCGGCAACGCGGTCCAGCTGCAGGAGGCGTTCATCCAGCTGATCCGCAACGCGCGCGCCGCCATGGACGGCGGCGGCACCCTGACCATCGCCACCACGGTGCCTGACGACAAGCTGCTGCGGGTCACGATCTCCGACACCGGCCACGGCATCGACCCGGCGCATCTGCCCCGCATCTTCGACCCGTTCTTCACCACCAAGGGCGACTGGGCCGGCATCGGCATGGGCCTGTCCGTGGTCCACAAGACCGTCGAGGACCACGGTGGTTCGATCGAGGTCGACAGCGACGTCGACAAGGGGACCCGGTTCGTCCTCACCTTCCCGACCCACGTCCGGGCCGGCGCGGCACGCCTGTCATGAGCCCCGCCGAGCTACGCCGCCGGGCCCGCCCCTACGCCCGTCTGGCGCTGCTGGCGCTGGCCGCCACGGCAGTGCTCCTGGTGGCGACCCGCATGTCGCGCCATCTCTTCGACCGGCCGCGGGCCCCGTCAGAGTCGGCGGCGACCGCGGGCAACCCCGGCCCGGCCCCGCCACGCGCTGACCTCCGGGACAGCGACGCCGCCGCCCTGTTCCGCGTCGCCGATCTGCAAGGCGAGGTCGAGGCGCTGCGCGACGGACAGTGGGTCGCGGTGCCGCGCGGGCAGATCATCGGATCGTCCGACGTGATCCGCACCGGCGTCGGCTCGCGCGCCGTGCTGCGGCTCGGCAGCTCGACCGAGATCGAGCTGCGCGAGAAGGTGCAGATCCGCCTCGACCGCCTGTCCAGGACCGAGACGACCCTCGACCTGGTGCGCGGCAAGGTGTTCGCGCACGTCGCCCGCGCCGGCGATTACCTGACCATCAGCGCCAGCGAGACCCGCACGTCGAACGACGGACCGACCCACTTCATCGTCAAGGCCGAGGAGAGCGGCCGGGTATCGGTCGCCGTCACCGACGGCTCGGCGCGCTTCGCCTCTGGCGGCCGCGAGGTGATCCTGGGCCCCGGCACAGTGAGCCGATCCGAGCGCGGCGGCCCGCCCGCCGAGCCCGAGCGCATCCCCGAGGAGGTGCTCCTCCGCGTGGTCTGGCCCGAGGGCGAGCAGCACGGCAATCGGGCGGCGGTGTCGGGCCACACACAGCCGAGCTCGGTGGTGATGCTCAACGGCGCGCCGGTCGTGGTCGCCGCCGACGGCCGCTTCAAGGGCGACGTGCCGCTGCGCCAGGGCAGCAACCCGATCAAGGTCGAGGCGGAGGACCTGATTGGTCGGCAGAAAACCGAGACAACCACGCTCGACCGGCTGCCCGCCCGACGGCCCGAGCTGACGCCCGTCCCGAGGCCGCTGTGGAAGCCATGAGCGAGAAACCCGAGCCACCAGCACTGGATCAAGACCCGGCGACCACGGCGCAGCGCCTGGCCGACCTCGGCGCGGACAACCAGCGCCTGCGCGACCTGCTCGCGGCGGCAGGGCGCCTGGCCGAGTTCGGCCGCTTCGCCGCGCAGCAGATCCACGAGCTGCGGCAACCGCTGTTCGCGATCAAGGGGCTGTCCCAGCTGCTGCTGGAGAAAGACCGCGTCGATCTGGACGAGATGCTCGACTTCGCGCGCCACATCTCGGACCAGGCCGAGCGGCTGACGGTGCTGGTATCGGACCTGCGCCAGCTCGCCGTGCCGGTACCCTTGCTGGTCAAGCGGCGCACCGATCTCGGGCCGATCCTGGTGCGGGTCACCGCGCTGCTCGAGTATCGACTACGCAAGAGCTCCGCCACCATGCGTTCGCACGTGGCGCCGTCACTGCCACCGCTGGCCGCCGCGCCGCACGGACTGGAGCAGATCCTGATCAACCTGGTGGGCAACGCGCTCGACGCGGTGGCGGGCTCGGCCAACCCCATCATTCAGGTGCGCGCGCAGACCGTGACCCAGGACCCACGCTTCGCGCAGGTCGACGTCGCGGACAACGGCTCGGGCGTGGCCAAGGCGGTGCGCGCCAAGCTGTTCGAGAGTTTCTTCACCACCAAGGGTCAAGAGCAGGGCACCGGGCTCGGCCTCGCGGTCAGCCGCGAGATCGCGCGCAGCATGGGGGGCGACCTGGTGCTGCTCGACCAGGCGGGCGAGTGGAAGGAACCGGCGGTGACGGTCTTCCGACTCACCGTCCCGGTCTCGCAAGAGCTCTGACGATGAACGGGCTCCCCGCGCTGGCTCTCTCCGTGCTGGGCTCGGTCACTCCCGGTGCGCCGGCGACGCCGGGTCGCGCCCACGCCACCATCACGGCGGAACGCCCACACCTGGTGCTCGGCGTCGACCGCGAGATGATCCTGACCATCGAGGTCAACGACAACGACGCCAGCGTCGCCTTCGCGCCCGAGCGCGCGATGGCCAGCATCGGGACCATCGCGTCGGTGACACCCGCGGGACGGGATCGCTTCCGCGCCCGCTACCTGGCGCCGGCCTCGCGATTTCCTCAGGTCTCGATCATCGTCGTCGATCTGGTGGGCGCGGGACAACACGTGCGTGCGACGGCCCGGCTGCCGCTCTATGGGGCGACGGAGATGCCGTTCCGCACCAGCGCCGGCGCGCTGGTCTCGGTCCGGATCCAGAACCAGACCTTCGGACCGGTGCGCGCCGACGCCCAGGGAAACGTCGCCATCCCCATCGTCGTCCCGCCCGGCGTACACGACGGAAGCGCGCGCGCGACCGACCCCGACGGCAACATCCGCGAGACCACGGTCGATCTGCAGCCGGCGCCCTTCGACCAGATCATGATCGTCGCCTCGTCCCCCTTCGAGGTCGGCGGCTTCGCCGAGGTGTCGACGTTCGCGATCAGCACGCGCGGCGAGCCGATGGTGCACGGCACCACCACGCTGCGGGCCTCGGAGGGGATGGTCCATCCACTGGGCCGGGGCGCCGCGGGAGAAGAGCGCTTCCTGGTCGAGGCGCCGCGGCGCGTGGGCGCCGGTACGCTGCGGCTGACCGCGACCACGGTCGACGTCGCGCCCGAGCCGATGGTCGTGCTCGCGAAGCAGGCCGAGATCGTCGTGCCGCTGGTCGCGGGACCGCCGCACCGTCTGTTGCTCTCGTCGTCGGTCGACCACCTCGTCGCCGGCGAGAGTGGACCCGCCATCGTCGCGCTGGCGGCGCGCGACCGCCACGACAACCCCGCGTCCTGCGCCGGCGCGCGCGTCACCGTCGAACGCCAGCCCGTGGCGCTGGTCCCCGAGCCTTCGGGCTGCGGGCGCGTGACGATCCCCACGCCCGACAGGCCCGGCCCGAGCGGCAGCCTCGAGATCGAAGCCGCACTGGGCGAGCTGCGATCGCGGACCTCGATCCGCGTCAGCCGGGCCCCACCCGTGCGCCTGACCGCCGGAGTCTCGGCGGTTCGCGTCGTGGGCGACGGTCGGCACTCGGTCGAGGTGCGGGTCGATGCCTTCGATCGGGCGGGCAGGCCGGCCCCGGTCCCCAACCTGCGGTGGCAAGCGGCCGGAGGCCGGCTAGGCCCGGTGCGCAGCCCGCGCGACGGGAGCTACGTGAGCCAGTTCACCCCCGCGATCACGCGCGCGCCGCGTGTCGAGGTGCTGGTCGTCAAGGGCGATCCCCTGCTGAGCGCGACGACCCTGGTGCAGGTCGAGCCGACCAGGTCGCGCCTGACGCTGTCGGCGCGCGTGGGGTTGTTCACCAACTTCGGCGGCATGGCGGGACCGATGGCCGCCATCGAGGCGCTGCAGTCGCTGCCGGGCGGCGCGTCCGGCTGGGCCGCCGGCGCCATGGTGGGCTACCTGCACGGCGAGCTCGCCGCCATGGGCACGGGCGATCCGGCCAGGGGTGGTCCGGCGCCGCCCGAGAGCCACGTGGAGATCGACCAGCTGCCCTGCCTGGCGGTGGTCCGATATGGGCTGCCGATCCCGCTCGGGGCCAACATCTCGGTGGGCGGCGGCGCGGGCATCTCGCTGGCCCGCATGGTCGTGCGCTGGAACAACGACCTGTGGCCGACGACGCCGGGCACCGCCCACGCGCTGGCCGCCGAGCTACACACCGACGTGGCCTTCCCGCTTGCGCCCGGCGCGCTGATCGTGGGCGCGCAATACTTGTGGATCGACCTCGGGCGCACCTCGCAAGGTGACGTCATTCGCGGCAACAGCGTCGGATTCGTGGGCGACATCGGCTTCCGGATAGCGTGGTAAAAGCGGCGGTGGCACGAGCATGAACATTACCCCCGATGCCTTCTTCGCGCGACTACCCGACCCAGCCCCGGAGCCGATCGTGGTCAGCGTCCCCCACGCCAGCGTCGAGGTGGGCGACATGGCGGCCGTCCTGTCACCGGGGCTGGACGTACGCTGCGACGCCGACCTCCACGTCGATCGGCTGTACCGCATCGGCGAGCCCGCGGGACCACCGGCGTGCGTGGCGGCGCGGCTGTCGCGCTTCATCTGCGACCTGAACCGCGACCCCGATGACGTGTCGGCCACAGCCGTGCCGGCACATCCGGCGCCGCGCAACAGCGACGGCCGCGGATTCGTGTGGGCGGTCACCACCAGCGGGACGGCGGCGCTACGGCGTCCGCTGACCTTCGAAGAGTGGCAGGCACGCGCCGCGATCCACGCCGCCTATCACGGCGCCATCGCCCAGGCGCTGGAGCGAGCGCGATCGCGGTTCGGCTTCGCCATCCTGGTCGACGGGCATTCGATGCCGTCGATGGGCCGCCAGGGGCACAAGGACGTCGGCCGCCGGCGCGCCGACGTGGTGCCGGGCGACCGCGGTGGCACCAGCTGCTCTCCCATCCTCGCGCGCCACGTCGGGGATCACTTCCAGACGCGCGGTTACAGTGTGGCGTTCAACGATCCGTACAAGGGCGGGTTCATCACCGCCCACCACGGCCAGCCGGCGTCCGGCATCCACGCCATCCAGATCGAGCTATCGCGCGACCTGTACATGGACGAGCAGACCTTCGCCATCAGGGAAGCCGGCTTCAGGCGCTTGCAAGGCACCCTGGCCGAGCTGCTCGCGTCGCTCGCCGCGCTGAAGATCTAGCCCGGTGAAAGGCTAGAGCTTCAAGCCGTCGAGGGGATCGTCCTTGTACGTCTTCTTCTCGACTTTCTTGTAGGTCGGGGCGGCCGTTGTCGCCGCCTCCGCCGCCTTGCCGCTGGCCTTGTGCCGCCTGGCGACCTCCTGGCGGGCGACCTCGGCGCGCGCCGCCGCCTCGTCGCGGATGCGGGTGCGCTCTTCTTCGGTGTGGACCGCGTTCAGCTTGGACTGCATGTCCTTCTGGATGGCGGTCATCTTCTTTTCGAACTCGATCTGCGCCGCCTTGGCGTCGGCTTCCAGGCGCGCGCGCTCGGCGTTGGCGACCGCGAGCTCGGCCTGGTGCTGCGAATACATGCGCCAGCCCAGCACGACCGCGACCACGACCAGCACCGCGGCGACGGTGACCACGGCCTTGATCGGCGAGCTGCCTTTGCGTGACTGGACCTCGAGGCGCATGCGCTCCTCTTGCAGGCGCAGCTCGCCCTCGACCCGCTGCCGCCGCTCGGCCTCTTGCAGGCGGAGCTGCTCCTCGCGCGTGCGCGCCTCTTTCTCCTGCTCGATGCGACGCAGGCGATCCTCCTCGTCGCGACGGCGCTGATCCTCTTCCTCGCGCGCCCGGCGGGCCGCGGCTTCCTTGGCGACGCGATCGGCCTCGAGGCGCGCCTTGGCCTCCTCTTCCTCGCGTTTGACGCGATCGTCTTCGATCCGCCGAAGCTCCTTCAACGAAAACAGGACGGAATTCTCACGACGCTCGGACATCGAATCGCTCTCCTCCCAGAAGCCAGACCGGAACAAGACCGGAAGATGCAGGCTCGAAAGCGGGATCGGTCGCCGACGACCGCCTCCGATTCGAGCCTGATCGAGCCTGATCAAGTAGCACGACAACCACGCCAGTTCAAACGCGCAGCGGCCACGGAAACTCGACCGCAGGAGTCTCGAGTGCGGGAACGGAGGAAGATCTCCCACCCGACCATTCAGCGGGCCGTCGATCTGAGACCGACGGCCGACACCGATCGGGCCACCGCCTTACTTGCTGAGCAGCTTGTCGATGAAGTCGTCGTCGACCTTGGATTTCCTGGCGGTCACGGCGCTCGCGGGCCTGGCGGCGGTCGAGGCCGACCCCCGGGGGCCCGACCGGGCGTGACCGGGCGACTTGCCCCCATGTCGGGAATGGGACGGCGCCGAACGCCGACCCGGCTCGGACGAAGTGGCGGGAACCACCGCGGCCATGGTGGTCTCGCCAGTCCCCGCCAGCGCGACCGGCGCCACCGCGGGAAGCTTCGCCGGGGTGATCGGCGGCGGCGGCGTCATCGCGGCAAGACGGGCGGCGGCGGCGCGTTCGGCGGTGGCGATCTCGACCGAGCGGCGATGCCACATGGCCATCCCGAGGACCAAGGTGGCCACGACCACCAGCCCTCCAGCAGCCCACAAGGCGCGGATGGCGATGCGTGTGCTATCGCGGGGAAGATCGAACCTGGGAAGGACCAATTTCTCGCTCATGGATGGGGACACTCCTTGGAGTTATCGGGAAGTTTCACAAAGTGCAAATGGTGTTCCACCAAACTAATGCTGGACACCATATCGGTAAATTCATGAAAAGATTGAATTTTGACGCAGTGAACGAAGAGCCTGGGCCTGGGGTCTGTCCCCCTCAGGGCCCCGGCTGGCGTAAGCGCGGTAGACCGGCTATGGTGCTGGCGCTCGAACCCTGACGCCCGGTTTCCATGGGTCATTTCGTCGATCTTCATTGCCACTACTTGCCTGCTCTGGACGATGGGGCCCGGGATCTCGAGATGTCATTGCGGATGGTACGAGCGCTGGCCGCCCTGGGATTCACTGATTTGTACGCGACACCCCACCAGCGCGCCGGAATGTTCATGCCGACACGGCAGGACATCGATGCGGCGTTCCGGCAAGTCGGCGTGGAGGTGCGCGCGACAGGGGCCGAGCTCCATCTGGGCCTGGGCGCCGAGAACTTCTGGGACGACGTCTTCCACGGCCGCCTACGCCAGGGACAACATCCGAGCTATGACGCCGGTCCGGCGTTCCTGTTCGAGGTCAATCCGCAGATGATGCCGCCGCGAATCGACGACGAGTTGTTCCAGATGCGGGTTCGCGGCCAGCTGCCTGTGATGGCCCACCCGGAGCGCTACGTCGCCATCCAGTCCGAGGTCGGCCTGGCCGAAAAGCTGGGGCGTTCGGCGGCGCTGCTGATCGATCTCGCCGCTCTCGACGGCGCGCACGGCAGGCCCGCGATGAAGACCGCGCGCCGCCTGGTCCTGGAGGGGCTGGTGCATGCCGCCGCCTCCGACGCGCACAGCCCCGAGGACCAGGGCGCGATCGCGTCCGGCATGGCCTGGATCAAGAAGCACCGCGGCGCCGGGGTCCTGGACCAGCTGCTGGATGAAAACCCGCGCCGCATCCTGGTCGGCGAGCTACCCGAGCCGGCGCGCGCGTGAGCCCCGACGGGCCCGCGGATCTGATAAGCATGAGTCAGAGATCGCCTGAAGATCTTGCCAAGGATCCTCGCCCTTGAAACCCAAACTCCTGCTCAAGCTGCTGGGCTCGCTTCTGGTCGGGGTGGTGTGCGTCCTTTACGCGATCCACGGCGTCGACCGGCGGCAGGTCATCGAGAACATCCGCACGCTGCCGCTCGCGGGCGTCGCGATTTACCTCGCCACGCTTGCGGTCACGCATTTCTTCCGCGGCTGGCGCTGGAACTTCCTGCTGCGCCCGCTGGGCGCAGCGGTCCCGCTGCGCCGGTTGCTGCCGATCTCGTCGGTCGGCTTCATGGCCATCCTGGCGCTGCCGGTGCGGCTGGGTGAGTTCGTACGTCCCTACTTCGTCAATCGCGAGGGACGCGTCCGCATGAGCGCAGCCCTGGGCACGGTCGCCGTCGAGCGAATCGTCGACGGACTCATGATCTCGATCCTGTTCTTTGTCTCGTACGCGGTCTCGTCGGCGAGCGCCTTTTCACCCGAGCTGCGCGTCGGCGCCTGGTTGTCGCTGATCGGCTTCGTGGCGCTCACGACCTTCCTGGCGGTTGCGCAGGTGTGGACCGATCGGACCATCGACCTCGCGCTGCGGCTGTCCCTGCTGCGGCGTTTCGCGCCGGCGCGCGCCACGATCCTGGGCGACAAGCTGCGCTCGTTGATCTCGGGGTTCAAGGTGATGCGCGACCGGCGCAACTTCGGGCTCTTCCTGCTGCAGACGTGCTTGTACTGGGGCGCCAACGGGATCGGGATGTGGGTGCTGGCGCAGCAGATGGGGCTGCCGCTGTCGATCAGCGCGGCGTTCACCACGATGGCCTTCACCGGCGTGGTGCTGACGTTGCCGAACGCGCCCGGATTGGTCGGCCAATTCCACGCCGCCATCAAGCTGGGCCTGATGGCCTACCTGCCGCTCGCGACTGTCAACGCCAAGGGCATGGCCTACGCCATCGTCCTGCACGGGATCCAGACGCTGTGGTACGTCAGCACCGGTCTGGTGTCGCTGCTGGTGCTGTCGAGCGGAGCCGGCCGGCACGCGACCCTGACCGAGGCGGTGCGCGCCTCGAGCCACTCCAGCGATCGCGCCGAGGTCGAGGCGGTATGAAGGCGCCCGGCGTGCGCCGCGCTGGCGCGACGCTGGCGCTGGTGATCGCGATCGGCGTCCTGCCTGCGGCGGCGTTCGCGCGCAGCGCGCTGGTCGTCCCCTACCCGATCGGCGACGTCTGGCCAGCCACGGTGCGCTTCCTGCGTGTCGACCACGACTATCCGATCAAGGAAAAGGACGAGCCTGCTGGATACCTGCTCTTCGAGCTGGCAGAGAATCGCCGGGCCTACCGCGCCGCCTTCGAGCTGGTCAAGACCACCGACGGCGACGGCCGCGCCGCCACCCAGATCGTCTGCACCATCGCCGACCTGCCCCGCCGCTACGAGGCGAGCCTGCTCGACAAGCTGTCGGCCAAGGTCCGCGACGAACGCGGCCCGCCCGCGACACCGCCGCCGCGCAAAGCGCCCGCCGGGCAGGACAAGAAGCCCGAAGGCAAGCCCGACTCGAAGCCTCCGCCGGGCGACATCAGCGAGCTACCGCGGCCGCCGACCCTCGAGCTACCGCGGCAGTAGCGTTGGGTCTCGCAAGGCCTGCCCTCTCCCCGGCCCTCTCCCGCGGACGGGCGAGGGTGACGCGTTCTTCAACGTTGCGGTGGGTTCAGCGCCTCCACTTCACGCACCTCCCTCCCTCGATTCACCGTCCGTGGGGGCGCCAGAATCGAGGGAGGGAGGTGCGGAAAGTTGAAGTGCCGAACAACCGAGTCGCCCAAGAACCAGTCACCCTCGCCCGTCCGCGGGAGAGGGCCGGGGTGAGGGCAGGCCTTGCGAGACCCAACGCTGATCACCCCAACTCGATCAACGGCGCTCCCTCTTCCACGGCCTGATTCTCCTTGACCAGGATCGCCGTGACCTTACCCGCCGACGGCGATTCGACCGGCATCTCCATCTTCATCGACTCCAGGATCGCGATGGTCTGCCCCTCCGAGACGCTGTCGCCGACCTTCACTTCGATCTTCCACACCGTGCCGGTGATGTGCGCATTCACGCTGGTGGCCATGGGACGGCGAGACTATCACGGCCGCGCGACCGGCATCGACGCCGCCATGTGGAAGGCGAGCTGGTCGTCGGTGTAACGGTGCTCTGGACCGCGTATGCAACGGATGCGCGCCGCGCATGACAGCCGGCAGTCCGGCGAAGCCAGTCGGCGTGCGTGGCAGTCGGCGACCGAGAATCCCGCGAGCCGCACCGCTCCCGCGGGACAGGCGGCCACGCAGGGCGCCGCGCAACCCGTGCACCCATCACCCAGCGCCACGCCTGGCGCGGCTGCCGACCAGACGTCGTCGGACAGCGCCAGCGCGATCAATGCCCGGTAGGCCCACCAGGGACCGAATTCGGGATGAATCTGCAGACCGAGCGGTCCCGGCCCGCCCAGCCCGGCCGCCCGCCCCAGGCGCTGGAACGGCAGCGCCGGCACGCTGTCGGTGAAGGGGAACAGCAGCCGGTAGCCGCCGGCAATCCCGTCCAGGGCTTCGGCGGCGGCGGCGCCGATCGCCGCGCGCGTGAAACGGTCGAGGGGGCTGGCCCGGCCATCACGCCGCTCGGGCGATTCGCGGAAGTGCTCGAACAGCACACGACCGCCGCTGCCGACGATCAGCGCGCCGTTCGCTGTCGGGTGCAGCGACCGTAGTCGCGGCGCCGGAGCGACCGGCGCGCACGCCTCGTCGAACACCGGCTGGGACAGCGGCAGCAGGATGTTGAAGCCACGGGCCGCGAGCGATCCACGCAAGCCCTGCAATCGCTGCCGCTCGCGGTCGAGCCCGGACTGCACTTCCGACTTCGACGTGAGCGCTCCCCGCTTACCTGAGCTGGAACGGATAGGGCGTGGACAGCCCCTCCGAGGGCGGGAAGCTCGCGCTCTTGACCGCCTTTTCGACGCAGCCGCCGGTCGGCGTGCCCGCGAACTTTCCGAGCACGGTCGCCGAGCTGACCTTCCCGTTCTTGCCGATGACCACGTTGACCATCGCCATACCCGGCACCTTGAACTGATTGTAGCAGTCGGTGATCTTGCCCTTGATGCCGTTCATGCCGCTGACAACGGCGCTCTTGGACAGCGGCCCTGCCGCCACCGGCTCCGCCGCCGCCCCCTTGCGCGAGGATCCGGGCGACTCGTCGTCGTTGCTGCTGGGACGTGCGCGGGTCTTCTTGCCCGACAGCGCGCCCTCGAGCAAATCGTCGAGCGAGCCCTTGGCCGGCTTCTTGGTCTCCGGCTCGGGCGAGGGCGTGGCAATCGCGACCGCTCCCTTGCCGCCGCCGTTGTCGGCGCCCGCGGCACCCTTTTTCTCCCTACCGCCGGCCTTACCTTTCTTGAACCCCCCGGCCAGCCCCGACGGCTTGTCATGCCTGACGCCGGTATCGGCGGCCGCTTTGACGGGATCGGCGTCGCCTTCGCGCGGCGGCAGCTTGTCGTCGGGGATCGTCGGCGCAGTCGTGCCTGGCACCGGAGCCGTGGCCGCGGCCTTGGGCGCGTTCGCCCCGGCCGGAGCGGGGACCACCGGCGCGGGCACGGGCACCGCCACCTGCTCCACGACGGTGACCGGCTTGGTGGTGAACAGCTTGTAGGCCATGACGCCAATGCCGATGACCAGCAGCGCCATCGCCACGATCACCGCGTATAGCCACTTCGGCGGACCGCTCGAGCTGGGCAGCGCCAGCAGCACCGGCGCCGCCGCCGAGAACGAGCCGAAGGTCGGTAGATCGTCGCCGAGGCTACCGCCGGCCCCGCCGCCGCGCGCGTCGGGCACGCCCAGCGTGGTCGCGGCCATGGCACGGATGTCAATCAGTCCCGACCCCTCGGACTGCGTGCTGCCGTTGGACGACGGCGCCGACGACGACGGTTTGGTCGCCACGCTGGGCATCGCCAGCTGTTGCAGGTTGGCCAGCGAAAACAGCACGGAGTTCTCGTGCCGCTGCGCGGTCAGACTCTCTACGCGCCCGCCGTCATGGCTGGCGACACCGCCGCCACTGCGACGTCCGTCGTCGGACAGCACGGGCTGCGCCGCCGCGTGCGACGCGAAGAGGTCGCCGCCGCGCGAAGCCGCGGGCGCGCTGAACACGTCGCCTTCCTCGGCGGCGCCCGCGCGAACCGCGGCGCGTCCCCCACTGCCGTTGGCGGCGTCGATCGCGCCAAACAGCCCGCCACCGGAGGAGCGGATCGGCGCCGATGCCTGGATCAGGCCGTCGTCCACCTGCACGGTCATCGGCGCCGCAGCAGCGCCGATCGGCAGGTTGTCATTGAACAGGTCACTCCCTGCACCTGCCACCGCGGAGCCCGGCTCGGCCGCCGGCGGCGCCGACACCGCGTCCGCAAATTCGGGCACCGTCGACAGCTTCAACCAGTCTGCCAGCCCCTCTTTCCAGATGTACGTCTCACCGTTGATCTCGTTGCGCGTCAGGCGCGCGCGGATCTCCGACTCGGGCAGCGGGCCCACCTGCTCCCCGTCGACCACCAGATGCCAACCACCACCCGCGTCGCCCGCGGCGACCGCCGGGGAAGGGGATGCCGCGTCGGTGGTGCCGCGCACAACGATGATGTGGCTGCACTTCTTGCAGCGGATCTTGAACACCTTTCCGCGAACTTTGTCGTCGGAAATGGAGTACTTGGTGGCGCAGGAATCACAGACGATCTTCATTTACCCCTCGTTGCGGCGCCGGGTCTGTGCGCCCCAAAGGTCTCGGGCCAGGCAGGTCTGACGGAAGGTCTCAGATTATATTGGTCCCCCCAACCGGGCGCAAGCTTGTGGGCGTGCCGTTTGCTAGCTGATTACAAGGCGTTTCGCGATTGCCAGCGGCTCGGCTCCGTCCTGTGTTCCGTGGTGCGCTCTTTCCTGTGCTTCTTGGTGTGCTCCTTGGTGTGCTCCTTAGTGTGTCCTTGGTGTGCTCCTTGGTGCGCTCCCTGTTGCGCTCCGTGGCGTCTTGCCAGGCACGCCTGCGCTCAGCGTCGGCGCTCCGCAAACGGATTGTGGCTGATGATGGTCTCGGAGCGGGAGGGCCCCACCGAAGTCACCCACACCGGCACGCCGGCCAGCTCGCTCACCCGCGCGATATAGCGGGCGGCGGCGTCCGGCAGCGGGGCGACACCTACCTTGTCGGAGCTCCTGGTACCCTCCGCCCACCCGGGCAGGTCCTCGTACTCGGGAACCACGGCGTTGAGGTCGTCGGGATCGAGGGGCATCTCCTCGAGGCGTCGGCCACCCAGCCGGTAGCCGACGCACAGGCGGACCTTGTCGAGGCCGGCCAGCACGTCGAGCTTGGTGAGCGCCAGCCCCTGGATCCCGGACAGTCGGATCGCCAGGCGCAGGGCCGGAATGTCGAGCCATCCGCAGCGTCGCGGTCGCCCGGTCGTCGAGCCAAACTCGGCGCCCCGCTGCCGCAGCAGCTCCCCGGTCGCATCCTCGAGCTCGGTCGGAAACGGGCCGAGGCCGACCCGGGTCGCGTAGCCCTTGGCGATGCCGAGCACGCTGTCGATGAGCGTCGGGCCGATACCCACCCCCGCGCAGGCGCCGCCGGCCGTGGTCGACGACGAGGTGACGAAGGGATAGGTGCCATGGTCCAGGTCGAGCAGCACCCCGTGCGCGCCCTCGAACAGCACGTTGCCGCCGCGCTTGATGGCGTCGTACACCGCGCGCGAGGCGTCGTGCACGAAGGGACGGATCTCCTCGCCGAAGGCCAGATAGGCAGCGGCGATCTCGGCGGCGTCGGGGCGGCGACTGCCCATCTGCTCCAGCAGGGGACCGATCTCGGCGACGTTGCGCTCCAGCGTGGCCCGGAACCGCTCGGGGCGCAGCAGATCGCCGACGCGCATGCCGAAACGCGCCGCCTTGCTCTCGTAGGTGGGACCGATGCCGCGCTTGGTGGTGCCGATCTTGCCGGGCCGCTCCTCGCGCAACCGGTCGAGCTCGCGGTGATATGGGAAGGTGAGGTGCGCGCGCTCGGCGACCACCAGGTCGGCGTCCCGCTCCAGAAGGCCCTGGCTGCGGAAGGCGCGGATCTCCTCGACCAGGACCGAAGGATCGACCACCATACCCTCGCCGAGGACGCAGGTGACGCCCCGGCGCAGGATCCCGGATGGGATCAGATGGGTCACGTACTTCTTCCCGTCGACCACCAGCGTGTGGCCGGCATTGGAGCCGCCCCCCCAGCGAACCACCATCTGGGCGTTCTCCGTGAGCAGGTCGACGATCTTGCCCTTACCTTCGTCTCCCCATTGGGCACCGACGATGACGACGACGGACATTTTATTTTTCCTCTTTCTCTTTCTCTTTCGCTTTCACTTGCCGGAAAGCTCCCTTGCGAGCGCGACTTTCCTTGAGCCGGATGATGTCCGAGAAGCCCCACCGACGGGCGTAAGCCTGGAGCGCGTCGCCAGATAGTCCGACCAGATCGACGGCGGCCCGTTTCCCGGCGGCGCGCAATTCGTCAGCCAGCTGCAGCGCCCGCGCCGGTGGGCCGGCGATCAACACGCCCCCCGCCCCGTCGGCCTCCGCGGGCGGGGGCCCCTGCCCGTTCACCCGCAACCCGGCGCCGACGCCGTTTCCGCCGCCCGCCGCCCAGGTCCCCGCCCCGTCTTCGCCGGAGTGCGCGGGTTCCAGCGCGGAGGCCGCGACCTCGACGTCGACGGCGAAGCCAACCGCGGGGCTGGGCCGGCCATAGCGTCCGAGCAGGTCGTCGTAGCGCCCGCCACCCAGCACGGCCTGCGCCGCCCCTTCGGCGTAGCCCTGAAAGCGCAGGCCGGTGTAGTAGTCGAAGCCGCGCACCTCGCCGAGGTCGATGTGCAGCCGCGCCGGCACCGCTCGTTCCTCGACGGCGGCCACGATGCGGCCGAGGTCGGCGAGCGCGCGCCGCACGCCGTCCGATGGCGCCTGCTTGAAGGCTCTCTGCAGGATCGCGGGCGGGCCCGACAGCTCGGGGAGCAGCGCGGCGAAGCGCACCGCCGCCTTCGAGCCGCGCGCGCCGCGCAGCAGGATCTCCAGGCCCGCGCCGTCGCGCTTGGCGATGCGGCCGCGCACTTCCTCGGTCGCCTGGGGCGGCAGGTCCAGCGATTCGAGCACCTCGCGCGCCAGCCCGAGGTGCCCGAGGTCGATCGTGGGCGACGCCAGCCCGGTCGCCGACAGCGCCGCCGCGGCGAGCGCGATCACCTCCGCGTCGCCGTGGGGACCGGCGACGCCGGCCAGCTCGACGCCGGCCTGGATCAGCTCGCGCTGGCCGCGCGCGCCGCGCTCGAGGCGCACCACGGTCCCCTCGTAGCACAGCCGCACCGCGCCCGGCTCATCGCGAAAGCGGGTGGCGATGAGACGAGCGATCTGCGGCGTGATGTCGGGCCGCAGCGCGACCACCTGCCCCGAGCTCGGCTCGACGAAGCGGATGGCGGCGGCGCGCCCCGCGGTGCCGAGCCCCAGCGCCAGCACATCCTCGTACTCGAACGCGGGCGTGATGACGCGCGAGAACCCCCAGCGCTCGAAGACGCCGAGCAGGGTCTCGGCGATGCGCCGACGCGACGCCGCCGCCCGGGGCGCGAAGTCGCGCATCCCGGTCGGCAGTCGCAGGGTGGGGAGGTCGGCGCCCACGTTCAGCTGACGGCGTTGCGCACGATGCCGTCCTTGAGGTATCCCACGAACACCTCGGCCAGCTCGATCGCGACCTTCTCCTGCGCCTCGCGCGTCGAAGCGCCCAGGTGCGGGGTGGCGATCAGGTTCTCGTGGGCGAACAGCGGTGAGGGATCCGGCGGCTCCTTGCCGAACACGTCCAGGGCGGCGCCCGCCAGCTGGCCCGACTTCAGCGCCTCCAGCACCGCCTCTTCGTTGACGATGCCGCCGCGCGCGCAGTTGATGAGGTATGCGCCCTTCTTCATCTTGGCGATGGTGGCCGCGTCGAACAGATTCTTGGTCTCGGCCGACAGCGGCACGTGCAGGGTGATGAAGTCCGACTTGCTGATGACGTCGTCCAGGGACGCCAGCTTGACGCCGGCCGGCAGCCCGGTCTCCGACTTGACGTAAGGGTCGTAGCCGATGACCGACATCTTGAGGCCGACGCCGCGCTCGGCCGCGTGCCGCCCGATGTTGCCGAGGCCGATCACGCCCAGCGTCTTGCCGGAGATCTCGGCGCCCATGAACTTCTTCTTCTCCCAGATCCCCTGCCGCATGCTCTCGGCGGCCTGCGGGATCTTGCGCGCCAGCGCGAACATCAGGCCGATGGCCAGCTCGGCCGCCGCGGCTGCGTTGCCCTGGGGCGTGTTGATGACCAGCACGCCCTTGGCGATCGCGGCCTTGACGTCGATGTTGTCGACACCGACGCCCGCGCGCCCGATGATCTTGAGCTTGCCGGGTTGGTCCAGGATCGCCGCGGTCACCTTGGTCGCCGAGCGAATCCCCAGGCCATGGTACTCACCGATGATCGCCGCCAGCTCGGCAGGCGGCAGCCCGACCTTGACGTCGACCGAGAAGCCTGCCTTTTGCAGGATTTCGACCGCGCGCCTGGACATGTCGTCGGCAATCAGAATTCGGATCGGATCGGCCATGTTCTCTTCTCCTCCCTACAATTTGGACAGCGGCATGGACTTCCAGTGTGAGACCGTCGCAACGGGTGCGTCAGGGGCCGCCGCGAGCCGCCACGTCAGTCTTTCCGCGACTCGGAGAAGGTCGCCTGCGCGGCGGCGACGCCCGAGCCCGGCCTGATGCGATACCCGAGGTCGGAGAGCGTCATCTCCAGACCCGAGATCGCGGTGATGATGTCGAACTCGCTGAAGTAGCCGATATGGGCGATGCGCACGATCTTGCCTTTCAGGTGCTCTTGCCCGCCCGCGATGGTGATGCCGTACCGCGTGCGCAGCTGCCGCACGACCGCAGTTCCGTCGATGCCACTTGGCACGCGGATCGCCGTCACCGCGTTGGTGGGCGCGGAGGCGAAGAGCTCGAGGCCGAGGCCGCCGGCGGCCGCGCGCGTGGCGCGCGCCAGACGCTCGTGGCGGGCCCACACCCCCTCGAGGGTCTCTTCCTTGAGCATGCGCAGCGACTCCTGCAGGCCGACGATGAGGGAGATCGCCGGGGTGAAGGCGGCCTCACCCTTCTCCTGGCTGCGCCGCTCGCGCGCGAGGTCGGCGTAAAAGCGCGGCAGGTCGCAGCGCGCGTTGGCCTTCCAGGCTTTCTCCGAGGCAGCGATCATGGCCAGGCCCGGCGGCAGCATCAGCGCCTTCTGCGAGCCCAGGCACACGACGTCGAGGCCCCAGGCGTCCATGGGCACGTCGAACACGCCCAACGCGGTGATGGCGTCGACGCACAGCAGGACGTCGGGACGCCCGCGCACCACCTTGGCGATGCCCTCGATGTCATGCCGCACGCCGGTCGAGGTCTCGGAGGCGGTCGCGTACACGGCGCGGATGCCGGCGTCCCGGTCCAGCGCGGCGGCCACTGCCAGCGGGTCGACGCCCTTGCCCCATTCCACGTCGACGGTCACCGTCTCGATGCCGTAGGCCCGGGTGATCTTGGCCCAGCGCTCCCCGAACTTGCCGCCCCGGATCACCAGCGCCTTTTCGCCCCGGCACAGGAAATTGCTGACCGCCGCTTCCATGGCCAGGGTGCCCGAGCCGGCCAGCTGCAGCACGATCTGGCGGGTCTGAAACAGCCACCTGAGACCGTCCTGGGTCTCTTTCAGGCACTCGGTGAAGGCGGGCGCGCGGTGATAGAGCATGGGCCGCGCCAGGGCGAGCAGAACTCGCTCCGGGACGGGCGTGGGACCGGCGGTGAGCAGATACTGTTTCAATCGAGACCTACGGGCGCGCGCCGCTGCATGGCGCGCCCGAGTTCTATTACAAGTTCTGGCTCAAACCAATTGTCATTATGGGAACCCTCGGAGGGTTCCCAAACCTCCCGCGATTCGTTTTCGATCCAACCGACCGGAGGCGCCGGAGTATCTTCTGGCGAATCGATGTCTCTGGCGCAGTTCTCCGACGTCACCTTCGGGTATCCCGGTACCGAGATCCTCAGCGGCGCGTCCCTGCTGATCCGCCCAGGCGAACGCCTGGCGCTGCTCGGCCCCAACGGCACCGGCAAGTCGACGGCGCTGCGGCTGCTGGCCGGGGACCTCGCGGCCGACAGCGGCGACGTGCGCGTGCTCGGGCGAGCCAGCGTCGCCTACCTGCGGCAATCGCAGGAGTTCGCGGGCGCGGGCACCCTGATGGACGCGCTGCTCGAGCCCTTCGCCGCGTTGCAGGCGCTGCACGACGAGATGACCGCGATCGAGCACCGCCTGGGCGAAGCCAGTCCGGCCGAGGTGCAGCGCTACGGCGAGCTGCAAGAGCGCTACCTGCGCGAGGGCGGCTACGAGCTGGAGTCGCGCGTGCGCCGGCTCACCGCGGACATCGGCTTCAGCGAGGCCGACCTCGGCCGATCGGTGGCGACGCTCTCGGGCGGTGAGCGCGGTCGCCTCGAGCTGGCCAAGGTGCTGGTGCGCCAGCCCGATCTGTTGCTGCTCGACGAGCCGACCAACCACCTGGACCTGGCGGCCATCGAGCGCCTCGAGACCTTCCTGGCCGACTATCCGGGCGCCTTCGTGCTGGTCTCGCACGACCGTGCCTTCATCCGCGCGGTGTGCCGCGAGGTGGTCGAGCTCGAGAACGGCAAGTTCGTCCGCTACCCCTTCGGGTACGACAAGTACATCGTCGAGCGTGACGCGCGCCTCGAGCGGGCCCGCGCCGAGTACGAGCGACAGAAGGAGCACGTCGACAAGACCGAGGACTTCATCCGCCGCAACCTGGCGGGACAGAAGACCAAGCAGGCGCAGAGCCGGCGCAAGATGCTGGAGAAGCTGGACCGCCTGGAGCGCCCGGAGGATCACTGGCAGTACGCGGGCAAGATCGGGCTTTCGTTCTCGACCGGCGATGACCTGGGCGGCAAGGAGACCATCCGCGCACCCCACATCACGGTCGGGTACCCGGGCGCGCCGGGCGGCCCGATCCTGCGCGACGTCACGGTCAACATCTATCGCGGCGACAAGGTGGGCATCGTCGGGCCCAACGGCGCCGGCAAGTCGACGCTGCTCAAGACCCTGATCGGACAGCTGGCGCCGCTCGCGGGCAAGGTCGAGACCGGCACGGGCGTGCGTATCGGCTACTTCGACCAGAAGCTGGGCACGCTCAGCGAGGATCTGTCGTTGATCGACGAGATCCGCTCGGTGCGTGCCGACCTGTCGCCGGAGTACGTGCGCAGCTACCTGGCCAAGTTCCGCTTTTTCGGCGACGACCCCTTCCGCACCGTGCGCGGCTTGTCGGGCGGCGAGCGCAGCCGGCTGGCCATGGCCAAGATCATGCTTTTCCCACGCAACGTGCTGGTCCTGGACGAGCCGACCAACCACCTCGACATCCCGGCGCGCGAGACCCTGGAAGAAGCGCTGTCGGCGTACCAGGGCACGCTGCTGGTGGTCAGCCACGATCGCTACTTCCTGGACCGCATCTGCACGCGCCTGCTGGTCATCGAAGGGACCTCGCTGGAGGCGCACCTCGGCAACTACAGCGACTGGCGTCGCCGCAAGCGCGGCGAGAACGCCGCGGCGGCGGTGGCGGCGCAGCCGGTGGCGGCGCAGCCGATGCCGGCCAAGTCGCCCCCCCGACCCACGCGTGACCGGCCGCCGGCGCCGGCGGCCGCGGCACGCGCGCCGGCAGAATCCGAGTCCACGCGCGTCGCCAGCAAGGAGCGCGAGCGCGAACGGCGCCGGCTCGAGAAGCGTGTGGAGATACTGGAGGCCGATGTGGGCAAGCTGGAGAGCGATCTGCGCGCGGTGCGCGCAGAGCTGGGCGGCGACCATGCCGGCGACTGGCAAAAGCTGCACGCGCTGGCCGACCGCGAACGCGAGCTCGACGCGTTGCTCGCCCGTCGCATGAGCGAATGGGAGAGCGCCAGCGCCGCCCTCGCCGCCGCGCGCGTCGACACACAATCTGCGCAGTCCTGAAACATCCGCCGACTTGCAGGATCGCAGCGCACGCAGTGCGCAGAAAAAACTGTGATCTGCACTGCGTGGCGCCTTAAGCACGACGCAATGGGTACCGATTGAATCTGGTGCGGCACCTCGATTCTCTCGGATTGGTTCGGTAGAATTAATTCGCAGGGTCCGCATGTAAAAGTTCAGAGTCTTTCTTTGCGGAGGTACCGGATGCGTTGGGCCGGCGTTTCAGTTCTCACCTTGGCGGTCGCGATCGCTGGCTGCGCGGGGCGGAAGAGCACGATGTTGACTCCGACCAGCGCGAGGGCGCCCGAGGTAGCGGGGATCTGGGACGGGATGGTGCGTGCCACGATCAGCGAGGGCATGGGCAGCGGCGACACTCGGATCGAGAAGCAGGAGTGGCACCTCAACCAGGCCGGCGGCGCGATCAGCGGTTACTACATCGCCGCGCTCACCTTCGTGTCGGGCGACGGCCGCCCCTACGTGTGCAGCCGCCAGCCCCAGTTCTCCGCGGTGCAGCGCTATGACGTGCGCGGGACGGTACGGAGCGGCACCGAGGGTGGCATCGATATCGAGGAGGTCGCTCAGCAGGCGACCGAGGGTCGTTGCGACCCCGGCAGCCGCCGCCTGTTTCATTATCAAGGCAAGATCAAGGGCGACGTGCTCACGCTGGTGGTCAACGGCCAGCAGAAGCAGACGCTCTATCGCAGCCGCGGCACCGACGAGCGCGGCAGCGACGCCGCCGAGACGGTGACGCCGGCCGCGGCGGTTTCGGCCGTGACCGAGTCGCCCTTCCCCGCCCTGGGCGACGGCCCAAAGGGCGCGCTCGGCGCCAGCTCGCCCGCCGACGTGAGCGGCCTGTGGGTCTGGGAGCACCAGGGCAACGCGCCCGGCGGCGATCAGAAGCAAGAGCGCGAGGAGTGGCATGTCAGCCAGGAGGGGGCCAAGCTGAACGGCTACTACGACCGCATCGTACGCCAGGTCTCCGCCGACGGGCACGCCTACCGCTGCAGCATGTCGCTGGAGTTCGAGATCGCGACCCGCTACCGCATCAATGGCGAGGTGCGCGGCAACCAGGTCATCATCTACGAGAACTCGTACGAGGTCCTGGAGCCCAACGCCTGCGACAACGGCAAGCGCCGACTCGACGCCTACGAGGGCCAGGCCTCAGGCGAAGAGATTCGGTTGGTATGGGGAGTGGGGGGACAGGTTCTCCGGCGACCGCGTCCCGATGTGCCGACCCAGCGCTTCTAGTCCCGCCCTGGGGACCAGGACGCCGACGCCGTCGCCGACGGTCGGATCCGATCCCCTTCGCCGTCGGCGTCGGCGGTTCCTTCCGCCCGGCCGAAGGGAAGTTACTTCTTCAGCTCGGCGTCGATCACTTCTTTGAACTTCTCCGGCGGCTGCGCGCCGACCAGGCGGGTGCCGTTGATGAAGAAGGTCGGCGTCCCGGTAGCGCCGAATGAGGCCCCCTCCTTGGCGTCCTGATCGACCTTGTCCTTGAACTTACCGCTGTCGAGCGCGGCGCTGAACTTGGCCATGTTGAGCCCCAGTTCCTGGGCGTACTTGTCGAGGTTGGGTCGGTCCAGCGCCTGCTGGTTGGCGAACAGCTTGTCGTGCATCGGCCAGAACTTGCCCTGCTCGTGCGCCGCCAGCGCCGCCTCGGCAGCCAGGTGGGCCTTGTCGTGGAAGGGAAGCGGCAGGTTGCGGAAGGCGATCTTGACCTTGCCCTTGTAGTCGTCCTCGATCTGCTTGAGCGTGGGGTTGACCCGACTGCAGAAGGGACACTGGAAGTCGCTGAACTCGATCAACGTGATCTTGGCGCCCGACGGCCCTTTCACCGGCGCGTCGCCGAGCTTGATGTTCACCCTCTCGGCGGGCGGCGCCGCCGCGCCGCCGCCCGACGGAGGAGCCGCCGGCGGCGGAGCCAGAGCGGCCTGCTCCATCAGCTTCTGGTACACGTCCTTGAGCGGCGTGCCCTTCTTGATCATCTCGTCGGCCTTCTTGAGCTCCTCGTCGATGATGGTCTGGAAGGCCGAGAAGGGCTGCGCGCCCACCAGCTCGCGGCCATTGATGTAGAAGGTGGGCGTGCCGTTGGCGCCGACCGAACCCGCCAGCTTCTGATGCGCGGCGATCTCTTCCTTGACCTTGGGATCGTCCATGTCGCGCTTGAAACGATCGACGTTGAGCCCAACCTCGCGCGCGTACTTCTCGAGGTTGGCGCGCTCGAGCGCGGTGTTGTTGTCGTACATCTTGTCGTGCAGCGCCCAGGCCTTGCCCTGCCGGTGCGCGGCCTGAAAAGCCTGCGCCGCTTCCATCGCGTGGTCGTGGAAGGGAAGCGGCTGGTTGATGAACACGATCGCGACGTCCTTGGGATACTTCTCCAGGATCTCCTTGACCGTCGGCTCGACGCGCTTGCAGAAGGGACACTGGAAGTCGCTGAACTCCGCGATGGTGACCTTGGCCGCCTTGGGCCCGATGCGCGGCATGGTGGCGTCGAGCGCGATCTTGCGCGGGCCGGCGGGCTTGGCCGCGGCGGCGCCGGGGGCCGCCGCCGCGCCCGACGGCTTCTGCCGTTCGTCGATCGCGGCCAGGATCTCGCCGATGCCCTTGCCCTGCTTGGCCATGTCGACAGCGACCTTGGCCAGTCCGGGGCTGCGCGGGCAGTTCGGATCCTTCTTCACGCAGAGGGCCACGCTGCCCATGCCGCAGCCGCACTCGCAGTTGCGCTCGTTCATCGCCTGCAGCGCGGTGGTCTTCTGACCTTCGCTGAGGCCGGCGAAGCTCAGGTCGGCGACCGAGGACAGATCGGTTTCCTTGAGCCAGCCTGACGGGAACTCGGCCTGGCTCTTGTAGATCTTCGCCGGCAGCTTGGTAGCCGCCGCCGCGGGCGCGTCGCCGCCCTTGGAGTCAGCGGCGGCGGTCTCTCGCCCGTGCCCGGCCCCGCCCCCGGTCTCCCGGCCGACGAGGAATCCGACGGCGAGGCCCGTTATCAGCGGCCAGACGGTCGCACCCCAGTTTCGCGATGATTCGTTTTCACGTGCCATGGCGTGAGCTTATACATCAACGCCGCCGGTTCCTCACGTCCGCGCACCGCGCCGCGGGACGGCGCCCGACGGCTATTCGTCCGGATCGTCGGGTTCATTACCGTCGCCTTCGGGGCGACGGCTGCGGCGACCACCGCCCGGCTCGAAGTCGAGCTCTCCGGCGAACATCTCATCGAGGACCTCGTCGACCGAGCCCGCGTGGACGTTGCGCCGCAACTCCTCGCGCTCGAACTCTTCGAAGGTCCGGTAGATCCTCTGGTCGTCGTCGTGGCGTCCCATGGTTTGTTCTCCTGGAAGAAAGCTTCGCTCGCTGCTACATGTAGGCCTACATAATACCTGCGCTCACAGCTGGTCAAATTTTCACGCCTGTCGCCGACCGGCGCGGTGGTATTGAGCGGTGTCGGCAGGAGGGGTTTTGTTAGGATTCGCGCGCAGCATGGGACGCATCATCGCGGTCGCAAACCAGAAAGGAGGCGTGGGCAAGACCACGACCGCCGTCAACCTCGCCGCGTCGCTGGCGGCGGCTGAAAAGCGGGTCCTGCTGGTCGACATCGACCCCCAGGGCAACGCCAGCTCCGGCCTCGGCTACCCGCGCACCGAGGAGGGGACACCGACGGTCTATGACCTGCTGGTCGACGATCGGCCGCTGGGCGAAGTCATCCGCAAGACCGAGCTGCCCCACCTCGATCTGGTCCCGGCGCGCGCCGATCTGGCCGGAGCCGAGATCGAGCTCGTCCCCCTGCCCGACCGCGAAACCCGCCTGCGCCGGGCCCTGCGCGCCAGCGCCACCATCGGTGACTACGACTACATCTTCATCGATACGCCTCCGTCGCTGGGCTTGCTGACCGTGAACGCCCTGTCGGCCGCCGACGGGGTGCTGGTGCCGCTGCAATGCGAGTACTACGCCCTGGAGGGGCTCTCGGACCTTCAGACGACCATCGAGCTCGTCGGCCGATCGCTGAACCCCGGGCTCGGCATCGAAGGCATCGTGCTGTGTATGGTCGACAATCGGCAGAATCTGACCGAGCAGGTGGCCAGTGAAGTCCGCGGCCATTTCGACGCGCGCGTCTACCAGACCACGGTTCCGCGCAACGTCCGTCTGTCAGAGGCGCCTTCATTCGGCAAACCGATCATCCTCTATGACATCGCGTCCAAGGGCGCCAAGAGCTACCTCGAGCTGGCGCGCGAGTTCTTGTCGCGTCAAGGGGGCGAGCCAGCGACCGCCGTGGCGAGCGGCCAGCGATGAGCACCGTCAAGCGCAAGGCGCTGGGCCGCGGCCTGGCGGCGCTGATCCCGGGCGCGGCGCCGTCTCACCCCAGCGTCTTGCCCGCCGGCGACGGCGCGCGAACCGTGGGGGGCGGCGGTCTGGAGCTGATCGCCATCGAAGAGGTGCATCCGGCGCGCGCCCAGCCACGCAAGTTGTTCGACGAGACCCGCATCGAGGAGCTGGCCGCCTCGATCCGCACCCAGGGCGTGATCCAGCCGCTGGTGGTGCGCAAACGCGAGAGCGGCGGCTACGAGCTGATCGCGGGCGAGCGACGCTGGCGCGCGGCCCAGCGCGCCGGATTGCACGCGGTGCCGGCGGTGATCCGGGACGTCGCCCCGACCCGCGCCTTCGAGATGGCGATGGTCGAAAATTTGCAGCGCGAGGACCTGAATCCTATCGAGGAAGCGGCCGGGTACCAGCGTCTGATCAGCGAGCTCGGCTACACCCAGGAATCCCTGGCCGCGCGCGTCGGCAAGGACCGCACGACCATCACCAACGCCCTTCGCCTGCTGCGCCTGCCCGAAGAAGTACGCGATCTGGTCGTCGCCGGGCGTGTGTCGATGGGGCACGCGCGCGCTCTGTTGGGCCTGGAGTCCAACGACACCATCGTCCGGCTGGCGCGTCGGGTGGCGGCGCGCGAGATGTCGGTCCGGCAGGTCGAGGGGCTGGTGCGCCGCGAGCGCGAGGGGAACGGCGATAACGCCACGTCGGCGCCCGCGGCCCGCCCGTCGGCGTCGGCGCGTGATCTCGCCGAGCGCCTGTCGCGCGTGCTCGGCGCGCGCGTCAAGGTCATCGAGTCCGGCGCCGATCGCGGCCATCTCGAGATCCACTATCATTCGCTCGACGAGCTCGACGGGCTCATCGGTCGCCTGCTTCCATCATGAACAACGGCGGCCCGTCCGACCACCGGCGCAGCGCGCGGGTGCCGGTCGCGCTGGAGCTGGAATACCGATCGGCAGGGGCGTTCCTGGTGGCTTACACGACGAATCTGTCGAAGGGGGGCATCTTCATCGAGACCAGCACGCCACTGCCGATAGGCACCGTGGTGGCGATGAAGTTGCACGCGCCGCTCACACCCACCTGTGACGTGCAGGGCACGGTCGCCTGGCTGCGGCCGGAGTCGACCGGCCCCGGGCAACCGGCGGGAATGGGCATCGTCATCGACACGGCGGCCGACCAGTACGGCGCCGTCGTCGATCAGATCGCCTTCAGCTTCACCGGCATCCACATCCTGCTCGGCACGGGTGAGGCGGCGCCGCGCGCCATCCTGAGCCGGTACCTGCGCTCGATCCTGGCCTGCCGGATCCTGGACGTCGACTTCACCGCCAGCCTCGAGGCGCTGCCCGACAACATCGACCTGGCCGTCATCGATCTGGATTCGTCTGGCCCCGAGGGGGCGCAGCTGATCCAGAACCTGCGCGTCAACGTACGGACGGCGACCACGCCGATCATCGCGCTCGGACAGCTCGAGCGCGACCGCATGCGCGCCCACCAACGCGGCGCCGACGAAGCGATCACCAACCCGCCGTTGTTCGCCGAGCTGCAGAGCGCGGTCATCCGCTGCATCGCCAAGCCGACGGCGGTTCGATAGGTCGGCGCTTCGCTCGGCTGCCCGCTGTCCTGATTGCGGCTCCGCTCTCTCCGTTGTGGGGCGAGGGGCTTGGGGGAGGTGGGTATTGTGCCCGCAGGTCGGCGCCCTTACGCCGCCGGCCGAGCGGTGAACTCTCGATGACTACTTTTGGTGTCTCCGGGCTCCGCCCACTCCTTCACCCTGAACGCCGGCGGCACGGGGGCGCCTGCGACGGCGGGCTGGCATCCTGCCTGCGGACAGGCAGGAGCGCCCGCTTAGCCCCCGCGGGCACAACACCCACCTCCCCCAAGCCCCTCTAAACCCCACCACTACGTTCACTGCGCCTGATCGCCGTAGACGTCGGATCAGATCAGACCGGACCGGACCGGACCGGACCGGATCAGTGAGCGAAGCCGCAATCAGCGAGTGGCTGCCCCCGTTGCGGGACTTCAGGTGGCGGCGCGGCGGCGGGCGGCGTCGAGCGTATTGGACAGCAGCATCGCCACCGTCATCGGGCCGACGCCGCCCGGGACCGGGGTGATCGCGGACGCGCGCTCGGCGGCGGCGGCGTACTCGACGTCGCCGACCAGCTTGCCCGCGGGCAGCCGGGTGATACCGACGTCGATCACCACGGCGCCGGGTTTGATCCAGACGCCGCGGATCATCTCGGGGCGACCGACGGCGGCGACCAGGATGTCGGCGCGACCGACCGCGGCGGCCAGGTCGCGCGTGCGCGAATGGCAGACGGTCACCGTCGCGTCGGCGGCGAGGAGCAGCACCGCGATCGGCTTGCCCACGTTGTGGGAACGCCCGACCACCACCGCTTCGGCCCCCGCCACGGCGATCCCGGACGCCTCGATCAGCTTCATCACGCCGAATGGCGTGCAGGCGACGAAGCGCGGCGCCCCCATCAGCAAGCGTCCGAGATTGTCGGGATGAAAACCGTCGACGTCCTTGCCGGGATCGATGGCCAGCAGCACGCGGCGTTCATCGATCCCGCGCGGCAGCGGCACCTGGACCAGGATTCCATCGACGGCGGGATTCGCGTTGAGGGTCGCGACCAGCGCCAGCAGCTCGGCCTCCGACGTGGTCGCGGGCAGGCGATGGTCAAAGGCGCGAAAACCGGCCTCGGCGCAGGCCTCGGTCTTCTTCCGAACGTAGACCTGGGAGGCGGGGTCTTCGCCGACCAGCACCACCGCCAGCCCGGGCTGAACGCCTCGCGCGATCAAGGCGCGCGCTTCCTCGGCGAGCCCGGTGCGGATCCGGGCTGCGAGCAACTTGCCGTCCAGGACTTTCGCCGACATCGCGGCGAGCTTATAGCAGGGTCGTTCGGCGTCGTGGCCGAAATCGGGACGCAGCGCGCGAACCAGGGACACCCGCGCCTCGATGAGCGCCGGATCCAGCGGCCGCGCGCGGGCACGCCGGTTGCTTTTCCACGGTGCATCCATGTCAAGGTCTCGCTCCGTCGTCCTCGCACCGATGCCGCTGCTCGTGACGCTGACACTGGCGTTGGCGCTGGCGCAGGCGCCGCCGTGCCGGGCGCGACCGCTCGGCGCGGCCTCGCCCCTGCTGGACGGCGAGATCCGAGCGTTGGCGCTGGCCGGCGATCGGGTGGCGGCCCTGCGCGACGGCGAGCTCTGGCTGCTGGGCCCCGATGGGGGTGTGATCGGAAAGGTAGATCGTGGAGCCGCCGTCGCGGCGGCGGCGGCTCTCGCGCCGGCCGCGAACCTGCGCCCGCGCCCGCGCGCCGAGGACGTCCTCGATCTCCTCGGCCTGCCCGATGACGACCTGGAAAGCGATCTGGTGCGCGAGGCGCTCGACGACGAGGGCGCGTCTCCGGCACGGCGGCGGCGCCACCGGGCCGTGTACCTGGACGATCCGCCCGCGGCCGAGGGGTCGATCCCGTGCGCCCTGGAGGCCAGCCGCGACGCGATCTGGATCGCGGGCGCGGGCGGACTGCGACGCCTCGACGCGTTCGGCGTCAAGGCGCCCGCGGTCCCGGAGCACGCGCCGATGATGCCACGGCGACGCTCACTGGCGGCGCTGGCGGTGGCGCTCGACGGCCGGCGGTTGGCGGCGATCGCCGGCCATGAGGTGTGGCGCTCGACCGACGGCGCCGGCTCCTGGTCCCTGCTGGCCGTCACGCCGACGCGTCCGCGCGCGCTGGCGCTGCCGCTCGACGGAGAGGAGGTCTACGTCCTGGACGAGGAGGGCGTCGCGGTGCTGGCGCACCGGCAGCGATTCCCGATCTTCACCGGCCACGCCACCGACCTGACCTGGTGCGGGGACGAGCTCCTGATCGCGGGCGCTGACGGGCTCTTCTCCTGGCGCTGGAACAGAGGGCTCGACCGGCGCGGCGGGCGCTTGCCGGCGCGCCGGATCACCTGCGCACCGGCCCAGCCGGCCATCACGATCGCCTTCGGCCCGGATCTGGCGCTGTCGCGCGATGGCGGACGGACCTGGCTGGCGCCCCCGGATCTACCGGCCGGTGAGATCGAGGCGGTGGCGGTCACGGCGACGGCACTGTGGCTGGGAACCAGCACCGGACTGTATCTGACGCCCCTCGTGGGGCGGGCAGCGCTGGCGGAGCGAGGCGCCGGCCCCGCGACGCCGGTGGCCCGGGTCGCGGCGCGCGCGGCGACGTCCGACCGACAAATCCCGGGCGACGAGATCGGCGCGCCGCTGCCCGCCGTCCTGCGCTGGCGCGCCAGCTGGTGGCGCGATCTGCTGCCCGCCGTCTCGCTGCTGGCCACACGTTCGCAGACCAGGCCGGGCGCGGAGCGGGGCGCAGTCTGGCTGCTGCTCACGATTCCCCTCGGTGACGCCCATCCTCACGCGCCGCGCGCCGTCCGCCTGGCCGACGAGCTGCTGCGCCGCCGCGCCCAGGCGGCGGCGGCGCTGGCGCGCGCCTCCCGACCATCAGCCACCGACGACGAGGCGGCCGCGATGGCGCGCCTGGCCCGCGACAGCCTGGACGAGGTGCTGCGATGAACGGCGCAGCGATTTGCCTGGCCTGGATCGCCCTCGACCCCAGCCCGGACACGCGCGCCGGTGGCGGACCCCACCCCGGCCCTGCCCCGTCCCTGGGATTGGCCCAGCGCCCGCCGCCCGGCGACTCGGGCGCGCAGAGGCCCGTGCCAACCCCGGATCCCGCGGCGCTGCAGCGGGCGGCCAAGGACGGTCCGCCGGTCGACGTGCTGCGGGTGGCCGCCAGCGCGCTGGTCCTGGCCGACCCGGGGCGCGCCCGCTCGCTGGTGCTGCGCGCGCGCTGGGCGCCCTGGCTGCCGGAGGTGCGATTCCGGGTCGACCGGCGTTTCGGCCGCAGCGAATCGCTCGACGTGTCGCCGGTTCCCCTCGGTGACGCGCCGCCCGTGGCCCTCGACACCGTCGACGAGGTACGTTACGAGGCGCGGGCGACCTGGGACCTGTCGCGCCTGGTCTTCAACCCAGACGAGCTCGCCGCGCACGCGGAAGCCCTGAAGATCGCTGAGGTCCGGCGGGAGGTCGAGACCCTGGTCATCCGGCTTTACTTCGAGCGGCGGCGGCTCAAGGTCGAGGCGGCTGCCGCCGATGGCTACGATGTGGCTTCGAACCTGCGGCGCGACGCGCGCATCGAGGAGCTCGAGGCCGAGCTCGACGCCCTGACGGGGGGAGTGTTCTCACGCTCGACCGCCGCGCGAGGGGGCGCTTCAACACCCGCGCTCCTCGCTGCCCCCGCCTCACCGTGACCAAGGATTCCCGCCAGCATCCGCGCTACCCCGTCGACCTGCAGGTGGCGGTGTCGGTGCGCGATCGCCAGCTGCCGGCGCGCACGCGCGACCTGTCGCGAACCGGCCTGTGCCTGGTGATGGCGCACAAGATCCCGCTCGAGGCGCGCATCCAGATCCGCCTGGTGCTGACCTTTGCCGCCGGCGGGTACTCCGAGCCGTTGCTCATGACCGGCCGCGTGGTCTGGTGCACCGCGCTCTTCGGCGCGTTCCAGATCGGCGTGATGTTCGTGGATCTCGACCTCGAGCGCGCGCGTCATCTTCAGATGCTGGTCGCGATCCTCGACGGCTCGCCGTCCGATCCCGACGATGAGGAGGACACCGATCGGCACGGCGATCCCGACGATCCCTTTCGACCCTAGTTCCCGAGGAGAGAGAGAAACACCATGTCCAGACCCCTCGCTCAAGCCAAGTCCCCGCAGCGTCGCTCTCCACAGGCGGGGTCCACGCTGGCGCCGGAGGGACGCCGACAGCATCCCCGCCTCGACGTGCGCATGTCGGCGGAGATTCGCACCGCGCGTTCCGTGTTCACCGCGACGACCCGCGATCTCTCCGAGGCCGGCGCCGGTCTCGAGGCCGACCGCGCGCTCACCGAGGGCGAGGAGATCGCGCTCGGGCTGTTCCTGGTGGTCGAAGGTCTCGAAGCGGAGACCCCTCCCCTGTGGGTCAAGGCGCGCGTCGCCTGGACCGGTGAGAGTGACTCCGGGCTGCACACCGCCGGCGTCCGCTTCGAGGTGATCACCCCGGAGCAACAAGCCTGGCTGCGCCAGATTCTGGCCCACGTGCAGCCGGCCGACGGCCGGTAGAGGGGTAGCCTCTCGCAAGGCCTGACTCGCGCTCCCTACGCGAACGCCGCCAGGATCCTCCGCGCGATGCGCGCTCCGTCGATCGCCGCGCTCACGATCCCGCCAGCGTAGCCCGCGCCCTCGCCCGCTGGATAAAGCCCGGTCAGCGTGGGCGACTGCAATGTCTCCGGGTCGCGCGCGATGCGCACCGGCGCGCTGGTGCGGGTCTCGGCGGCGATGAGCTGCGCGTCCGGATGCAGGAAGCCAGGCACGCGACTGGCGACGCCCCGCAACCCCTCGCGCAGGGCGTCCAGCACGAACGCAGGAAAGACCTGCGCCAGATCGGTGGCGCCAGTCCCCGGACGATAGCTCGACGCCGGCAGCGAGCCCCCGACCCGTCCGTCCAGAAAATCGGACAGGCGCTGCGCCGGCGCGCGAAACGCGCCACCCCCCGCGCGGAAGGCCGCGCGCTCGATGGCGCGCTGGAAATCGATGCCCGCGAGCGCGCCGGCAGCGTCGGGACCGAAGTCACCCGGGTCGACCGTCACCACGAAGCCCGAGTTGGCGTAGGGCGAGTCGCGACGCGAAAGGCTCATGCCGTTGACGACCACACCGTCGGGCTCGGTGGCCGCCGGGACGATCCAGCCGCCTGGGCACATACAGAAGCTGTACACGCCGCGACCGCGCCCGTTGCCGCGCAGCTCGTAGAAAGCGGGCGGCAGGCGGGGATCGCCGGCAGCGCGCCCGTACTGGATCTCGTCGATCACCGGCTGCGGGTGCTCCAGCCGGACGCCGACGGCGATGCCCTTGCGCTCGATGGCGATCCCGGCGGCCGCCGCCCAGGCGTAGACCGCCCGCGCAGAATGACCCACGGCCAGCACGGCGGCGTCGGCCGGGAGCTCGCCCCCGCCCGCCAGGCGCAGCGCGCGCAAGCGACCGCGCTCGGCGCGCACACCGTCGACCTCGGTCTCGAAGAGATACTCGACACCAGCGCTCTCGAGATAGGCGCGCACGGCGTCCAGGACTTTGGGCAGTCGGTTCGAGCCCACGTGCGGGCGCGAATCGACCTCGATCTCAGTCGGCGCGCCGAAGCGCACCAGGTCGGCCAGCACCTCGGCGACGGCGTCCCGGTCCTTGGACCGGGTGTAGAGCTTGCCGTCGGAGTACGTGCCGGCCCCGCCCTCGCCGAAGCAATAGTTCGAGCGCGGATTGAGCGTGCCGCGCTGGAGCAGCGCCAGGTCGCGCCGCCGCGGCTGCACGGGCTTGCCGAGCTCGACGACCCGCGCGCGCACGCCCGCCTCGGCCAGGCGCAGCGCGGCCCAGGTGCCGGCCGGACCAGCGCCGACCACCACCACCGACGGCGCCGGCCGGCCCGCGGGCCAGCGCCGCGCCGCCTCGATCGAGGCAGCGCGCGATCCGGGCGACGCCACCGCCTCGCCACGCCGCGCGACCATCACGCGCAACCGGTAGCCGATGGGATGGTTCTTGCGCGCGTCGAGCGACCGGCGCACGACCCGCCACTCACCGGCGCTGCCGCGCGCCCAGCCGAGCGCCTGCTCCAGGCGTCCCGCCAGCGCCGAATCGCCGCCGACACCGCCGGCGTTGTGTTCGCCGTCCCCGCTCTCGTCGAGCGGAACGAAGATGTCGACGACCTCCATGAGTGCCTTACGCTCGGCTCAATCCGACCCGCCGGCGGGCGTCGAGACAGTGGCGGCCCCCGGCCTGGAAGTCACGGCAAGCTTGCGGCCGATCGGCATAGATCGAGCACGCATAGCGCCGCTGCGATTGAGGGGCGGGCGCGTTGCCCGCGGCGGCCTCGCCGCCCGGCCGTTCCGCCTGCGCATGCTGCGGCTCGACGATCAGCGCCGCGCACCGGTCGCCCGCGCGCCGGATTTCGAATCGGTGGCCCTGGCGCGCGACCAGGTCAGGCTGGCGCCACACCACCGGGTCGCGGACCGAGACCGTCACCGAGTGATAGGCCTCGCGACAACAGGCGCCGCACGCGTGACAGTCGACGGGCGCCTCCCATCGATCGCAGGCGGGCCAGGCGGCGCTGATGCGACGGCCGATGCCGTCGCGATCGGCCGACTGGCGGCAGCGCAGCACAGCGCGCCCGCGGCCGCCCAGGTACTGCCAGGCGCAGCTACCGCAGCTCTGGTCCCCGGGCCCGGCGCCAAAACCCAGCGGGTGCTCCAGCGACTGCGCCGTGAGCACCAGCGCGCGCTGCAGCGCCGGTTGCCAGGGCGGCGAACCCGCGCGCGCGGCCGCGGCACGGGCCCGCGGCAGCGATGGATCGCCGTCCTCGGCCAGTGGATCGAGCGGCACGCGTTCGTAGTACGCCCGATATTCCGTCGTCGGCGCCATCAGATCACGCAGGCCGTGCGGTGCCGCGAGCACCACTTGCAGCCGCAGGCAGGCGTGTTCGTGAACCACGTGATCGGGGACAGCGCCGGTGTTGTCCAGGCCCCAGTCGGGCAACCGCTCGCGGTCGGGACCTTCGCACAGCGCGTGGCAAAGCTCGTGAAAGATCAGCTGCGCAACCGCGTCGTCCCCGTCGAGGTGCTCGTCGGTCGCGATGAGGATGCGTCCGGTGCCATCGCTGCTGGCGTAGGCCTCCGCGGTGCGCACGACGCGAAAGCCGATCTCCTCAGCCGCCGTGGTCCAGATCCGCTCAATCTTTGGCTCAGCGAGCGGGCTTAAAGAAAACTTTCCCGTCACCGATATACTCCCGCGGCCGCCGACGCGACCAACCCGGCGGATGGTACGCAGAATACCGCGAAACTATCCCGCCCAATTGCCCCCCGGCGCAGGCGCGAAGCACCGGCACCCGCCGAATCCGGACGTTTCAAACGACCGGGGTCTCCCCGGGAAAACGTCCGAAACTTTTTCGGGCTCCACCGTTTGAATCCAGGGGTGCTCGTCATTTCTGTAATCGCCCGTCGGGTCAATGGGGACCCAACCAAAACGGCTGCCCCGCAAATCGCACAAAATCTCAAGAAGATCTCAAGAAAATGCGCGATCACGCGGCCCGAAACAACGCCTCAGCCCCCAAAAAAGATCTCCGACACAGTGCCCGACGGAGGTCCAAACCTCCTGCAAGACCCGGTGCAGGGCTCGGTGGAGGACTGAATTGCAAGCCTGGGTGCAAGACTCGGTGCAAAAATGTGGACCCGAAATTGCTGAATCTGGTCAACGGCAAAAATGAGCTTAACCTCTTGCATATCTCATCGATTGGTTACAATGTTGCGGATTCCTGGTGTGGCCCGGGACGCTTCCCGCCGCGCCGAGCGCTCACCCAAAACTTACTGAGGTGAAGACGTGCTTTCTTCGTCGCAGAAGATCCCTTACCGATTCGTGGCCGCGCTCACGGGGGTGATGGCCTTCCCGCTCCCGTCGCATGCCACCGAGAGCGTGGAAGTGACCGCCCCTCCTGCATTGGAGCCGGTCTCGTCGGAGGCGACCGAGAGCGACACGCTGGAGGGCGCCATCCTACAGGGCGACGTTCGGGCCGACGGCGACGGTGACGAAGGTGACGAAGGTGACATCCTGACGTCCCCGACCGGCGCGGCGACCCCGGACGAAGAGGCCATTTCCTGTCTGGTCAAGACCATCTGCGCGGTGAAACAGACCATCCGCTGGCAGACTCCGGCCTGGACTCCCAACGAGTGCCAGCGCATCGCCGACGCGGTGGCCACGTCTTCGAAGAAGTACAATCTCAGCCCGACGTTGTTGCTCGCGATCATGATCAACGAGAGCGACATGAATGAAAAGGCGTTCCGCGTGAGCACGCGCGCCGGCAAGGTCTACGCGATGGACGGCGGCCTGATGGCGATCCGCTGCGTCGTCGACGGCAAGGATCGTTGTGTCAATGGCAATGTGCGCGGCATGCGCTGGAAGCAGGTCATGGACCCGGTCACCAATATCGAGGTCGCCGCGCGCGAGCTGGCCTACTGGCGCGACGGTGGCGGCGTCGCGAGCCGTACGATTCATCGCCGCGACGGCACCGAGGTGACCAAGAACGTGCCCTGCCACCACCAGACCCACGGCTGGTGGGCGCACTACAATCATGGCCCGCGCTACATCGACAAGGGCTACCCGCGACACTATCCCCATCGCGTCGCCGTGCTGGATCACGCGCTGGCCACGGTGATGAACGTCGATCCTCCCGAGTTAAAGCAGCGCATCACCATTCACGACCCCGGCAAGCGCGAGCGCTCCGTGGATCGCCCGCTCGAGGTCCGCTTCAAGAAGCTGTACAAGCAGATCTTGTCGAGCGGCTCGTGCTCGCCGGTGGCTCTGAACTAGCGTCTAACGGCCGATCTGGGATTCGGTGCGCGCTGGCTCGGTCGAAAGGCCTGGCTGGCGAGGTGTCATCAGTTTTCAGTTTTCAGTCGACAGAAAAAGGTGACGGACCCAGGCCGAGTTGATCGCAGAGGCGTTCAGAGCTCTGTCGCGCTCCGCCCGAGAGTTGAACGCCGCCGACTATCCCCTGAAGACTGACAGCTGATAGCTGATGACCCTTCGGTCCGTGTCCCCTTGCTCGCTCGGCTTTTCAGCCGGGGCTTCTGCTGCACTCGATGGCTGGCGGCGTCGCGGCGCGCGCGACGTTCTTGGTCACGTTGACATGTAGACCAAAGGCGGCGGCCAGCGCGGCGGCGACCAGGGCAACGCCAGCGAGCGCGGCGCCCGAGCGGCGGGGCGCTCGCCGCTCGCGGGCGCGGCCGCGCTCGCGCACCGTCGGCGCGGCGCTCCCGCTCCGCGCCGCGCGCGCAGGCATGGGCGACCGCTCGCTCTCGGCGCGTATCAGACTCGCCGCCCGCAGTTGCATCTCACGCATGTCGGCCTCGAGCGCGGCCACGAAGGCCGTGATCTCCTCGATGCGCAAACCCGACGCCACCACGATCTCGTCGAGATCGCGCGCCATCTCGCCCGCCGTCTGGTAGCGCAGTCGACGGTCACGCTCCAGCGCCTTCATCACGATCGCGTCGAGCGCGTCTGGCACGCCGGCGCATCGTGATGAAGGGCGCGGAATCTCCATCTCCAGCACCTTGCGCACGGTGACGAGGTCGCTGTCACCCGCGAACAGGTGCTCGAGCGAGAGCATCTCGTGCAGCACGACGCCGAGAGCAAAGAGGTCGACCCGGCGATCGAGCGACTTCTCCTCGATCTGCTCGGGCGCGAGATAGGCTGGCTTGCCGCGCACGGTTCCCGCGCGCGTCAGCGACTCCGAGCAGCGGAACTTGGCGACCCCGAAGTCGAGCAGCTTCACTCCGCCACTGCGCGTGAGCAGGATGTTCGCCGGCGTGACGTCGCGGTGGACGATGGCCAGCGGACGGCCGCTGTCGTCTGTCAGGTCGTGCACGTAAGCGAGCGCGCGGCAGACCTCGCGCGCGACGTAGGCGGCGATGGCCGGGGGCATGCGCCGCTGCGTGCTGTGTAGAGCCCGCAGCACGCGCGAGACCGACGGGCCCTCGACGTACTCCATCACCAGGTAGGGTGTCCCCTGGTGCTCACCGAAGCCGTGCACCTCGACGACGTTGGGGTGGTGCAGCAGGCCCGAGATGCGCGCCTCGTCGAGAAAGAGGCTCACGAACTCGGGATCGGACGCGTACGCGCTCTGGATCCGCTTGATGACCACCTCGCGCTCGAACCCGCCGGGTCCGAAGCTCTTGGCGCGCCAGACCTCGGCCATTCCCCCGGCACCCAGCGGCTCGAGCAAACGATAGCCACCCAGCTGCGCGTCGGCCACGAACGGATCGACGACTGAACCTGCGCCCCCCGCCTCGTCACCTCGAACCGTCTTCCATCCCAGATTCATTGCGCTCCGCCTTTGCGAAGTGTAGTTCCAAGAGCCGTGCCAGCGCGGCTGCGGGGCCCGAACCTGCGAAATTGCGCGGGACTCGCGCCGCCGAAGCCCGATCGTTCGCCCGCGTCGCGCGCGCCGCGAAGCGATCGGTAACCGGTCACCAGAGGTGCGATTACCGAGGGGTAACAAGCACCGGGCCTGATCCGGGGACTTTGTGCCGGCCCTTCGACCCCCGAGCGCATTTCACGACTTAGGTTGAGCTCTACTATGGAGAGTCCAGAGAAGAAGCGTTCCAAATTCTCGATCGGCTACCTCATCCTCGCCTTCTGGGGCCTCTTGCTGGCCCAACAGCTGCTGAGCACGCACGCATCGGCGACTGACCTTGCGTACACCGACTTCAAGTCGGCGATCAGCGCGGGCCGGGTCGCCGACGTCTCGATCGCCCCCACGGTGATCCACGGGCACCTCAAGGTCCAGGGCGCGCCCGCGCGCGCGCCGGGGAGCGACAACCCAGCTGCACCCGCACCCTCTGCCTCCTCGCCGCCCTCCCCGCAGCGTGCCGGGTCCGCGCTCGGCGCTGCGTTCGACACCGTGCGCGTGGAAGATCCGGGCCTGCTCGCGGAGCTGGAGCGGCAAGGCGTTCGGGTGACCGGCGTGGCCGATAACTCGCCCTGGCGCGACGCCATGTCCTGGCTGCTGCCGGTCGGGCTGCTGCTGATCTTCGGCGGGATCTTCTCGCGCCGCCTGGCGCAGGGCGGACAGAACGGCTTTCTGACCCTGGGGCGCAACAAGGCCAAGGTGTATGTGGAGAAAGACGTGCGCGTCACCTTCGCCGACGCCGCCGGCGTCGATGAGGCCAAGGAAGAGCTGCGCGAGGTGATCGACTTCCTCAAGACGCCGGTCAAGTTTGCGCGCCTGGGCGCCCAGATCCCCAAGGGCATCCTGCTGGTCGGCCCGCCCGGCACCGGTAAGACCCTGCTGGCGCGGGCGGTCGCGGGCGAGGCGGGTGTCCCGTTCTTCTCGATAAGTGGGTCCGACTTTGTCGAGATGTTCGTGGGCGTGGGCGCGGCGCGCGTGCGGGATCTGTTCGATCAGGCGAAGCAGAAGGCCCCGTGCATCGTGTTCATCGACGAGCTGGACGCGCTGGGCAAGGTGCGCGGCGTCGGTCCCGTCACCCACGAAGAGCGCGAGCAGACGTTGAACCAGCTGCTGGTCGAGCTGGACGGTTTCGACTCGCGGGTGGGCGTGATCTTGATGGCGGCGACCAATCGTCCCGAGATCCTCGATCCGGCGCTGCTCCGCGCCGGACGCTTCGACCGCCAGGTGCTGGTCGACCGCCCGGACAAGCAGGCGCGACTGGCGATCTTGACGGTGCACGCCGCCAAGGTGACGCTCGAAGCCGAACCGAATCTGGAGGTGATCGCCGCGATGACGGCGGGCTTCGTCGGCGCCGACCTGGCCAACATCGTCAACGAGGCCGCGCTGCTCGGCGTGCGCCGCGCGAAGGAGAAGGTGGGCCTCGCCGAGCTGCAAGAAGCGGTCGAGCGGGTCATCGCGGGCCTCGAGAAGAAGAACCGGGTGCTGAGCGCGCACGAGAAGAAGCGCGTCGCCTATCACGAGCTCGGCCACGCGTTGATCGGGATGGCGCTCCCGGGTGTCGACGCGGTCCAGAAGATCTCGATCATCCCGCGCGGTATCGCCGCGCTCGGCTACACCTTGCAGGTTCCGACCGAGGACCGCTTCCTGATGACCGAGAGCGAGCTCAAGAACAAGATCGCCGTGCTGCTGGGCGGCCGCGCCGCCGAAGAGCTGATCTACGACGAGGCGTCGACCGGCGCCCACGACGATCTCACCCGCGCGACCGACATCGCGCGCAGCATGGTGAAGACCTTCGGCATGAGCCCGCGCCTCGGCCTTGTGACCTTCGAGCGCGACCGTCGCACGCTGCTGGTCAACAACCCCGAACCAGGCAACCGCGGTGATTACAGCGAAGAGACCGCGCGCGAGATCGACATGGAGGTTCGCCGCATCATCGACGAACAGATCGAACGGGTGGAAGAGTTGCTGCTGGCGCGCCGGAGCGTGCTGATGCGGGCGGCGCGCGTGCTGACGGCAAAGGAGACCATCACCGGCGACGAGCTCCGTGCGCTGCTGGCCGCGGAAGAGGAAGAAGAGGCCGACCACGATTCAGAGAACGTCGCAGGCGGATCGCTCTCCCAGCTGGGCGTCTAGAGCACCGAACGGTTTCAAAGCTAGACCACCGCACATTCATGGGCCTCTGGCTTCGGGCCTCCGACCTCCGGTGAAGAGTGCTCCAGAGGTCCGAGGCCCGAGGCCCGAGGCCCTTGACCGGGTGCACGGCTCATTCAAACCGTTCGGTGTTCGGGCAGCACCAGCCATACACAGGCCGGGCCGGATGGTGGATCCAGAGAGCGGACAATCCCGGCGCCGTTCCGCTCCGCGCGCCCGGGGAACCCGTTGGAATCCTGACGCTGCCAGCGGTGGAAAACTGAGGGAGTGACTGCTCGCCCTCACAACTTGCGCAGTATCGGCTCTCGACTAGCGCAGCATCGAGAGCAACGGCCGCGAGGGTGCAGGGGCGGTTGGGGGCGACATCACCCAGCCCCAGGCCGAACCGAGCAGCAGCGCCACGCTCCATCGCAACATCAATGACCTCATGACAGTCTCCTCTCCTCTCTCATATGGGGGCGAAAGCCGATCCGGCGCGCGCCCCGCGCGCGCCCGCCCTCGCTGAGTCCAGGTCGACGCCGTCGCCGCCCGCCAGCTGGCCCAGGAGGTCGCTCGAGGTCACGATCCCGACCATCTCGCCGCGATCCATGACCACCACCCGCCCGATGCCCTCGCGGACCATCAGCCTGGCCGCGCAGGCCACCGATTGAGAAGCATCGAGCGTGAACAACGCCGGCGTCATGAAATCTCGGACCTCCTTGGCCTCGAACCCGGTCGGGTTGCGCTCCGGGTCGGCCAGGTCGCTACGCGACAGGACGCCGACCAATCGGCCGCGCGCGTCACGAACCGGCGCCCCGGTGAAGCCACGGACGCTCAGCTCCCAGGCAGCGGTCTCCGCCGGCGTTGAAGCCGCCAGCGTGAAAACATCTCGAGTCATCACGTCGCTGATCCTGAGCATCCGGCCACTCCTGTTGAAGACGACCGATTTGTATTCACGGCTCGTACCAACTCCGAAGCTGAACGGAGACAAGAGATTTCAATGCTTCAGGCTGCTGGTCTTTGAAACCCCGTTCCATTCGGTAACACCTGAGCGTTACGGGTTACCGGCTCTTCCGTCCACAGGGGTCCGTATCGTGCCTCGATTGATAAGGGCCCTTGCAAGATTGAAATGCGGGATTACTTGCTTGGGGCGGAAGGGGATCTCAGCTCATGCCAGCAACTTCGATCAGCGAACGCGTCCCGCTCACGGCGATGGCGCCTGGATTTCTGGCAAATCAGGAAAGCCAGAGGCTGGCGGCGGGGGCGGACGGGCTGAATATCCTGCTGGTCGACGACGAGCCCGACTTCAACCTCACTGTCGGTGAAGCCCTGGCCGACGCCGGGCATCGCGTGACGACAGCCTCCAACGGCGAAGAGGCGCTGACCCTGCTCATGAGCCAGCTCTTCGACGTCATGGTCTGCGACATCCGCCTGCCCAAGCTCGACGGGCTGTCGCTGTTTCGTCGCGCGCGTCAGGAATCGCCGGACACCACGGTGATCCTGATGACCGCCTTCGCCGCCATCCAGGACGCCGTGGGCGCCGTGAAGGAGGGCGCCTACGACTATCTGACCAAACCCTTCGACATCGACGAGCTCACGCTGCGGGTCAAGCGCATCGCCGACCACCGCTCGCTGCTGCGAGAGCTGGATACCGCGCGCGCCCAGCTGGCGGAGGCCGACGCAAAGGATGCGATCGTCGGGCGTTCCGTACAGATGTTGCGGCTGCTCGATCGGGTCAACACGATCGCCACCAGCCACGCCCCGGTGCTGCTGTCGGGCGAGAGTGGAACCGGCAAGGAGCTGGTGGCGCGCGCGCTGCACCAGCGCGGGCCGCGCCGTGACCGCCCCCTGGTGGTCGTGAACTGCGCCGCCTTCCCCGATACGCTGCTCGAGGCCGAGCTGTTCGGCCACGAGCGCGGAGCCTTCACAGGGGCCATCAAGCGCCGCGACGGCCGCTTTCGCGCCGCGCACACCGGCACCCTGCTGCTCGACGAGATCGCCGAGATGTCGCTGCCGGCACAGGCCAAGCTGCTGCGCGTGCTGCAGGAGGGCACCATCGAACCGCTGGGCACCAACGAGACGATCCGGGTCGACGTCCGGGTCATCTCGGCGACCCACCGCGACCTCAAGGAGCGCATCGCGCAGGGGCTGTTCCGCGAGGACCTCTACTACCGCATCAATGTGCTCAACGTCGACCTGCCTCCGCTGCGCGAGCGCAAAGGGGATCTGCCGCTGCTGGTGCAGTACTTCCTGAAGAAGCTGACCCGGCCCGGCAAGTCGCCGCCCACGCTGTCGCCGGCCGCCTGGGCCGCGCTGGCCGCCTTCCCCTTCCCGGGCAACGTGCGCCAGCTCGGGCATGCCATCGAGCACGCCGTGGTGCTGGCCGGCGACGGGGTGCTCGATCTGCAGCACCTGCCCCGCGATATCGTGGGACGCCTCGATCCTGCCCCGCCGGCGACGCCGGTGCCCCGCCCGCTGGGTACCGCGCTCAAGGAGTTCGAGCGCGACTACCTGCAGCGCGCGCTGACGCAGGCCTCAGGCAAGCGCACGCTGGCGGCAGAGATCCTGGGCATCTCGCGGAAGAACCTCTGGGAGAAGCTGAGAATGCACGGCTTCAGCGACTGAGGGATAAACGCCAACCCGCCAAGATGCCACGACGCCAAGTTCCGGATTCCCCCGCTCTAGCGCGGCGCCGGGGCCGAGCTCTCGGGCGAATCGAACGCCGGCGCGCCGCTGGGTAGCGAGATCTCGGCCCGGCTCAGGAGATCGCCGAACACACCCACCAGCAGCACCACCAGGAACAGTACGGACACCAGGAACACCAGGCGGTTGGCGCCGTGCGAGTCGGACAGGTGCATGAAGAACAGCACCACCAGCGTCTCCTTGATGGTGGCGATGGCCAGCGCGATGCCGATGTTGGCGGCACCCAGGTCCATGCGGCCGGTCCAGACGGTCAGGCCGGTGAATCCCAGCAGGACGAACCAGATCACGAAGTAGCGCCCGGGCCCGTGCGAGGCGTGCTCTTCCGCGTGCGAGGGCGCGTGCGAGGGCGCGTTCGAGGGGACGACCGGTTGATTTGCCACGGGGTTCTCCAGCTTGTCCTATATGAGGTAGAGGAGCGGAAACAGGAAGATCCAGACCAGGTCGACCAGGTGCCAGTACAGGCCGCCGAGCTCGACCGGGATGTAATACGTCGGCGAGAAGTGGCCCTTGAGCACCCGCGCCAGCACCCAGATGAGGATGCTCATGCCCACGATGACGTGAAACGCGTGCAGACCCGTGGCCAGAAAGTAGACCGTGTAGAACAGGTTGGCGCCCTGCCCCTTCACCTCTTCGAAGTGATAGAACTTTCCCGGCAGCGCCCCCTCCAGGAACTTGTGTCGGTACTCGAAGGTCTTCACGACCAGGAACGTCAGCGCGCACAGGACGGTCAAGACCAGCATGGTGGCGCATGCGCCGTTCTTGCCCTTCTTCACGAAGTAGAACGCCATCGCCACGGTGAAGCTGCTGCTGATGAGCACCACGGTGTTGAGCGCGCCCAGCGCCAGGTCCAGGGTTCGCGACGCCTCGTGGAAGGTCTGGTGGTAAAAGTGCCGGTAGACCGTGTAGCCCAGGAACAGCCCGGCGAACAGCAACACCTCGGTGCCCAGGAACAGCCACATGCCGAGGCGGACCGCGTGGTCCTGCTTCTCGATGGTGTCGAAGTGGTGCGCGAGGTGTGGGTCGTGCGCAGCGTGAGGCTGGTCGCCGGCGATGGCGTGGGCCTCAGATGACGACATGCTCCACCTCCTCCCCCGGCTCCTGGTAGGAGTGCGCGTCGCGGTCGATCACCGGCGTCACGTCGAAGTTGTGCTTGGGCGGCGGCGACGGCGTGTTCCACTCGTAGCCTCGCGAGCCCCAGGGGTTGGGGCCCGCCACCTCGCCGCGCACCAGCGCGTAGATGAGGTAGATCACGATGATGACGAAGCCGAACGCCAGCAGCGACGACCCGGCGGTCGAGGCGACGTTGAGGCTGGTGAAGCGCTCCGGATACATGAAGTAGCGGCGCGGCATGCCGGCGTTGCCGACCAGGAACTGCGGGATGAAGGTCGCGTTGAAGCCGAGGATGATGAAGCTGGCCGCGACCATCCCCCACCCCTCGTTGTAGTTGCGCCCGAACATCTTGGGGAACCAGTAGTGCATGGCGGCCAGGAAGGCCATGATCACCGCGCCCACCATGATGAAGTGGAAGTGCGCCACCACGAAGTAGGTGTCGTGCCAGTGCACGTCCAGTGACACCGTGGCGACCGCGATGCCGGTCATGCCGCCGAACACCAGGAAGAAGAGAAAGCCGCAGGCGTAGAGCATCGGCGTCTTGACGGCGATCGAGCCCCTGTACAGCGTCGCCACCCAGTTGAACACCTTGATGGCGGTGAACACGCCGACCAGCATCGAGATGGCCGCGAAGGCGCCGTTGTCGAGCACCGACTGCCCCGACACGAACATGTGGTGTCCCCAGGCGAAGAATCCGACGAACGCGATGCCCAGCGACGAGTAGGCGATCGCCTTGTAACCGAAGATGTTCTTGCGCGAGAAGGCGCCGATGACCTCGCTCATCACGCCCATGGCCGGTAGCACCATGATGTAGACCGCCGGGTGCGAGTAGAACCAGAACATGTGCTGGAACAGCACCGGATCGCCGCCGCGCGTGGCGTCGAACAGGCCGAAGCCGCCGACCTTCTCGATGCCGACCAGCAAGACCGTCAGGCCGATCACCGGCGTCGCCAGCACCTGGATGATGCTGGTGGCGTAGATGGCCCACACGAACAGCGGGATACGCATCCAGCCCATGCCGGGCGCGCGCAGGGTGTGGATGGTGACAATGAAGTTCAGGCCGGTGACGATCGACGAGAACCCCATGATGAAGACGCCCAGCAGCACCGGGAACAGCGTGGTCGGGGTGCTGGTACTGTACGGGGCGTAGAACGTCCAGCCGGTGTCGGTGCCGCCCATGACCATGCCGACCGACGCCAGCGTGGCACCGGCCCAGTAAAGGTACAGCGACAGGAGATTCAGCTTGGGGAAGGCGACGTCCTTGGCCCCCAGCATCAGCGGAAGCAAGAAATTGCCGAAGATGCCCGGGATGGCCGGGATCATGAACATGAAGATCATGACCACGCCGTGCAGCGTGAACATGCGGTTGTAGGTGTTGGCGCCCATGATGGTGGGTTCGGGCGTGAGGTGCTCGATGCGCAGCAGCATCGCGAAGATACCGCCCAGCAGGAACGCGAAGAGCACGCTGACGAAGTACATGATCCCGATCCGCTTGTGATCGATGGTGGTGAGCCACGACCAGACACCCCGATCGGCATTCAGGTAGTGCACCGCCGGCATGACGTTGGCCACGGGCGGCGAAGCGTGCGGACTAGCGTCGCGGGGCTGGCTCATAAACGGCTTCCTTGGACGGGATGTTCTGGACCTTGTCGCTGCGCAGCGACTTGATGAACTCGACCAGGGCTGCCGCTTCGGGCGCGGCCAGCCTGCCCTTGTAGGTCGGCATCACCGGCTTGTAGCCGCGGACGATCTTGCCCCGTGGATCGATCATCGAATCAGTCAGGTAGCCCTCGTCCGCGATAACGATCTGGCCGTTGTCCAGGGTCTCGCGTCGGCGGTAAAGGTCGAGCCAGGTCGGGCCGATGTGCGGCTCGCCGTCGAGCGAGTGGCACTTGACGCAGCCCTGAGCCATCGCGACGCGCTTGCCGTACTCGACGATGCTGCCGCGAAAGTTGCCGCCGTCGTCACCACCAGTGTCGACCCGGGCGGCCAGGCCGGCCTTCTGCTCGGCCATCCAGGCGTCGAACTCCGGCGGGGGCATGACCACGACCTCGCCCCACATCTGCGAGTGCCAGGTGCCGCAGTACTCCGCGCACAGGATCTGGTAGCGGCCCGGCTTGGTGGCCTCGAACCAGGTCTCGGTGTAGCGCCCGGGCAGCACGTCCTGCTTGATGCGGAAGTCGGGCACGTAGAACGAGTGGATCACGTCGCGACTGGTCATCAGCAGCCGGACCGGACGGTTGGCGGGCACGTGAATGGTCCCGATGGCGTTGGGTCCGTCGGGATAGGCGAACTTCCACATCCACTTCTTGCCCATGACGTACACGTCCATCGCGTTCTGCGGCGGCGTCGTGTACCAGATGTAGTCCTTGTAGCCCTGCACGAACCACAGCAGGAAGAAGAACAACGGCACGCCGATGACCACGATCTCGAAGCGCACGCTGGGGACCACCAGCGGCGTCGACTGGTTGGGGTAGCGCTGGCGGAACTTGAAAAAGAACGCGAACGCCATCAGGCCGACCGCGACCGAGATCAGCATGGTCACGATGATGACGAAGTAGTGCAGGTGATCGACCTCGGTCGCGAAGGTCGACGCTTGCTCGGGCAGCCAGAGCATCCGCCTCATGAGGTCATTCATCGATGAGCCTCCTGAGACCACAGCGCCTTGGCGTCGTTGCTAGCCAGTCGTTGTCGTTGCCTTTTCATCTGTAGCTCTTTCCGCCACAACACCGTCAGCAGGCCGGCCAGCGCGAAGAACACCAGCGCGGCGCCCACCCGGACGAAGGCGAAGACGAACGGCGCGTACTTCCGGTTGACCGGGTCGTACCGGTAGCAGGACAGCAGCACCTTGTCGAACGAGGTGCCGACGCGCCCGCCGCTGGCCTCGACCAGCGCCAGCCGGACGTCGCGGGCCAGGAAGTCGACGCCATAGAGATAACGCGAGATCACGCCGTCGGGGGTCAGCACGAACGCCACCGCCGAGTGGGCGAACTGCCGGCTCTGCTCGTCGTACTTGTAGCGGAAGCCCACCGTGCGGGCGAGCAGACGGCTGTTCTCCGGGCCGCCCATTCGCGTGGACGGAGCTGGGCTTGCCCCAGCGGAGTCCTTCGCGGGTGGGTTCGGGGACCCTCCGAGGGTCCCCGACGACAACAGAAACGGCCATTCTTCGGGGTGCGGCGGGGCGCCCGTCTCGCCCGTTTTGCCGGTCTTGCCGATCTCGCCCATCTGGGCCAGGATGCGCTTCTGGGTGTCGTCGGCCAGCTTGGGCTCCTCCGCGGGATCGATGCTGATCGAGACCGCGGTGTAGTCCTTGGCCAGCTTGAGCCCGCCGGTTTTGAGCGCCTTGGCCAGGCCGTCGAGCACCAGCCCGCACAACATCGGGCAGCGGTAGTAGCCGAGGGTGACCACCAGCGGCCGGCCCTGGTGCAAGAGGTCGTCGAACGCCACCAGGTGGCCGCCGCTGTCGCGAAAGCTCAGGCCCGCCGGGACACGGTCGCCGAGGTGCTCGACCACGTCGATGTCCTGCAGCGCCGCCAGTGGCTGCTCGCTACCTTGCGGGAAGACCACCTTGTCGCTCTTGTCGCCGGCGACGGCGGCGCGCGCCAGCAGCGACGCCAGGACCAGCGTCCCCGCGGCGAGAGCCGGGCGCTTCACTGGTGCCCCGCGGCCGGCGGGGGCGGCGTGCCCGACGTGGCGGAAGGGGGCGGGATCGCGCCGGCCACGACCGCGTCCATCGCCCGCTCGATAGGCATGGTCACGATACCGTGGGCGCGGTCCACCCAGTTGTAGTTGGCGAGCCACTCGGCGCGCTCGATCTTCCAGACCTGCAGACGCTCGTCCTTGGAGAACGGAACCTGGTCGACGATCCCGATCTCGGTCTTGCCCATGTCGCTGCCGACCCGCGCCTCTTCGCGTCCCTTGAAGCGCGCGCGCTCGCCGTGGAGGATCGAGATCGCCCACCAGGTCGCCACCGCGAAGGTCACCAGCGAGATGACGCCCACGGCGATGACCTTGGTGAAGTCGATGTTGTCTTCCGACTCCTTGCCGTGGGGCTCCTTGCCGTGCTCGTTTTCACTCATGGCTGCCGGTACCTCAATGAATCAGCGAGGTAGGGATCCTTGACCGGGATGGCGAAGCGACCGCGCAGCCGCCAGATGGTGAACGAGACGGCAAGCAGGCCGATGCCCAGGAACGAGGTCACGTTGCTCCAGTGAAACGCCACGCTGTCGGGCGACAGCGTCGGCACCACCAGCCAGTAGATGTCGACATAGTGGACGGCCAGGATGAACAGCGCTACCCCCGCCAGCTTGCGCGCGTCGCGCTTGAGCGAGCGCGACAGCAGCGCGCCGAAGGGGATGAAGAACTGACCGAAGATCAGGATCACCCCCAGCGGAACCCAGGCCGGTTTGAAGCGCACCATGAAGAACGGGATCTCTTCCGGCAGGTTGGCGATCCAGATCAACATGAACTGCGAGAAGGCGATGTAGCCCCAGAACGCCGTGAACGACAGCATCAGCTTGCCGACGTTGTGGATGTGCTCGACGTTGACGTAGTCGCCGAACTGGTTCTTGCCGCGCGCGCGGTAAGCCGCGATCGCCAGCAGCGAGAAGACGCTCACGAAGCTGCCCGCGAAGTAGTACACGCCGAAGATGGTCGAGAACCAGAGCGGGTTCAAGCTCATCAACCAGTCGAACCCCGCGAAGGTGAAGACCAGCGCCATGAAAGGCAGGGCGCCGGTGCCCAGTAAACGCTGGCGGCGGGTCAGACCGACCGCGCCCGATTCGTCCTGCCTGGTCGACCAGCCGAACAGCCGGCCGGCGATGACGATGAAGCACAGGAAATAGAAAGCCGCGCGCACGATGAAGAAAGTCTGATTCAGGTAGGGTCTCTTGTGCGCCAGCACCTTGAGCGCCTCGCGCCCCAGATCCGCGGGTGGGTCGACCCACACGTAGAGGTGCTTCATGCCGAGGATGATCGGGATGAACAGCACGGCGAACAGCGCCACGGTGGTCGCCATCGCCTCCAGCGGGCGCCGCAGCACCACCATCCACTTGGCGCCGAAGGCGTGGAAGATCATCAGCAGCAGCAGCGACGCCATGCTGATGCCGCCCCAGTAAGCAAAGCTCACCAGGTATGAGAACATCGCGTGCCTGGCCTGCTCCGGACCCAAGGCCAGGCCGGCGAACGTCGCAAGCACCAGCACCAGACCGCCGGCAGCGCCGCCCATCATGAGGCTGCGGCCGCCCAGGAAACGATCGGGCAAAGACACCTGCCGCGCGCTCACGGAGCCTCCTTGCGTTCGGGGGCGCCGGCGCCATGACCCGGCGCCGAACCCGCGCCCGGCATCGCCTCGAGGCGGCGGCGCTCTCCGGCCGGCGGCGAGCTCGCGGCCGGCATCGCCTCGAGGCGGGCGCGCTCTCCGGGCGGGATGCGGTCCAGGGTCACGCTCTGGCTTATCTGGAGGGCGCGCACGTAAGCGACCACCGCCCAGCGCTCCTCGATGGTCAGCTCGGCTGCGTAGGACGCCATCAGCCCGAAGCCCTTGCTGATGACCTCGAAGATGTAGCCCGGCGCGCGGTCGTTGTACTTGTGCAGCGACGGCGGCGGGCGCAGCGACATCTGGTTGGCGACAATGCTGTTGCCGTCGCCGACCGGCCCGTGGCAGGTGGCGCAGGTGATGTCGAAGCGCTTGCGCCCGAGGTCGAGCAGCTTGCGGGTCACCGGGATGGGGATGGCCTTGGCGTACGAGGGCACGCGCTCGCCGTTGGGCGCGATCTGGCCGGTCTCGCCCTCGCGGCCGGTGGTCAGCGTCACGTTGCCGAGCACCCGCTCGCGCGGCACGGTGCCGTCGGGTGGCGCGCGCATCGACAGCCCGTCGGCGAAGAACAGGCTCTCGTTGTAGGCGTGCGCGCGCGGCTGTCGGTCGGCCATCGGGTCCAGGATGTTCTCGTCGCAGCCCAGCGACGCGAGGGCGGAAAGCGCGCCGGCAAGCGCCACCAGCGCCAGTTGTGCGCGGCGGATGATCATCGCTCCGACTCCGTCACGATCTGGGCCTCGGCGGCGCCCGCGGCGCGCACCTCGGCCAGCACCTTGTCGGGGTCGCCGCCCGCCGGCACCTCGACCGACAGGAAGAACCCATCGATCGACGCGCGGCTGAACGATTCGGCCTCGAAGATCGGGTGGTAGGGCTTGGGCAGCCCGGCCAGCGCGAAGAAGCCGAAGAACGACGAGCTGCCCGCCAGCAGCACCGCCAGCTCGAAGGTGATCGGCACCATGGTCGGTGGGCTGTGCGGCGGTCGGTTGGCGACGTTGATCGGCCAATCGAACGCGTTCATGTAATAGATCATCCCGTAGGCGATGCAGGCGCCCGCGATCGCGCCCAGCAGCACCAGCGTGGGGATCTTGGGCCGCCCCAGACCCAGCGCCTCTTCCAGGCCGTGCAGCGGGTACGGGGTATGGGTGTCCAGGCTCTTGTGGCCGCGCTCGCGCACCTTGCGGGTCCCGTCGAGCAGGCCGTCCGACGTGGCGAACTGCGCCACCACGAACCGGCGCGCCACGAAGCCGCTTCCTTCGCCGTGTCCCTGATCGCCGCCGGCGCTCACGCGTGCGTTCCCCCCGCGGCCGCGATCGCGGGGCCGTGGCTGTCGTGCTCCAGCTCGTGGCGCAGCTCCTTGACCTCGGTGACCGCCACCGCGGGCACGAACTTCAGGAACAGCAGGAACAGCGTCGAGAACAGGCCGATGGTGCCGATGAACAGGCTGATGTCGACCCAGGTCGGGGCGTAGTTCTCCCACTTCGAGGGCAGAAAGTCCCGGTGCAGCGAGGTGACGACGATGTTGAACCGCTCGCACCACATGCCGACGTTGATGAGGATCGCCGCCCCCCACATGACCGGCAGGCTGGTGCGGCCCTTCTTGGTCCAGAAGATCTGGGGCACGACGCAGTTGCAGAAGATCATCAGCCAGTAGATCCCGGCCATGGGACCGCGCTGGCGCGTCAGGAAGAACTGCGCGTACTCGTAGGGGTCGCCGCTGTACCAGGCGACGAAGTGCTCCATCACGTACCCGTAGGTCACCATCATGCCGGTGGCCAGCATGACCTTGCACATCAGCTCCAGGTGCTTGGCCGTGACCACGTGCTTGAGGCCCAGCGCCTGGCGCGCCGGAATCATCCAGGTCAGCACCATGGCAAAGCCCGAGAACACCGCGCCGGCGACGAAGTAAGGCGGGAAGATCGTGGTGTGCCAGCCCGGCAGCACCGACGTCGCGAAGTCGAAGGACACGATGGTGTGCACCGAGAGCACCAGCGGCGTGGACAGGCCGGCGAGCAGCACGTAAGCCCACTTGTACTCGGCCCAGTGCCGCCCCGACCCACGCCACCCGAGGGCGAAGATGCCGTAGGCGATGCGCTTGGCCTTGCTCTTCGACGAGTCGCGCAGGGCGGCCAGGTCCGGGACCAGCCCGAGGTACCAGAACAGCAGCGAGATCGTGAAGTAGGTCGAGACCGCGAACACGTCCCAGGTGAGCGGGCTCTTGAACTGCGGCCAGATGCCCTGGACGCTGGGATACGGCATGAGCCAGTACGCCGCGAACCAGGGACGACCGGTGTGCAAGAGCGGGAACAGCAACGCGCAGATGACCGCGAACAACGTCATGGCCTCGGCGAAGCGATTGATCGAGGTGCGCCACTTCTGCTGCAGCAGCAGCAAGATGGCCGAGATCAGCGTGCCGGCGTGGCCGATGCCGATCCACCAGACGAAGTTGATGATGCCGAAGGCCCAGCCGACGGGGATGTTGTTGCCCCACGAGCCGATGCCCTTGTAAAGGGTCCAGCTGATCGCGATCACCAGCAGGCCCAGCATCGACAGGGCGACGCCGAAGCAGGCCCACCAGCCCCGGCCCGCCCCGCGCCAGACGTGCTCGAGGAGGCTGTCGTTGATGGTGCGATCGGTGTGAACGCCCTCGATGAGCGGGCGCGGGTCCAGCGGATCGCGCGGCGCGAGGGCGGCGTTGGATGACGAGGCGGCCATCTACCCGCTCCTCGCCAGCTCGGGGTTCGGGTTCCGGACGCGCGCGAGGTAGGCGGTGCGCGGGCGGGTCCCGAGCTCGTGCAGCAGGTCGTAGCGCCGGCTATCGGCGTGCAGCCTGGACACCCGCGAGCCAGGGTCGTTGAGCGAACCAAAAGTGATCGCCTGCGACGGGCAGCCCTGCTCGCACGCGGTCTGCAGCTCGCCGTCCTGGATGGCGCGGCCGGCGATGCGCGTGTCGATGCGCTTGCGCTCGATGCGCTGCACGCAGTAGGTGCACTTCTCCATGATACCGCGGCTGCGCACCGTGACCTCGGGGTTCATGCCCAGGCGGCGCGCGCCGCTGACGTCACCGTTGTACTCGAAGAAATTGAACCGCCGCACCTTGTACGGGCAGTTGTTGCTGCAGTAGCGGGTGCCGATGCAGCGGTTGTAGACCATCTCGTTCAGGCCCTCGTCGCTGTGCACGGTGGCGTTGACCGGGCAGACGTACTCGCAGGGCGCGGTCTCGCAGTGCACGCAGGCGACCGGCTGGGTGATGACCTCGGGATCCTCCACCGATCCCGTGAAGTAGCGGTCGATGCGGATCCACTGCATCTCGCGCCCTTTGATGACGTTCTCCTTGCCGACGACCGGGATGTTGTTCTCGGACTGGCAGGCGATCACGCAGGCGTTGCAGCCCGTGCACTTGTTGAGGTCGATCGCCATCGCCCACTTGTACGCTTCCTTGCTGTAGTCCCAGGGCTTGTGCAGGGTCGGCGGCATCCCGCGCCGCTCCTCGAGCTCCTCGTTGAACTCGGAGTGCTCGTTCTCGACGTTCGCCAGCGTGGTGCCCACCGCGGGCTCGAGCGTGGTGCGCCCGTCGGGCGACATGCTCCAGTGGTCCTGGGTGATACCGAACTTGTAACCGCCACCGGTCCTGACCAGCGTCGCGCCGCCGTCGAACCAGGGCGCCTCGCCGGTGCGGATCGATCCGGCCTTGAACCCCAGCCCGCGCGCCACGCGCTCCGCGCCGGCGCGGCCGTAACCGAGCGGCAAGGTCAGCGCGTCGTCGACATGACCGGGCTGGATCATCACTGGCCCTTCCAGCAGGCGCTGGCGGTAGCTGATCTCGACCAGATCGCCGGTGACCAGACCCAGCTTGCCCGCGGTCGCCGGCGAGATCAGCACGGCGTTCTCCCAGGTCAACTTGGTGATGGGATGCGGCAGCTCCTGCAGCCAGGCGTTGTTGGCGAAGCGGCCGTCGTACACCTTGGGGTCGACCGAGAAGGCGATCTCGAGGCCGCCGGCGCCCTCGGCCTTGCGCGCCGCGGTCAGCAGGGGCGAGATCGCCTTGGCCAGCGCAGCGCCGTCGACGGCCAGCTCGGTGACCGCCTCGGGCTTGGTGGCGGTGTCCGGGACGATGCCGTCGGCTAGCCACTTTTCCCAGGCGTGCTCGAAGAAGTCCAGCCCGGATCCGAAGCGCCCGGCCTGCCCTTGCCAGTAGCGCCGAACCACCTCGTGCGCGCCCAGATCGCCCTCACCCAGGAAGGCGGCCAGCACCTCGACCTCGGTCACGCCGCTCCACAACGGAGCGATCAGCGGCTGCTGGATCGAGACCGTGCCGTCGACAGCCCGGGCATCGCCCCAGGACTCGAGCGGATGCGCGGCCGGGATGAGCGTGTTGCACAGGGTCGCGGTCTCGTCCTCGTACAGCGTGTGATAGATGGTGTTGGGGACGCGCGGCAGCAGCTGTTCGATCTTGAAATCGACGGGCGCCGTGTAGACCGGGTTGCGCGCGGTGATCACCAGCGTGTCGACCAGGCCGCCGGTGATCTCGGTCATCAGCTCCCACAGCGCCGGCGGACCGCTGGCGATGTCGACGTCGGCCAGCACGGGCGGGCCCCAGGCGACGGTCACGCCCAGGTTGCCGAGCGCGACGTTGAGCGCGTTGGCCAGCGCGTGCACCGCGGCCGGCTGACGCCGTCCCGCGATGACCAGGCTCTTGCCGCGGTTCTTCTCCAGATCGCGCGCGACCGCCGACAGCCAGCGCGCGTCCCAGGGCGCTGTGGCCGGCGGCCTGACCGCGGCGGCCAGCGGCGCCAGCAGCTCGAAGCCGGGGCGGGCGCCAAGCTCGTGGGCCAGCGCGGCCGCGAACGCCGCCACCTCGCTGCCGCGCAGCCGCAGCCGATGGTCGGCCACGCCGCCGGTCACCGTCAGCGACGGCTCGACGACATAGAGGCGGTTCATGCCGGGACCGGGCGTGCGGCCCCGGGCGAAGTCTCGCGCCAGCGCCAGCTGCTCGGGCCCGTCGGCCAGGAAGTCGGCGTCCAGCGACAGGATCAAAGAAGCGCGCGCGACATTGTGACGGGGTTCCAGCGGGCGCCCGAAGCTGAGCTTGGCCCCCTGCCCCGCCTCGCTGGCCGTCGACGAATAGCTGAAGAACTTGGCCCTGGGGAACCGGGCCTGGATGCGGCGGCGCAGATCCGCCACCACCGGCGACGCCGTCGGCTCGCCCAGGAAACGCAGCGCCGCGCCCTCGTTGGCGCGCAGGCGGTCACCCAGCCCGCCGATCTCGCCCAGCATCGACCGCCAGGCGATCGGCTGACCCTTGCGCGTGAAGGCGCGCGCGCGGTCATCATCATACAGGCCCAGGATCATCCCCTGGTCGAACGCGGTGGCCGTGCCCAGGCTGCCGGGATGGGCCGGGTTGCCCTCGATCTTGGTCGGGCGGCCCTCGTGGCTCTCGACGATGAGGCCGGTGGCGTAGCCGTCCAGCGACACCGCGGTGGCAAAGTGCAGCGGGTTTCCGGGCGTGGTCTCCTCGGGGCGGCGCACGAACGGAATGATCTTCTCGTTGGGCTTCTGGCAAGCGGCCAGGCCGGCCAGCGCCGCCGACGAGCCCACCAGTTGCATGAAGCTGCGCCGGCTGACCGAGTCGGTGAGCTCGGAGGCGCCCGCCGGGAACTCGCGCCGCGCGGCCGCCGACAGCTCGGCGGAGCCGGCCCGCTCTTCCAGGCTGCGCCAGGAGCGCGGCTTCGGGACCTGCGCGCCCGCATGCACCCCCGCAGGGTCGCCCTGAACGATCGCCAGCGATCGCGAGCGGCGTGCGGCCTTCTTGTTCTCCTCGCAGCTCATCGGTGGCACGTCGTGCAGCTGATCCTCGTGTGCACATCGTGCTGCTCGGCGAGCAGCCGCCCCGCGACCTCGGGATCGCCTTCAGGCTTCCAGGTCATGTTGGTGATCTCCTCGAGCGGGCGCAGATTCTTTTCCGGATTCCGGTGGCAATCGAGGCACCAGCCCATGGTGAGGGGGGTCGCCTTCTCGACCGCCGCCATCTGATCGACGCGGCCGTGGCAGCTCACGCAACCGACGCCCTTGTTGACGTGAATCGAGTGGTTGAAATAGACGAAGTCGGGCACGCGGTAGACCCGCCGCCACACCATCGGTTTGTTCTCGAAGAAGCTCTGGCGAATCGGTTCCAGCAGCGGGCTCTTGTTCCAGACCTGGGAGTGGCAGTTGAGGCACAACGACGTGGGCGGGATGCTGGCGTGCGGGGAACGATCGACGGTGTTGTGGCAATAGCGACAGTCGATCCCTTCGTCGCGGGTGTGGTGCCGGTGATCGAACTGCAGCGGCTGCTCGATCGGATCCTGCATCCCGCGCGCGTACGGCGTGCGCGCGTAGACCATCAGTCCGCCCAGCGTGCCCACGGCTCCCGCCGCCAGAACAAAAAGGGAGATCTGGGCTAGCGTGTTGTGCCTGGGTCTGAAGAGTAGACTCATGCCGTGGCTGGCGCAGCATATAGGCGCAGCTTGGCGCCGTCGTCAAGAGGACTGTTGGCCGTTCCAAGAATTCCTGACACGTAAGAAACCTACCGACATGCCTGAGAAATGCGCGCGTTACGATCGAGCGTGCGCGCGATGAGAACGCGCCCGGCGCGCGCGTCGTCAGCGCAGCAGACCGTGCTTGATCAGCCAGGTGACCAGCAGCGACGCACGCCAGGAAGGCGCCCAGGAAAAGCGTCCTTCCAGCGCGCGCGCCAGATCGGCCACCGCGATCGGCGCTTCGGACGCGGCCGCGAGAGCTGCCATGACGTCATCGCCCGAAAAGACGTTCTTGAGCTCGGGATAGATCACGTAGCCATTGTGAGTGTCGCAAAGAGCGCGCGCGATTTCGGAACGGACCACCCGGCGGGTGGGCGCCATCGGCTCGCTGGGGTAGTGCGCGAAGATCTCGCCGAAGCTCATCGCCAGTGGGTGGCGGGTCGCCACCGGTCGCGCGGGCGGCTGCGGCTGCGCCGCCAGCCGGCGCCACACCGCCTCGTAGGCGCTGATGACCACCCGCCAGTCGTAGTGGGTGCGGGCATGGTCAGCGGCCCGGCGCGACATCTCGGCGCGCCGCCGATCGTCGGACGCCAGGGTCACGATGGCCTCCTCGAGCTCGCCCAGGTCGACCTCTACGCTCTGGCCGAGCAGGAGGTGCAGCGGGCGCTCGTAAAGCAAGGGGCCGATCTCGGACAGAAACTCCTGATCCGGGTTCCAGCGTGTGGTCAGCCGGATGCCGACCTCGAAGGTGACCGTATCCTTGTAGCCGTCGAAGTCCGCCACGATGGGCGGCAGCCCGGCCGCCATGGCCTCGACCACCGAGATCCCGAAGGTCTCTTGAAGGTTGTCGGTCGGCGACACGAAGAGATCGGCGGCGGCCAGCAGCTGGCGCTTGTCGTCCTCCGCAAAATCGATGCAGAAGGTGATGGCCTCCGAGACGCTGAACACCTTGGCCCAGAGCGCGAGCATCTCGGGCGTCTTGGTGCCCTGGCGCGCGCCCGCCAGCAGGAGGTGCAACGGCGGCGCGCCGGCCGGGCGGCGCGCCCGCGCGCGCGCGAAGGCCTGCACCAGCGGGAACAGGTCCATCTTGTCGTATTCGGTGAAGCGTCCGAGCGCCAGCAACACGATGGCGTCGGCCGGGATGCCGAGACGGGAGCGCGTGCCGGCACGGTCACCTCCCCGCAGGGCCGCGACGTCGACGCCCAGCGGGATGACCGGCAGCTCGCAGTTGAGCCCGCGCGCGGGGCCGCCCGCCCCGGTCACCGCGGCCGAGGCGGCGGCGAACGATCGCTCGAGCACCGTGCGGCCGGCGCTGCTGGAGCAGAAGATCGCGTCGCCCGGCCCGGGCGGGTGCAGGGCGCCGCGCGCGTAAGACTGCATGCTGCGCGGATAGCTGAGCGAGTGGATCTGCCCGGTCACCGGCACCGCGCCGCGCGCGTACCGATCGCGAAGCCAGACCAGATCGTAGAGCTGCTCGATGTGGGCCGCGTGGTGCAGGACCGACACCGCCCCGGCCGCCAGCCCCGCGGGCATCTCGATGAGGTTGGGCGTGATCATCCGATCGGGGGTCAGGTGCCCCGGCTCGATGAACAGCTGGTGCAGCATCTCCTTGTCGGCCGCCTCGCCGACAAAGAAGCAGTAGCGGGCAAAAGAGCCGTGCCGGAACAGGGCCTTCAGGAACTCGGTGTTGGCCACCATCCGCCCCACCAGCGGCTGGCCGGCTGGACCGACGTAGGTACCGGGGAGCGCGAGAGTTGCGAAGGTCTCCATGGGGCGTCCAGCGGGAGGAGGGGCGCACAATAGCGCGAATGGGACGCAGGGGAAGGGAGAACAGCCAAGGCTTCCTGCCGCTCAGAAGGACGCGACCCGGCAGCTCTCGACCGTCGCCGCGGGCAGGCGCGAGCGTTCGTCCCAGTCGTTCTGGGCGCCGAACCGGAAGCGCACCGGCCCCAGGGAGCTCAGCATCTTTCCCTGGCAGGCCAGCCGCACCCGATCGTCGGAGCCACGGCTGCGGGCTTCGACCAACCAGCTGGCGACGTGCGGCTCCTCGAACACTCCGGCCAGCAGCACCAGGGCGCCCTCGCGGGTGACGTAGGGGCGCAGCAGGCGTCCACCGGTATCGCCTGCGATCGGCTGTCCTTGCAGATCGAACCCGCAGCGCACGCCGGCCGTCCCCTGCTCCAGCCCGCAATCCAGCGCCTCGACGTCCCCCGGGACCACCGTCACTTCCAGCGCCACCGAGCTGCCGGCCCCCGGCACCTGCTCGCGCCCGAAGAACGCGACCGCGGCCAGCACCATGCCGGCGAGCGCGATCGCCCAGGCGCGGCGCGCGGCGCGTGGAGCGTCGGGCGGCGGCGACGCCGCGGGCGCGCGAACCGGCGAGGCAGGGGCGTCGGGCTCGATCATCCCCGCCAGCCGGGAAGGAAGAGCCGGTGGCTCGCCGCGCGCTCGCTGATCGGTAGCAGGGACCACACTGGCGCGTAGAACGCGGCCACGATCGACACCACCGCCACGAACGCGACCGTCACCAGAGGCCAGCGCCGGCCGACGAACGCAGCGAACCCGGCCAACAGCACCACGTCGGCCACGTAGGCCGGCAGGAAGTGATATATGTACGAGTCGCGGTGAGTCATCACCCACGGCGCCAGGAAGGCGATCGCCGCCGACAGCACCAGCACCACGCTGGGTCCGTTGGCCGCGACGAATCCGACCAGGCCCAGGCCGCGCCACCCGAGCGGCAACGTTCCGAGCGCTGCCTCTGGCGCTGACGCCGTCGTCGGCTCGAGCGCCAGGGTGGCGCCAAGGCCCCGCCAGATCACCGCCACCGTGGCCGACAGGGCGACCGCCATCGCCGGCCACCAGACAGCCAGGTTGCCCAGGCTGCTCACCAGCCGGACCTGCAGACCGCCGTCCAGACTGGCGAGCGGCAGCACCCGCGCCGGCAGTACCCAGGTCGGCCACCCCGACACCCACGAGTTTTTCATATCCGTCGCGCCGCTGTGCGCGCGCAGGAGGCGCAGCGTCTCGGCCACCACCGCGGCCGGCCCCGCTCCGTGGTGGCCGGCGATGCGCAGCCCGATGCTGAACAGGATCACGTAGAACGCCGCTGCCACCGCCAGCAGCAGCGCCGCCAGCGCCAGCCGGCGCCGCGCCGGCTGCCGCGCCATGGCCAGCGCCAGCAGCAGCGGCACCGCGACCGCCCCGCCGCTGAACTTGATGTTGGCTGCCGCGCCGGTCAGCATGCCCGCCCCCACCGCCGTCGCAGCGCCAGCACGCGCCGTCGCCAGTAGCAGCGCCCCGGCCGCGCACGCCGCCAGCTGACCGTCGAGCAGCGCCACCCGCGAATAGCTTGCCAGGAACCCGTCGCCGGCTATCAACGCCGCCGCCAGCCAGCCGGCGCGCGCGTCGCGGAACAGCCGGCTGGCGGCCAGGCTGCCCAGCAGCAAGGTCAGCGCGCCCGCCACCTGCGCCGGCATCCGCCAGGCGATGGGCCCGTCGCCCAGCGCCAGGATCGACACCGCAATGAACAGCTTGCCCAGCGGCGGGTGGTCATTCAGGTCGGATTGTCCGGACACGTAGCGGCGCGCGTTGTCGACGAAGTGATGCTCATCGAACAGGTAGGTCGACGGCGTGGCGAAGTGGTGGATGCGGATCGCGGCCCCCGCGACCACCAGCACCAGCACCAGCAGCCCGAGCGGCGTCACCGGCGACGCCAGTGCCGTGCGCCAGCCGGGCCCGGTTCTCTCGGTCATGGGGCCACATTAGCGCAAACCCCTGCGAGTCCGACAAGGGGGCGGTCGGCGATTGCCAGCTCCCCGACCGTCGGCGTCGGCGTCGGCGTCGGCGTCGGCGGCCTTACCCGCCCCTATCGCCCGGCTCCCGCCGGTCCGGTTTCCTGCGCTGGTACTCCGACGTACTTCACCAGCCACGGAAAATATTCAGCCACCGCCGGCGCCGCTCGTCTCAGGTTCTCCAGCAGCGCCGGGGGCGTCGCCGAGCCGCGCAGGAGGTCGGCCCAGGCGCGCAGCTCGCGGTGGGCGCTTTGATCGTCCAGGTCCAGGGTCAGCTCGCTGTCGCGACCGGTGATGAGGTCACATACCAGCACGCCCAGCGCCGCCTCGGGCAACCCCGGGGCGAGGTCGCTGCACAGGCGGCGCGATCCCTCGATGTCGCCGGTGGCCAGCAGGGCTTGCGCCAGGCGGATGGCGGTTCGGCCTGCGGGCGGCTCACCGGCGGCGCAGGCCAGCTCGGCGACCGCCACCGCCGGACGGCCGCCGGCCAGCGCGGCCTCGCCCAGCGCCTCGTGCAGCTCGACGCAGTCCCCGTGCGTGGCCCGGTGCGACTCGGCGAAATCGCGCGCGGCCAGCTCGCCGCCGCGCGCCCGGCACAGCAACACCGCCAGCAACAACGCCTCGGGGTCGCGCGGGACGTAGGCCAGCGCCTCCTCCACCCGCCGCCAGGCCTCGCGGGTGTCTCCGACCGACAGCGCCAGCCGCGCCAGCCCCATCAGCGGGCGCACCGTCGCCAGCTGCTGGTCGGCGGTGACGGCGGCCAGCTCGCGGCAGCGAGCGAAGTCGGCCGCCGCGGTGATCGACGCGCCGGTCACCTCGCGCAGCTCCCCGCGCCGCAGGAAGAGCGCCGCCGAGGGATCGCACAGGTCGGCCCAGTTGTCGATCAGGCGCAGCGCTCCCGCGGGGTCACCGGGGTAAAAACCGTCGGCGCACAACACCACGAGATCGCCGCCATAGGGCTTGCCGGCCAGCGCCAGCGGCCCGGCCATCTCCAGCACGCGCCGGAGCGACCCGGCCGCCTCGCCCCACAGCGCACGGTCATTCCAGAAGCGCGCCAGCTCCAGCAGCTTGAACCACGAGTAAAGGTCGCCCCGGTCGCGCTCCAGGCACGCCAGCAGGAGCTCGGTGTCGCGCGTCTTCTTGCTGCGCGACTCCGCGCGCTCGCGCACGTAGCCGAGATGCTCGACCAGGCCGGGCAGGTGGCGCAGGGCGCGCCCATCGGCGTGCAGGCGGGCCTGCACCGCGACGCTGACGTCTTCGTGGATGGGAAAGGTGAAACGCACCGACGGATGGTTGCGGAACAGCCGCAGCACCGGCGTGTCGCGCCGATGGCCGTGCGGCAGCAGATTGCGCATCACCACCGTGGCCGCGCCCGCACCGGCGTCGTGCAAGAGCTCCCTCATCTGCTCGAGGAGCTCGGGGCTGACCATCTCGTCGGCGTCGAGGTAAAGGATCCAGTCGCCGGTCGCGCCTTCCAGCCCGGCGTTGCGCGCCGCCGAGAAGTCGTCGTCCCAGGGACGGTGAATGATCCGCGCGCCCTCGGCCTCGAGGATCGCCACCGTGCCGTCGCGCGAGCCGGTATCGACAACGCACAGCTCGGTCCACAAGCCGCGCACCTGAGCCAGGCAGCGTGGCAGCAAGGCCGCCTCGTCCCTCACGATCATGCACAGCGACAAGGTGGATGCCGGCGGGTTCGACATGGCGGCCTGCGGATCTAATCCGTGTTGTAGGCGCGGTGCGCCCGACTACCGGTGCCAAGTCGCGCCAGCGACGCCGTGAGGGCCGTGCTGGTCTCGCTCGCCAGCGCCGTGCAGCGCGCCACCAGCGGCTGCAGCCGGGCGCGGGTCACGTCGTCGAGTCCGACGCGCGCCGCCGCCGCGCAGGCCGCGCCCAGCCGCTCGACCGCGGTCGCCGCAGCCAGCGGATCGCGCGCCTCCAGGTGACGGGCCACCTCGTGCAGCGCCGCCTCGATCTCGGCGCCGGCCGCGGCCGTCTGGCCTGGGGCGGGCGCGCTCACTACTTCGCCGGTCCCTGCAGCTGGTTGACCGCGATCGAGAACGCCTCGGCGATGGGGGCAAAGACCCGCTCGGCCTCGCGCACCGCGACCGGATTCTTCGACCCGCCCGCCTTGATCAACCGGTCGGCGACGAAGATGTAGAGATCGGACAGCTGGCTCGCCAGTTGCGGCACGCGGCTGTGGTCCAGGGTGGCCAGCAGCTCGGCTACGATGTCGCCGGCCTTGTTGAGCGCGGGCCCCGCCTCGGCGGCGCGGCCACCCTCCAGCGAGACCGCGGCGCGCCGCATGTGCCGCAGCGCCGCCTCGAACAGAAGCACCATGAGCCGCTCCTTGGAGGCGGTCTCGTTCTGGGTCTGGGCGTACTTGCGAATGGCGAGCATGACGATCTATCTCCGCTGCGGGTGGGACTAGCTGTTCGAGGACGCCGCCGCCATCTGCTGGCTGAGGAAGCTGCCCGACGCCTTGAGCCCGGCGACGACCTTCTCCATGGCGGTGAACTGCGCGGTCAGGTTCTGCTTGAAGGCGTCGACGCGCAGCTGCAGCCGTTCCGCGTCGCGGTCCATCTGCTTGATGCGGCTGTTCAGATTCTTGGTGCGGCTGGTGAACATGCCGTCGACGATGTTGGTGTAGCGCTCGCCCAGGGACTTGGTGACGGCGCCCATGCCGGTCGTCGCCTGCGCGAACAGGTTGTTGACGCCCGCGGAGTTCGACTGCAGCGCCGCGCCCAGCTTGCCGCTGTCGAGGGTCAAGGTGCCGTCGAGGAAGTTGGTCTTGATGCCGACGTCGGCCAGCGAGCGAATCGATCCGTTGTTGACGGTCGTGGTCACCAGGCCCTGCACCGACGAGACCAGGCTGCGCAACGTCGAATCGCCGGCCAGGGTCGAGTTCCGGTCGGAGTTGCCCCCGCCCTTGCCCAGCTGGGTGGCGACGGTATTGATGATGTCGTTGTAGGCGTTGACGAAGTTCTGGAGATTGAGCGCGGTCTTGGCGCTGTCGACGTCGAGGGTCAGCTTCTCCTGGGTATTGGTCTTGGCCTTGAGGCTGAGCGTCGTGCCCGGCAGCGCGTCGGTGACGGTGTTGGTCTGGCGGGTGAACCCGAGCCCGTCGATGGTGAACGCCGAGTTGGTGGCGTCGTGGTTATAGGTGCCCAGCGCCAGCTGTTTCCCCTGGCTGCCGGTATAGCTCTCGGTGATCTGCAACGCCGCGGTCGGGTCTGTACCTGTGTAGCCGGTGTTGAGGTTGGTGATCGACAGATAGGAGCTGGTGCCGTCGTTGAGCACGACCGCGCTGATCGGCGCGCCCAGCCCGCGGATGGCGCCGGCGACGTCGGCCAGCGACATGCCGTCGGTGATCGTGATGGGGTCGTAGGTCGTGCCTTGCACCGTGAAGCTCAAGGTCCCGCCGGTCACGCCCGCGGTGTCGGAGAGGAAGGCGCCCGAGCGCTTGAGGGCTGCGCTGGCCAGCTCCTGGACCGCGACCGTGTAAGTGCCGGCCTGCGACTTGGCCGATCCGGTGGCGGTGAAGTCGGTGTTGGTGCTGCTCGTCTTCATGCCGACCGTGCCCGAGTCGGACAGGGTCTGCGCCGCGGTCTGCAGCGTCTTGATCTTGCCGACCAGCTGGCCGATGAGCGAGATCTGGCTGCGGAAGCCCTCTTGCTGCGTGCGCAAGGAGTCCAGCGGTCGTTGCTCGAGCTTGGTGAGACCTTCGATGATCGAAGTCGTATCCAACCCCGAGGCCAGGCCACCTACGCTGAAAAAAGGACTGTCCGCCATGTTGCTTCCTGCCTTGCTGCGATCGTTTCGGCTGCCCAGACGACCGCCCCGCGGCTCGCAAGCCCGGGGCGGTTCGCCTCGCTTCTATTTTCATCGGCCGCGGCGGGCACCGGCTTGAGCCACCTCAAGCCGGATTCCGCCGCGGTTAAAGTGGGTTAGCCGAGCAGCTTCAGGGCGACCTGGGGCAGCTGGTTGGCCTGGCTCAACACCGACACGCCGGCCTGCATCAGGATCTGGGTGCGGCTCATGTTGGAGGTCTCTTCGGCGACATCGACGTCGCGGATACGGCTCTGTGCGGCCGACAGCGACACCGAGGCTACGGTGGCCACGGTGATCACCTTCTCGAACCGGTTGGCCTGGGCGCCCAGAGTGGCGCGCGTCGAGGATATCGACTGCAGGGCCGCGTCGATCGTGCCCAGCGCCGCCTGCGCGCCCGTCAGGGTCGCCAGCGACAGCGCGTTGACGGCCAGAGACGTCGCGGTCGCGCTGGAGGTGGTGACGACGATCTGGTCGTTGGCCGCCACGTTGCGGATGCCGACCTGGAAGGTCAGCGCCGCCGAGGTGTTGATCAGCGACACACCGTTGTACTCGGTCGCGTTGGCGATACGGTCGATTTCCGAGATCAGGCCGGTGACCTCGTTCTGGATGTAGCCGCGCTCGGTGTTGCTCACACCCGAGGACGCCGACTGCGAGGATAGCTCGCGAAGGCGGGTCAGGATGTTCTGGGTCTCGTTGAGCGAGCTGTCGGCGGTCTGCACGACGTTCAGCGCGTCGTTGGCGTTGCGCACGGCCTGGTTGTAGCTCTTGATCTGCGCGCCCAGGTTGACGGCGATGGCCAGTCCGGCCGCGTCGTCCGCCGCCTTGGTGATGCGAAAGCCCGACGACAGCTTGGCGAGCGAGTTATTGAGGTCGAGCTCGGTGCCCATCAGGTTCTTCTGAGCATCCAGGGCGCTGACGTTGGTCTTGATCGACAATCCCATGACAAATTCTCCTCAGTTACGGCCCCGCAGGGCTTTGAAATTCCGCCGTTTTTCTTCCGGCACCGCGACCTTCTCGGCCACGTTCACAGATTTTTTCGTCACGGGATCTCGATCCGTTAAGGGAGTTTCTTGCTGGGAAAATTTTTCCCATGCCAACTTTCGACTCTTAAGAAAAAAAGATCGATCGCGCGGTCGAATTTCTCTTATCGGCGAAATCACCGTCGCTGCTCGGGTCGCGTGACGCAGATCGATCACGCCGACGCCGACGCCGACGCCGACGGGACAGACCCTTCCGGATCCAACCGTCGGCGTCGGCGTCGGCGTCACCGTGGGCGGCTCCGAGATCAGCGCGCTGCGCTCCGGCGAGCGCCGACCGCGGCCTCTAGAGCTTGTCCATCAGACTGAAACGGAACGACTGCGCCGCCGCCGTCAGCGTGGCGTCCAGGGCATGGTTGGCCAGCGCGAGCTTGCTCGAGGCCGCGAAGATGTCGGCCTCGGCCTGGGTGGCGACGGTCTTGACCGTGGCGTCGCGGGTGGTGGTGGCCAGGGTCTGGGCGGTGGCGAAGGCGTCGCCCATCGAGCCGACCTTGGCCAGGGTGGAGGTGACCTGGGTGGTCGCGCTGTCAATATCGGTGAGCGCGCCGCGGATGCCGTTGCCGTTGTTGGTGGTGAGCGCGGTCGACAGCGCCTGCAGGGTCGCGAAGAGATCGACGCCGCCGCCCACGCCCTTGATGGCGATGTCGGCGCGCACCGAGGCGTCCTCGAGGACGCCGGGGGCGACCTCGACCTGGCGCACCGCGGTGTCGCCGGTGTAGTTGCCGGCGATGTCGAAGGGGGGCGTGCGGTCCTGATCGCCGCCGAAGATGAAGCGCCCGTTGACCTCACGGTTCATCAGGGTGACCGACTGGCGAACCAGCGCGTCGATCTCGGCGGCCCCGCCGGCGCGGTCGCTGGCCGAGTAGGTGTCGTTGCCCAGCTGCACGGCCAGCTCTCGTGCGCGCGAGAGCACGGTGGCCAGGCTCTGCAGGGCCTGGTCGGCCGCGTCCACCTCGTCGCCGGCGCGGCCGGCGTTCTGGTTGATGGCGTCCATGCGGTCGACCACCTGACGGCCGCGCACCATGGCGGCGGCGACCGCGGGATCGTCGCCCGGGTGCTGCACGCGCATGCCGGTCGTGACCTCTTCCATCGCGGCCTGCGCGCGGTCGCGGCTCTTGGCGGCGTTCAGGGTCGCCGTATCGAACATCATCCGGTCGGTGACGCGCATGCGATTTCCCCTCTCACTTCAGGCTCATCAAGGTGTCGAGCATGCTGTCGGCCGTGGTGATCACCTTGCTCATGGCCTCGAAGGCGCGCTGAGCGGCGGTGAGCTTGACCATCTCCTCGTCGAGGGAGACGCCGGAGACCGACTCGCGCAGCTGGGTCAGGTGGTCCATCATGGCGCCATCCTGATCGGCCATCGCCCTGGCTCGCTGCGATGACGCGCCGAAGGACGACACGATGTTGGTGAAGCTGGTGGCCGGATCGAAGCCGCCCGCCAGCGCCGTGCGCTCGGTGGCGATCAGGGCCAGGATATTCTGGTTGTTGCCGGGCAGCCCCGCCGCCGACGACGCCGCCGCCAGCAGGGCCGGGTTGGCCAGCAGCGCCGGATCGATGTCGATCAGGCTGGCGGCGCTGGCCGAGGTCGCGCCCACCGAGAACATCGCGTGCCCGGTCGTGCCGTCCTGCGCGAACCCCGCGCCATGCACGGCGTTGGCCGAGGTGGCCAGATCGAACGCCAGGGTGTCGAGGGCGGCCGAGGCCGCGCCCATGGTACCGTCGCGCGCCGACAGCGACCCGCCCAACACCCCCCCGGCCGCGCTGGTCGGCAGCGAGACCGGCCCGCTACCGTCAGCGCGAGTCATCCTCAACGTCAGGTGGCCCCGATTACTGGAGTCGGGGATCGTCTGCAGCTGCGCCGCGCGGTCGTCGCTGACCAGCGCGGTGCCGCCGGGCAGCGCCATCGAGACGTCGCCCTGCTTGTTGCTGACCGGCACGGCGCCGGTGAGCTCGGTCAGCTTGTCCTGCAGTCGCCGGCGCGCGTCGAGCAGGTCGTTGGGCTCGGCGCCACCCGCGCGCGCGGTGCGGATCTGAGCGTTCAGGGACGCCATGTTGGTGGCCGCGGTGTTGACCTCGTCGACGACCCCGTTGATCTTGTCGTCGAGCCCGCTGCGCGCGTCCTCGATGGCCATCGAGGTGCGGTTGAACGAGCGGGTCAGGGTCTGCGTCGCCGACACCGCCGCGCGCCGCAGGGCGGGGTCGGCCGGATTCTGCGAGACCGCGCGCAAGGACGAGTAGAAGGCGGAAAGTGCGCTGCCGAGCCCGCCGGCCGCCTCGGGGTCGAGCGCCGACACGGCAGACAGGGCGTCGCTCTCGGTCGACGACCAGCCCTTCGACGACAGGGCGTGCGGCACCTGGCGCTCGAGGAAGGAGTCGCGCGCCTGGGTGATCGACTGGACGCCCACGCCGCGGCCGAGGAAACCGTTGGCCACCAGCTCGGCGGGCGTCAGCGCCTCGAGGTTCGCGGTCTGGCGCGAGTACCCGGGCGTGTTGACGTTGGCGATGTTCTGGCTCGCCACCGCCGCCGACTCGCGATGGGCCGCGAGGCTGCCGCTGGCTTGCGAGAGGATGGAGATCAGATCGGGCATCTGATCAAACCACTCGGCTCAGGTTCGACGCGGCCGCCGGGGCGACCGTGGGCGCGAAGCCGCGGCGGTCGTAGGCGGTGGGGCGCGGATTGAGCGCGCCCAGGTAGGCGCGCACGAAGGACAGCGCGCGCTGCCCGAGAGCTCGGTTCAGATCGTCCAGCTCGGCCAGGGCCGCGGCCAGGGCACGGACCTCGGCGAAGGCTTGCGCCAGGCGGTCGGTGGCAGCCGGCGCGACGCCGCGCAGCCGATCGATGGTGACCTCGGAGATTCCGTGCGCGCGCGCGGCCTGCGCCAGCTCCACGGACAGCTGAGCCTGACGCTGGTTGCACAGCGTGTTCCATTCGCCGCGGGCGCTGGCTCGTCGCATGAGCCCGTCGACGTCCATGGCCCGGATGAGGGTCCGCTCAGCGCGCGCCCGGTCGACCTCGGCGCGGAGAGCGTCGCGGATCTGCTGGGTGATGACGATGGCGTTTTCGAGATGAGTCATGTCTTCAATCAGTGTCGCAGGAGCGACTGCAGGCGCGCTTCGACCTCGGCGTCCTGCAGGATCTCCTCGGCGACGCGCGACGGATCGGGGTGGTACTCACCCGCGCGCACGCGCGCCTCCAGAGCCTTGAGGCGGCCGGGGCGCTCCGCGGCCTGCGTCGTCTTGGCTGTCGCCACGGCCGCATCGACCTCGCGCGAGTTGCTGACCGTCACGCGATCCTTGGGGGGCGCCGCTTGCGTCTCGGGGCTTGCGACCCGGCCGACTTCGGCAATTGCTTTGGTTTCGTTGATTTTCATGGGCCATCTCCGCGACGGGTTGCTGACTGCCCCGTCACGATAGCTTCGGCACGTTGTTGGTAGGCATTAAGGGCTCGATGAACGACCCCGGCGTACCGCGTCGGGTCGACCTGCCGATCGTCGAGGCGGACCTCGAAATGAAGGTGGGGACCGGTGGCCCTGCCGGTCTGTCCCACCCGGCCAATCTCCTGTTGGGCCGCGACCTTTTCCCCAGGGCTCACAAGCACTTCCGATGCGTGGGCGTACAGCGTCGTGACCCCGCCGCCGTGGTCGACCTCGACCGCGTTTCCGTACCCACCCCGCGGGCCGGTGCGGCGAACCACCCCCTCGCCCGCCGCCCGGATCGGATCGCCTGCCGCGGCGCGCAGATCGATTCCTGGGTGAAATTTGTCATGACCATCTATCGGATCGGGGCGGTGCCCGAAGGGGCTGGTCACCTGGTTCGGAAGGCCGACCGGCAAACCTGAGCCCGCGCCCTGCCGTCTTCCTGTCGCCGTCGCCGTCGGCGTCGGCGTCGGCGTCGGCGTCGGCGCGATCGATCCGGTGCTCGGGGGCGCCAGCGCCCCGAAGCCCGGCCGTGCGTGGATCAGCGACGGCGCTCGCGCCCTCGGGGCGCCCCCCTCGCGGTCGGGCGCCTCCGCCTCGGCCAGGACCTCGGCGCTCAAGGTCTCGTCGCTGGACTGGAGCGCCTGAGCCTGGGGGGCCTTGCCCGCATCGCCCAGCGAATCCTGCAGCAGGCGCGCGATGCCGATGCCGCCGCCCTTGGCGACCGCGTCGGCCATCGCTTCGATGAACATGTCGGCGCGCAGCTGGCCACCGGCCACGTCGGCCGGCTTGAAGGCGCCGCTGGCGCTGAGCAGCTGGCGCAGGAACGTCGCCTCCATCTGCTGATAGACGCCGGTGGCGTCGCTGACCGGTCCGTCGGCGGGGCCGATGCCCGCTCCCACACCCTTCATCAGATCACGTCCAGGTCGGCGTCGATCGCGCCGGCGGCCTTCATGGCCTGCAGGATCGCGATGAGGTCGCGCGGCGTCGCGCCGATCAGGTTGAGCGCCTTGACCAGCTCCTCGACGGTCGAGGTGGCGGGCAGCGCGACCACCGGCTCCTTCTTCTCCTTGGCGTCGACCGCCGACTGCGCGCCCTGCGCCGTGCGGCCCCCGCGCGACAGCGCGTTCGGCTGCGAGACGTAGGGGGTCGTGAAGATCGAGATCGACAGTCCGCCGTGGGCGACGGCGACCGGCTGGATGCGCACCCGCTCGCCGGCCACCACCGTACCGGTGCGCTCGCTGACCACGATGCGGGCGCGCTGGTCGGACTCGACCTCCAGCGCCTCGATCGCGGTCATCAGGGCCACCGCCCTGCCCTTGTAGGCGGCCGGGATCTTGATCTCGACCGCGGCCGGGTCGGTGGCGCGCGCGGCGGCGGTGTCCTTGAGCGCGGCGTTGATCGCCTCGGCGATGCGGTTCGAGGTTGTGAAGTCGGGGCGCTTGAGGCCGAGCACCATCGGGTCCTTTTCGAGGTTGGCGGTCACGGCGCGCTCGATCGTGCCGCCCGCGGGGACGCGCCCCGAAGTCGGCTGGTTCTTCTGCATGAAGGAGCCGTTCGCGGTGGCGTCGAAGCCACCCGCCTGCACCGGGCCCTGGGCCAGCGCGTAGACTTGCCCGTCGGGGCCGGTGAGCGGCGTGATCAGAAGGACGCCGCCCGCCAGCGAACGTGCGTTGCCCATCGAGGCCACGCTGACGTCGATGCGGGTGCCGGCGCGCGAGAACGATGGTAGCCGTGAGGTCACCATGACCGCGGCGACGTTGCGCACCTGCACGTCACGAGGATCGATGCGGATGCCGAGCCGGCCCAGCATGCCGGCGATCGACTGCGAGGTGAAGAAGACCCGCTCGGTGTCGCCGGTCCCGGCCAGCCCGACGACCAGGCCGTAGCCGTAGAGCAGGTTCTCGCGCACGCCCTGGACCTCGACCAGCTCCTTGACCCGCACCGGCGCGCCGGAGGCGGCGCGGACGCCGGCCAGAGTGAGGACCGAGACCACCAGCAGGGAACACAGCTTCTTCAACGAATCCTCCAGCCACCATCGGAGACCAAGAACACAGGGAGAAGCAGAGAAGCAGAGGAATAGGTGAAGGTCTCAGGCTGGCTGGCTAACTTAACCTCCACGTTGAACCGTCCTCCGCGTCTCCCTGGATAAGCGTGTACGAGCATCAGAAAGGCCATATCCACCCGAGGTAGCGAGAAAAGAACCCCTGGTGCTGGTTGTCGGTGAGCACGCCGCGGCCGACGAACTCGATCTCGGCGTCAGCGACCATGGAGCTCTTCACGCTGTTCTCCTGGTCGATGTCGATGGGGCGCACGACGCCCGAGATGTAGAAATGCTGCTCCTCGCTGTTGACCAGGATCACCCGGTGGCCCTCGACGAAGAGGTTGCCGTTGGGCAACACCTTGCGCACGGTGGCCGGCACGGTCGCGGTCAGGAACTCGGTGCGTGCGGTCTTGCCCTCGCCCTTGAAATCGGTCTTCGAGCTGCCACCGATGCTGAGGTTGGGGTCGAGATCGGGGTCGAGCTTCTTGAGCTTGCTGAGCAAGCCCAGGAATGCGCTGACCTGCGCCGACGAGGTCGACTCGCGGCTGAGGTCGGTGTCGGCCGACCGCTTGGCGTCGGCGACCTCCTCGACCTTGATCACCACCAGGTCGTTCACCCGCAGCGCGCGCGCGTCGGTGAACAACATCGAGGCCGGACGCCCCGGGTGCCAGAGGCTGCCCTCCGACTGCGGCTGGTCCTCCTTGGCCTGGGGGGAGTCGAGCGTGTACTCGCGCCGCTTGGGCTTGTAGGCATTGATGTGCGTCGCCGCGCACGACGAGGCCAGCAGGGCACACAGCGACAGCGCCAGCGCCAGCGCGGGGCGGATTGCCCATTGCCGACCTGCGCGGCCCGCGCCGAGAACGGCGGGCCTCATGGCGCCTGCACCATCAGCTTGCCCTCGCGGAGCTCGCCTTCCACCAGCTTGCCGGAGGCCAGCGTCGCGCAGCTCCGGCCGCGCGCGCAGGGGGCGCCGCGGCCGGCCTGCTCGATGACCAGCGATCCGCTGACGATCACCACGTTCACGGTCTGTCCGAGGCGCAGCATGGGCTCGCTCACCTGAGCCGCCTCGATCAGCTGACCTGCGCTCACGGCGCGCGCCGCGACCGACGCGGGCCCGATGTACGCAGGGGCGTGGCCGGCGCGCAGCTCGCGCTCTTCGATGATCGTCGCGCCGTCCAGACGATCGCCAGTGGTCAGCGCCCGCGTCGCGACCGCGACCGGCGCCACCACCCGCACCCGCACCCAGGTCCAGGCCTCGCAGCTCTGGCCGTGCGCCGACCGCCCCGCGACCTTGACGGCCACCCGCCCCGAGCCGTCGATCGGTCGCAACAGCTCGGCGCTGGTGGCGCGACAATCCAGCGCGCGCCCCAGGCCCCGGTCTTCAAACGCGCCATCCAGGCGCGCGCCCGGCACCGACAAGCCCCTCTCGATCGCCCGCCTCACCACCCCCGAAACCATCTTTCCATCGGCGTCGGCGTCGGCGTCGGCGTCGGCCTGGCCGACTGCGACGAGCCCGATCAGTCCCGCCACCGCGACTGCCAGCCCTATGTGCTTTGTTCGCTTCATTGTTAGCGTCAGCGCAGGGAGGTCAGCTTCTGCAGCATCTGGTCGGCGGTCTGGATGACCTTGGAGTTCATCTCGTAGGCGCGCTGCGTGCTGATCATGTCGACCATCTCCTCGACCGCCTTGACGTTGGCGGTCTCGAGAAAGCCCTGGGTCAGCGTGCCCACGCCCTGTTCACCGGGCCGGGTCTGCAGCTCCTGGCCGCTGGCGGCGCTGGGTTGAAACATGTTGCCGCCGATCGCCTCCAGCGCGCCCGGGTTGGTGAAGACGGTCAGCTCCAGCCGGCCCAGCGTTGTCGGGTCCTGGCGGCCCGGCTGCTTGGCCAGCACGGTGCCGTCGGATTGGATGGTCAGCGCCAGGGTGTCGGGCGGGACGGTGATCGCCGGCTCGACCAGCTCGCCGCGCTGGGTGACCAGGCGACCGGTCTCGTCGACGCGGAAATTGCCGGCGCGGGTGAAGGCGACGTCGCCGTTGGGGCGCTGGATGCGGAAGTATCCGTTGCCCTCGATGGCGATGTCGTAGGGGTTCTGGGTGCCGACCATGTCACCCTGGGCCATCGATCGGGTGGTGCTGCCGGTGCGTACGCCCAGGCCGACCTGCAGCGGCGCCGGCTGACCGCCGCCGCGCGGCCCGGCTGGCTGCGCCTGCACGATGGTCTCGGACAGCAGGTCCTGGAACTCGGCGCGCGTGCGCTTGAACCCGGTCGTGTTCACGTTCGCCAGGTTGTTGGCGATCGTATCCATCTTGAGCTGCTCCGCCTCCATTCCAGTGGCGGCGGTGTAGAGCGATCGCAACATTGGTGATTCCTCCTCAGCGAACTTTCCCGACCTCGATCGCGCGATCGTCGAGGCGGCGGTAGGTCTGGATGGCCTGCATCGCGGTTTCGTACTGGCGTTGGGCGTTGATCATCTGCACCGTCGACTCCAGCGGGGTCACGTTCCCCATCTCGAGCTGCCCGGTCGACACGCCACCTTCGGCCGGCGTGACCATGCCACCGGGACCGGCGGCGTAAAGCTGCGGGCCGACCCGCACGATGTTGCCCTGCAAGTTGAAGAGCGCCAGGGTGTCGACCACGTGCTGGTCGGCGCTGACCACGCCGGACTGGTTGATGGTCACCTGGGCGCCGGGCGGGATCAGGATCGGCTTGCCGGTCTCGCCCAGCACCGGGCGGCCGTCGGCGACCAGCATCCCGTCGGGCGTGAGGTTGAGCTTGCCGTTGCGGGTGTACGCGACCTGGCCGCTCTGGGTGCCGACCGACAGGAACGCTTGGCCCTCGGGGATGATGTCCAGCGGGTTGTCGGTCGTACGCACCGGGCCCGGCGACAGATCGGTGCCGGTGGCGACCGCGGCGGCGAAGACCTTGTCTTGCGGAGCGCCGCGGGCACCGGCCAGCCCGCGCGACGGCAGGAACGATTGAAAGGCGGGTCGCGAGGCCTTGTAGCCTGGCGTCTCCGCGTTCGCCAGGTTATCGGCGATGGAGTCGAGCTGCTCGGATCGCGCCACCGCCGCTGCCATGCCTACATACATCCCGTCAGCCATTGATTTGTCTCCGCACTGGTACTCAGCAAGGTCGGGGCCAAACCCGACGTCGTGTTTCTGACTCGCCAACCATGCCCACGGCGCCGGTGCACACGCTGGGCCCGATGTGGTTCAGGCAGTTTCGACCCGGCAGGATCTGCCGCGCGGAGGGGGGCGAGGATTTCTCTGCGGGCCGGCTCAAGTCGACTCGGCGGCGTGCCGAAGCATTGATCTATGCGGCCGAAGACTCGCCTCGATTCGGTCATCAAGATCGAGGAAGAGAAGGAAGAGCGCAGGTTGCTGGAGATGGCGGCTGCCGGCCGACAGGTGAAGTCGGCCGAGGCCGCGCTGACCGGAGCGCGCGAAGCCGCCCGCACTGACCACCGGCGCTCGGCCTCGGCGACCGACTGGCTGGTGGCCGAGATCGCCCACACGCGCGCCCTGCTGGACGTGCGCTCGGCCGAGCACGCCGTGACGTCGGCGACCGCCGCCGAGGGCGAGTCGCGCAACGCCTACACCCAGGCCCACTCCAAGGCCGAGGCCCTGCGCCGGGCGGCGCAGGCGCGGGTCGACGAGATCCTGACCGCGCGCCAGAAAGCCGAGTCGAAGGAGCTGGACGACATCGGCCTGCAGACCTTCAACTCCGGCGCGCGGGCCGGCTGAGCGTCAGGAACCGGACGCGGCGGCGACCCGACCGGCACCGGAAGCCGACTGACCATGGACTCCGACCGCAGCGCCGCGCCCGCGATTCGCCAGCGCCTGGGCCTGTGCATGATCGTGCGCAACGAGGAGAAGCGGCTCGCGCGCTGCCTGGCGTCGGCGCTTCCCTGGGTCGGCGAGGCGGTGGTGGTCGACACCGGCTCCACCGACGGCACCGCGGCGCTGGCCGAATCGATGGGCGCGCGCGTGCCCCGCTTCGCCTGGTGCGACGACTTCGCGAGGGCGCGCAATCATGCGCTGGCCGAGGCGACCGCCGAGTGGGTGCTGGTGCTCGACGCCGACGAGGTCTTGCGGGTCGACGACGCGGACGCCTGGGCGGCCGCGCTGGCCAGCGCCGCCATCGCGGCCTACTCCATCGACTGCCACGACCGCATCGATGACGGCGGGGTCGCCGTGGGCCCGGTGTTGCGTCTGTTCCGGCGCGCGGCGCCCGACATGCTGTATCGGGGCGAGGTGCACGAGCAGATCGTCGCGGTGGCCGAGCGCCGATGCGCCACCGCCCACGCCCGCTTCATCCACATCGAGCACGACGGCCATACCAGCGCGGTGGTCGCCGAGCACCGGACGCTGGAACGAAATCTCAGGTTGGCGCGGGTCATGGTCGCCTCGCGGCCCGCCGATCCCTTCGCCTGGTTCTGCCTGGGCCAGGCGGTGCAGGCGGCGGTGCCCGAGAGCGCCGAGGCCATCTCCGCCTTCGAGCGCGCCCTGGAACGCATCGATGCCCTCGGGCCGGCTCACCGCGACGAGAGCTACCTGGCTGCGCTGTGGATCAACCTGGTGCGCGCCCTGGCGCGCGGCGGGCGGGCGCGCGACGCGCTGGAGATCTCGGCGCGCGCGCTGTGCGACTTCCCGGATTCACCCGACCTGCGCTTTCTGCGCGGCAAGCTGCTGCTCGACGCCGGCCACGTCGCGGCCGCCACGCGCGAGCTGGAAGAGTGCTTGTCTCCGGGCGCGCGCCGGTTCTTCCTGCGCCAGGACCCGGGCGCGGTCGGGTACGCCGCCGAGACCCAGCTGGCCATCTGCTGCCTCAAGCTGGGTCAGGTGGATCGCGCGGCGCGCACGCTGCGCCAGGCCGCCGAGAGCGCGCCGCCGGGCTATCACCTGCCGCGCCTGCTGCTGGGCATCCTGTTGCTCTCGCGCCGCGCCCCCGCCGAGGCTGAACCGTTGCTGGGTTCCGTGGTCGCGCAGCGTCCGCAAGATCTGGACGCCAGGCTGCACTGGGCGCGCGCCCTGCTGGCCCTGGGCCGCAGAGCCGACGCGGAAGCGGCGCTGGCTCCGCTCGCGGGTGATCCGCGCGCGACCCAGCTGCTGGCGGCGTGAGCACCCGTCCTTCCCCGTCGGCGTCGGCGTCGGCGTCGGCGTCGGCGATCCGACTCCGAACCTGACCCCGCTCCGGGCCCGCCCACGCTGACGCCGACGCTGACGCCGACGGGACGGATCGGATCCGGACAGGCTGGTTCATGTCTTGGCGGTCGGGGCCACCTTGTGGTATTCGCCCTGGCCGATGAGCGCATCGACGGAAATCATCTCCTATGCCGGCTGGGCCCGTAACCTGCGCATCGCCAACGATGACGTGGAGCTGGTGGTGACCCTGGACGTTGGACCCCGGGTCATCCGCTACGCCACGCGGGGCGGTGAGAACCAGTTCGGGGAGAGCCCCGACCAGCTCGGCAAGTCGGGCGAGACGCGCTGGATGCCGCGCGGGGGACATCGACTGTGGATCGCGCCCGAGGACAAGACCCGGACCTACGCGCCCGACAACCGGCCGATCGAGCACCAGGTGATGACGGCCAGGCCCGGCCAGAGCGGCGCGCAGGTGCGGCTGGTGCAAGGCCCCGACCAGCCTTACGGCGTGCAGAAGGAGATCGAGATCGCGCTCGCCGGATCGGGCAGCCAGGTCACGGTCGTGCACCGGATCGGCAATGTCGGCGCGCGCCCGATCGAGGTCTCGCCCTGGGCGCTGACGGTGATGCCGCCCGGTGGGACCGCGATCGTGCCGCTGCCCGAGAAGCGCCCGCACCCAGGGTCGATACCCGGCTCTGTTGACGCCGACTACTGGCCCAATCAGACCATCGCCCTGTGGAGCTACCTCGATCTCAAGGACCCGCGCCTGATGCTGGGCACCCGCTTCATCACCGTGCGCCAGGACCCGCGCGCGACCACCCTGCTCAAATTCGGCCTCTCGCACGCCGCCGGCTGGCTCGGCTACTGGCGCGATGGCGGCCTGTTCGTGAAATCGATCGACTACCAGGCCGGCAAGCTCTACCCCGACCGCGGATGTAACTTCGAGCTTTACACCGATCCAAACATTCTGGAGGTCGAGACGCTGGGGCCGCTGGTCACGTTGGCGCCCGGCGAGAAGACCGAACACGTCGAGACGTGGCGGCTGTTCACAGGGGTGGCGGCGATCGGCGACGAGGCGAGCATCGCGCAGAACGTGGCGACGCTGGCCGGCGGGTAGAGCGACGGCCGGACTCGCTCTGTAACGTCCTCTCAAGGTATCGCCCACGGCGACGCTGACGCCGACGCGAACGGACAGATCCGGATCCGACCGTCGGCGTCGCCGTCGGCGTCGGCGTCGGCGATACCAATTCAACCCTCACGAGAGGGAAAGAGGCTTGCCGCGCGCGCGCCGCCCTACTTCGCCAGCGACGGATACACCGGACACCCGCACGGGAACGGGCGCGCGTGCTCGGTGCCCTGCCCTTCTCGCGCGGGGTCGCGGCACGAATCGGCCTCCTCGCAAGACACCAGCCGATCGATGGTCAGGTTGCGCGCCGCGGCCACCGGCCTCTGGAAATGCGGACAGAAGACCAGGACTTTGAGCAGCTCCGCGCGGCGCACCCAGCCAGTAAACCATGCTCGACCGTCAGCGCGCCAGCGCGCGCACGGCTGAGCCGAGCCCCTTGCCCAGCGAGCGACCGATTCCCATATTGGAGCCACACAAAGAAGGAGGAGCGCCATGCGGAAGAGCTGCATGTTTCTGGTCGGCGCCTCGCTGTTGGGGTTGGGTTTGGCGGCACCCGCGCGCGCGGACCAGCTGCCCGGCGACAAGACGGCGCAAGCGCAGAGCGAGATCCAGACCCGCTGGATGCAGGACACGGATCTCAAGAACAATCGGCTGCAGGCCACCGTCGACAACGGGGTGGCGACCCTCAAAGGTACGGTCGACACGGAGTTCGAAAGGATCAAGGCCGCCAAGCTGGCGATGGTCAAGGGCGTGAACCAGGTCGACAACCAGCTCAAGGTCGGCAGCGAGGGGGCCAAGGCCACGGTCAGCGACGCGGCCATCACCGCCCGTCTCAAGACCGAGCTGGTCGCAGAGGAAAAGACGCGCGGCGTGCGCGTGCAGACCAACAACAGCGTGGTCAGCCTGACCGGCACGGTCCCGTCCGAATCGGCGCGCCAGCGCGCGCTGGAGCTGGCCCAGACCTTGACCGGCGTCGTGCGGGTCGAAGACAACATCAAGGTTCAGCCGCCGAGCGGGACCCAGTAGCCGCCGGCGCGCAGCCCACGGAGACGGTGTCGCGCGGTCGAGACCACCTCACCGCGCGCGGCGCTCAATACGCCGCGTAAGACTTCTCCTCGACGATGTCAGCGTGGAGGAGATCGTTGATGCGGCGTTTGAGCGCGGCCCGTTCATCATTGGTGCGGTAGACCGCTCGCGCCAGCGCCACGAAGCGCGGGCCGAAGTCGCCCGCCCGCTCGCAGTCGCGAATCTCATCCTCGACCCGCCACAGTGTCGCGTTGACCTGCTTGAGCGCAGCGCTCAGCTGGGTCAACGCGGGCGACGCGGGCAGGGTCACGTCGCGCGCCGACACCAGCGCCGCCAGCTCTGCGCGCACGTTGGCCAGCTTGTCCGGCGCGACCAGATGCACGGCCTTGATCTCGAGGATGGTGATCTTGTCGATGAGCTCGCCCGGACCGATCGGCACCTCCAGCCTCATGGCGCCACTCCTCGCTGGCCGGCGGTGAGGCGCTCCGCCAGCGCGGCTCCGATGCGGGCGAACACCGCGGACCAGTCACCGGGTTCGGCCTGGCGAAAGAGGCGCATGGTCGGGTACCAGTCCGTGCTCTCACCGGCCGTGCCCCAGCGCCAGTCGGGCAAGTGGGCCAATGCCAACCAGACCGGCGCGCCCAGCGCACCCGCCAGGTGCGGGATCGCTGTGTCCGAAGTCACGATCAGGTCGAGCCCGGCGATCACCGCCGCGGTGTCCAGGAAGGCGCCTTCGGCATCCAGCGATGGGCCGAGGTCGATGACCCGGGGATCGGCGGACAGCGTGCCCAGCTGTTCGCGGCCGTCCCCGTGCTGCAGGCTGACGACCGCCGCCCCCGCGGCGCGCGCCGCGCGCACCAGCGGCTGAAAGGAGGCCAGCGGGATCGATCGCCGTCCGTCGGCGCGGTAGCGGCGGTTTCCCTGCCAGGCGATGCCCACGCGGAAGCGCGCGCCACCGGTCAGCTCGTCCAGACGCGCCCGCCACTGCCGGATGCGCGCCGGGTCGGCGTGAAGGTAGGGCGCGCCGCCCTCGCCGTTCGCGCCGGTGGCCGCCCGGCCGCCCAGCCAGGGCGGCACGCTGAACAGGCCGGCGCGCACATCGACGGCCGGCAAGCTGGCGCCGCGCGCCACGATCCGGTCGACCCCCGCGCAGCGGGTCAGCAGCGCGCTCAGGGCCGGCTGGCATTCCAGGATCACCTCACCCGCGCCGCCGAGCTGCTTGGCGGCACGCGCGTAGCGCGCCAGCTGCAAGGTATCGCCCAACCCCTGCTCGGCCTGCAGCAGCAGTCGGCGGCCGGCAAGCGCCTGGCCATTCCAGCGCGGAATCGCGGCGCTCTCCGCGGTGAGCGCGACGCGCAAGCCAGCGATCTGGTGCCGCCACTCCAGCTCAGCCCAGCCCTGCCGCTCCTCGTCGCCCGAGGCCGGCGCCGTCAACAACGTCAGGCCGAGGTTCCAGTGCGCGTCTGCGTTGGCGGGGTCGTGGGCGATGGCGCGCCGGAGGTGTTCCGCGCCGCCGGCCAGATCGCCCTGCTCCTTGCGCGCGTACCCGACGTTGGTCTCGAAACGCGCGTCGGCGGGGGCCAGCGCCACCGCCGCGCGCGCCGCCGCCTCCGCCTCCGCCGGCCGATCCGCGGCCAGCAGCAGGCCCGACAGGTTGCCGTGGAGATCGGCCACCTCGGGCGCCCGCGCGACCGCCGACTGCAAGGTGGCGATCGCTTCGTCGAGGCGCCCGGCGGCGCGATAGGCCAGCGCGAGATTGGACAGCGCGCGGTGGTCACCGCCCAGCTCGACGGCGCGGCGATGGCTCGCGATCGCCTCGCCCAGTCGATCCAGCGCCTTCAGCGCCGTGCCGGCGCAGGTGTGGCCCACCCAATCGTCGGGTCGCGCCTCGATCGCGCGCAGGTAGCAATCCAGTGCACCCTGCTGGTCGCTCCGCTGCTGCGCCGCCGCTCCCAGTTGCAACAGCTGCGCGGCGCGCGCGGCGGGGCTGCTGGCTTCGGCTGCCGACGAGGGCGGGCTCGAAGTCGAGGTCGAGGTCGGCGCGGGGCTGCGGCCGCCGCTCACCGGTTATGTCTCCCCGACCAGCCCGGCCGCCATCACCCGCCAGGCGGGCAGCTTGCCGACCAGGCCGGCTGCGTCCAGGTAGGCGCCGTCGAAGACCGCGCGCTTGCCCGTGCCTTCGTTGGCCGGCGTGGTCATCTCGTGGGCCAGGACGTCGGCGATGTGAACCGCGCCGCTGACGTCGAACTTGCTGCGCCCGGCTGCCGACGGGTCGTGGTGGAAGGCCACCGCCTCGACCACCACGGTGGGCAAGCCCCAGATCCCGAACAGGTAGGCGCCCACCTCGGGGTGCGAGGTGCCGAACTCCGCGCTCTCCAGCAGCGTCAGCGGCAAGCCCTCACGCGATGCCTGCAGAGCGATGCGCCGGTAGGCCTCGGGGAAGCGGTTGGCCAGCACCAGCTTGCCGGCGTCGTGCAGCAGCGCCGAGACGAAGGCCTCGTCGCGGTCTTGCTTGACCGTCATCAGGCGCGCGGCGATGCGCGCGGCCAGCAGCGAGTGCTGCTGCAGCATCGCCAGGGACACACCGTAGAAGTCGTCGCGCACGTCGTAAGCCGAAAAGATCGCCGACGCCAGCGCCAGATGCTGGACGGTGTTCATGCCCAGCAGCATCACGGCCTGCTCCACGCTGGCGATGGGCGCGCCGTTGCTGCTGCGCACGCCGAAGAAGGCCGAGTTCACCAGCTGCAGCAGCTTGGCCGACATACCGATGTCGCGCTCGACGACGCCCGCGATCTTCTTGAGGTCGGCGCGCGGGTCGCGCAGCGCGTTCTGCAGCTCCAGATACAGCGCGGGCACCACCGGTAGCGCCGAGATGCTGCCGACCGCGTCGCGGATCGCTGGCCGTTCCAGCAGCTCGCGCACCGTGCAGGCGCGCGCCAGGGTGTCGCGCAAGCCCAGCACGTCGAAGGGCTTGGCCAGGAACTGGTGGGCGATGCCGGCCAGGCGGGTCGATGTGTCGCGGTCACCGGGCGCGGTGAAGACGATGCGGGTCACGCCCGGGTGGTCGCGCTTGACCCTGTCGAGCAGCTCCACGCCCTGCCGTGGGTTGGCGCCCGTGAGCCGCACCTCGGTCACCAGCACGTCCACGGCCCGCTCGGCCAGCTTGTCGAGCGCGGCCGACATCGAGCCGGCGAAGATCATCTCCCAGCGGTGGCGCTCGGGGTGCAGCAGCCGCTCGAACGCCTTCAACATGCCCGGCTCATCGTCGACGAACAGGATGCAGTGCCGGCGCTCCGAGGCCCTCTCGCTGCGCAGGCTGACATCCATCTGATTCACCCCCCCGCGCTCCCGAGCGCGAAATCCGGCATGGTGGCGCGCAGCCGTTTCAGAGCATCGGCGTGCAGCTGGCACACGCGCGGCTCGCTGACGTCCAGCATCTTGGCGATCTCACGGTAGGTCAGCCCTTCGACGTAGTGCAGGCCCATGACGGTCTGCAGCCGCTCGGGCAACTTCTTGAAGCTCTCGGACAGCGCCTTGGCCATCTGCGCGCGCGCGATGTGGTCTTCGGCGGCGTTCGATGTCCCATCCTCACCGCCCGAGGCCAGCACGTGCGCCGCCTTGTCGAGCGGCACGTGCGGTTCGAGCAGGGTCTCGAGGCCGCTCAGCTCCTCCATATCGATGTTCATGGCCTGCGCCACCTCCTCGGTGGTCGCGTCGCGGCCCAGCTGACCAGCCAGGCGCTGCTTGACCTTCTGTACGTCGTCGGTGCGCGAGCGCAGCCGGCGCGGCAGGTGGTCCATGCGGCGCAGCTCGTCCAGCATCGCGCCGCGGATGCGGTGCTCGACGAAGGTCTCGAAGCTGACCCCGCGCGTGGCGTCGTAGCGCGGCGCCGCCTCCAGCAGCCCGAGCGCGCCCGCCGACCACAGGTCGTCGAACGCGCTCTTGAGCCCGGTGCGCAGCGCGATCCGGCGCGCGGCCCGATCGATGATCGGCGCGTAGCGCTGAATCAACTCGTCGGCGTCGGCGGTCGCCGAAGTATATGTGGCCAGGGCGCGTCGAATCATGGCGTCAACCGGCAGGCGGAGCCGACTCCCGCAGCAGGCGCTGCCACATGACCTTGAGACCGCCGTCGAGCTTGCTGGCGGGCGGACCGTCGAGCAGGCGCACCGCGATGTCACCCAGCGCGCGGCTCGCCGGCGAGCTCGGGAACATGTCGACCAGCGGCCGCTGCGCCATGATGGCGCGGTGGAAGTTCTCGTCGCGCGGGATGTAGCCCAGGTGGCGCATGCGCGCGGTCAGAAAGCGGTTGGTGACCGTGGTCAGCTTGTTGAAGATCCCGCGCGCCGCCAGCTCGTCGACCACCGGGTTGACGATGACGCTGAAACTCTGCACGCCAGCCTGCTGCGACAGCACCTTGACCACGGCGTAGGCGTCGATGAGCGCCGTCGGCTCCGGGTTGACGACCAGGATCGCCTCCTGCGCGGCGCCCACGAAGAACAGCACGTTGTCGCCGATGCCCGCGCCCGAGTCGATGAACACCACGTCGAAGAGATCCTCCAGCGGATCCAGGGCGGTGATGAACTGCCTCTTCTCGTTGTCGCTGAGCTGGGTCAAGCTCTGGATGCCCGAGCCCGCGGGTAAAAGGCAGATGCCATGCGGGCCCTGCACCAGGACCTCGTTGATGGGCCGGCCGCCGCCGAGCACGTCGCCGAGGTGAAAGCGCGGCTTGAGTCCGAACAGGATCTCGATGTTGGCCAGGCCCAGATCGGCGTCGATGACCAGCACGCGCTTGCCGGTCTTGGCGATGTGGATCGCCAGGTTGGCCGCGACGTTGGACTTGCCCACCCCTCCCTTGCCACTGGTGACCGCGAATACCTTGAGCGCGGGGCGCGTCAACCGCCCATCCGCCGCCATGCTCCGTAGGCTGTCTGCCTGATCCGCCACGTTTCGAGCGCTCCTCTACCTTTACCTTCAGGGTCCGAAAACGATCCGCACCAGGTCGGGCCCGGTGACGGCGTGAATGTCCTCGGGCACGCGCTGGCCGTCGCTGATGCACGACACCGGGCGTGGCAGCGCCGACAGCGCCGAGTAGATCCCGGCCGACCCGTCGACCTCGTCGAGCTTGGTCAGGATCATCCGCTCGGGCGCGATGGCCCGGTAGCGGCGCGCGATGGCGCCCAGCTCGCGACCGCCGGCAGCCGCCGACAGCACCAGCTGCAGCTCGATCTGGGGCACCGAGCGCAGCAGCGAGGTCTGCTCCGCCAGCGATTGGTTGTCGGAGCGGCCCGCGGTGTCGATCAGCACCAGGTCGGCGTCCTGAAAGCGCTCGACGCCCGCGGCCAGCGCGGCGCGGTCGCGGGCGACGTGGGTCGGGATCCCCATGATGTTTCCGTAGCGGGCCAACTGGTCACTCGCTCCCACCCGGTACGTATCGACCGTAATCAGAGCCACCTTGAATCGGGTTTCCAGCAGTGCCCGCGCCGCGATCTTGGCGATCGCCGTGGTCTTGCCGACCCCGGTCGGGCCGATGAGGGCCAGGGTGCGCCGCCCTTCGGCCAGCCAGGGGGCGGCCGCGGGCGCCATCTGCTTGCGCATCGAGGTCTTGACCGCTTCTTCGATCTCATCGCCGCTGGACGCGCCCAGGCGGCGCGCCTCCTCGACCAGCCCGCGCGCCAGGAACTCCTCCATGCCGCGCCGGATGAGGTGCCTGTAGGTGCGCAGCTCCTCGCTGCTGAAGCGCGGCGCCTCGTCGTCGACCATGCCCCCGATCTCGCGCGGACCACCCGCGTTGCTCGCGGGCCGCGCGGCCGGCGGCATGCGCTGCCGCATGTCCTCGACCAGCCGGCGCAGCGCCGTGACCTCCGATTGCAGGTCTCCCCCGTTTCCGCCGGCGTAGGCCGCGGCGCGCTTGCCGCGCGTCCCGTGCAACGGGGCGTCCTCGAAGGCGGCCGCGCGCCGGGCGTCGGGCGCGCTGGCGGCGGGGCCGGCCGCCGTCACCTCGATCTGGGCGCGGCCGAACAGGCCGGCCGCGACTTCGCGGGTTTCCAGGATGACCGCTTCGCCGCCCAGGGCGGCGCGGACCGCGGACAGGGCGGCGCGCGCGTCGGGTGCGCGGAAGGTCCTCACGTTCGTGTGGGCGTTCATGTTTTTCAGGCTCCTTGAGGGCTGCTCGGGGCGTGGAGGTCAGGTGAAGTCATGCGGCGCGTCCCAGCGCGGGGGCCGAGAGATCGATGGTCGCGACCGGCTCGACCGAGGTGCCGGGCACCAGCTCGCGCGCGGTGATCACCGAAAGGTCGGGCACGAAACGCGAGGCGAAGTCGAACAGGGGGCGGCGCAGGTCGGGCGGCGCGATGATCACCGTGGGCTGTCCCTCGGCCGCGAAGCGCGCCGCGCGGTCCTCGAGCGCGCCCACCAGGCGGCGCGCGGTCTCGATGTCGGGCGCCAGCGTGGCCTCGCCGTCACTTTGGCCCAGGCTGCGCCGCAGAGTGTCCTCGGCGACCCGGTCGAGGGTGACCGCGCGGACCACGCCCGCGCCGTCGGAGACGCGCGCCGTTATCTGCCGGAACAGCCGGCGGCGCACCTGCTCGACCAGGAAGGCGGTGTCCTTGCTGCGCGGGGCGGCGTCGGCGACCCCTTCCAGGATGGTGCGCAGATCGCGCACCGAGAGCCCTTCACGCAGCAGGCCGCGGACCACCCGTACCAGCTCGCCCAGGGTGATGGTCCCGGGGATCGCGTCCTCGACCAGCTTGGGCGCCTCTTTACCGATCGCGCCCAAGAGCTCCTGCACTTCTTGCCGCCCCACCAGCTCGGCGACGTTGCGGCGGATGACCTCGGACAGGTGGGTGGTCATCACCGATGGTGGGTCGACCACGGTCAGGCCGGCGGACTCGGCGCGCGCGCGATCGGTGGGAACCACCCACAGCGCGGTGAGGCCGAAGGCCGGCTCCTTGGCAGAGATGCCGTCCAGGCCCGCGACCTGGGGCGTGCCGCCCGATGGGTCGAGCACCATCAAGCGATCGACGTAGGCGGTGCCCTTGCCCACCTCGACGCCGCGCAGGCGGATGCGGTACTCGTTGGGCTCGAGGCGCAGGTTGTCGCGCAGGTGCACGGGTGGCAGCACCACGCCGAGATCGGTCGCGATCTGCTTGCGCAGGGCGGTGACCCGGCCCGGCAGCTCGCCGCCCTTGTCGAGATCGATCAGGCGCAGCAACCCGTGGCCGACCTCGAGCTCGATGGCGTCGACCGTGATCAGGTCCTGCATGCGCTCGGGCTTGGGGCCGCCCGCCTCGGCGGCGGCCGCCTCGGCCGCGCGTCGCTCGCTCTCCGGCTTTTCGCGCCGGCGCGAAAGGAGATAGGCGCCCAGCGCCAGCAGGCCGAACGGGATGGTCGGCATGCCCGGAACCGCTGCCAGCGCGCCCAGCACGCCGGCCGTATAGGTGAGCGTGCGCGAGCGGCCAAAGATCTGGCCGCCGATCTCCAGGCCGAGGTGCGCGCCCGCGCCCGCGCGGGTGACCACGATACCGGCGGCGGTCGAGATCAGCAGCGCCGGCATCTGCGACACCAGGCCGTCGCCGATGGTGAGGATGGTGAACGACTCGACGGCGGCGGCCAGTGACATGTGATCGCGGATCATGCCGGCGAGCAAGCCGCCCACGATGTTGATGGCGGTGATGATCAGGCCGGCGACCGCGTCGCCGCGCACGAACTTGCTGGCGCCGTCCATGGCGCCGAAGAACTCGATCTCGCGTTCCAGGCTCGAGCGGCGAATCTTGGCCGCGCGCTCGTCAATCAGGCCAGCGGCCAGGTCGGCGTCGATCGACATCTGCTTGCCGGGCAAGGCGTCCAGGGTAAAGCGCGCCGCGACCTCGGCCACGCGACCGGAGCCCTTGGTGATGACCGAGAAGTTGACCGCCAGCAGGATCAGGAAGACCACGGCGCCCACGATCAGGCTGCCGCCGACCGCGAAGCGGCCGAAGGTCTCGATCACGTCGCCGGCGGCGTGCGACCCCTCCCCGCCTTTGAGCAGGATGAGGCGCGTGGTGGCGACGTTCAGGCCCAGGCGGAACAGGGTGGTGATCAGCAACAGCGACGGGAAGACCGAGAAGTCGAGCGGCCGCTCCAGGCTGAGGGAGACCAGCAGGATCAGCACCGACACCGCGATGTTGAAAGACAGCAGGATGTCGAGCGCCAGCGGCGGCAGCGGCAGGATCAGGATCGCCAGGACGCCGAGGACGGCGATCGCGAGCAAGCCTTGACCGGTATTCTGCTTCGGGTTGTCCACTGGTTACCGTCCGCCTCCGGCCGCGCTGCCGCGCTGGCCGGTGAGCCGATAGACGTACGCCAGCACCGCGGCCACCGCCTTGAATGTGTCGGACGGCACCCCCTTGCCGACCTTGACCCGCTTCCACAGCAGGCGCGCCAGCTGGATGTTCTCCACGATGGGGATCCCGTTGTCGCGCGCGAGATCGCGCATGGTCTCGGCCAGCACGCCCTTGCCCTTGGCGGTCACGCGCGGGGCGCTGTCCTCGCCGGCGCGATAGCGGATCGCGATCGCGATGTGGGTCGGGTTGACGATCAGCGCGTCGGCGCGGGGCACCTCGACGGCGGCGCGTCCGCGCGACAGCTCGCGATGACGGCGTCGGCGCTTGGCCTTCATCATCGGGTTGCCCTCGTCCTCCTTTGCCTCGCGCCGCGCCTCTGCCTTGGTCATCTTCATCTTCTTGTTGAAGCGATAACGGGCTAGTGCAATGTCCACGCCGGCCCACAACCCCATCACCGTCAGGACCTTGACCGCTCCTTTGCACAGCGGACCGAAGAGCATGCCGAATTGCACGTCGGTGCGCGCGTACAGCAGCGCCGGCAGCGTCATGAACTCGTCGCGCATGCACGACCAGATGGTCGCGCCCACTGTCACGACCTTGACGAGCGCGAAGGCCAGGTCGACCCACACTTGCTTACTGAAGACCTGGCCCAGCTTGCCGCCGCTGAAGACCTTGCTGAGGTCGGGCAGCACCAGATGCGGCCAGATGCGGCCGCGGGTTTGCACCAGATAGGCGATCGCGCCCGCGGCACCGGCCGCCGCGCAAGCCGCCAGCGCCAGCGCCAGTGGGCGCGCGATCAGCGGCAGCAGGCGCACGAGATCGGGCGACGCCAGGCCGCCCGCGCTGGCGGCGAACAGGCGGATGAGTGAGTCGCGCAGCGGCACGCCCACCGTCATCAGGGCCGCGGTGCCGACGGCAAAGGCGGCGACGGCGTTGATCTCCCGTCCCAGAGGGATCTGCCCCTCTTCCATTGCCTCGGCGACGCGTTTGGCGCTGGCCGCTTCGGTCTTGTCATTTTCATCGGAGTCGTCCGCCATGGTCGGTCCCTACACGCCCCCGCCGGTGAAAGCCGCGGTAGCAGTGCGGGCCGCCAGCTCGGCGATGGGCGGCGCCAGCACGTAAAGCGCCGCGCCGCCGGCGATGATGGTGATACAGAAGCCGATGGTGTTGATGCTCAGCTGCGGCGCCGTGCGGCCCACGACGCCGAGGGCGACGTGGCCGAAGAGCACGGCGACCATGATCGGGAACGCCATGCGGACCGCCAGCGCCGTGGCGCTGATCCCCTGGCTGATCACCGCGCCGGCCAGCGCGTTCGGGTCGACGCCGGCGGTGGCTCCCGGCGGGATGGCGATGACCGAGCGGCACAGCCAGGCGATCGCCTCGCGGTGCATCCCGGAGGCCACCAGCGCCGCCACCGAGAACATCGAGAGCAGTTCGGCGATCGCGGTCGAATCCGCGCCGTGCAGCGGATCGATGACCGAACCATACGAAAGTCCCATCGACGTCGCGGCGAGCTGCCCGCACGCGCTGGCAGCGTCGATGGCGAAGCTGGCCGCCAGCCCGGCGGTGAGGCCGATCAGCGTCTCCATCACGGCCGCGCCGAGCAGCGCCCCGATGCCCCCACCCGCGGGCGGCACGAACGTCGGGAAACCGGCGCCCGAGAACGCCGCGAACGCCAGGACGAAGGCCATCCCCATCCTCGCGCGCCGTGGCACCGCCTTCATCGCGAACAACGGCGCCACCGAGCAGAGCGCCGTACACCGGAACAACACGAGCAAGAACCCGAACAGGGTCGGTGTCAGAAAGCCGGCGTCGGAGGGCACGCGGGGAAGTACTTGCGATAACCGTTCCACTTCATTCCCCCACCTGGCGAAAGTGGGATCGTCGACGTCACCGTCGACGATCCCATTTTCGACGGAAAACGAGGCCGGCCGGACCGGAATCCTACCGTGCCGACATCCTCTGCATCGCGTCCGCCAGGAAGTGCGCGTATCGCTCCAGCACCCAGCGCCCGAGGGCCCACGCCCCCAGCAGTGCGACGGCGAGCCGCGGCAGGAAGCCGACCGCGGGATCGTTGATCTGGGTGGCGGCCTGCAGGATGCCCACGATCAGCCCGACCAGCAGCAATCCGCCGATGAATGGGCCGGCGGTCGAGGCCAGCAGGGTGAAGCCCTCGCGCATCAGGGCGGCAGGTACGACCTCCATCAGCCGAAGCTCCGCACCAGCGACGAGACCACCAGATGCCAGCCGCCGGCCAGCAGGAAGATCCCGATCTTGAGAGGCAGCGCGATCATCTGTGGTGGCACCATCATCATGCCCAGGGACATCAACACCGACGCGATCAGGACGTCGACCAGCAGCATCGGCACGAACAGATAGAGGCCCATGCGAAAAGCGGTGCTGAGCTCGGAGATCATGAAGGCCGGGATCACCACCGTCATCGGCATCGCGTCCCCGCGTGTGGGCCGCGCCTGACCGGAGATCTCGAAGAAGAGCCGCAGATCGTCGTCCCGCGTCTGCTTGAGCATCCAGTCGCGCAAGGGCCCCTGCCCGCGCTCCAGCGCCGTGCTGGCGTCGATCTTGTCGTCGAGATAGGGACCGAGCGCGTCGTGGTGCACGCGACTGGCGGTGGGCGCCATGATGAAGACGGTGAGGAACAGCGACAGCCCGGCCAGTATCTGGTTGGGTGGCAGCTGCGGCGTGCCCAGCGCCTGGCGCAGGAACGACAGCACGATGATGATGCGGGTGAAGCAGGTCAGCGACAGCACCAGCGCCGACGCGAAGGACAGCGCCGTCACCAGCAGGAAGATCTTGACCGCCGACGAGCCGCCGCCCGCGAGCGCCATCTCGGCGCCGCTGCGCGCGACCTGGGTCAAGGCGTCGGCGGCTCCGAGCGCGGGGTGGGCTGCGTTCAACGAACCCTCCCGGACAGGCCCAGCGCCAGCTTGCGGCGCAGCTCCTGGTCCTCGAAGCTATCCTCGAGGTAGTCCTGGAAGCGCGGCAGCGAGACCCGCCCATCGTTGGCGGGCGTGCCCTTGCGGAACAGGCGCGCCAGCAACCCGGCCTGACCGACCGGGTGCGGCTCGCCCGGATCGAGGCTGATGGCGGAGGTCGGGTTGGGGGCCTCCTCGACCTCGATCTTCATGGTCGGCTCGAAGGTCATCGCCACCGGGACCGCCCTGCTGGCGGGTGGCGGCGCGACCGCCAGCGGCGGCGCGCTGACCAGATCCGGCCAGGGAGTGGGAGTGGGCGCCGGCGGCGAGGCGGTCACGGCCGGCGCCCCGGCGGGCGACGTCAGCGTCGCGGTCACCATGGCATCCCAGGCGGCGTCCTCGGCCGCAGGCATCGACTCGATGATCCGGGCGGCCAGGCTCTCGACCTTCAGCTCGCTGGTGTCGGGCAGCTCCTGGAGCAGGGTGATACCTGCCTCGCTGGAGCCCAGGATCAGGCGGGTCCGCCCCACACGCGCCACCACCAGCGCCCGCTTGGGGCCCAGGCTGGCGGTCTCGAGAATCTCGATGTGCCGGGTGACCGTGCGCCGCCGGCGCGAGAAGAAGAAGGCCGCGATCGCCACCGCGAGGAAGGCCAGGCCGGCGAGCACCACGCGACCACCGCCCGCGCTGCTGGAGGCGGGCGGGTTGTTCGGCATTGCCGTCGGCGTCCGCGGGAGCGCCGCAGCCGCGGGAACGAGGGGGTTCAGCTTGGGATCGATCACGCCGACGCCGACGCTGACGCCGACGCCGGCGCCGCCGACGACGGGAGACTGGGGCGCGACCTGGGCGGGTGAAGGAGGCCCGAACCTCAGATCACTGGCGACCTCCTTGGCGGGCGGCGCGATCGGCTTCGGGTTGGACCCGGCCATGGGGGCGCCGGCTGTCTTCTTGGGGCCTGTGGCCTGGGCGGGCAGGTCGTCGCCGGCGTTCTCGTCGGGACCCAGCGCCAGCTTGGCCTTGAGCGCGGCGGCGTCGCTCGCCGACAGCGCCGCGGGGACCACGGTCCTGGCGACAGCGTCGGCCCGGGGCGCCGGCTTGAGCATCGCAGGTTCCTTGGCGCGCGCGACGCTGGGCCGCGACCCGCCGTCACACGCGACCAGCGCGCGCAGGCCACCGGGTGATTTCTCGAACTCGACCGGACCCTGGCAGGCGCCGTCGCCAAGCGGTATCGCCAGCTCGACTCTCAGCCGGTGTCGGTGGGCGCGAATCTCCTCGGCGCCCTCGGCGACGTCGTTGTCCCAGGCTCGGTTGGCCTCGCGCACACGCGCGTCCCGCACGTACAGATAGAGGCGGCCCTCGCCCAGCGTGGCGCTCGCCGCCTCCGGGTCGATCATCGCGTCACCCTTGACGGTGATGGCGATGCGTCCGCCCTCACGCTCGGCGCTGACCTCGGAGATGGTGACCTGGGTAACCAGCAGACCCACGGGAATCAGAAGCGCAGCACCGATCATGACCACCCATCCTTTCTGTTTTTTCCCAAGTGCTTCATCGCAACCGCGCGATGCGCTCGGCCTGGCTCACGATGTCGGTGATACGCACACCGAACTTGTCGTTGACCACCACCGCTTCGCCGCGCGCGACCAGCCGGTCGTTGACCAGGATGTCCAGCGCCTCGCCGGCGACCTTGTCGAGCTCGATCACCGAGCCTGGGCCCAGCGTCAACAGATCCTGGATCGACATCCGGGCCCGACCGAGCTCGACGGCGATGTCGAGCGGCACGTCCAGCAGCAGGTCGAGGCGCCGCGGGTTTTCGCCGCTGTTGTTGTCATTGGATTCCATGGATCTCCTTCTTCTTGCCTGACTGGTCTGACCTTCAGGTTCCCGGGGCGGCGTTGGCGCCGCCGGTTGGCTCCAGCCCCTGCAGCGGACGCAAACCCTGTTCCACCACCACCGCCATGCTGCCGCCCACCACCCGCGGCAAGCCGGTCATCTTGGGCCGGCCTTGCACGTAGATCGGCAGCGGCGACGACTCGCTGCCGTCGAGCATCATCAAATCGCCGACCTTGAGCTCGAGCAGCTTGGCAAAGGTCATCTTGGCGCGGCCGATCTCGACGCGCATGTCGACCTTGACGTTGTGCAGGTCCCTGGCCCAGGCGTTCACGAAGCGCGCGTCGGTCTGCTTGCCCTGGCGAGGCGGCGAGATCAGCGACTTCTTGACCGGCTCGACCGTGGCGTAAGGGATCGCCAGCTGGATGCGCCCGTTGGCCACGCCGGTGATCTCATAGGCGCACAGGATGGTCAGGTCGTTGGGTCCGCAGATCATCGCCATGCGCGGATCGGACTCGTTGCGCACGATCTCCGGGCGGAAGCGCAGCACCTCGGCCCAGCCCTGCCCCAGCGCATCGCAGAAGACGCCCAGCAAGCTCTTGAGCACGCGGCGCTCGACGTTGGTCAGGTCGGTGCGGCCGTCGTCGGAGGAAGGGTCGCTTCGTGCCGTGCGATCACCGAGCGCGCCGGCCAGCACCGTGCGGGCCAACGGCACCTCGACCATCAGCACCGCCTGGCCGTGCCCGGGTCCCATCGACATGATCCAGACCGAATTGCCCGCGCCGAACAGGCTGCTCACGTCGCCGAACTGCATCAGCGTCGACGCCGCCGGCGCCACTCGCAGATCCAGGCGGGTGCGTCCCGCCAGGTTGGTGCCGAAGATCGACGCGACCTTCTCGTTGATCGAGTCCAGGGTCGGCATCTGACCCCGGATGATGCGATCCTGACTGGTGAGGTCGTAGGTCAGCGCGGGCGCGCTGCCCTCTTCTTCCCCCGGATCGGCGCCGACGCGGCCATCCTGGATGGCCGCCATCAATGCATCGACTTCACTTTGGTCCAGGGGCGATGTCATGGGCGTAGGTCCTACTGGATGATGAAGTCGGTGATGTAGACGGCGCGGACGCGATGTCCGGGGATCAGCTCTTCCAGGTTCTTGATCATCGCCTCCTTCATCTGCTTGAGGCCATCGCTGCCGCGCAGCTCGTCGGGCGTTCGGTCGCTGAGGTAGCTCAGGATCAGGTCGCGGATGGGCGCGACCTTCTTTTCGACGCGGCCCTTGGTGGCCTCGTCGGAAACCTCGATCTCCAGCCCGAGGTGGGCATAGCGATCCACGTCCAGCGACTTGAGCTGAACGGTGAAGTTGTCGAAGCGGATGCTCGGCCCGGGGCCACCGCCTTCTTCGGGGGCGCCGTGCTCGCCGGCCGGCTTCTCCTCTTTTCCTTCGGCGTGGCCCTCGGCCGCCGGCTTTCCTTCCGCCCCGGCGCCAACGTGGGCCTGCGCTGCCGGGCGTTTCATCACGAAGATGAGCACACCGGTCAAGAGCAGCGTATTGATGACCAGCAGGATCGGCAGGACCTTGCTCTTACCGGCGGGCGGGGCAGCCGCTGCCCCGGTCTCTTCATCTTCACTCATAAGGAAACGCCTCCGTCTCCACCGAGTAGCAAGGGGCGTACCCTTCACGCCGCGACCCCGGCGGCCCGCCGGCCCGCGGAAACCGCGGCTCGCGGTTCCGTATCCCCGTCAGGAGGGTGACGCGGCAGGGGCGCGCGTCAGTTTGATGACGGCGCGCGCGATCGTCGCGGACGATGATCGCGACCTGCGAATCTGTACGTCTTGCACTCCGCTAAGGTATTCGCCTTCATCTACCGAGTTGCGTCTTGTCGCCATGGCAGGCAGCCCAAACGGTCGTTCCACGGTGACCATCGGCACCGTTCGCACAGGTGAGACGGCGGCTCCCGGCACCGTGCCTCCGGCGCGAGCCACCGGCGTCGTGCCGGCGATCCCCACGGCGCCGAACGCGACCCGCACCGGCCAGAGCACGACCGCGCCCGGCTCGGCGACAGCGACCCGCAGCGGAACCAGCGCGGCCTCCGCGCGCGCTACCAAGACGGTCGCCATCGGCGACATGGCGCTCATCCGCATCGACCACTATGCCGACTCGATCGTCACCGACACCAAGGCGCTGCGCCGCTCCCTGCCCGACGTCGCGGCCGAGGCGCTGGCGCTGTGCACGAGCTCGACCGCCGACGCCAACGCCATGGAGCGGACGCTGTCACGCGACCCTTTCATCAGCGCGCAGGTGATCTCGATCGCCAACTCGGCGATGTTTGCGCCCCGCATGCCGATCCTCGGCGTACGCGACGCCGTGGTGCGCATCGGGCTCGACGCCGTCCGCGACGTCGTGCTCATGGTGGTCACCAACTCCACCATGTACCGCGTGCGCGGGTTCGAGGCGCGCGTCGACCTGCTGCGACGACGCACCCTGGCCTCGGCCGCGGCCGCGCGGCTGCTGGCCAAGGTGCTGCGCGTGGAATCCGAATATGGTTTTCTCGCGGGCCTGCTGCACGACATCGGCGAGATGGTCCTGCTCGAGCGCTGCGTGCAGGAAGGCATGCTGGTCCCGGGCATGCTCGAGGACCCCAACGACGGTCCGATCATCCGCGACCGCCTCGACTATCACCACACGCGCGTGGGCGCGGCTCTGTGCCGCGCCTGGAAGCTGCCACCCGGCGTGATCGAGGCGGCCGAATTTCATCACGACTACAAGACCGCCGACGGCAAGACCCGCTTCGCCGCCCACCTGTGCGCCGCCGCCGACGCGATCGCGGCGCAGGTGATGCCGGGGGCGCACGGCATCTCCGCCGCCGACGCGCCCGCGATCGTCGAGCTGGGCCTGACCAGCGAGCAAGCCAACACCATCGTCCAGCACGTGACCGCCGCCCTGCCGCTCTTGATCTCGGCAGGGGGGGTCGGTTGATAGCCTGACGAATCCCCGCGAATCTCGTTCGCGAGTCGGTCCGGCGCCGTCTTTCCCGTCGGCGTCGGCGTCGGCGTCACCGTGGGCGACCCGAACGGCGACAGAGCCCGAATCGCCGACGCCGACGCCGACGCTGACGCCGACGGATGAATCGTATTCGTGGGGATTCGTCAGGTTGATAGCTCACGCCTGACTGGCGACTCGCTATAATCGGCCGGTGATCACAGATCCGCCGCCCCGCGGGGCGAAACGGCGCGCTGAGTTCGTGAAGAGTGAGGGCATCACCCGCCTCACCTTGCCGCCACCCGAAGCGACGCGCGCGGCGACACGGCAGCTCGCGCTGGCCATGGCGGGCGGAGACAAGCCGCCGGTGCGATCGGCGTGCGTCGCGCTGCTCGGTGAGCTGGCCCGCTTTTACGAAGTGCCGACGCCCGAGGTGAAGGTGCTAGGCGTTCGGCCCCACGTGGTCACCGCCGGCGTCTGCACCTACCAGCTCTTCGGAGACTACACGCCGGCGTTGCAACGGATCCGGGTCTGGATGCGGACGGCGATGCGCGGGCAAGTATCCAGCCCGAAGGCGCTGCTCAACACCTTGCTGCACGAGTTCTGTCATCACCTGGACGCCACTCGACTCGGCTGCCCCGACAGCCCGCACACCCGTGGCTTCTACACGCGCGTCGATCACCTCTACCATTTCGCGCTCGCGACCCCGGAACCGGCGCGGCGCCCGTTGCACTGGGTCAAACGCGGCACGCGCTGGCAGATCGACTGGCAGCGCTCGCGCACCCGAGCCGGACTGGCTCCATCATCCATGGTCGCCACGATCGTGACGACATCAAACAGCGCTGGCGCGCGGATGGACGCAGGCGCGCAGGCAGCGGACGATTCGAACGATCAACCGAACACGCGACCGCTGGACTAAAGACCGGCGAAGGGCTTCAAACGAGCCGCATCGGCGCCAGGTCGCAACTCGGGTCGCGACAATCTCTAGCAATAAGCAGGCTATCGAAAGCCGGGCGGCTCGCGCGAGCGAACCGCACCGGCGTTACGCTCAGCTCTGGGTCGACGAATCGGCCGTGACGTGATCAACACCGGTGTCGGGCGAGCCCGAGTCAGGCGTGGTCGAATCACTGCTGCACGCCAGCGGTGCCAGAGCCACCGCAACGCCGAGAACCACCCAGATCGCCAAGCTCGAGAACTTTCGAATCATTTGAGGTCGCTCCTTTTCAACTCTGGGGACGATGTGCGCCGCAGTATAGCGATCGTCTCCAGTGTGTCTAGACTTTCTGACATCCTCGCGTACTTTCCATGCGCCATTTCGCTCATGTTTCCAAGGGGTCCGCACTCATGACCCGAGGGGCGCTAGGTCCATGCAGAACCTGACGCGGACCTGACGCACACCTATCCCCTGGGTGGTGGTACCCGGTGCGCGTCTCGATCAGGCTGCCGGGCGGAAAAAATTCCAGGACCTAAGTGCCGGGGCGCGCCCAGCGCAGCCGCGCGCGTCCCGCCAGCCAGACCGGCAGCTCGGCCAGGCCGCCCAGCGCGCGCCACCGACGGACGTCGGTCGCCAGCGGATGGCGCGCCAGCGTGCGCGCGGCGCGCAGGGCGCGGCGCGTCCGGAATTCCGCGTGCACTGTACGCGACAGGGCGTGATAGAACGCACGCGAGAATTCGCCGGGGAAGAGAGGGTCCAGATCGTTGCTTTGCTCCCAGTTACGCTTCTCCCCGAGCTGGCCGCTGACCCGGTCGTGGAACTTGGTCCCGGGCAGCGGGTAGCTGACCGAGATCCCGATCTCGTCAGGAGCCAGGTCGCGCACCAGACGCCGGGTCATCTCGATCTCGGGCCACTTCTCGCCCGGGTAGCCAAATTGCAGGAAAAATCCGATGCGAATTTTCGCGGCGCGCAGCCGCGACACCGCGCCCTGGACCTGAGCCAGGGTGATGCCCTTGTCCATGGCATCCAGGATAGCCTGCGATCCGGACTCGACGCCCAACCAGGCCTCGGCGCAGCCGGCGCGGCGCAGGGCATCGACGTTGTCCTCGGTCATCAGATCGGCGCGCGTCTGACAGAGAAAGGGCGTCACCAGTCCCTCGGCGGCGATCTGTTCCGCGAAAGGCATCAGCCAACGCTTCTTGAGCCCGAAGATGTCGTCACAGAACCAGAGGTGGTCGGGTGCGTAGCGCGCCCGCAAGAGGCGGATCTCCTCGACCACCTGCGCGGCCGAACGGATGTGGTAGGTGTTGCCGTAGACCGGCTTCGCGCACCAGTTGCACAGATAGGGGCAGCCCCGGGTGGTGACGACGTTGAGCGAGAAGTAGCCGTGGTGGCTCAACCAGAACTCGCGGTAGCGCGGAATGTCGACCAGGTCCCAGGCGGCGATGGCCAGGCTGTCCAGCTCCTTGAGCAGCGCGCGAGGTCCCGTGCGCCGCTGCAGGCCGAGATCCGTGAAGACCAGTCCCGGGATGTCGTCGTAGCGGATGCGCGCCGCGGCGCTGCCGCCTGTCCCGGGCGCGGGCGCGGCGCCGCGCGACATGCGCGCCAGCAGCTCGCCCATGGTGATCTCCCCCTCGCCCACCACCACGAATTCGGCGCCCGCCGCCAGATACACCTGTGGCGCGTCGGCCGCGTCGTGTCCCGAGACCACGACCCGCACCCCGCGCGCGCGCGCCTGGCGGATCATCTCCAGCGCCGCCTCGCGCATCCGGGACAGGCACATCTTGGTGAACCAGTTGAAGACGTCGTCGTAAAGGACCAGAACTTGCGGCCGCGCCCGATCGAGCGCCGCGGCAAAGCCATGCGTGTCCTCGTCCAGGGTCGGATCGTAAAGCGCGACCTGGTGTCCCAGGGAACGAAGGTGAGCCGCAGCAGTGATGGTGGCCAGCGGCGGGTAGGGCTTGCCGATGGCGAACTGCTTGGCGTCGAAACGAAGGAGGTGCCCGTGGGCGAAAAGAACTGAGCTCATTTCAGGTCGACCGGTCTGGCGCGCGAAAGTCTACCTGAAGCGACTTTGGCATAGGGCCGCTTTTCACACCTGGGATAGACTGCCGCCGCCTGTGAACAGAGAAAGTCCCTTCGTTGCGCTGCTGCCCGCGCTGCGCTGGATCAGTCAAGCAGCCCTACTCGCGCTCTCCGTCGCCCTGCCCTTCGAGCTGGTCAGACCGGTCGCGCCGCTCGGCCCGCTGAAGCTTTCCAGCGTCGAGGTGTTCTTGTACCTGACGGTGGGGGCCTGGTTGGCTGCGCGCTGCGTCGCCTGGTGGGCCGGACGCGGCCGGGCCGGCGCGCTCCGCCAGCCGGCGACCTGGCGCGGATTGTCGGAGGTGCACCGCGCCGCCGGACTGTGGTCGCTGGCCCTGCTGCTGTCGGCGGCGCTGGCGCCGTTCGAACGCGCGGCGGCGGTGAAGTTCGCGCTGCGCAGCGTGGGCGGCGTGATCTTCTTCGTGGCGGCGGCCGACCTGCTGGATTCGCGGCGCGCGATCGGGCGCGCGCTGGCCGCTCTGGGCGCGGGCGCGGTGCTGGCGTCACTGCTCATGGTGCTCGAGCTGGTGATCGGCGCCGGCTTCGCCCTGCTGCTGCGTCCCTTCCACGCCCAGACCTTCGGCGTCCTCGGCCTGGCACGCGCGAGCGGTCCGTTCCAGTATCCCAACATCGCCACCATGTACCTGGAGGCGGTGCTGCCGGCGCTGGTGGCCACCGGCGTGGTCGCCGCCGGCGAGTGGGAGTCGCGGCTCGGCTGGCGCGTGCTGGCCGTGACCGCGCTGGCCGCGCTGTCGCTCGTGACCGCGATCGTGCTCGCCGCCAGCCGTGCGGGTCTGATCACCGCGATGGTGGTCCTGCTCGGCCTGGCGGTGATGGCGCGCGACCTGCGGGTGCTGCGCCGGCTCTCGATCGGCCTGGCGGCGGCGCTGGTGATCGTGGTGTTGATCGCGCAAGGGGTGAGTCCCCTGCTGGCCCTGCGCCTGCGCTTCTGGCACCAGGGCGGCTGGTACAGCTCGGGCATCGATCCAGTGCCCGACGCCGAGCCTTTGCCGTCGGAGCTGCCGGTCGGGGGCCGGACCCAGGTCCGGCTCTCGATCCACAACACCGGGGTCCTGCCCTGGCCAGCGGCGGGGGACAAGCCGGTCAAGCTCAGCTATCACTGGATGAGCGAAGACGCCGAGCAACTGATCGTCCTCGACGGCGAGCGTACCGAGCTGCCACGTGACCTGCCCCCGGGAGACCGGGCCGAGGTGGTGGCGACGGTGACGGCGCCGGCGCGCGCCGGGCGCTACCTTTTATGGTGGGACCTGGTCCACGAGAACGTGACCTGGTTCAGCGACACCGGCGATCCCGGGCAGTGGCAGGCGGTGACCGTCGGCGCGCCCACGGCGGCGCGCAAGGGCAAGGGCCGCTCCGCGCGCAGAATGCTGAACGACAACTCGTTCAACGAGTTCTCGCGTATCGCGCTGTGGAGCGCCGCCGCGCGCGCCTTCCGCGATCACCCGATCCTCGGGCTCGGCCCCGACAATTTCCGGCATGTCTACGGACGATACCTGGGCCGGGTGGGCACCGACGAGCGGCTGCACGCCAACAACTTTTACGTCGAGATCATGGCGACCATGGGCATGCTCGGCGTGCTGGCGCTGGTCACGCTCATGGTGGCGCTGGCGCGCACCGCGCGTCGCGCGGTGGAAGGGCGCGGCGGCCGCACGCTGAGCCTCGGGGTCACCGCGGGCCTGGCCGCCTACTTCATCCACGGCACCCTCGACTACTTTCTGGAGTTCACGCCCACCTACGTTCTGTTCTGGTTGCTGTGCGGCGCGCTGGCCGCGCTCGCGCGTCAAGCGGCGCGCGAACCCGGCGCCCAGCGGGGCGTGCGCGGCGGCGGGGCCTTCCGGTGACCCGCGATCGATCGATCGAGCAGGTGATCCTGATCGAGGATGTGCTCCTGATGATCGCGGCGCTGCCGCTGGCGCACCTGGTGCACGCTCGGCTGGTGGGCGCCGTCCCTGGCCTCAAGCCCCCGGTCGAGGCGCGCGAGTATGCTTATCTCTTGCTGCTGTTCCTGCCCACCTGGGTGATCGCGGCGGAGCGCATCGGCATCCATCTGCACCAGAACCTGACCGGGCCGCGCACCGAAACCATCCGGCTGGTGCTGAAGACCCAGATGTGGGGCGTGGCGGTGATAGCGGTCATCCTGGTGGCGGCGCAGACCGCGCTCAACCGATCGTTGATCGCCATCTTCATGGTGCTGTCGACGGTGATTCTGCTGATCGCCAAGGCGGTGCAGCGCCGGTGGGTGATCCGCCACCTGGGCGGGTCGCGCGCCCTGCTGGTCGGCGAAGCCTCCGACGATCTGGCGTCCGAGATGCAGCGCCTGCGCGGGCGCCGTATCGACCGCTGTCAGAGCCTGGACCTGGCCGAGCTGGGCGCGCGCTTTCGCGCCGGTCCCATCGACGAGGTGGTGCTGGCGCCGACCTTGCCCGCCGAGCGGATCGGCGAGCTGGTCGAGCTGTGCGCCGAGGCCGGCCTGCCGGCGTTCATACCCATCGACCACGGCGGGCGCGGCGATCTCGACCTGCCGCCGCCCGCGGTCGAGGCGGTCGGACACACTCACTTCCTGGTCTACTACGGCCGCCGCACCAACTCCGCGGCGCTGCTGATCAAGGCCATGCTCGACCGCGTGCTGGCGGCGGTCTTGATCGTGGCGCTGGCGCCGCTGATCCTGGCGGTCGCCGTGCTGGTGCGCATCTTCCTCGGCCGGCCGGTGCTGTACGTCCAGCGCCGCGGCGGCCTTTACGGCCGGCCCTTCTCGATGCTCAAGTTCCGCACCATGCGCCTGGGCGCCGAGCAGGAACGCGCCGACCTGGAGGCGCACAACGAGATGGACGGGCCGGTCTTCAAGATGGCCAACGATCCGCGGGTGACCCGGCTCGGCCGCGTCCTGCGCCGAACCAGCCTCGACGAGCTGCCCCAGCTCTTCAATGTCCTGCGCGGCCACATGAGCCTGGTCGGACCGCGGCCCCTGGTGCTGCCCGAGACCCAGGCGCTGCACGGCGGCCACCGGCGCCGGCTGGCGATGCGCCCCGGTCTGACCTGCCTGTGGCAGGTGAGCGGCCGCAACGATCTGACCTTCGACGAGTGGATGAAGCTGGACCTCGAGTACATCGACACCTGGTCGCTGGCGCTCGACTTCGCGATCCTGCTGCGCACGCTGCCGGCCATCGTCACCGGGCGCGGGGCGCGCTGATTCCGGCTTCGCTCTCTCCGTCGTGGGGCGGGCGGGTCGGGGGAGGTGGGGTGTTCCTCTTGCGGGGACGCGGCCCTTACGCCGCCGGGCGGGCGGTGAACTCTCGATGACTACTTTTGGTGTCTCCGAGCTCTTCCCCTCCTTCACCTTGAACGCCGGCGGCACGGGGGCCGCTCCGATCGTCGGCTGGCAACCGGCCTGCGGACAGGCCGGTGCGCCTCCTCAGGCCCCGCAAGAGGAACACCCCACCTCCCCCACCCCGCCCTCAACCCCACCACTACGTTCACTGCGCCTGAACGCTGCAAACGTCGGACCGGATCGGATCGATCGGATCGGATCGGATCAGATCGGATCGGATCGGATCGGATCGGATCAGATCAGATCTGAGTCCGATTTGATCCAGTCCGATTTGATCCAGTCCGATTGATCCAGTCCGATTTGATCCAGTCCGATCTGATCCGGTCCGATCTGATCTGATCCGGTCCGATCTGATCCGGTCCGATCTGATCTGATCCGGTCTGGATCCGATCCGACGTCTGCGGCGTGCAGGCGCAGTGAACGTAGTGGTGGGGTTGAGGGGGGCTTGGGGGAGGTGGGGTGTTGTGCCCGAGGGGGCTAAGCGGGCGCTCCTGCCTGTCCGCAGGCAGGATGCCAGCCCGCCGTCGCAGGCGCCCCCGTGCCGCCGGCGTTCATGGTCAAGGAAGGGGAAGAGCTCGGAGACACCAAAAGCAGTCATCGAGAGTTCACCCCCCGCCCGGCGGCGTAAGGGCGCCGACCCGCGGGCGCAATACCCCACCTCCCCCAAGCCCCCCGCCCCACAACGGAGAGAGTGGAGCCGCAATCAGGAGCCATCGCCGCGCCCCCCGCGCGGCTCTCTCAGGCCGCTTTTGCGGCGGCGCTGCTAGACGAGGCGGCGTCGGTCTTGATGCGCATCGAGTAGAACGAGCGCCAGACGAAGACCATCGAGATCAGTAGAAAGGCGCCCGACAGCACGGCGCTGAGCGTGCGGTCCAGGCCAACCGCCAGCTCGACCGCGAGCAGGCCGAACAGCGTGGTGAACTTGATCACCGGGTTCATCGCCACCGACGAGGTGTCCTTGAAGGGATCGCCCACGGTGTCGCCGACCACCGTGGCGGCGTGCAGCGGCGTGCCCTTTTCCTTGAGTTCGACCTCGACCAGCTTCTTGGCGTTGTCCCAGGCGCCGCCCGCGTTGGCCATGAAGATCGCCTGGTAAAGTCCGAAGACCGCGATCGAGATCAGGTAGCCGATGAAGAAGTAGGGCTCGAGGCAGGCGAAGGCCAGCGTGCTGAAGAACACCGTGAGGAAGATGTTGAACATCCCGCGCTGCGCATACTGGGTGCAGATCTCGACCACCTTCTTGCTGTCGGCGATCGACGCCTTCTCGACGTTCTCCAGCTTGATGTTGGCCTTGATGAACTCGACGGCGCGGTAGGCGCCGGTCGACACCGCCTGCGTCGAGGCGCCGGTGAACCAGTATATGACGGCGCCTCCCGTGATGAGCCCCAGCAGGAACGGCGGGTGCAGCATCGACAGCTTGTCGAGATCGGTGGACAGTCCCTGGGTGAGGCTCATGATGATCGAGAAGATCATGGTCGTCGCGCCCACCACCGCGGTGCCGATCAGCACCGGCTTGGCGGTCGCCTTGAAGGTGTTGCCGGCGCCGTCGTTCTCTTCGAGCAGGTGCTTGGCGCGCTCGAAGTTGACGTCGAAGCCGAAGTCCTTCTTGAGCTCTTCCTTGATGCCCGGGATATTCTCGATGACCGACAGCTCGAACACCGACTGGGCGTTGTCGGTCACCGGGCCGTAGGAGTCGACCGCGATGGTGACCGGGCCCATGCCCAGGAAGCCGAAGGCGATCAGGCCGAACGCGAACACCGCCGGCGCCTTCATGATCTGCTCGAGCCCGGTGGTGCTGACCCCGTAGCCGATGCCCATCAGCGCCACGATGACGATGCCCATCCAGTAGGCGCTGAAGTTGCCGGCGGTCAGTCCCGACAGGATGTTCAGCGATGGTCCGCCCTCGCGCGAGGCTGTCACCACCTCGCGCACGTGCCGGGCCTCGGTCGAGGTGAAGACCTTGACCACCTCGGGGATGATCGCGCCCGCCAGGGTGCCGCAGGTGATGATGGTCGACAGCTTCCACCACAGGGTCTCGTCGCCCAGCCCCAGCTTGGGCACCAGCAGGTACGAGACCAGATAGGTCATGGCCACCGAAACCAGCGACGTGATCCAGACCAGCTGGGTCAGCGGCGCCTCGAAGTTCATCTTGTCGGCGCCCGCGTAGCGGGCCTTCACGACCGCCTCGTTGACCAGGTAGGACAGGCCGCTGGCGACGATCATCATGATGCGCATCGCGAAGATCCAGACCAGCAGCTGCACCTGGGTGGTCGGGTCGCTGATCGCCAGCAGGATGAAGGTGATCAGCGCGACCCCGGTCACGCCGTAGGTCTCGAAGCCGTCGGCGCTGGGGCCCACCGAGTCGCCGGCGTTGTCACCGGTGCAGTCGGCGATGACGCCCGGGTTGCGCGCGTCGTCCTCCTTGATGTTGAAGACGATCTTCATGAGGTCCGACCCGATGTCGGCGATCTTGGTGAAGATGCCGCCCGCGATGCGCAGCGCCGACGCGCCCAGCGACTCACCGATGGCAAAGCCGATGAAGCACGAGCCCGCGTAGTCGTGCGGCAAGAACAGCAAGATCGACAGCATCATCACCAGCTCGACGCTGATGAGCAGCATGCCGATGCTCATGCCCGCCTTGAGCGGGATGGCGTAGATGGGGTGGGGCTTGCCGCGCAGGCTGGCGAAAGCGGTGCGCGAGTTGGCGAAGGTGTTGATGCGGATCCCGAACCAGGCGACACCGTAGCTGCCACCGATGCCCAGCAGGCTGAACAGCAGGATCACCACCACCTTGGCCGGCTCGAAGTGCCTCAGCACTCCGAAGTAGACGACCATGATGATGCCGATGAACACCTCGAGCAGCAGGATGAACTTGCCCTGGGTGATGAGATAGGTCTTGCAGGTCTCGTAGATCAGCTCGGAGATCTCACGCATCGAGCGGTGGACGGGCAGGTTCTTCATCTGGGTGTAGATCACCAGGCCGAACACCAGGCCCAGCAGGCACACCACGATGCCGCCCGTCAGCAGGGTGCTGCCCGGGATGCCGCCGAGAAAAGTGATGCTGCCCATGTCGGGCAGCACCAGGGCCGCCTCGCCGCCCCCGTGGTGGGTGGCGCCGCCGCCACCAGCCTCCTGGGCCCAGGCGGCTGTCGGTACGGCGAGCAGCAGCAGGGCCAGCACCGCGCTGGCAATGACACTGACGACGGTAGAACGGGCTCGCTGCATGGGCGGAGATCTCCAGGTTCAGAGGTTGGCGCGGCCCTGTATACCGGTAAGGATCCGCGATGTAAAGGCGACGCAGCTCGGCGCGGGCCGCCCGCCGCCGGGTTGCCCCGGCTCCGCGGCCGGAGTGGCCGAAGCCGGGTTCAGTCCTTGGACTTGAGGACCAGGAGGCGGTAGTTCGCGTAGCCGGCCTGCCCGCAGGAGTACAGCACCTCGGTCAGGAGGCGGTAGGGCGTGGTCTGGTCGGCGACCAGCATGAGCTGGGCCTCGAACTTCTGGCCGGTCAGCTCGGCGACCCGCTTTTCCTTGCGCGCGTGCTTCTCCAGCACGTCGACCAGCGGCGTGATGTAGTAGCCGTTCTCGCCGTCGCGCTTGACCGCGGGGTCGACCTTGCCGTTGTTGATGGGGGCGATGGCCTCACCCTCGATCAGCACGATCTTCTTGGTGATGGTCACCGAGACCGCCTCTTTGGGCTTGAGCTGGGTGATCGACTTTGGCACCTGGAGGTTCTGATCGAAGGTGATCGTCGAGGTGGTCGACGAGAACGTCTTGAGCAGGAAGACCAGGATGATGGTCATCATGTCCATCATCGGGGTGATGTTCAGGCCCGAGATGACATCGGGCTCGGCCAGCTTGCGCGCGAAACCCCGGATGGCCCGCTTGCCGGCCAGGCGCGACATCTCCTCCGGCAGAGGCGGCATCAGAGAATCCCCGCCGCGAACGCCACGTCGGGGAACAAGACCTTACCGTCGGCCGCCTGGCGCATGGCATCCAGGGTCGCGACCACGACATCGTAGGCGATCGTCCCGTCGGCGTTGAAGTTGGCCTTGGTCTCGTCGGCGTTGTCGGGCGCTGACTTGATCTCCAGCAGCTTGGACGTCAGCGAGATGTAGTCGTACTGGCCGTTCGGCAGCTTGGGAATCATCGGCAGCACGCCGCCCGAGGCAGCGACGGTGAAGCCCGAGGCGCCCACCGACACAGTGAGGTTGAGCGGCGGCTTGTCCGGCTTCTCGTCATCGGTCGCCCCGGCCCCGCTGGACAGGGTGGGGACGCTGACGTTGACATTACCGAGGGCCACCTGATTCACCACCGACGCGAGCAGGAAGATGATGATGTTGGTGACGATGTCCATGTACGGCACGAGGTTGATCTCGCCCGTGTCTTCCTCGAGCTCGTCATGGTGATCTCGCATCCGGCGCATCGCGGCCCGGACTTGGCTTCTGGTCATGAGGACCTTTGAACCTTGGGCTCTGGGATCTGGTTCCTACGTGAGGTGCAGATGGCCTTACGCCTTACGCCTTGCCCGTCGCGCCACCCTGGGCCGACTCGGCCAGTAGGTTCTCGAGCTTGAGCGAGAACGCCTCCAGGTCGCTGACCTGCTTCTTGGAGGCCGACGAGAGGAAGGCGTGGGCGATGATGCAGGTGACGGCGATGCCGAGACCCATGGCGGTGTTATTGAGTGCCTCGGAGATGCCCCGGGCCAGCAGCGCGGAGCGCTCCTCCGGCTTGGCGGCCGAGACGGCGCCGAATGCGCGGATGAGGCCGACGACCGTGCCGAGGAGTCCGACCAGGGTCGCGATGTTGGCGATCGACCAGAGGATCTGCACCCGCTTCTTGAGTAGCGGGGTCACGTCGACCAGGGTCTCCTCGATCGACTGCGCCATCGCGATCTCGCCGCGGTGGATCCGTTGCAAGCCGGCGCGCGCGACCTGGGCCACCGGTGCCTCGGTCGCGGAGCACAGCTTGACGGCGCGGTCGATGTTGTTGGCGAGCACGAGTTTCCGGATCTGCTCCAGGAAGGCGCGCGCGTTCACCGAGCCCTTGCCGAGGAAGAAGATCGCGCGGTCGACGATGATCGCCAACGTGATGATCGAAACCACCAGGTTGACGTACATGAGCGTGCCGCCTTGTTCTAAGAACTGTGCCAGTCCTTGCATCTCTTCCTCTACCTTTCGCGCGCGCCCAGCGCCGCCAATCGACTCTCAGGGTTGAAAAGTAATCTTCCGGAACTCTCTTCGGCCGTTTTCGAAAGTCTCTGAACTGTTTTTGACCGTCTCACGGCCTACTTGGCTGCTTCAGGGTATGCCGTGAGGCCGCTATCTTATCGGCGCGGCCCAGGGTGTCAAGCTATGCGCTTTCAGGATCTGGGCTTGATGTATGGTGTTGGTTCGATGTGGATTACCACGTCGGATAGCTCGGGAAACTTTAGCTTGAGGTCGTTTTCGATCTGGCTTGCCAGGCGGTGGGCGTCCATGACGCTCATGCCGGCCGCGACCTGCATGTGCAGGTCCAGCTCGACGGCGTTGCGCATGCCGCGCGAACGGACGCGGTGGACGTTCTCGACCCCCCTGACCCGGCCGGCGAGATCGATGATGCGCGCCGGATCCAGGATGGCTGCGTCGAGCAAGACCGGGACGTTGTCCTTGAAGACCATCCAGGCGGCGCGCCCGACCAGGACCACCAGGATGAGCGCGCCCGCCCCGTCGGCCCAGGCCCACCCATTTCGGACCGCCAGAAATGAGAGCAGCACGGCCCCCGAGGCGTAAAGGTCGGACTGGGTATGCTTGGCGTCGGCGCAAAGCAGGTGACTGCTGAGCTCGTGGCCGCGATGATGCTCGTAACGGGTCACGAAGAAGTTGATGACCATGGTCCCGATGACCACCGCGAACGCCGACCAGCCAACGCGGGGCGCGGCGCGGTGGCCGCGCAGCGACTCGACCGCGGCGCCAGCCAGCTCGAACAGACCGATCACGATCAACACGCCGATGCCCAGCGCGGCCAGGATCTCGATCTTGCGGTGGCCGTAGGGGTGCCGGGGGTTGGCGGGCGCTGTCGACCAATGCAAGCCCAGCAACGCCAGCACGTTGGAGGCACCGTCCAGCATCGAGTGGACCGCGTCGGTACCCAGGGCGACCGATCCGGTGAGGTAGCCGTAGCCGGCCTTGCTGATCGCCACCACCGCGTTGAGGGCGAGCGTGATCCAGAACACCCGGCGCACCGCGCGCATCCGGTCGTCGGCCGAGCTCACGTTGAGGCGCGCCGCCGCGTGCCCGTGGGCATCGTCATGATCGTGCGCGCACGGATCAGAACTGCTGCTCATCGGAGATCGGGGTCCATGGGCGGCGCTCCTGAAGGATGAGGGAAGCGTACCGCGTTTGAGGGGGAATTCCCGTCGGCGTCGGCGTCGGCGTCAGCGTGGGCGACCGGAAGCGGGAACGGAGCCGGAATCGCCGACGCCGACGCCGACGCCGACGCTGACGCCGACGGATCGATCGCATTCGTGGGATTCATCGGCGCAGGGAGGGAGGAGGCAGACCTTGCGAGCGTCAAGCCTCTCGCTCGGGCATCGGCAGGGGCGACGTCAGTCTTCGGTCTTGCTCGCGCCTGTGCCCTTCTTGGCGCTGGCCGCGTCGTTGGCCACCGGCGCTGCGGGCAGGGCGTTACCCTCCAGGTCGCGCAGCTCCACGGGGGCGAGCTTGGCCAGCGCGTCGCGGTTCGACTTCTCGTCGCCGACCACCACCACGGCCAGCCTTTCGGGGACCAGGTACTTGCGAGCCACGCGGTGCACGTCCTGCTTGCTGACCGCCGCGACCTTGCGCGTGTACTCGATCAGGTACTTGTCGGGCAACCCATAGATCGCCAGGTCGGCGAGCTGTCCGGCGGTGCTGGCGCGGGTCGCGAAGCGGGCCGGGAAGGACTTGATGATCTGGTCCTTGGCGCGTGACAGCTCGGCGTCGGTCACCTCGGTGTCGCGGATGGCGTTCACCTCTTTCAGGATCTCGGCCACCGAGTCGGCGGTGTGGGTGGCGACGAACTCACCGCCTGCAGAGAACGGTCCGGGGCTCCGGCGGCTGTCGAAGGTCGAGCGGGCGCCGTAGGTCCACCCCTTGCCCTCGCGCAGGTTCAGGTCCAACCGGTAGAAGCCGCCGCCCAGGATCAAGTTCATCACCGTGACCGGGATGTAGTCCGGGTTGGTGCGCTCGATGCCCACCAGGCCGACCCGGATCGACGACTGTGGCGCGTCGGCCTTGTCGATGAGATAGATCTTGGTCTTGCTGGGAACCGGCGGCGCGGCCAGCTTGCGCCTCGGCACGCCGCGCGCCTGCCAGCCCTTGAGCGCCGTCTCCAGCTTGGCCTTGAGCTCTTTTTCGGTGATGTCGCCGGCGACGATCACCACCGCGTTGTTGGGACGATAGTGATTGTCGTAGAACTTGCGCAGGTCGGCGAGGGTCAGCTTCTTCAACGACGCCTCGACCCCGGTCATCGGCCACCCGAAGGGGTGCTTGTCGCCATAAAGGACCCGGCCCAGGGCCAGCGCCGAGGTGACGGGCGGGCTGTCCTTGCGGCGCACGATCGCGGTCAACAAGTTATCTCGTACCCGGGTGAATTCCTGCTCGGCGAAGGCCGGGTGAAGGATGACGTCGGCCCAGATTGCCAGCGCCGCGTCCAGGTTCTTGGTCAGCGTCGAGAGCACGGCGCTCGAGGCGTCCCAGGAGCCGGACGTGCCCAGCCCGGCCCCCAGCTGGGCGATCTCGTCGGCGATCTGGATCGCGCTGCGGCTCTTGGTCCCCTCGTCCAGCATGTTGGCGGTCATCTCCGCCAGGCCCGCCAGCTCGGGAGGGTTGTCGCCGCCGCCCGACCTGATGAACAGGCTGACGTCGACCAGCGGCAGCTCGTGGAACTCGGACAGCATCACCTCGAGGCCGTTCTTCAACTTGAAGCGCCGGTAGGCAGGCACCTTGAACTGCGGCTCGGGCCCGGGCGCCGGCGCATTGGCGCGGAAGGGGGCGTCGGGCGTCTTTCGGTCGGGCGGCGCAGGTGCCACCGGCGCCACGGGGGCACGCGGCGGCGGCGGCGTCGGCGCATAGACCGTCCGGGGCGGAAGCGCCCCCGGCGCGACCGCGACGACCGGGGAGGGCGGGGGCGCCTGGTGAGCTGCGCAAGCGCCGAGCCCGCTGGTCGCGCCCAGCAGCGCGCCGGCCAGAACGTAGCCACCCGCCTGGGAACGGCGGCTCATTTCTTCACCCGTCCCATGATAGGGGCCTCGGAGTTGGGATCGACGGTCACGATCACGCGCGTCTCCTTCTTCAAGTATTGCCCGGCCACCCGCTGTAGGGCGGCGCCGTCGACCGCGCGGTAAAGGCGCAGGTCCTCGCCCAGGAATCCTGGGTCGCCGAGCAGGTAGTTGTAGCCCTGCAGGCGCTCGGCACGCGCCTGTAGCGGCTCCAGGTTGCGGATGGTGTCCGACTCGAGCTGGTTCTTGGCCCGATCCAGCTCGGCGGGCGAGGGCGGCTCGCGGCGCAGTCTGTCGAGCTCCTCGTCGATCACGCCCAGCAACTCGTCCAGGGTGTGGCCGGGCATGGGCGAGGCGTTGATCTCGAAGTAGCTGGCCAGCTTCTGGCTGTCCTGCGACGCCGATACGCTCTGCGCGATCTTCATGTCGTAGACCAGGCGCCGGTACAGGCGCGACGCCTTGCCGTTGGCGAGCAGGTTGGCGATCAGATCCAGCTCGCGGTCCCCGGAGGCGAAGCTGGGCGGGGAAGGAAAGGCCAGCGACAGGAACGGCTGCTGCACCTTGGCCTCCATGGCGATGCGCCTGGGCGCCGTCAGCACCGGGAGGGGCGGCGTCACCTGCGCCGGCGCCGCTTCGGCCGGCGGGATCGGCGCGAAGTACTTCTCGACCAGCTCCTTGATCTGGGTGCGCTCGAAGTCGCCGGCGATGGTCAGGGTGGCGTTGCCGGGGGCGTAGTAGGTGCGAAAGAAGGCCTTGACGTCGTCGACCGAGGCGACCGACAGGTCCTCCATCGACCCGATGACCTCGTGGTGGTAGGGGTGCTGCGGCGGGTAGAGCGCCTCGAGGATCAAGCGTGACATGAGGCCCATGGGCCGGTTCTCGACGCGCTGGCGGCGCTCGTTCTTGACCACGTCGCGCTGGTTATCGAGCGTTTCGCGGAACCCGGGACGGTCGAGCAGGAACCCCATGCGGTCGCTCTCCAGCCACAGCGCCAGCTCGACCTGGTTCGAGGGAACGACCTCGAAGTAGTTGGTGCGGTCGGGCGAGGTCGACCCGTTGACGTTGGAGGCGCCCGCCTTCTGCAGATACTCGAAGTGCTTGTCCTCGGCGACGTGCTTGGTGCCCTGGAACATCACGTGCTCGAACAGGTGCGCGAAGCCGGTGCGGCCGGCGACCTCGTCTTTGGATCCGACCTTGTACCAGACGTCGACCACCACCTCGGGCACGCGATGGTCCTCGTGCAGGATCACCTCGAGGCCATTGGGGAGGGCGTACTTCTCGAAGGGAAGTTGGGGAACGTTGGGGACGACAGTGGGCGGGATCTCGGCGGTGGTCGACTCCACGCCGTGCGCGTGCAAGCCGAGGACGAGAGCGGCTGGAAGCAGAGCGGCGGCCGTCAGCATGGGCGCTTTCTTACCACGTCGCGGCGCGTGTCGGCGGTCACTCGGTAGGGATCAGCGAGAGATCAGCGAGGGATCAAGAAGACAGATGATCCCGGCGTGAAATCGACACTCACAGATCGTGACGCGGCTAGGGTTCGGGGTAATTATCTGGGACAATCGGACCCCAGCGACGAACGATGACCGCCCAGGATAGTCTCAGCCCGGTGCCGCCGGACCTGTCGTCGCTGACCGACGATGAGCTGATCGCGCGCGCGAAGCAGAAGGACTTCTCCGCCTTCGAGGCGCTGCTGGAGCGCTACGAGGATAAGGTCTTTCGTCTGGCGTACCGCTTTGTGCGCAACGAGTCCGACGCCAAGGAGATCCTGCAGGACACCTTCCTCTCGGTGTGGCGCAAGCTGGACACCTTCAAGGGGGACTCGCAGTTTTCCAGCTGGGTGTACCGCGTGGCCGCCAACACCGCGCTCATGCGCCTGCGCACGCAGCGGCGCCACCCCCAGATCTCCACCGAGGATCTGCCACCTGGTTTCCTCGACGGGTTTCGACCGGCCACCGGCGGCGGCGAGGGGCTGGCGCACCTGCCCTCGCCGGGCGAGAACTGGGCCAAGCGCCCGGACGAGCAGCTGCAGTCCGACGAGCTGCGCCGCCACATCCAGACCGCCGTCGACGCCCTGCCGGAGCTGTATCGGACCGTGTTTCTGATCCGCGACGTCGAAGGTCTGTCGACCGAGGAGACCGCCGAAGTGCTGGGCATCTCGGTGCCGACGGTGAAGACCAGACTCCACCGCGCGCGGATCGCCTTGCGCGAAGCGATCGCAAAGTACTTCAACCAGACCTGACGGATCTCACTTCAGCTGACCGGGCGGAACTTGATCCCGCAGCCCAGGCTCCTGGTCTGGGGCTGCGCGAACCTGGCACCGAACGGTTTGAAAGCTGCGCCGCGGCACCCTGGTGGGCCTCTGGCTTCGGGCCTCGGACCTCCCGTGAAGAGTCCTCCAGAGGTCGGAGGCCCGGGGCCCGAGGCCCCTGACCGGGTGATGACGGCTCATTCAAACCGTTCGGTGTTCCAGCCCGCCGGCCCTGTGCCTGCCAACGCCAGGGGTGGGTGGTTTGGGCACGCCCCCGCTCGCGCCGCCTCAAGCTTCGCAAGCGGCAAGCCGAATTGACTACAGAATGTCCATGCCAGATACCGACGCCAAGACCGATTCACTGGTTGGCCAGCTCATCGACGGTCGGTATCGAATCTCCCGGGAGATCGCGGTCGGCGGCATGGGCGTGGTGTACGAAGCGAAGCACGCCAAGATAGGACGTTCGGTCGCGGTCAAGGTGCTGCACCGCGAGATGGCGGGCGACACCGAGGTCGTGGGTCGCTTCCTCAATGAAGCCCGTGCCATGGGGACCATCGGCCATCCCAACATCGTCGCTTGCACCGATTTCGGCGAGCTGCCCGGCCACCTGCCATACCTTGTTCTGGAGTACCTGGAGGGAAAGACGCTGGGCGAGGCCATCGCGGCATCGGGCCCCTTCCCGGTCGTGCGCACCCTGCGCATCGCCGCCCAGGTCGCGTCGGCGCTGGAGGCCGCTCATTCGCGCGGCGTGATCCACCGCGATCTGACGTCGGGAAACGTGTTCCTCACCAGGACCGACGGCGACTGGGACCACGCCAAGGTCCTCGATTTCGGCATCTCGAAGTTCCTGACCGCGACCGAGGCCAGCCCCAAGACCCGCCGCGGCTTCACCATGGGAACGCCGGAGTTCATGTCGCCCGAGCAGATCACCCACCCGGATGTCGTGGACGCCCGCGTCGACGTGTACGCGCTGGGCGTCATCATCTATCACATGCTGTCCGGCAGGACCCCCTTCGGCGGCGTCGCCGTGCAGACCCTGTTCCTGCAAGTGGTCAACGAGCTTCCTCCACACATCGAGCGGACCGATATCCCGCCCGAGGTGCTGGCCCTGCTCGACAAGGCGCTGTCCAAGAACCCCGACGACCGCTTCGCCAACATGAGAGAGATGGGGCAGGAGCTGGAGATGCTGGCCCCGGCTCCAGCGCAGATGCTGAGCGGCGCCTACTCGGGTCGCGTCGAAGCGCTCCCGGGCGGCCGCGTCGGCACCGGCCCGATTCCGGTGCGCTGGAACACCGCCTCGCAAAGGGTGAGGGCCAAGTCTGGCGGGTACCCGGCCGCGAGCCGCACCTCGCTGGTCGAGATGGCGGCCGCGAAGGCAACCTCCGGCGAACGAACTGGTTCCAGGTCGTCCTCCAAGCTGCTCGCGGGTGCGCTGGGCCTGGCGATCTTTGCCGCCGCCGGCTGGTTCTTCCTGGGCAGGGGTGACCCGGCGACCACGCGCTCGGGTGTCGCGAGCCAGGCCGGGGGCGCGCCCGTCGCTGCGGTGCCCTCGGGCCCTGTGCTGTTCCAGGTCTTCTCATCCGCTCCATCGGCGCGGGTCCTGTTCCGCGGGCGCGCCCACCAGATCCCCTTCGCCGAGACGGTGGTGGCCGACGTCAAGCTCGAGCTGGTTGAGATCACCGCCCCCGGTCGGGAGGGCCGTCGCTTCTGGTTGACCATGGACCATCCCATGCAGCTCACCGTCGACCTTCTGCCCGGCCGCGGCGTCATCGACGCCACCACCGAGGAGGCCCAGATCGCCCTCGGCGAGCGCACCGCGGCGCCTGCCGCGCCCTCACTCTCCGCGCCACCCGCGACCGCGGCCGAGGCCGGGACTTTCGCCGGCGCGTCCTCCACCGGTGCCTCTTCACACCGGAGCAGCTCGCGCGGCAAGGTCGTGGTCGCTGCCCTCGCCGCCGCGCCCAAGGGGGGCAAGGGCACGACCAGCAATTCGGCCCCCGGCCCCACGACCGCACCATCGATCGAGCCGCCCACGCCGCCGCCCCCCGCGCCGTCCGTCCCCGCCAGGGCCACCGCGCCGGCGCCCGAGCCGGTCGTCGCAGCGCCGCCCTCCGAGGTGGTCCCGCCGCCCGCGCCGCCCAAGGCCGTGGTGCCCGCCCACCCCGCGCCGGCCGCGGCCTTGGTCCCGAGCAGCGCGTTGGCCGCGTCGCACGTGCCGGTCGGTGGCAGCATCGATTCCGCCAGGGTGCAGCAGGTGTTCAGCCAGCACCAGGTCGATGTCCAGCGTTGCCACCAGCGCGCCAAGATCGACAACTCCGACGTCCGCGGCAAGCTCAACATGAAGATCGCCGTCTCCCCGTCGGGACAGGTCACCGCCGCCACCATCGAGTCGTCCAATCTGCACAACCGCGCCCTCGAGGAGTGCGTCGCCGCCGCGGTGCAGAGCTGGTCCTTCCCCGCCCCCACCGGCGGCCCGGTGACGTTGAGCCACCAGTTCGTGCTGCGCTAGGCGCCGCGGCGTAGCCGCTCGCGGGGGGCTGAGGACAGCCGCCCCAGGTGCGCCCCACGTGCGCCCCACGTGCTCCGATCACGCCGACGCTGACGCCGACGGGGTCGCTGACGGGGATAGTGCGCCCGAGCGTAGTCCGGCGGCTCCTCGGGAGAAACCCGGATATAATCCACGCTCCTCATGGTTTGGCCAAGCGCGAGACTGGCCCTCGGCGTCTCCGCCGTCGCGATGTTCGGGGTAGTCGGGTGGGACCGGGCGTCGCCGGCCGCGCTGCCGTCTGCGAACACTCTCGTGCGGCAGCGCGCGACCTTCTTCGACGGCGAGCTGGCCGAAGAGGCCGAGCGTCTGTCGGCCAGTCGCCGGCGGCCGGCGGCGGTCGCGCCGTTGCTCGCGGTCGCCGCCCTCTACGACGCGGTCCCGCCTGGCGACATCGACCGCATCCTGGCCGAGGTCGTCGAGGCCAAGGAGACGGATCCGCTGGTGGCTGCGCAGGCAGCCTTTCTGTTGTCGCGCATCGAAGATGATCGCGGACCTGACGGGATCGGGGATCGGCGCCGCGCTGGTCTGGGCCTGCTCACCAGCTTCTGGGTCGTGGGCCCGTTCGGCGACGGCCGGGCCAGCTTCGGCGAGGCGTTCGGTCCCGAGCGCGATCACGGCGCCCCCGATCCGACCCGGCGCTACGCCGGCAAGGAGCGCGAGGTGTCGTGGCGCTCGGGCGCCGAGGTCATGCGGCAAGGTGCGCTGTACCTCGACGGGCTGCTGCGCCCCGAAGCCCAGACCGCCGGCTATGCCATGACGTTCGTGCGCAGCGAGCGGGCGGCGTCGGCGGCGCTCCGGCTGGGCTCGCCGGGGCCGGTCAAGGTGTGGGTCAACGGCGCGCTGGCGCACGCGCGCGATCTGATCCGCAGCGCCGCCTTCGACCAGGACGCCATCGGGATCAAGCTGCGTCCAGGGTGGAACCGGATCCTCATCAAGACGGTGGTGATCGACGGGTCGTGGCGCCTGTTCGCCCGCCTCACCGATCCGTCGGGACGGGTGCTGCCCTTCACCCAGGCCGATCACCTGCCGCCGGGCGTGGATCCGGGACCGGCCGCGACCGGGGCCAAGGCGCCGCCGGTGACGGTGCGGTCGCTCGAAGAGGCGCTGCTGCGTCGGGCGCAGGCTGCGGGCGCTGGCCCGTCGGCCGCCGACGCCTGGTTCGATCTGGGCCGATTCCGCGCCTGGAACCAGGCCGGCGATCGAGAGGCGCGTCAGGACGCCGCCGCGTTCGAGTCCTCGGTGGCCCGGCGGCCGTCGGCGCGCGCACTGCTGCGACTGGCCGAGGCGGCGCGCGATGAGGACGAGCGCCGGCGTACGCTGGAGCGGGCGCGCGCGGCCGCCATCGCCGAGAACGACGTCCGACTGCGCGCGCTGGCGACGGCGCGGCTCGGCGACGTGGCGCGTGACCAGCGCCGCGACCTGGTCGCGCTGTCATACTGGAAGGACGCGCTGGCCGCCGACGCCACCTGCTGGCCGGCGGCGCTGGCCCTGGCCGAGGAGGAGCAGTCGGCAGGCCTGCCGTACCAGGCGCTGTCGAGCCTGCAGAACCTGCCGCCCGATACGCGCGCGATTCCCCAGGTCAAGCGGCAGCTGGCCCGCTTGCTGGACAGCATCGACCGTCACCCCGAGGCCAATCGCCTGATCGCCGAGCTGGCGGCGGTGCGCCAGCGCGACGTCGACCTCACCCAGGATCTGGCGCGTCGCGCGCGCGCTCGTTATGACGCCGGCGCGGCGATCGATCTGCTGCACGCGGCCGCGCTGGTGCGGCCCGAGCTACCGAGCCTGACCATCGACTGGACGCGCGCGCTCGAGGGCGCCGGGCGGATCGCCGAGGCGCGCGCCGCGCTGGAGGCGCTGGCGGCGCGGCTGCCGGACGAGGCGTCGGTGCAGGCGCAGCTGGGCAAGCTGCTGCACCGGCAGGGCGAACGCGAGCCGGCGCTGGCGCACCTGCGCCGCGCGCTGGTCCTGCGCCCGCAGGATCCCGAGCTGCGCCGCTACACCGACCGGGTCGCGATCGATCGCGATTCGGCCGACGCCGCGCCCGGCGAGGACCTGGCGCGCCGCTTCGCCGAGGATGTCGCCGCGCTGGTGGCGACGCTGCCGCCGGCGTCGGAGGCGTCGCTGCGCGCGGCCGCGGCCGACCCGGCGGAGGTCCTGCTGGATCGGCGCGTGGTGCGCGTCCACCACAACGGGTTGGCCCAGACCTTCGTGCAGCGGGTGGTGCTGGTGAAGACCGACCGCGGCGCCGAGGACAGCAAGCAGATCTACGTGCGCTACACGCCGGGTGTCGAGGAGGTCGAGATCCGACAGGCCCGCATCCTGCGCCGAGGCCCCGACGGGCAGCTGCAGATCCTGGACGCCGCCGAGCGAGACGACGAGGACCTGTCCGAGCCCTGGTACGGGCTCTACTACGACAACCGCGCCGAGGTGGTGCGCTTCGAGGGGCTGCGCGCCGGCGACGTGCTGGAAGTCCAGTACCTGGTCGACGACGTATCGGCCAAGAACCAGATGGCCGACTACTTCGGAGATCTGCAGTACATCGCCGAGGAGATCCCCAAGCGGCGCTGGGACTACACCTTGATCGGTCCCGCCGACCGGACGTTCTACACCAACACGCCGCGGGTCGCGGCGCTGGACCAGACCGTCACGCTGGAGGGCGGCGAGCAGACGCGGCGCTTCGCGGCGCGCGACATCGCCAAGACCAGCGCCGAGCCGGCCATGCCGGGCTACACCGAGATCGCGCCCTACCTGCACGTCAGCACCTACGCCAGCTGGCGCGACGTGGGCGCCTGGTACTGGCGCCTGATCGAGGAGCAGATGGTCCCGGATGACTCCATCCGCAAGGCGGCGCGTGCGGTGCTGGAAAAGGGCATGAGCGACGTCGAGAAGATGCGCGCCATCCACGGTCTGGTGGTGACCGGCACCCGCTACGTCGGCCTGGAGTTCGGCATCCATGGCTTTCAGCCCTACAAGGTGACGCAGGTGCTGGCGCGCAAGTTCGGCGACTGCAAGGACAAGGCGACGCTGCTGATCGCGCTTCTGCGCGAGGCCGGCCTCGACGCCGAGCTGGTCTTGCTGCGCACACGGCGCGGCGGCCGTCTGGAGCCGTCGCCCGCGTCCCTGGCCGTCTTCGATCACGCCATCGCTTACGTGCCGAAGCTGGACGTCTACCTCGACGGCACGGCGGAGTTCGCCGGCACCGCCGAGCTGCCCAACCAGGACCAGGGCGTGACCGTGCTGCGCGTCGGTCCGCGCGGCGCGACGCTGACCGAGACGCCGGTGCTGCCGTCGTCGCAGAACCGCGCGGTGCGGCGCTGGTCGGCGACGCTGCAGGCCAGCGGCGAGGCGCGCGTCAGCGAGGCGCTGACCATCACCGGCCAGGCGGCGCCCGAGTGGCGCGAGCACTACCAGACGCCCGGCGAGCGGCTCGAGCGCTACGCCAAGGTGTGGACCGGACGTTACCCGGGCTCGACGCTGCTGTCGGTGGACATGCCCGGCATCGAGGATCGCAACCAGCCGGTCACCGTCGACGCGGTCGCCACGGTGCCGCGCATCGGTCAGGTGGTCGCGCGCGGCGCCGACGGCACACCGGCCGAGATCGACCTCGCGGTCACCGTGCGCGACGCCGACTTTTCGCGCACCTATGCGCGCCTCTCGGAGCGCAAGGAGGACCTGGTCATTGCTTACCCCTGGCAGCACGACGAGGAGCTGGTCTTCCGGCTGCCACCCGGTTGGCAGGTCGCCAGTCTGCCACCGGCGCGCGCGACGGAGTCTCCATTCGGGCGCTTCGAGCTGTCGACGGCCGTCGAGCGCGCGGGCGAGGTGCGGGTGCGCTCGCTGCTCGACGTGACCCGACACCGGATCGCGCCCGCGGACTACGCGCGCTTTCGCGCCTTCCTGAGCGAGATCGACGCCGCGCTTGCCGGGCACGTCACGATCCGAAGGGCCGCGCGGTGAGGACGGGGCGCGCCGGGGCGCTGCTCGCGGGCTTGCTCATGGCCGCGGGCTGCGCGGGAACGCTGGCGGCAGGGCTGCCGGCGGGCGCGTCCGGTCCCGGCGGCCCGGGCGAGGCCGGGTGGCGCGCCCTGGTCGACGGGCATCTGGCCGACGCGGAGCGGCTGTTCGCAGGCGAGCGGGCGCGCGCGCCGCGTGACGTGTGGGTCGCGCTCGGCGCCGCGACCATCGCGTTCGAGCGAGGCCAAGACCAGGCGGCGCTGGACGCGTACGTGACGGCGCTGGAGGTGCTGGCGGCCGGGCAGGGGGGCGCGGCCGGCGCGCCGGTCGCCGCGGTGGCCGCGGCGCGCGCCGCCGATCTGCTGGACGAGATGCCGGCCAGCGACGGCGCGGTCACGCGCGCCGAGCAGCGGCTGCTGGCCTTGCCTCGCGAGCGGTTGAGCTGGGAGGCGCGCGTCGAGCTGGCGCGCCTCGGCGATCGGATCGCGCGCCGGCGCGGCGATCCCGCGTTGCTGGAGCGGCTGGCGCGCGAGGCGGGGTGCGCGCGCGGGGTCGTCCTCGTGGGGGTGGCGGGGAGGCTGCCACATCTGGATCTGGAGGCGGCGTTCGGGGGGGCGGACCCGTCGGCGCCAGCGTCGGCTTCGGCGTCGGCGTCGGCGAAACCCGGATCGCGCACGAACACGCCGGCGCCGGCGCCGACGGCGACGGACGGAGCGAATGGGCGGGCGCGCGCGCTGGTGACCACGGGGTGTCGCGTGGCGGTGCCTTCCTGGGATGCGAGGGCGGGGGTGCAGGTGCTGCGCACCTCGGTGACGGTGCCGTCGGGGCGCTACGGCGTGGTGCTGGATTTTTCGGGCGAGGCGCGACTGCGCGTCGACGGCGGCGCCTTCCGGCGTCACGGCGACGACCGCAGCTACGGCCCGCGCGTGTCGCGGACCGCGGTCGAGTTTCGATCCGGCCGGCACGAGATCGAGCTGCGGTTGGCCGCCCCCGCCGGTCGATCGGAGCTCGCCCTGTGGGTGATCCCCGACGCTATCGAGGCGCCAGGCGCCGTGGCGACCGCGGCGCCAGCGCCGGCGGTCGGGTCCGCGATGGCGACGGCGGCCGAGTACGTGCGGGCCTTCGTGGCCGATGGACTCGGCGAGAGCGATCGTGCGCTGACCCTGGCTGCGGCGCTGGCGCGCCGCAAGACCTTCGCGCCGGGGTTGACGCTGGCGGCGTCCATCGCCCACGGCGATCCGACGCGGCCCGCCGGCTTCGCGCGCGACGCCGCCCGCGCGCTGTGGCGCGCCGCGGTCGAGCGGGAACCCTCGCTGGCGCGCGCCTGGCACGCGCTGGCCGAGCTGGAGCTGGACGCCGAGCATCCGCGCGACGCCATCGCCGCCGCGCAGCGCGCGGCGGGCAGCGCCCCCGATTGGTGGCTGCCCGAGCTGGCGCTGGCGGGCGCGCTGCGATCGCGCGGCCTGGACTGGGACGCCGATCGCGCGCTCGACCGCGCCGCCACCAAGGCCGGGCCGCTGGCGGGCGCGCCCTGCGCCGTGGTGTCGGCCCTGCTCCGGCGCGCCGACGAACGCCGCGATCTGGCCGCCCAACCCGCGCTGGTCGATCGCCTCGGCCGCTGCGACGTCGACGCCAGCATGGCCGTCGACCGGTTGCGCGCGCGCGGCGATCTCGACGGCGCGCTGGCCCTGTTGCGGCGCCGGGTCGCGCTCGACCCGGATCGCGAGGATCTGCGCGCCGATCTGGCCGCGCTGGCGCTGGCCAGGGGCGACTTTCCAGCCGCGCGCGCCGAGCTCGGCCGGCTGGTCGCCGAGAACCCCACCGACTCTTCGTTGCGCGTGCGTCTGGCTGACGCCGAGTGCGCGGCGGGCGACCAGGCCGCGGCGCGCCGCACCCTGGCCGCCGCGCTGGCGCGCCGGCCCGACCTCGGCGACGTGAGGCGGGCCGCGCGCGCCGCCGGCCTCGGCTGGCCGCTCGACGATCTGCGCATCGACGGGCAACAGGTGATCCACGACTTCCGAGCCTCGGGCCGCAGGTACGCCGCGCCCGCGGTCATGGTCCTCGACCGCACCGTGCACGGCGTGTTTCCTGACGGTGCCGAGCTGATCCTCACCCACAACATCGTGGCCGTCGAGACCAAGGACGGCATCGAGCGCTGGGGCGAGGTCACGGTGCCGGCCGGCGGTGAGGTGTTGATGCTGCGCAACCACAAGCGCGACGGCTCGACCCGCGAGCCGGAGGAGATCGCCGGCAAGGAAGCGATCTCGGTCCCCGATCTCGCCGTCGGCGACTTCGTGGAGTGGGAGACGCTGGAGTCGAAGGGGGCGTCCGACGCCTTCGCGCCCGGGTTCCTGGGTGAGCGGTTCTATTTTCAATCCTTCGATTCACCGCTCGACCGCAGCGAATATGTGCTGGTCACGCCCGCGGCGCTGGCGCTCGACGTCGACGCGCGTGCCGGTGCGCCCGCGGCCACCGTGACCCGGCGGCGGGGCGTCGACGGTGAGCCCATGCAGGTCACCACCTTTGCCGCGCGCCAGGTGCCGCAGCTCTTCGCCGAGCGCGCCGCCGTGCCGGCCATCGAGTACGTGCCTTCGGTGCGGGTGTCGAGCGGCGTCAGCTGGCGCGGCTGGGCCCGTTTCCTGCGCGAACAGCTCTATGGGACCTGGCGATCGTCGCCGGCCATCCGCGAGCTGGCGGGACGGCTGGACGCCGATCTGGCTGCGCCGCCGCCGGTCGATCCGAAGCGGCCCAGGCTGCCGGTGTCCGCGCAACCGATGACGTCGGTGGTGACGCCGCCGTCGCCGACCTGGCTGGCGGCGCGCGCGGCGCGCATCGTCCGCTGGGTCACCGACAACATCGAGGCCGGCGAGGACCTGCGCGATTCGGCCAGCAACGCGCTGGCGCGCGGTCGCGGAAATCGCCTGGCGCTGGTGCTGGCGCTGGCGCGCGAGCTGGGGGTCCCGGCCACCCCGGAGCTGGTGCGCTCGCGGCTGGTCGCCGACGCCGAGGGCGTGCTGGCGCCGCAAGAGGTCGACGACTTCGGCGACACCCTGGTGCGCTTCGACCTGGCCGCGGCGGCGCCGTTTTACTCCGACCTGCGGCTGCGCCACGCGGCCTTCGGTTACCTGCCGCCCAACCTGGACGGCGCCAGGACGCTGTCGATCGCCGGCGGGGCGTTCGGCGTCGCGCACGGCGCGGGCGCCTCCGACCAGCGCACCGTCGACATGACCATTCGCCTGGACGACAAGGGCGGCGGCAAGGCGCTGGCCACCGAGGAGCTGACCGGCTGGCCCGCGCTGGAGTGGGCCGAGTTGATGGACCGCATCGGATCCGACACCGTGAAGCTGCGGCAGGACTTCGAGCAGCGCTGGCTAGGCGTGCAGTTCCCGGGCGCGCGCCTCGACGACCTCCAGGTCGAGCTGCAGCCGTCGGGCGCAGGGGCAAGCGCGGTCGGCGCCGGCGGCGCCGTCGCGCGCGCCGCCGGCGCCACGGGTGAAGGCAGGGTGCGGGTGAAGTACTCCTTCATGAGCCCGCAGCTCGGCGTGCGCAGTGAGCAGGAGATCAAGCTCGCGCCCACCTTCTTTCGTTCGCAGCCGGGGCGGCGGTTCGCCACCGAGCCGCGGCGCTCGACGACCCTGATGATGGGCTTCGACGTGCCGGTGCGGCTCAACGCCACGGTGGTGTTGCCGTCGGCGGCGCGCGTGGTCGAGCCGGCGACGCCTGCGCCCGGGCCGATCGCGCGCGTCGGCTCCTACCGCTTCATCGAAGAACGAACCGCGCGCCCGGGCTCGCCCGAAGTGCTGATCCTGCACCGGGAGTCGGCGCTGCCCCTGACGCGCGTGTCGCCCAGCGAGTACGCCGGCGTCGCCGCCGATCTGCGCCGCGTCGACGGCCTCGAGCAACAGGAGATCCGGATCCGCTTGCACGGCGCCCTCATCGGCCGCGGCGCCGGGGCCGGGCCACGGTGAGGGCCCGCGGGCCACGCGTGGGCCTGGTCTCTCTTCCGGCCGAGCTGGCGGTCGTCCTTGCCATACTGGCCCTCGCAACCGGGGCCGGCTGTCAGAGCGCGCAGCCCGCCGCGCAGGCCGGCGATCGGCTGGTGGTGGCGCGCTCCAGCGACGCGGTCAGCCTGGACCCGGCGCGCGCCAACGACATCGAATCGCTGGAGGTCGCGGAGCAAGTCTACGGCCGCCTGGTGCGCTTCGCGCCCGGCCGCCTGGAGCCGGAGGCCGATCTGGCCACCACCTGGTCGGTCAGCGCCGACGGCACGGTGTGGACGTTCGAGCTGCGCCCCGGTGTCACCTTCCACGACGGCACGCCGTTCGACGCCAACGCCGTGGTCTTCTCGTTCGAACGCCAGATCTTGAGCGAGCACCCGGCGCACGAGCCCGACTTCGTCTGGTCGCGCGCCTTCCACAACATCCGGCGCGTGGTGGCCATGGGCCGGCTGCGCGTACGGTTCGAGATCGATCGCCCCTACGCGCCGTTCCTCGCCAACCTGGCCATGGGCCCGGCGGCCATCGTGTCGCCGACGGCGGTCAAGCGCCTGGGCAGCAAGTTCGGCAGCCAGCCCGTCGGCACCGGACCGTATCGCTTCGTGGAGTGGATCCCCGGCGATCGCATCACGCTCGAGCGCAACCAGCAGTACTGGGACCGGCCGCCGCGCATCCGATATCTGGTCTTGCTGACGCTGCCCGACTCGCGCGAGCGGCTGCAGGCGCTGGAGTCGGGCGCCGCCGACGTCATCCAGCAGCTGGCGCCCGACGATCTGTCGCTGGTGCGGCTGCACCCCGACCTGGCGCTGGCGACCGCGCCCGCGTCGCTGGTCTCGTACCTGGCGCTCAACACCCAGCGCCGCCCGCTGAATGACCCGCGCATCCGACGGGCGATCGCGCACGGCATCCGCCGGGACGCGCTGGTCAAGCTGGTGTATCAGGGCCTGGGCATCCCGGCCATCGGCCCGCTGCCGCCCAACGTCTGGGGCGCGCGCTCCGACGTGGTGACTTATCCCTACGACGTCACCCGCGCGCGGCGGCTGCTGGCCGACGCCGGCTGGCAAGCGTCGGCGTCGCCCCCGCTCAAGCTACTGGCGCCGTCGGTGCCGCGTCAGTACGTGCCGGCGCCCGACCGCGTGGCCAACATGATCAAGGTCAGCCTGGGTGAGATCGGCATCCCGGTCGAGGTCGTGCTCAACGACCCGGAAGAGCATCAGCGCGCGCTGTGGGCCGGCGAGCACGACCTGGCGCTGCACGGCTGGTTCAACGACAACGGCGACCCCGACAACTTCCTTTACACCTTGCTCGATTCGGACAACACCATGGGCGCGCGCCCGTCGAACATCGCCTTTTACGCCAACAGCTGGTTCCACGACGTGATCGGAATGGCGCAGCGGACCACCGATCGCACCGAGCGCGAGCGCCTCTATTCGCAGGCGCAGGCCATCCTGGCGACCGACGTCCCCTGGGTGCCGCTGGCCCACTCCAAGGTCGTGTTCGCCACGCGCACCAACATCAAGGGCCTGGTGGTGCAGCCGTCGGCCATGGGCCTTTATCGCTGGGTCGAGCGGGTGCGATGAGCGACTCGCCGCCGCGCGCGACCAGGTCCGCCGGCGCCCAGCCCGGCATTCCAGCGGCGGTCGCCGCATCCACCGCGCCCACCAGCGAGGGGCGCAAGACGCCGGCTCCGATCGCGTCGGCGTCGGCGTCGGCGTCGGCGTCGCCGTCAGAGGCAGAGTCGGGGCTGACAAAGGGGGCACCTGCCCCCGGACACGCCGTCGAGCCGCCGACGCCGGTCCGCGCCAGCCCCGAGCTGCGCGCGTCGAGCATCTACCGGCTGTCTGGTCTGTTCCAGATCGGGGGCGTGCGATCGTCGCTGAACCAGACGGTCGCGGGCATGACGCCGCTGCGCCGGCGCGGGCTGCGCCGCCGGCTATCCGCGATCTTGATCGCCTCGACC
>DASRQZ010000214.1:0-33325 GCA_035696125.1 Polyangia bacterium
GTCGGGCATTGGTCGGCGGGGGACTTCTACGACCGCTTCGCCCCTCCCGGCTACCACTCGGACGATCCCTCGTTCAGCAACACGTTCGAGGCGCAGGCCCGGCGGACGAAGGCCGCCGGCGTCGACGCGATCGAGATCCACCAGAGCGTGTTCGAGATCGGCGGCGCGGCGCACAACGGCGACATCGACTGGAAGGCGCTGGAGCGGGCGCGCGACGGCTACCTGGCCGAGCTGGGCATGACTCTGAGCGCGTGCAACTTCAACACCTGGTCGAACCCGAAGTTCAAGCTGGGCGGGCCGTGCAACCCCAAGCCGGAGCTGCGGCGCGCGGCGCTGGAAGAGCTGCGCAAGGGCCTGGAGATCAGCAAGGCGCTGCACATCCCGGTCATGAGCGTGTGGCCCGGGTCCGACGGCGCCGACTATCACTTCCAGATCGACTACCAGCAGTCGCTGGAGTGGTTCACCGAGGCGCTGGTCACCCTCAACAAGGAAGCGATGGCCGCCGGCATCAAGCTGGCGATGGAGGCCAAGCCCTACGAGCCGCGCGAGCTGTACATGATCATCCCCACGGCGGCGTCGGCGATGCTGGTTGCGTCGCGGGTCAACCAGGTGTGCGGCGGCAACAACTGCGGCCTCACCATCGACTACGGCCACCAGAAGATGGAAGCCACCACGGCGTCGACGGCGTGCGATCTGGCCGCCTACGCGGGCGTCCCGGTGCACAAGTTCGACATCAATGACGCGCGCCAGGGACGCAACGACCAGGATCTCATGTTCGGCACGGTGTCGATCCCCGAGTCTGTCGAGTACCTCTTCACGACCTTCGTGCGCGACTATCGCGGCTATTACAGCCAGGATCAGTTCACCTACCGCGACGATCCCACGCGCGCGATGGAGCGCAGCATGATCAACCTGGCCAACCTGGCGTTGAAGGCGGTGCGCATCTACTCGCGGCGCGAAGAGCTGGACGCCGCGCGCGGCCGCGGCACCGGCCCCGACGTGCTGGACATCGTCAGCCCCGTGCTGGTGGGCTGAGCGGCCGTGGCGACCAGGGCCGCTCCGGCGTTCACCATCGGCGTCGACTTTGGCACCAGCTCGGCGCGCGCCGTGGTCATCGACGTCGCCGACGGCGCGGCGCTGGGCACCAGCGTGTTCGACTATCCGTCGGGCAAGGGTGGCGTGCTGCTCGACGACCACGACATCCACCTGGCGCGCCAGAACCCGGGCGACTACCTGGCCGGGCTGCGCGCCTCGATCACGGGCGCGCTGGCGGCGGCCGAGACCGCGGACGCCGGCGCGGGCCAGGCGGCGCGCGGCTTCACGCGCCAGCGGGTGATCGGCGTCGGGGTCGACACCACCGGCTCGACGCCGCTGCCGGTCGACGCCGCCTGCCGCCCGCTGGCCCTCGACCCACGCTTCGCGGGTCGCGCGGCGGCTCAGGCCTGGCTGTGGAAGGACCACACCGGCGCCGCCGAGGCGGCGGCCATCACCGAGGCGGCGCGCCGCCACGCGCCTCAGTACCTGGCGCCCATCGGCGGTACCTACTCGTCCGAATGGTTCTGGTCCAAGATCTGGCGCTGCCTGCGCGACGACCCGGAGGTCTTCGGCGCGGCAGCCAGCTGGGTCGAGCTATGCGACTACATCCCGGCCGTCCTTGCGGGCGCAAGCGATCCGCGCGCCATCCGCCGCAGCGTGTGCGCGGCCGGGCACAAGGCGATGTTCTCGCGCGCCTGGGGCGGGCTGCCCTCGGCCGATTTCCTGGCCCGCCTCGACCCGCGGCTGGGCGAGCTGCGCTCGCGCCTTTACCGCGAAGCCGACGTCTCGTCGGGCGATCGCGCCGCCGGCGCGCTCGGCGCCGAGTGGTCGCAGCGCCTGGGCCTGCCGGAGGGGATCGCGGTCGCGCTCGGCGGGTTCGACGCGCACCTCGGCGCGGTGGGCGCCGGAATTCGTGCCGGCACGCTGGTGAAGATCATCGGCACGTCGACCTGCGACATCGCCATCGCGCCCGCGGCCGGCGCGACCTCGCCCGGCGACATCCCCGGCATCTGCGGCATCGTCGACGGGTCGGTCATGCCGGGCTACCTGGGCATCGAGGCCGGTCAATCGGCGGTCGGCGATCTGCTGGAGTGGTGGGCCGCGGGCGCGGGCAGCGCTGGCGCGCCGGCGGGCGGCGATGCGCACGTGGCGCTCACCGCGGCGGCGGCGCGCCTCGCGCCCGGGCAGTCGGGGCTGGTCGCGCTGGACTGGAACAACGGCAATCGCACCGTGCTGGTCGACCCCCGGCTCACCGGCCTGCTGGTCGGGCAGACCCTGCACACCACGCGCGCCGAGATCTACCGCGCGCTGATCGAGGCAACGGCGTTCGGCGCGCGCGCCATCATCGATCGCCTGCGCGAGCGCGGCGTGCCCATCGAACGCGTGGTCTGCTGCGGCGGCATCGCCGAGAAGAACGATCTCTTCATGCAGATCTACGCCGACGTCCTGGCGCGGCCCATGGCCATCGCCGGGTCCTCGCAGACCCCCGCGCTGGGCGCCGCGCTGGCCGCCGCGGTCGCCGCGGGCCCGGGCGCGGGCGGATACGCCACCTTCGAGGCGGCGCAGGCGCGCATGACCCAGCCCGGGGCGCGCCGCTTCGACCCGCGGCCGCAAGCGGTGGCGGTCTACGAGCGCCTGTACGGGATCTACCGCGAGCTGCACGACCTGTTCGGCGGGGTCGCGCACGCGCCGGGAACCCCTGGGGCCCCCGACGCGGCCACGCTGATGAAGCGCCTGCTGGCCTTGCGCGAAGAGCAGGTGAGCCCGTGATCGCCGAGCGCCTGCGCCGCGAGGTGCTGCACGCCAACCGGGTCCTGGCCGACAGCGGCCTGGTCATGGGGACCTTCGGCAACGTGTCGGGCGTCGACCGCGACGCCGGCCTGCTGGTGATCAAGCCGAGCGGCGTCGCCTACGAGGGGCTGACCGCGGCCGATCTGGTGCCGGTGGCGCTGGCCGACGGCCGAGTGCTGGAGGGGACGCTGCGCCCGTCGTCGGATACGCCGACCCACCTCGAGATCTACCGGGCCTTCGACTGCGGCGGCGTCGTGCACACCCACTCCGCCCATGCCACCGCCTTCGCGCAGGCGCGGCTGCCGATCCGCTGCATGGGCACGACCCACGCCGACCACTTCCGCGGCGACATCCCGGTGACCCGGCCGCTGACCGGCGAGGAGATCGCGGGCGAATACGAGCGCCAGACCGGCCTGGTGATCGTCGAGACCTTCCGAGCGGGCGGCCTGCGACCCGAGGAGATCTCGGCGGTGCTGGTGGCCCACCACGGCCCGTTCACCTGGGGTCGCGACGCGCTGGCCGCCGTCGAGCAGGCGCAGGCGCTGGAGTACGTGGCACGCCTCGAGGCCACCGTGCGCGCCATCGCGCCCGACGCGGCCCGACCCGACGCGGCTCTGGTCGATCGGCACTTCCTGCGCAAGCATGGGCCCGGCTCCTATTACGGACAGAAATAGCTTGGCGGAGCGACATGGCGTCGCCCACCCGCCTGCCCGCGGTCGCGGTCGCGGTCGCGGTCACGGCCGTATCCACATCCGCTCCCGGCCTCCGGAACCGCCGCCGCCCGAGACCGGTAACCACCGGCGTGATCGACGAGACTTTCGCCAGGACGCGCTTTCGGATTGAATAGCCCGCGCAGCCGGGGACCAAGGCCGCTGCGTTTCAGCGAGGAGGCATCAATGTCGAGTCGGAAGCGGAAGGTCGGTTTGTGGATGGTCGGTTTGTGGATGGCAGCGGTCGGATTGGCGTCCGCGGGGTGCAAGAGCAACGACAACCCGAGCGACGGCGGCGTCGACTCCGGGCCGGCCAGCCTCAAGGTCGTGCTGCTGCAGACCAACGACATTCACTCCAATCTCGAGGGACACCCGGCGGTGCTCGATTTCACGCCCGCCACCACCGGCGACGACAACACCGTCGGTGGCATGAGCCGGCTGGCGGCGCGGGTCGCGGCGGCGCGCGCGGCCGCGGGCAGCACGCCGGTCATGCTGCTCGACTCGGGCGACTTCCTCATGGGGACGCCCTTCGAGATGGTCGCCACGCCCGACGCCGCCGAGCTGATGGAGATGGACCAGCTCGGCTACGACGCGATCACCCTGGGCAACCACGAGTTCGACTGGACGCCGGCCTACCTCAACCTGGTCCTCACGGCGGCCGACACCCACGGCTTCAAGGTGCCGCTGGTGGCGTCCAACATCAAGCTCGACTCGACGGCCAGCGCCCCGTCGGTCGACGCGGCCGCCGCGGTCAAGAGCAGGCTGGTGCCCAAGCTGGTGAAGACCCTGCCGAACGGTCTCAAGGTCGGGATCTTCGGCCTGCTGGGCCAGAACGCCGTCAGCGTCACGCCCACGGTGGCGCCGTTCACCTTCGATCCGATCGCCACCACGGCGGCGGCCATGGTCGCCGAGCTGCGCGATCAGGACCACGTCGACCTGGTGATCGCGCTGTCGCACTCGGGCATCGACCAGGCCGGCCACGGCGAGGACGCCGTGCTGGCGGGCGCCGTGTGCGGCATCGACGTGATCCTGAGCGGACACACCCACGACGTGCTCAGCACCGCGGTGACTGTCGGCAACACGGTGATCACCCAGACCGGACGCTACGGCGAGAACCTGGGCAAGCTGGAGCTGACCGTCACGCGCGGCAGCGACGCGGGCGACGCCGGCGATGCCGGCGATTGCCGAAACGGCAACAAGGTGACCCTCGACTCGTACACCCTGATTCCGATCGACGACAGCGTCGCCGGAGATAGCAAGACCCAGACCCGGATCAACGAATACATCGGCCATATCGACGCGCTGGTCGGAACCAAGACTCACGAAAATTTGATCGCGCACACCGACTTCGACGTGCTGCAGGGGTCGGGCGAGACCGCGATCGGCGATCTGGTCACCGACGCCTACCGCGCGGTGGTCGCCGGCGTCCTCGGCACCACCACCCCGCTCATCGGCATCGAAGCCGCCGGCGCGCTGCGCAACCGGATCGCCAGGGGCAAGACCGGCACCATCACTTTCGCCGATGCGTTCGGCGTGGTGCCGCTGGGCATCGGACCCGACACCCTTCCCGGCTATCCGCTGGTGACCTTCTACCTGGCAGGCCAGGACCTGCGCGCCGGCCTCGAGCTGGCGGCCGCGGGCGAGGTGGTCGGAAGCGACTTCGTGATCCAGACGTCGGGCCTGGAGGCGCACTACGACGCCAGCCGGCCCCCCTTCCGGCGCATCACCTCACTCAAGGTCGGCGACACCACCGTCGGTCTCACCGACACCGCCCCGTGCTTCCAGGTCACCACCACCCTTTACGTCGCGGGCTTGCTCGGCGTGGTCAGCGGCGTCACCAGCGGAGCGCTGTCCGTGGTCCCCAAGGAAAGCGACTGCACCACCCAGATCACCAACATGCAGAGCCGGATCGTGATGACCGGCAGCGGCCCCACCGCCGCCGAGCTCAAAGCCTGGCAAGCGGTGGTGCGGTACCTCGGCGCGCTGCCGCCCAGGCCCAGCGACGCCGGCGTGTCGCCGCCGGAGATCCCCACCCCATACATGCAGCCGCAGTCCCGCGTCGTGACGCCGTAGGGGGGGCGCCCTCGATTCCGGCTCCGCTCTCTCCGTTGTGGGGGCGGGGAGAGAGGGTATCGGTCCCGGGCTCAGACATCGGGTCCGGCGCGTTCCCGTCGGCGTCGGCGTCAGCGTGGGCGATGCGAACGGGAACGGAGCCGGAATCGCCCACACCGACGCCGACGCCGACGCCGACGGATCGCGAGGGATTCGTTCCCCGCTGTCCCCGTCAGCGCTGGCGCGCGGCGATCGTGACTGCGGCGGCGGCGGTCACCCGCGGCAGGGTCACCACGAACCCCGTGCCACCTTCCTCTGACGAGCGCACGTCGACCCGCCCGCCGTGCGCCTCGACGATCTGGTGCACGATGTAAAGGCCCAGACCCAGGCCGCGCGAGGGGTGGGGCCGCTTAGGGCGTCCACGAAAAGGATCGAAGAGGTACGGCAAGATCTCGGGCGGGATGCTGCCCTGGTTGTGCACCGACAGCACCACCTGGGAGAAGCCGGTGGCGTCGAGCACGATCGACACCGGCGCGTCGTTCTTGCCGTGCTGGAGGGCGTTGCCGAGCAGATTCGACAGGACCTGGAAAAGCCGGTCCTCGTCCCAGACGCCGCGCGCGTTGCCCTGGTGGTGCAACTGCAACCCGCGCGCCGGGTACGAGATCTCGTGGTCCGCGACGACCTTGCGGCACAGCGCCAGCAGGTCGGCCTCGCCCAGCGACAGCGGGATCCCGCCCGCGACCCGGGCGCGCGCCATATCCAGCAGCTGGTCGATCATCCGTCCCATGCGCTGCCCGTTGGCGGCAATGCGCGCGGCCGACCGCCGAACCACCTCGTCCGCGCTGCGCCGGATCAACAGCTCGGCGCTGGTGGTGACCACGCTCAGCGGGTTGCGCAGGTCGTGGCCCAGCACCGCCGAGAACATCTCGGCCAGGCGCAGGCTCTCGCTGAGCTCGCCCACCAGGCGCTCGCGCTCCTCCGCGTTGGCGCGCAGCTCGTCGACCTGCGCGCGCAGCTGCCGCCGCTGGCGGAAGAGGCGCAGGAAGACCTCGACCTTGTGGGCCAGGATGCGCGGCTCCAGCGGCTTGAACAGGAAGTCGACCGCGCCCGCCTCGTAACCCTGGAAGCTGCGGCCCTGGTCCTGCGCGCCGGCGGTCACGAAGATGATCGGCACTTCGCGCGTGCGCGGGCTGCCCCGCATCAGCTCGGCCAGCTCGAACCCGTCCATCTCGGGCATCTGCACGTCGACCAGCGCCAGCGCGACGTCGTCGTGAACCAGGAGCAGCTCCAGCGCGTCGCGGCCCGACCGAGCCTCCAGCACCTCCACCGCTTCATCACGCCGCAGCAGCGCCTGCAGCGAGTGCAGGTTCTGGTCCAGATCGTCGACGATCAAGATCTTCGCGGGCCCGGACCCTGCCGTGGCGACCGGCGCCGGGTCATCGCTGGCCGCCGCGCGGTCGCTCCTGGCGTTCGGAATCACGCGTCCGTCCTCTGGTAGACGCGGGCACCGGCCTTGAGTTCGCGAAACGCGCCGACGTGCGCGCTGAACAGCAGGCTCTCCTTGCTGCCCAGGCCCAGGAACCCGCCGTGGCACAGCGACTCGCGGAACAGCCCCACGGCCCGGTCCTGCAGCGGGCGTTCGAAGTAGATGAGGACGTTGCGGCACGACACCAGCTGCACCTCGGCGAAGGCGCTGTCGGTGGCCAGGCTGTGATCGGAGAAGACCACGCGGCGGCGCAGCTCCTTGTCGAAGATGGCGCCGCCGTAGGCCGCGACGAAGTACTCCGACAGCGCGCGCCGGCCGCCCGCCTCCTGGTGGTTGCGGCTGAACTGCGCCAGGCGGTCGATGTCGTAGACACCAGCCTGCGCGCGGCGCAGGCTATCGGGGCTGATGTCGGTCGCATAGATGAGCGCGCGCTCCGACAACCCCTCCTCGCGCAGCAGGATCGCGAACGAGTAGACCTCCTCACCGGCGCTGCAACCGGCGACCCAGATCTTCAGCGACGGGTAGGTGCGCAGCACCGGGACGACCTGCTCGCGCAGGAAGCGGAAGTACGGCGGATCGCGGAACATGTCGCTGACCGGCACGGTCAGGAACGGCAGCAGACGCGCGAAGGCCTCTTCCTGGTGCACGATCAGCTCTCGCAGCGATGGGACCGTCTTGCACCCGAGCACGTCGAGCGCGCGCCCGATCCGCCGCAACAGCGAGCCGCTGGCGTAACCCCGAAAGTCGTGGTGATAGCGGGCATAGATCGCCTCCAGCAAGAGCTGCAGCTCCAGCCGCTGGCCGGGTGACGTCGGCGCGCCCGGCGCCAGGAGGTCCCGGTCGTCCCTGCCGTCGTCCAGCACGGCGGCGCGCGCGCGGTTGTCGCGGTCGTCGCTCACCTGGCCATCCAGATGCGCGCCAATGACAGCAGCTTGTCGAGGTCCAGCGGCTTGGCGAGGTAGTCGTTGGCGCCGGCCGCCAGGCAGGTCTCCTGATCGTCCTTCATGGCCTTGGCGGTGAGCGCGATGATGGGCAGCTCGGTCCACTCCGAGCGCTTGCGGATCTCGCGAATCGCCGTCAGGCCGTCCATCTCCGGCATCATGATGTCCATCAGCACCAGGTCGAAAGACTGCCCGGCCTGCGCGGTCGAGCCCAGGCGGTCCAGCGCCTCGCGGCCGTTGCGGGCGATGTCGATCTTGGCGCCGCGCGGCTCGAAGATGCTCGACAGCGCGAAGACGTTGCGCACATCGTCCTCGACCACCAGGATCCGCCGCGCCTCGAAGATCTCCTCGCGGTCGCGCGCGCGACGCAGCATGCGCTGGCGGTCGGGCGGCAGCCTGGCCTCGACCTGGTGCAGGAACAGCGTCACCTCGTCGAGCAGGCGCTCGGGCGAGCGCGCGCCCTTGATGATGATCGAGCGAGAGTAACGCCGCAGCCGCTGCTCCTCGTCGGCGCTGAGCGAGCGCCCGGTGTGCACGATCACGGGCGGCAGCGAACCGATGCCCCGCTCCATCATGCGCTCGAGGAGCTCGAAGCCGCTGGCGTCTGGCAGCCTCAAGTCCATGACGATGCAGTCGAAGGTCGTCTCGCGCAAGCGCTGCAAGGCCTCGGCGGCGGTCTCGACGGCGACGGTCTCGACCTCGTCGCCGGCCAGCAAGCGCGCGACGCCCTGGCGTTCGGCGGCGTTGTCCTCGACGATCAGCACCCGGCGCATCTTTTGATCCAGGCGCGCCTCCAGCCTGCGCAGCGCACCGGCCAGCTCCTCGCGCGCGACCGGCTTCAGCAAGTAACCGGCGGCGCCCATGGTCAGCGCCGTGCGGGTGTAATCCGAGGCCGACACCACGTGAACCGGGATGTGGCGGGTCTCCGGCAGGCGCTTGAGCTGGTCGAGCACCGACAGCCCCGAGTGATCGGGCAAGGTCATGTCGAGCACGACGGCGCTCGGCCGGTGGGCCCTGGCCAGCGCGACGCCTTCGTCGGCGGTCGGCGCCAGCAGACACTGGAAGTGCAGCTCGCGCGCCAGGTCGGCCACCAGGCCGGCGAAGGCGCGGTCATCCTCGATGATCAGGATCGAGCGCCCGCCCGACACCAGATGATCGCGATCGTCGTCGGCGCCACCCGGAGCGCCGGCGTCGTCCCCTTCCAGCGCGCGCACGCCCGTCACCACCGCGATCGGCGCGGGCGGTTCGCCTTCGGCGGCCAGCGCCGGAGCCGGCGCGAGCGCCGGCGGCTGCATCGAGGTCGCGCTGCGCCCCGCCCCGGCCGCCGGCGCGCGATAGACCCGCGGCAGGGTGAGCGTGAAGGTGCTGCCCTCGCCCGGCGTGCTGGCGACGGTGACCTCGCCGCCCAGCAGGTGTGCCAGATCGCGGGAGATCGACAGCCCCAGGCCGGTGCCACCGTAGCGGCGCTGCGTCGTGCCGTCGGCCTGGCGGAAGGCCTCGAAGATCACCTGCTGCTGCGCCGCCGTGATGCCGATGCCGCTGTCGCTGACCGCGATGGCGATCCCGTCCGGACCCGCCGCGTGCGCGGTCATCAGGATGCGCCCCCGCTCGGTGAACTTGAAGGCGTTGGAGAGCAGGTTCTTCAAGATCTGGCGCAGGCGATGCGAGTCGGTCTCGATCGCGCGCGGCGCCCCTTCGTCGAGCGCGATCTCGAACCCGATGCCCTTGCCGTGCGCCTGGGTTTCGAACATGTCCGCCAGCGACTGCAGCACGGCCGCGACGTCGACCGGCTCGGAGACGACCTCGACCTTGCCGGCGTCGATCTTGGCCAGGTCGAGCACGTCGTTGATCAGGTTGGACAGATCGTTACCCGACGACGCGATGGTCTCCGCGAACTTGACCTGCTCGGGGGTCAGGTTGCCCTCGCGGTTCTCGGCCAGCAGGCGCGACATGATCAGCGACGCGTTGAGGGGCGTGCGCAGCTCGTGGCTCATGTTGGCCAGGAACTCGGACTTGTAGCGGCTGGCGCGTTCCAGCTCGCCGGCCTTCTCGGTGAGCTGGCGCTCGGCGACCAGCAGGTCGTCGCGCTGCGACTCGAGACGCCGCGCCTGCTCCTCGAGCCTTCGGTTGCTCTGCTCCAGCTGCACCTGCTGGCCCTCGAGCCGGGCCTGGCTGTCTTGCAGCACCTGGCTCTGGCGCTCCAGCTCCTCGTTGGCCGCGCGCAGCTCCTGTTGCTGAGCCTGCAGCTCCTCGGCCTGGCGCTGGGTCTCGTCCAGCAGCTCCTCGAGGCGCGAGCGATCCCTGGCCGAGCGCACGGCGACGGCGACGGCGTCCGAGCAGCGGCCCAGCATCTCCAGCGCCGCGGGTCCGGGCGCGGCCAGGAAACCGAGCTCGACGACGGCGTAGACCACTCCGTCGACGGCGGCGGGCGCGATCACCAGGTGGCGCGGGCGCGTGCCACCCATCGCCGAGCCGATCGGCAGATAGTCCTCCGGGATGTCGGTGACGTGGATGACGCGATTCTCCTTGGCCGCCTGACCGCACAGGCCGTCGCCCGGACGCAGCGACGGCACCACGCCCGGCCCGGCCGGCAGCGCGTACGAGCCGAAGCGCTGGAAGCGACCATCGGCCTCGGCGATGTAGAGCGCGCCCACCTGGGCGTCCAGGGTGTGCGCCAGCGCCGGCATCAGGCGCGCGCCCAGCGATTCCAGATCGCGATCGCCCTGCACGGCCCCGGCGACCGCGGCCTGGCCGGCGCGCATCCAGGCCTCGCGCGCGCGCGCGCGGAAGTCGCGCGCGGTCAGGGATGCGGCGCCCAGGAGCAGAAACAGCAGCACCGCCGACCCGACCCAGGTCACGGTCACCGAGGTGGCGACCGCGCGCTGCCACTCACGGTTGTGGGTCTCGCGCGCCTGTTCCTCGCCGAGGCGCAGATCGCCGGCCAGCGCGCGCGCGCGTTCCATCAGCATGCGGCCGCGGTCGGTGCGCACGGTGGTCAGGGCCTCGCCGGTCTTACCCGCGCGGCGCTGGTCGATGGTCTTCTGCGCCTCCGCCATCTTCTGCATGGCGACCTGACCGAGTCCCTCCACCTTGCGCATGCGGTCCGGGTCGCTGCCCAGCAGCTCGCGCAGTCGGGTCAGCTCCTGCTCGAGCGCGGCGCGGGCGCCGGCGTAGGGCTCGAGATAGGCCTCGTCGCCGGTCAACAGATACCCGCGCTGACCGGTCTCGGCGTCCCGCAGCGTCGCCAGCACCGCGTCGAGCTGGTCGATCACCTCGACCGTGCGCGCGCCGCGCGCCGCCGCGCCCCCACGCAGCTCCAGCGATCGATAGGAGAGGAAGGCGATCACCACCAGGGCGATCAAGGCCGCCAGGAAGCCGGCCAAGGTCGCCACCGGAAACGGCGCCGGCCCACGAGAATGGCTGGCCGCCGATGGGATGTCTCTCATATCGGGCATGGCAGACCGCCCAGTGGCGCTCATCTAGTCACTGCTACGGGATCTGGGAAGGGGGCCAATGAAGAAAAGGATAACAAACGCCAAAATGCCAGGACGGTGCCAAGACGCCAAGGGCCAGATTTCCAAGCATCCCGGAGCGTGGCGTCAGGGCGTCGTGTGTCAGCCCGATGCCGTTCGGTTAAGGGCCCTGGGGCCTCGGGCCTCGGGCCTCGGGTCTGGACTGCGGGGGAAACTCTTGCGACGCCACGGCCGATGAGTCTGGGCATGAGCAGGTCCGACGCCCCCGAAGTCCGAAGTCTGACGCCTGAGGCCGGAGGCCCGAGGCCCGAGGCCCCAGGCCCCAGGAAGGACCCCTTGACCGAACTGAATTGGGTGCTAGCCCTCCGGCGGCGGCTCTTCCCGCAGCGCCGCCACGGCGGCCACCAACCCCGCCAGCCTCCTGCCGCCCCGACCTTCCAGGCCCAGCTCGACCGGGGATATCCCCAGCGCCGCGCGGCAGTCGTCGACCGTGCCCAGGCGGCGGCGCAACGCCTGCGACGCCTCGGCGCGCAGGTCGATCGGCTCGCCCGCGCTCGCCAGCGCCAGACCATTGGAGGCGGCCAGCTCGCCGTAGTAGCGGCCCCATTGCACCAGGCGGTCGCCGGGACGACTGAAGGCGCGCCAGCTGTCGTGCCAGGCATCGAGCGGGCCCGCGTCGAGCAAGCGCCGCGCCGGCAGGCCGATGTGCACCGGCGTCGACGGCGCCAGCGCCGTGCGCGGGGCGATCATGGCCTCGTAGGTCTCGCCGGTGGCCGGCCGGTGAGCCACCCAGTGCACGATCTCGGGTTGGGGCCGGTCTGGACTGCGCGCCGACCAGGCGTTGGCCTCGCCCTGGACGCAGACCAGTTGGGGCCACGCCGCCCGCAGCGCCGCCGACAGCCGCGCGCGCCGCGACGGCCGGCGTGTACGAACCGGGAGGTGGTGGCGCTGCGAGTGGACGCTCGCCGCGAACCACTCCTGGCGCGCCACCAGCGCGTGCAGCGGATCCAGCAGACGTTCGAAATCGCCACCGCCCGGCTCCAGCGCCGCCAGCGTCTCGGCCAACGCCTCGATGGTGGACACGCACTGCGCGGCTGGCTGGCGACGGATGCGATGGTATTCGCTGGGACGACGCGGCGTGAAGGCGACGCGCGGGAGCGCCGCCAGCGCCGGATTCAGTCGCAGCAGCTTGCGCGCTTGCCACCAGGTGCCATCCAGCACCACCAGGGTTATCGTCGCGTCGCGTGGCACGTCGGCGACGTCGACGGCAGCCGGCCCGGGGAACAGCACGTAGACCGGACCCGGCCCGGCCAGCGCGGCCTGCACCTCGGGGTCGGCGGCGAAGTCCAGGCCGACCCGCAGCACCGAGCCGAGCAGGGCCAGGTGCGCGACCCGCGCCGTGCCCACGCCGACGCGCCGCTCGCGTGGATGCTGCAAGAGCAGCACGCGGGTGCGCGTCGCCAGCGGCGTCAGGTGGGCGCAGACGCAGACCACCAACGGTCGTTCGCAGCGCTCGCAACGCGCCCGTCGTGGCGGGCGCCAGGGGGCCAGCGGCGCGGTCACGGCGTCTCCGGGGACGGCGGCGGCGGCGGCGGTGCGGCGGCGGCGCGGGCATCGGCCCGCGCGGTCCAGGTCGCGGCGTCGATCTGCAACCGGCGCGCGCGCCGGCACATGCGCGCCGATACATCGACGCCGACCGCGTCCAGACCGAGCGCGTTGGCCACCGCCAGCACCGTGCCGTAGCCGCAGAAGGGATCGACCACCGTGCGCGTGCCGGTCTCGGCGCCCACGAACCGGCAGGCCTCGAGGCAGGCGCGCACCCCCATCGACCTGGTGCCGGGCCTGAACCCGGCGTCGGGCAACACGTCGGCGCGGGCGCGATCGGCGCGCGCGCGCAGCACGCGCGCGAAGCCCAGCAGGTGCGAATAGGTCGCGCGCCCGAAGGTCAGCGTACCGGGCGGCTTGCGGCACACGATCCGGTGGAACAGCAACCCGCAGCCGGCGCGCTCGGCCGCGCGCGACACCAGCGCCCCCTTGTCGATCCACAGCCCGTCGTGCCTGACGTCGGTCTGGAAGAAGATCGCGAGTCCCTCGTCGGGCGCGGCCTCCAGCGTCAGGAACGCCGCGTCCTCGAACCAGCGCTGCCAGCCGGCCAGCCCCAGCCGGGGTACCTCGGACAGGTCGGGCAGCGAGGTGACCACACTGGCGCCGACAATCCGCCCGCGCGCGCGCAGCCACTCGATCGCGTCGGCGTGATGCACGACGCGCGACGGCGCGGCGGCAGGGACGACGGCAGGATCGGAGGCGACCACGTTCGGGGCAGCGTATCAGATGCGGAACGTGGGCGTCGGGCACGACCGACCGCCTGCCCACCTCCGGCCCCCTCGCCCCGAGCCGCCGGACGGATCGGCCACGCTGACGCCGACGCCGACGCCGACGCCGACGGAAAATCGTCTCCGGATCCGCCCGTCGGCGTCGGCGTCAGCGTCAGCGATCCCTCCCGCGGACGGGGGCGGTATCCGACGGGGATCACGCCGTCGAGCCCGCTCTCATGAAGGTGTTCATCTCCAGCCGATCCAGCTTGCGTGAGGTGATGAGCAGACCCGCGATGCTGGTCACCGTGGTCGACAGTGAGAAACCGTAGCCGTAAAAGGCGGGGCCGGCCTGCTGCGAGGCGATGGTGAGCACGACGTTGATGGCCACGAAGGCCGCCGCCAGGCCCAGCACGGCGCGCCGCTCGTCGAGGTAGAAGAGCACGTTGAAGACCGCCAGCATGAGCACCTGCATGGCGACACCGACCAGATCGATCGAGAACAGCTGCAGGTGCAGGCGCGAGATGCCGACGTAGTCCAGCAGGCGCGGTCCGGCCAGGAGCAGCACCAGCACGGTGATGCCCTGGATCTTGAAGATCTCGCCGACGCCGCGGCGGACTGCCAGCGTCAGCCGATCGCGCCGCCGTCGGATCTCGGCCAGGGTCTCGCCGCCGCGGACCGCTTCGAAGAAGCGATCGTAGGCCTCGGCGAAGTCGGTCTCGACGCGCACCAGGAAGACCGCCATGCCCGGGACGATCGACAGGTAAGCCAGAAAGATCGGCAGGTCGTAGATGATCGACGCGCGCAGCGGGCCCAGCACCGGCTCCGAGGTCGAGGGCGTGAACCAGAAGATCAGCTTGTCGGCCCAGATGCCGAAGTTGTAGAGCAGCCCGGTCGCCGACAGGCTGAGGTAGGCGCGCCTTCGATCGAGGAAGTCGAACGACAGCAGTCGATCGCTCGGGTAGCGCGCCACCACCAGCGCCAGCATCAGGAACAGCAGCAAGAGCTGCCCGAGCAGGAAGCCGCCCAGCAGGCCCGACAACCCGAACGGCCGCAGCGCCAGCGCCGCGCCAAACGACACCAGGTAACCCCCCAGGAACGACCCCATGACCCGCCGGTATTCCTTGAGGCCCGACAGCAACACCACGGTGATCCAGCACGCGGACAGTGCTGCCAGCGTGACCACCAGCAGCAACCGGAAGACCACGGTGCCGCCCCCGGCCCAAGGTCCGGGGCCAAGAGATCCGAGGGCCGATGCGCGCGACCACAGCAGCAGAAACGTCAGGGTGCCCAGCGCGCCGGCGGCGGCCACCGTCAAGGTCAGCGCGCCGATCAGGTTGGGCAGCACGCTGCCTTCGGCCTTCTCGAACAACCGGTCGGCGATGAAGCGGGTGAAGGTGAGCTGCAGCGCGCCGGTCAGGATCAGCGACCCCGCCATGAGGTAAGTCACCGAGACCAGGAACTGCCGCACCTCCAGGGCCGGCACCGGACCGACGCTGAGCAGGCCGATGCCCATGACACCCAGGATCGACAGCACCCAGGGGCCGGAGCTGATGATCCCCGCGTAGGCGTACGCGCGCACCAGCCCCCACAGGCTGTCGCGGCGCAAAAGCTCACGAAGCTCGAAGCCGATCCCGGCCATGCGACGCTGCCTCCTCGAAGGCGGCTCGGTAGAGCGCCCGGTATTCAGTGAACATCTGGTCTCGGGTGTAGAGAGCCTCGACGCGCGCGACGGCCGCGGCGGCCGCGCGCCGCCAGCGCGCCGGGTCGCGTAGCAGCTCGACGGCCGCGCGCGCCAGCGCCTCGGGCGCCGCGAAGGGGGCGATCGCGCCCGCGACGCCGCGCGCGCGATCGACGGCGTCGCCGCCCTCGACCAGCGCGCGGCACGATCCGACATCGGTGGCGACCACCGGCACGCCGGCGGCGAACGACTCCAGCACGAACAGCGGCAGCGCCTCGCTGATCGAGGTCAGCACCCCCAGGCCCAGCTGCGGCAGCACCTCCTCGGCGGGGCGGAAGCCCAGGAAGCGCACCGCGCGCTCGAGGCCCAGGCTGCGCGCCAGCGCGCGGCACTCGTCCGCGTAGCGCGGATCCTCGTCGTCGGGACCGACGATCCACCCCTGGGCGTCGGGGATCTCGGCCACGACCGTGCGCATGGCGCGCACGAAGGTCTTGATGTCCTTGATCGGCACCACCCGGCCGACCAGCCCCAGCACCGGCGGGGGTATCGCCGGCCGCGCCGCGCGCAGCGCCGCGAAGCGCGTGATGTCGATGCCGTTGGGGATGACCCGGGTGTGCTCGCGCGCCGCGCCGTCCTCGATCTGGCGGGCGCGGTTGCCCTCGTAGAGCGACACGACCGGCCGCGCGCTGGCGTAGGCGGCGCGCCCCAGCCCTTCGAAGAAACGGATCCACAGCCGGCGCAGGTAGCCCAGCTCCTGGCCGAGGCTCCCGTCGCCGGGCGTCTCCTCATCGCGGATCCAGGCCGCGCGCGCCAGGTCGATCTTGCGCTCCTTGGTGTAGATGCCGTGCTCGGTGACGATGAAGGGGCAGCCGCGCTGGCGCTGCAACAGCGCGCCCAGGAAGCCGGCGTAGCCGGTCGACACCGCGTGCACCAGCCGGAAACCGGGCGCGCGCCGCGCCAGCTCGGCCAGCGTGAACAGCGGGCGGTGCATGGTGCGCACGGTCCAGAAGTAGTCGAGGAACGACGTCGTCGGGCAGCGGGCGTCATACTCGTTGCACAGGCGCGCCCAGATCTCGTCCTCGGACAGGAACTCGCGCAGCGAGATGCCCCCGGGCCCGCCCAGCGCGCTGGCCGCGTCCAGGTGGCGCGGGTCGAGCCCGCCCTCGGGAGCCTTGAACGCGTCGTGCAGGCGGATCATCTCGGCCAGGGCGGATGAAAGGGCGCGGCGCCGAGGCCGGACCTTACCTTCGCCGCCGTCGTCGTCGGCGACGGCAAAGGTGTCGGCGTCGGCGTCGTCGGCGTCGGCGTCGGCGCCGCCGCCGCCGATCGGACGGCTGGTGCCTGGCTCGCTCATCAAGTAGTGGGTCTCGAGGTGCACCAGATTGCGCGGCAGCTGGTAGCGGATCTCACCGTAGGACTCGGGCGACGCGCCCAGGAAGATGACCCCGAAGCTGAGATCGGGCAGGCCGGTGATGATCTCGTGTACCCAGCTCGACACCCCACCGCTGACGTAGGGGTAGGTCCCCTCCAGCAAGAGTCCCACGTCGGCGCTCTCGCCGGGCGCGAGCCGCGGGAGGCGGCGCTGGGCATTCTCGGCGCTGCCGCTCATACCGTCACCGGCGCCGCCGCGCGCTGCAGGTACCGGGTCTCGGCCAGGTAGGGATCCACGGTGCGCGCCGGCATGCCGCAGCGCCGGCTCTCCTCGAGCGCCGCGCGCGCGCCGGCGCCAGCGCCCTGTCGCAACAGGATGCGCCCGCGCAACAGCCAGCGCGCGCCGCTCCGCTCCGGCAGGTCGCCCGCCGCGGCGTCGAGGTGCTCGAGCGCGCGCGCCAGCGCGAAGGCCTCCAGCTCGCCGGCGACCAGCTGCTGGTAGCAGAGCTCCCAGTAGGCGTGGGCCAGCTGCTCGTGCAGCGTCGCGCGGCGCTGCGGCGCCGCGAGCGGCAGCGCGGCCAGCAGCGCCCGGATGGTGGCGTCGCCCTGGCGCTCACGATCTTCGAGCAACGCATAGGCCAGCAAACGCACGTCCTCGTGCTGGTCGCGCAGCGCCGCGCGCAGCAGCGGCGCCGCGCGCGCGCCGTCGAGCCGTCGCGTCGCCAGCACGGCGCGCACGCGCGCGTCCGGCTCGCGCGCAAAGCGCAGGCGCGCCGACAGCGCGCCCGGACCGAGGTGGCCGTGCGGGTCACCGTCGTTCCCACCCGACGCGGCCGCGGTCGCGCCGCCCGCGCCCGCGGCGTTCGCCTCACCCGCTCGCGCCGGCGCGGGCGCGGCCGGCGGCAACTCAGGCCGCAGCGTGATCCGCGGCGGCAGCCCCGCGGCCGCGGCGCGCGCGCGTCGGCCCACCGCGCGCAGCAACAGACCCAGCCCGAGCGGGCCGACCACCGGCAGGAACAGCGCCGCCACCACCGCGACCGGGGTGACCGGCGGCAGCGCGCAGGCGCGCGCGACGCCGTCGAGCAGCCGCGCCGCCAGCAGCACGCACACGCCGTGCAGCGCCAACGCCAGCACCAGCGCGGCGGCCGACGGTCCGCCGGCCAGCGCCAGCGTCGCGGCCAGCTCGGCCGCCGCCGCGCCGAGGGCGAGCGTGATCCCGCGTGCTCGCGTCATTGTTCCGGGCCGGCGGCCCTGGGTCCGGCGGTGCCGAGATGATCCGGCGGCGCGGCGGGCAGCACCGCCAGCGGGGCGGGCAGTTGCAGGTCGCGGAGCAATTGAGCGCCGCTCTGACCGTCGATGCTGGCGCGATAGACCACCTCGACCCCGCTGTCGCCCAGCGACGCCCCGGTGCGCGCGTGCACTTGCGCCTCGACGCGCGCCAGGTAGCGCGCAATCCCGATCTCGTCGGTCAACGGCAACAGCACGGTGACGTTGGTGCCGCCCGCGACGCCGCCGGTCGCGATGGCCCGGTCGGTGACGCGCCGCTCGCCGCACAGCAGGCGGGTCACCGCGGCATCGGTGCGCGCCGCCACGACGAAGCGCACCACGCCGGCCAGGACGCCGTGCGCGCGCCGCTCGCGCAGCGAGCGATAAAGCGCGCCGATGAACGACGACACGGCAGCCCGATCCTCGCCGCGGGCGTCGCGCTCGGCACCCAGCAGGTCGCCGAGCCGGCCGGCCAGCACCGCGATCCGGCGCAGCGTCTCGCTGCCGAAGGCCATGAACGGCATGTCGGTCACCACCAGCAGCCCGCGCACGCGGTCGTCGAGATCGATGAACGGCGCCGCCACCAGCAGGTCGGCGGCGGCGCCCGGCGTGCCCCCGGGCCCGAACCCGGGCGCGCTGGCGACCGCCCCGCGGCGCAGGGCCTCGACGATCAGCGGGTGGGCAAGCGCGGGCGTGACCGGGCCCAGCAGGGCCGTGGGCGCGGTCGGTAGCACGCCGGCCGCGTCACACAGGTAGACCGCGCCGGCGCGCAGGTCGCAGTGGGTGGCGAACAGCTCCAGGATCTGCTGCGCGGCCCCGGCCGCGTCGCCGCGCGCGAAGCTCTGTTCGGTGAGCGCCCGCAACCCCTCGCGCACGGTGGTGGTCAACCCGGCCACCCGCGACTCCAGCAGATCGTGCGACAGGCGCAGCGCCTGGTAGGTGCGGGCAAAGCCCTCGAAGCGACGGCGCAGCTGATTCTGCTCGGTCTCCAGGCCCAGCAGGCGGCGCTTCCAGAGGTCGGCCAGCTCGCCCGCCACCATGCCCACGATCAGCAATCCGATGCCGAGCTGCACCGGGAAGTCCTCGGACGGGAACGGCAGCGGTAGCACGTTTTGCCAGGCGCCCAGCATGATAAAGACGATCAGCGCCGCGCAGCCGAACCCGGCGGCGAAGCCGTAACGGGCGCCGGCGATCAGCGGCGCTACCACCGACCAGGGAAAGATGGCGCGGACGAACAGGGGATCGCGGCGGCTGACCCAGGCGCCGATCAGCGGCACCAGCAGCGCCAGCACGCCGCTCTCGATCCAGGCCGACGCGGCGGACCGGGCCGGCAGGCGGCGTTTGCCCGTCGCCTGCATCACAGCCACCGCAGGGTGTAGGTCAGCGAGGCGCCGCCGTAGTGCTGGCCGGTCTCGCCGCGATAGTCGCTGTAATAGAAGCCGGCCGCCGACAGCTCTTGATGGTGCAGGAACAGGTAGCCGAGGCCGGCCTGCAGGCTCAAGGTCAACCGCTGCGCCGGCAGCAGCCAGCCGGCCCAGGCGTCGGCGAACGGGCGCAGGCAAGGCGCGCAGTCCTCATCCGCGCGGCCCGACCCGATGTCGTCGGCGTCGTCGCGCCGCCGGGTCAGCGTCAGCCCGAGGCCCGTGGTGGCGTAGCTCGAGGGCAGGAAGTTGCCGGCCTGGACGCCGCCGCGCACCCGCGCGACCAGGCTGGGCGGCAACGTCTCCACCAGGTCGTTCTCCTCGGCGAAGGCATCGGCACGCGGGCGCAGCAGGAAGCGGCCGGCGCTGATGCTGCGAGCCAGCTCGGCGCGCCCGAACCAACCGGTAGCCAGCAAGTCGCCGTCGCGCGCCGAGTAGCGGCTGGCGCCGATCGCGCCGCCCAGGGTGAACGCGGCGCCGGCGCGCCAGGTGGCTTCCGCCTCGGCCACATCGCGCAGTCCGGCGACCCGCAGCGCCGCGCTGTCGGTGGGCAACTGGTGGTAAAGGCCCTCGATGGCCAGGTCGACGCGCTCGCTCGGCGACCAGCGCTGCACCACCGCGAGATAGGGCAGCGCGCCGGTCGGCAGCGACAGCGCGCCGCCCTCGACGCGGGTCTCTGCCCAGGTCCCGGCAAAGGGCTCTTGCAGCGACAGCGCCACGCCGCCGCGCCATTCGTCGGCGTGGACTTCGCTGACCAGGGTGCCAGCGCCGGCGTCGAGCCGCGCGTGCTCGGCCAGCACCTCGAAGCCGAAGCGCGACACCCGCATCGCGGCGCGCGCCTTCTCGAGCACGATGTCGAGCGTCCCCAGCGCCTGCACGCCACCCTCGGTCCACACCCCCGACAGCCGCTCCTCGGCCAGCTCGCGCCGGTGCTCGGCGATGGCGGCATCCTCGTCGGCGTCGCCGGTGCGCGGCGGCGCCCCCTGCACCAGGTGCCAGGCGCGCTGATCATCGCCCAGCTCTCGCGCGGCGTCGATCTGCTCGCTCAGGGTCAGCGTCTGACCCTCGGCGTTCAAGATCTGCCGCACGGCGCCCCTGTCGTGGCGCTCGATGGCGGCGGCCAGCCGCTCGCCGCTGTCGTTGTCGGGCTGACCATCGTCCGGGTCGTTGGGATCGGGCGGCTCGCGCTCCAGCGCGGCGTCGACGCGCGCCCACAGGAGATCCTCGCGGGCGCCCTCGTCCTCGGGCACCAGCGCCACCACCCGGCCGAATGCGTCGGCCGCCGCGCGCGACTTGCCGTCGTGCGACAGCAGGCGTCCCTCCGCTGACCAGAAGCCCGCCTCATCGGCGACCACCGACTCCTTGGCGCCGGCGTGCACCAGCCCCACCAGGTGGCGGACGTCGTCCCAGCGGTCGGCGTCGGCGGCCGCGTCGAGCGCGGCCACCAGCAGCGCCGGCGACGCGAAGCGGGTGAATCCCTCTCCGCCGATCCGGATCACCTCGTCGACCTGGCGCCGCCCGCCGGCCAGCGTGACCAGGCGATCGGCGACGGTGGCGTCGCGCTGGTCGAGCGCCCACAAGCGCAGGTACGACGACTGGGCGTCGTCGTCGGCCTCCAGCGTCCAGGCCAGGTCGCCGTAAAGGCGCCAGAAGTTGACCGCGTCGTCGCTCATCATCGGCGCGGCGCGCCGCGCGGCCGCCAACCCGTCGTCGGGCCGGCCGAGCGCCCACAAGAGCTCGACCTCGCGCACCAGGTCCTCGGCGCGCGGTCCAAAGCGGCGCTGCATCTGCTGGACGGCCGCCAGCGCGCCCGCGAGGTCGCCCAGGTGCTCGTCGACCTCGGCCCGCTCGCTCCAGTAGGCGCCCTCCCCGGCGAAGACCGGCTCGAGCCGCTCCAGCACGGCGCGCGCGTTCTCCGGCCGTCCCGCCGACTCGAAGGCGTCGCTCAGCTCGATCAGCTCGTCGAGCGTGATGGTGCCGGCGGCGGCCTTGCGCTCCAGCACCTCGGCCACGCGGTCGTGGGCGAAGAGGTCGTGACCGAGCGCCAGGGTTTGCCGGCTGGCCTCGTCGGAGGACGAGCCCGACCCGCGCTCGGCCAGCCAGGCCCAGGCCGCCAGCGCCTCCTCGGGGTGCCCTGACCACGTCGCGGTCTCGGCCAGGCGGCGGCGCAGCGCCGCGTCCTCGGGGTGGCGCGCCACCAGCCGCTCGGCGACCGGGAAGGCGGCCACGACGTCACCGGCGCCGAGCTCGACCTCCAGGTGGCGTCGCAGGCGCGCGTCGTCGTCGGGGCCGAGCTGGATCAGCCGCTCGCTCCAGCGCTTGGCGCGCGCGCCGTCGCCCTGCGCGAGCGCCAGCGTGATGCCGCGGTCGAGCAGGCGACGGTCGGTGGGCCAGCGCCCGAGCGCGCCGTCGGCGGCGCCCAGCGCCTGCGCGCCGCGATCGGCCGCGGTCAGCACCTCGAGCGCCATCAACATGTCCTCGCGGGCCGCCCACTCGGCCGGCGCGCACGACACCGCCGCCAGGTAGAGATCGACGCTGGCGCCGAGCGCGCCGGCGGCGCGTCGCCAGCGCGCCGCGCGCAGCAGCCAATCGTGCCGGTTGGCGGTGTCGATGGCCGCCAGCCGCTCGTACAGCTCGGCGGCGTCGGCTGGCGCCTCCAGCGCCAGCGCGGTGTCGGCCAGGCGCGCCAGCTGTTCGGTGCCGAGAGGCGACGGCGCCACCAGGCGCAGCGCGGCCAGCGTTTGCTGCTGGCGCAACGGACGCTCGCCGTCGGCGACCGGCAGCGCGTCGAGGCGGGCGCGCGACAGCTCGAGCAGCTCCAGCTCGGCCTGGGTCGCGATGCGGTCGCCGCCTCCGGCCAGCAGGCGCAACGAACCCTCGGCCGCATCCCAGTGACCGAGCGCGCGCTGCTCGCGCGCCAGCAACAAGCGCGCCGCGCGATCGCCGGGATGCGTGCGCAACACCTGCTCGAGGTAGGCGATCGACAGCTCGTCGGGCGGACCCAGGTACTTCGGGTGGCCGAAGTCCAGGCCCGGAAACAGCAACGCCAGCAACGACCCGACGGCCAGCGCCAGCAAGCCCAGCACGCCGGGGCGGATCACCCGTGGACGAGACTCAGCGACAGACGACATGGATCTCTCCTGTCTGGTTAGCTTCAAAGCGCAGCGCGCGCGCGCCACCGGCGGTCGGCCCCGCCACCGGGTGCGGCGCCGGACCGCCGGCCAGGTCGGCGATGACCGGTGACTGTCCGGCACGGCAACCGGCAAGGGTCGCCTCGACGGGCACGTGGCCGCGCAACCCCAACCACAGCTCGCCGCCCGCCCGTCGCAACGAGACCACCGCGGCGTTGGCCGACTCCAGATACGGGGCGCTGGCCGCTCCCGCGGCTCCCGCGGCAGGCGCGGGGCCGGCCAGCGTGCGCAGCGCCTCCGGCGCCGCCGGCGCGACCAGCGCGACGTACCTGCCCTGCGGCAGCTCGCGCTTGCCCGCGACGTCGGGCGAGCGTTCGAGATCGGGCCAGTCCAGCGCCGCCGGCAGGCGCACCGTGCGCAGCGCGCCGAAGTCGCGCAGCAGCCAGCCACCGTCGAGCCGGCGCGCCACCGACGCCTGCTGGAACCCCTTTACCTTTTCCACGTACTCGCTGACCCACATCGGAAAATTCTCCTGCGACAGGGCCCACGCGTAGACCTCGTGCAGCGCTGTGACCGACGCTGCCTTGGTCCCGGAATAGAAATGATAGTAGATGCCGATAGGCTTCAGCCGGCGCGGCGAATCGGTGAAACGAAAATAGTCGACCACCCGCCGGAAGCCATAGTAGGGTCCGTGCCACAGGTTGGTATAGACGTTCTCGTTCTGCGCGGGAGCGTAGATCTGCAGCCGGCTGCCCACCGGTCGCACGAACGACGGCACGCCCGCCAGGGTCAGCGCCGGCCCCGGCTCCTCGGCGTTGTCGCCGTTCAGGTTGGCCAGGCCGAGCGCGTCGGCGCGCGCGATGGCCTCCTCGGGCGGCAGCGCGTTGCCGCTCCAGAGAATCACCCGCGTCGTCTTGCCGGCGGGCGCCAGCCGCCCGTCGATGTAGCGCACCGACCCGTCGACCTCGCGCTCGACCGAGTAGCTGTAGTGAGGGATGTCGAGACGGTCGCCCTCGACGGCGTCGGGCTCGTCCGGCTCACCCGGCCGCGCCGTCTGCACGCCCTGCGCGCGCAGCCAGTCGAAGGGGTGACTGAAGGTGTGGCTGGCGACTTCAACCTCGGGCAGCGCGAAGATCGCGCGCGCCACCGGTTCCAGCTCGCCGCTGCGCTCGGGGTAAAGGCCTGCCGCGCCGATCTCCCCCTCGATGATCGAAACCGTGGTCGGCAAGTGGTAGCGGGCCAGGAACTCGCGCCGGATCACCTCGCCTGCCAGCGGGCGGCGCGGCAGCTCGGCGGTGCTGACAAAGCCGTCGCCGTCGATGTGGATCTCCAGCACGCGGCGTCCGTTCTCGGTGGTGACGTCCGGGATCGGCAGGTCGGGCAGCGCCAGCGCCGAGGCCAGGAACTGAAACGGATCGATGATCCAGCGCTGACGCCCCTCGAAACCGGTCTCGGTCAGGTAGGGATCCAGCGCGATGCCGCCCCACTCGCCCTCGGCCACCGGCGCCACGATGCGCGCCTGCGCATCGGCGATTTCCAGGTGTCGCACCAGCGATGGCGCGGCGTAGGACGGCAGGTCGCGCGCGCGCGGCGCGGGCGGTGCCTCGAAGCCGATCATCGTGTCAGCGGCCGCGACGCTCAGGGGGGCGCGCGCGCCGTCGGGCACCGGCTGCAGTCCCAGCCGGCGCAGCAGGCCAGGGCTGGGGTGCAGACCGACGTGCCCGAGGATCGCGACCCGCAGTCCACCGTCGATCTGCCCCGTCAGCCAGCGGTCGTAGCGACCGGCCGCCGGCATGTCGTCGTCGGTGAACCAGGTCACCAGGCCGGCGTAGCGATCGGTGAGCGGCGCGTCCGGCAGCCCCGCCCGCACATCCAGGTAATCGACCGCGAACCCCAGGTACTCGAGCGGCAGGGCCAGCAGGCGGTGCGCGGCCGCGAACGGCAGGTACGGCTCCTCGGCCCCGTCGATCAGCACCAGCACCCGGCGCGCCACCGGTTCGACCGCGCCCACGCCCAGGCGGTCGCGCGCGCCGGGTGCGACCCAGGGCACGAAGCCCAGCGCCGCGACGCGCGCCGCCAGCGCGCGCGCCGGCGCCAGCGGGCGTGCCGCCTGCGCCTCGACGACCACCACCGGTAGCCCGGTGGTGCGGGCAAACCTGGCCAGCGCCTCCCTCCGGGCCAGTCGCACCGGCTCGCCGACGGCGACCGTGCGCCCGCGGGCGGCGTCCCAGGCCGAGAACAGCGGCCCGGCCACCAGCGCCGAGATGGTCTCACCGGCGCGTGCCGCCAGCTCGGGCGCCGCCTCCAGCCACAGCGGCGCCGCGGGCCAGCGCGCGCGCAGCGCGCCCAGGCGGGCCGCGACCTCGGCCGCGCTGAGCGAGCCGGGAGCCTCGACCAGCAATCCTGCGAATCCGCGGTCCATGACCGACGACGCCCGCTCGGCAAACCCCGGAGGGGGCTCCGCGCGCGTACAGCGCAGCCGTGCCAGCACCGCGGTTCCGCGCGCGGCCAGCGCTTTCACCGTGGAATCCGGCGCGCGCTGTGGATCGAGCACCACGTGGGTAAAGAAGGCCAGCGCGTCGGCCGGTGGTTCGGCCCCGTAGTGAAAGGCCACCGCGAGCGGGACGGGCGCTGGCGCACCCGCCGGTGGCGAGAGGCTGGGCGACACGACCGCCGGCGCGGCGGCTTCCTCGGCGCGCACCCGGGTCGCAGCCAGCAACAGGAAGGCGAGCGCGATCCGGCCGAGGCCGGCGATGACGCGTGCTCTCCGGCACCCCCTGTGCCGCATCGGACCAGTGAGCGACGAGCTTGGCCCCGGCGTATGGCGGCCCCGGATCATCCGCAGGTCCCGTCAGCGCGGCAAAAGCTGTCGTTGCCGCAGTCGCCGTTGCCCAGACAGTCCGCGCACAGATGGCTGCGCGGGTCGCACACCGATCGGTTGCCCGGCGGCCCGGGGCCGCTGCCGTCCTGGCAGTCGGTGTCGCTGGCGCACGTGTCGGAGCAGCTGTGGCCGGGCGTGCACACCGGCGCGTCGACCGGGCAGTCCCCGTCGACCAGGCATTCCACACATTCGCCGCGCGCGCGGTCGCACAGCGCGCCGCGCGCGCAGTCGGCGTTGCGCACGCAACCCACGCACGACCCGGACTGGGTGTCACACACCGTGCCGCGCGCGCAGGTGGCCGAGCCGCGGCAGGCGGCCACGCACAGGTGGCGGCCGACGTCGCAGGTGGCGGTCGGCGCCGAGCAGTCACCATCGCCGATACATTCGACACAGGCGCCGGTGCTGGGGTCGCAGACGCCGACCCCCACGCAATCGACGTCGGGGCGGCAGGCGGCGCAACGTCCGGCCGGAAGGTCGCACCGAGGGGTCGCGCCGGCGCAGCCGTCGTCGCCGGTGCAGGGCCGGGTGCCCGCGCGCACGTCAGAGCCAGATTCATCGCCGCCGTCGATCACGACGTCGGTCTGGCTGCCGCCGGCGCCGCCACGCGCGGCCGCGCCACCGCCGCCGTCAGAGCGCCCGCAACCGAGCAGCAGGACCCCGGTCACCGAAAACGCGAGCAACAACCAAGCCGGCGACTGCGGACGCATCACGACGGGTCTCCCCCTCTCAAAATGGCCAGTAGCAGACCGAGTCCTGATCGGCGCTGGAAATCGTGGCATACGGCGAGAAACCTCGCCCACGACTTCTGGCAAACGCCCGGCGCGCGCGCGCCGTCTCCCGGCAGCCCCCCACGTAATCCTCGGTCGTGATCGAGAACGGACGGCGATTGGGAGCCAGGCCCAGCGCCTTCCAGGCCAGCAGGTCGCTCTCGGCGTCGCGATCGTAGCGGGGCGCGTAGACCTCCTCCCGCGACACCCCGTCAAGCAACGACGAAAACGCGACTCCCCCCACCTGCGCCGCGCGGGTCGCAGCGGAGGTCGCGTTCTGCATGATCAGCACGAGATCGGGGAACCTGTGACGAAGCTCCGCCACCAGCATCAGCGCTCCTTGCACGCAAGTCGTATCACAGGGCGCTTCCTTGTCGCGAGCGCCGTGTTCGATTATCTCGAGATTGTCCAGAAAAAAGCCGTCGACGCCGGTGCTCGCCAGGCGAGGCGCCACATGCTCTACCAGCAGTTGTCTGTAGTCGGCGTTGGCCGGGTTCATCCAGAGCTCTTTCGCGTACCGCCGGTAGGGTCCGACCTGGGCGGCGCGGTTCTCGCCACAAGGAATCAGGCCGGCGGGAGCCGCGCGCCAGTAACTGCGGTACTGCTCGCAGGCGCCGAGATTGAGGTAACTGACCACGGTGTTGCGGCCGCCCGCGCGCAAGGTCGCGATGTCGGCGCGCGAGAAGTTCGCCGTGCCCGGGTCGGCGTCGATGTTGATGAGACGAAAAGTGGCCGCCACCCGCCGCAGATCCCCCATCTGGCGCGCGTCGCCGTAAAACGCCAGCCAGGGCGCGTTCTCGCGCACGCCACGCTGGCGCGCCGCAGCCGGTCGCGCCCCCGCCGCAGAATCGCGCGCGCCGTCCACCGGCATCGCCGCCAGCCATATCGAACCTGCCGCTACCCCCAAAGCGGTCACAGCTCGCACCGGTGGGGAATCTAAGCGATGGGGCGGGGAAAGGCACGCGCCGCCCGGTCAATGCTCCGGACGCTCACTCGAGGTGATGAAGCGGCCCGAATCCAGAGGCCCTCGAGGCGCGGTGGCCCAGCTTCCAAACCGTTCGGCGCTCTAAGGCCAATGCGGTTCGGATAGGGCTAACCGCCAAGACGCCATGACGCCAAGATCCGGATTATCAGGGGTCCGGGCTTGGCGTCTGCGGCGCCTTGGCGGTTAACCGACCCGCATTGGCTCTAAGGCTGCGGCCCCACGCCGGTCGTGTACGGAGCCCCCGGCGCCGTGCCGCTCACGGTCAGGGTGCTGCACGAGTCTTCGAACGGGGCGCCTTCGAAGTAGTTGTCCTTGACCTCGAGCGAGGTGTTGTAGCAGCTGCCCAGGTTGACCTGGTTATCCTGGAAGTTATTGTGGTTGATGTGCCCGGCGCGCGAGGCGCCCAGCATGAAGGCATAGGCGTTGTGGTGCAGCCAGGAATTGGTGATGACGGCGCCGCTGCTCTCGCTGATGTGGAAGCCGCAGTGCGAGTCGGCGACCTCGACGTGATCGAAGACCGGCGCCGAGCTCACCCCGCCGACGATGATGAGGTCGACACCCAGGTACAGGCCCTGGGTCACCGAGGTGTCGGTGATGCGCGGCGACGCGTTGTAGACGAAGACCGGCGAGGACGACTGGGCGTCGCCCAGGCCGCGCAGCGTGCCGTGCGCGATGGTGCCGTCGGAGGACAGCACCATCATCATCGTCGAGTCGTCGATGACCAGATGATCCACCGCGTAGGTCGACGCGGGCCGCGCGGCCAGCGCGGTGGCGGCGTCGTGGATCTCGAGGTAGGTCGCCGACAGATCGCCGCCAGCGTCGAGCGCCAGGCCCACCCAGGCCCCGGGGCTGGCGCTGGCGCCCACCAGCTTGACCGGCTGTTGCGCCGTGCCCTGCACCAGCAGCCGGCCGTTCACGGTGAGGCCGGTGTCGCCGCTGAAGGTCAGGGTGCTGCCGGCGCAGATCGCGACCGTCTGGCCGGCCGCGACGATCTTGTCGGCGGTCAGCGTGACCGCGCCGCACAGAGTCTCGTCGGCGACCACCGGCCCGGCAGCTCCGCCGACGCCGCCGGTGACGGAGTGTCCGCCCACGCCGGCGCTGGCCCCACCCTGCCCGCCTGGCGCGCCGTCACCCATGGAGTCACAGGCGGCGGCCATCAACGACGACAGCGACAGAACGGCGACAATGGAAAGCGCGGCGCGTCTCATGTATTCCTCCGGTGGTGAGCCGAAGAGCAGCTTAGCGCGGACGCGCCTCTCATGCGCGCGAAGCGAACCGCGTGCAATGCCGGAATCGCACGAATCACCCGGCGGCGGCGCGCCGCTGCCGCCTCGGTTTACTCGAACGCGACCGCCGACACCGCGAGGCGCGCGTCCAGCGCCACCAGCGGCACCGCCAGCCGGCCCAGGCGCGCCAGCACGCGGCGGTGGGTCGCGACCGGGAAGCCCTCGACGTCCTGGTACTCGCGCCAGAAGTGGGCGCCGCGCGCCCAGCCGCCCACGATCTCGGCCACGTAGTCGTGGCGCACGATCAGGCCGCTGTCGTCGAAGTGGACGGACTGCACGGCGCAATGGGTGTGCACGCTGGGGGGAAACGCCACGGTCAGAATCCGCCGCCGCGCGTCCCAGGCGCGCAGCTCGGCGTCGGCGAGCGTGAACGGCAGCGCGTGGTAGTGGGTCAGCGCGTAGCCGAAGAAGTACAGCGCATCCAGCGGCGACCAGCGGCGCCACTTGCGGGCGCCGCGAAACGTGCTGCGGTGCTCGACCAGCGCGTCACCGCCCAGCGCGACCCGCCCCGCCTCGTAGAGGCCGCTGCTCCCCGGCTCGGGGTAATCGTGAAACACCGCTCGCGCGCGCGCCGGCTCGATCTCGGCGGTCGCCGGCAGATCGAAGGTGTGGCCGACCCCTTTGAGTCGCGGCAGCAGGCCGGTGAGCTCGGTGGGCGCCAGCGTCAACCGCCACCGGCGCCAGCGCTCGGCGCCGCCGTGGCGCGCCACTGACTGCGCCAGGAACGCCGCCGCGCCGGCGTGCGCGCCGACCAGCGTGGCTGCGCTCGACCTCGCCGGCATGATGAGACGAAGACTATCCGATCCCGGGATCGTCGGACCAGAACTTGTCGCCCCCCGGCTTGCCCAGGTTCTGGAGCAGGATCTGGCTGCGGCGCACGAACGCGCCCCGCCGCGGCTCGCGCAGATCGGTGGCGATGAACCGCGCGACCTCGAGGGCAGGGTCGGCCACCATGCGCACCAGGATCCGGCCCAGGTTGGCCTCGACGCTATCCCAGGATAGCCGGCGGGCCAGCGCAGCGACCGCCTCCAGGCCCCAGCACAGGTCACTGTCGAGCGAGGCCGGCGACCACAGCTCGACCGGCCGGGTGGCCTGGGACAGTAAGGGGTTCTCGGCGTCGGGATAGGCCAGGCGCGCCAGGTAAGCCAGCAGCGCGCGCGCGTGGTTCTCGTGGCGGCAGCGCAAGAGCTCGTCCCACAGCCCGGCCGCCAGCTGGGGCCAGCAGGCGCAGGCCGCGACCCAGAACGGCGACCAGGTCAGATCGACGCTGACGCGCGCGTCGCCGGCGATGGCGGCCAGCAGCGACGCCTGCACGAACGACTCGACCCGGTCCTGGGCAGGCGCGCCTGCCAGCTCGGCGATCAGGCGCGGCTTGTGAAACAGCATCGAGGACAGCGCCGACGCCGCGTCGCGACCGACGCCGGCCACCAGCGCGTGCTGCCAGATGCCCCACACGAACGGCAGCATCGCGCGGAACAGATCCTCCTGCACGGCGCCCGGCGCGGCCAGCTTGACGTCGGTCAGGTAGCTCGCGATCACGGCCGCCCACTGCGGATCGCCGACCTGGCCCGCCTCCAGCAGCCCCGCCAGCAGCTGGGGATCCGTCTCGAACAGCGGCTGGTCGATGCGCACGCGCTCCAGCGCCCGCGTCCGGAGCGTCGACGTGTCGGGTAGTTGAATGGGCGCGGGCGTCGTCATGTCGCCGTCGTCGTCTCCGGCCGCGTCTGGGCGTGGCCCACCCCCACGGTACCGGGCCGCCCGGCCCGCGTCACTAGTTTCCAGCCGGCCGATTCTGCCGATTCCGTGCCTGTCGGCCACGAAGCTGCTCGCGGCTGAATGAGGTAGGCCTATGAGTTGTCAGTCATCCTCGGTTGTCAGGAATACGGGGCGTAAGGCGAGCGGCCGCGCGCCCCCATCCTGAAGACTGAAAACTGAAAACTCAATCCTTGAAGCCTGAAGCCTGAAGCCCGACGCCTGAAGCCTGTCCTTGTCCTAGTTGATCTTGACGACGCCGCCGGTGATCTCGGTCATCGTCGAGCCCGACACCGTCGCCTTGGCGCCGCTCATGGTGGCGCCCGGCTGGTGCAGCTCGACGCCTGACCCGCCCCCGGTGGCCGTGACCTTCTGGGGCCCGTTGAGCGCGATGGTGCCGTCGCTCTTGATCGAGATCGACGACGGCCCGCACTCGAGCTTGATCTCGTTGGCCGACCAGATGGTGAGCACGCCGTCCTTGAGGTCGAGCGACGAGCCCGAGTTGTGCAGGTGGATCTCGCCGATCGAGTTCACGTCGACGGCGTCCTTGATCAGCATGGTGTTGGCGCCCTGGGTGACCTTGAACTCGCTGTCGGCGGTGACGTCGTACTTGCCGTGCACGGTGGTGGTCTTGTCGGAGCCGTTCACGGTCAGCGTATCGCCGCTCAAGACCGTCTCTTCGCGTCCGCCATTATAGGTGCCGGTGTGCTTTCCGGTGATGGTGTCGCTGTTGGTCTGAGCCACGGTCATCTCGCGCGCGTTGCTGAAGGTCTGGGTCTCCTTCCCGGTGATGGTGGTCGAACGCGTGCCGCTGACGGTGACGGTCTCGTTGCCGGTGACGTTGATGGTCTCGTTGCCGCCGACCGTGACCGAGCGGTCGGCGTTGACGTTGATGGTCTGGTTGTTCTTCACCAGCGTCGACTGATCCTTCTCGGCCTGGATGTTCAGCTCTTCTTTTCCCTTGCTGTCTTCGAACCTGACCTCGTTGAAGTTGCTGGGCCCCCCGCCCGGCGTGCTGTGGCTGCGAATGCCCGACTGGGTCTTGTTGAAGGGCGGCATGTTGACGTTGTTGTAGACCCGCCCGGTGATGATCGGCCGGTCGGGGTTGCCCTCGAGGAAGTCGACGATCACCTCCTGGCCGATGCGCGGGACAACTACCGCACCCCAGCCGCTGCCCGCCCACGCCTGCGAGACCCGTACGAACAGCGAGCTCTCCTCGTCGCGTTTCCCGAAGCGATCCCAGTGAAACTGCACCTTGACCCGCCCGAAGTCGTCGGCCCAGATCTCCTCGCCCTTGGGCCCGACCACCAGCGCGGTCTGCGGTCCCTGCACGAACGGCCGCGGCGTGACCATGGGCGGGTAATAGCGGCGCTTGCCCTCGATGGCGGTGAAGCTGGCGCGATAGTCGGGGCCGGCGTCGGCGCCGCCACTGGTGTGCTGGGTCGCGGTCAGCTGATACGACACCGAGGTCAGCAAGTATTCCTGGTTCTGGCTGGGCGAGGGATGGTCCTCCAGGCTGAAGAGGAAGCCGGCCGCCAGCGCGCGCGCGTTGCCGGTTCCCTGTACCTGCTGGTGATCCAGTTGCTGCGACTCCAGCCGGCGCTGGACGTAGTCGTCGCGGTCGCCGCTCACCAGGTAGTGCCCTGGATACTCGAACAGCTCGTGGTCTGCCGTCGCCGCCGCCTTGGGCGCCGCCAGCGTCGACTTCAGCTCGTTGCGCGCGTCCTCGAAGTCGTACTCCATCGCGACCAGGGCGCCGGGTTCGACCTGCATGGCCGCGCTCCAGCTGTCGATCATCTCGTGCTGGAGGGCAGCATCCGCGGCGCGGTCACCGGTGGTGGCGAAGGGGACGCCGCCGCCCAGGCCAGGGATCTTGTCGGGGATGGTGAGCGCGTCGACCAGCCACAGGGTGTGCTTGCCCTTCTCGTGCACGAAGTAATAGAAGATGCCCTCCAGCTCCATGAGGCGGCTCACGAACTGGAAGTCGGTCTCGTTGTACTGGACCAGGTACTCCCAGCTGGGATAGGTCTCGCGGCCAAGGTGCCGCTTCACCACCACGCCATGAGCGGCGAAGAGCTTCAGGATCAGATCAGGGACGGTGGTGTGCTGGTAGACCCGGCAGTTCGAGCGGCGGGTCATCAGCCACATGGTCGGGCGCAGCTTGGCGCGAAAACGAAAAGCGGCGCCGGTCCAGGCCACCTGGGCGAAGCGGGTCACGATGCCGTTCCACCAGCGCGGCGGCGCCAGGTCGCGCGACAGCTCGATGCTGAACGACTCCCCCAGCACCTCCGAGACCGGGATCTCGCCGGTCGGGCTCAGGACGTCGACGTCGATCTCGAATGGCCGACCCAGCGATTCCGACCCGGTCATGGCCTCGAAGGTCACCGGCCCGGCCTTGGCGGGCGGGAAGATCTCTACCGTACGGTTGCCGATGGGTAGGACTGACATATGGCCTCCTTGGGACTTAGAGTCGCGTCCCGCGCCAGGCTATCCCTCCAAAGTGACCCTTCAAGCGAGAAATCCGTGCCGGTTTCGGTTCGCAGGTGCGATCGCTGTCAACTGCAATTCGCGGGCCGTCCCGTGCCGGCGTGGGCAACGACAGGATGAACGGGATGCCGATCATCGGTTGTCGATCTTGGCCGGCGTCGTTCGTCGCCCGGATGCAGCCATGTTTGCGAACGGGCCGGGGGCGTCCCCCCCCGCTCACCACCCCCCACCAGGAGAAGGTCGATGCGATTCATGATGTTGGTCAAGGCCAGCGCCGATTCGGAAGCGGGCGTGATGCCCGACGAGAAGTCATTGGCCGCCATGGCCAGGTACAACGAGGAGATGGTCAAGGCAGGCGTGATGCTCGACGGGTCCGGCCTGCAGGCGACCGCCAAGGGCGCGCGCGTGCGCTTCGCCGGCGGCAAACCGCAGGTGACCGACGGCCCGTTCAGCGAGACCAAGGAGCTGGTCGCCGGCTACTGGCTGATCCAGGTCAA
>DASRQZ010000215.1:0-1885 GCA_035696125.1 Polyangia bacterium
TACGTGAACGGCGGACATTCGAGCCGGTCGCAACGGACGACGAGGAACGCTCCGGGCATCGGACGGCGCGCTACTGCAATGCGCGCGACGGATGAAAGTCAAGTGGTGTTGCCGGCCTTCGGGGTGCTGTGGGATCGTGGCGGCGGGCGCGGGTGACTGACTGAGCGAAGCGCAGATGTCCGGGGCTGTGGTCTGCCACGCGGCTTTAGCCCTTCGAGGGCTCTTTGGATGCGTGTCCCTGTGTCGCACTCGCGCCCGCCCTGGTCGGCCGGGTGGCTTGCCAGTCGGCGAGGTTGCGCTTGTAGGCGTGCTCGGCCTGTTCGGCGAGCGCGCGTTCGGCGTGGCGCATCGCGGTGTTGGTCGACCAGATCGCGGTGGTGCCCTGGGCCTTGGGGGCGCCGGCGGTGAGCTCGAGGCGGCGCAGCTTTTTCTTGGTCAGTGACGGTTGGGCGTAGGCGTAGTCCTCGCGGCGGGTGAGCATGCACCAGAACAGGCAGGCGAGCTTGCGGGCGCTGGCGACGATCGCGGTCTGGTGGCCGCGGCGGGCGCGGACGCGCTGGTAGAAGGCGCGCAGCGGGCCGGGCTGACGGACCGCGCTCCAGGCGGCTTCGACGAGGGCGTGGCGTCCGTGGGCTGAGCCTTGCTTGGAGATGCGCCCGTGCTTGGCGGGCTGATCGCCGGATTGGCGGACCCGGGGGTCCAGGCCGAGGTAGCCGACCAGCTTGTTGGTGGTCGGGAAGCGGCGGATGTCGCCGACCGCCGCCAGGAACGTGGCGGCGACGATCAGGTTGACGCCGGGGGCGGTCATCAGCCGGCCGATCTGCGGCCACTGCATCGCCTGCAGCGCGATCACTCGCTCGACCTCGGCGATCTCGCTGTCGAGGAACGCGATCTGGCGCAGTCCGGCGTCGACGGTCTCGCGCTCGTCGGCCGGCAGCTGGAGCTCACGCAGCCATGCCTGTCCTTTGCGGCCGAACAGGTCGCTGGCCGGCGGGCGGCCCTTCAGGCAGCGGACCAGCACGGCGTGGACCTCGTTCTTCACGCGCGAACGCGCGTTGACCAGCTGAGCGCGCCGGGCCAGCCGTCGGCGCATCGCGCGGACCGGCTCGTCGGGCATCCAGACCGCGTCCAGCGACCCGGCCGCCAGCAGCTTGGCCAACGCCAGCGCGTCCAGGCGGTCGGTCTTCGCCCGCGCCTGACGGATCCCGGTGTCGCTGGGGCTGACCACCACCACGCGCGCGACGTGCGCCTCAAGGATCCGGGCGATCCCCCACGCGTTGCCGGTCACCTCCAACGCGACGCGGTCATCCGGCGCCAGGCTCTGCGCGAACAGCTGCAGGGCCTCGCGCGTGCTCGGCACCCGGCCACGGGCGCGGCCGCCGGCCGGATCGATGATCGCGACCTCACAGAAATCACGGTGGACGTCCAACCCGACCGATCTCACCCTCGGCTCCTCTCCACGGATGACCTGACGGGAGAACCGGCGGGCAAACGACAACGACGGATTCGCGCTCGCAGCGCAACCGGGCAAGTCGCAGGGGCGGCCAACGAAAAGGCGGGCTCGCAGCCCATCGCGCAAATACCGGCCTGCCCCTCAGCGTTCTCCCAGGAAGCCCCTGTCCCAGTCGCTCGACGCTAACCCGCGCCCCGGACCGACCAGCAGCTCCCACGCCGCAGTTTCATGCCCCGAAACGCGAAAGCCGATGCCAGGACAGAGCGGTATGCCCTTCCGCGATTCCCCCGCCTTCGCCGCGTGGCGGCACCGCCACGCCCGCGCGGGCTTCGAGGTCATGTTCCTGCACCCGGACGGCTCCGGCCGGCGGGTCGAGGGCGCGACGACCGCCGTCGAGGATGGCGAGGCGTGGGTGGTCCGGTACTGCATCAA
>DASRQZ010000216.1:0-28202 GCA_035696125.1 Polyangia bacterium
CCAACGGTTAGAGCACCGAACGGTTTGAATGCCCTCATCACCCGGTTGAGGGCTTCGGACCTCGAGCCTCAGACCTCTGTAGGATCTTCACTGGAGGTCCGAGGCCCGAAGCCAGAGGCCCCTCAATGTGCGGTGGTACAGCTTTCAAAACCGTTCGGTGCTCTGGCGGGTACGCTGAGATCGCGGTGCAGCCGGAAGCATCCGCGCATCGCTTCGACCAGGTATGTGGAAGGGTCTGGAGCACACGTGTGGTTCGTTCCCACATCATTGCCAGGCAAGAGAATCGAGGACCTACCCGACGGTACCCGCGTGAAGTCCGCGGTGACCGCCCAGGCTGCCAGGCAGCTAGGCGCACGTTTCGCGTCGATCCCTGCGCCGCTTGCCGCTGAACGGCAGTATCGTTGAGCGGCGAAGTCCCATGGCAGACCCACCGTTGCAGACGGCGGGCACATCGGTCCCAACGGACAGGGAGCCACCATGATTCCGCTCGAGACCCTGCAGAGAATCGCTGACTCCGGCGCCCGTCTCCGCGCCGCGGTCGCTCACGACTACAAAGGTGACCCTCGGTTCACCTCATACGTCTCCCTCGAGTTCGAGTCGAGTCGGTTGATCCTGTCCACCGCCGAAGAAGACGACAGCATAGCCCTGTCGACGGATTTGCCAGCCATGATCGATTGCGTCGCCCGCGATGAAAAGGCGTGGATCCCGGCCCTCGGGCGCGCTTTATTGTGGGGCTGGACTCTCACGAACCACCAAGGTTGCGTGGACGGTGTTCGCTTCGACTTCCGCAATACCGTGTCCGATTCTCCGGTGATCATCGAGGTCCTGGTCGCTGCGTCGAGGCTCCACACCATCGTCGTGCCGGGCGCCGTTTGACTTTGATACCAGCTACTGGCCGGCCGTCAGGGCGGAGCACCGACGACGGGGCATTGCCCCTCGGGCAGGCAGACGTTGGGGACGCAGTAGGTACCGACGCTCATGTAGGCGCAGCACCCGGCGTTGGTGCCGCAGGAGTTGGCCGGCTGGATCTCGCACAGGTTGCCGGCGTCCGGATCGCCGGTCGAGTTGAGCGTGACGATGGTGCAGATACACGGCACGCCATCCAGGCGGATGGTGAAGAAATCATCGCAGGTGCAGCGCAGGTTGCCGCCGCCACTGCCGCACTGGCCGCCACCGCGGGTGCAGGGCTTGCCGACCTGTTTGTCGTTGCCGGTGGCGGGCGGACACCCGGGCGGTAGGTCCAGGCTGACCTCGTAGGAGTCGACCGGGTGGGCGTCGGCGATCGGGGCGCCGCCGCCGGCGGAGCACGCGCCCTGGGACAAGCCCGCGGCCGCTCCCGCCAGCGTCAAGACCAGAACGCTCGCCGACGGGCAGGCATGTCTCATCCCGAAGACACTACAACGACTGGAAGGGAAGTTGAAAGCGGCGCGGGCCACACCGGCGCCGGCCGGCTTCAGTGCCAGTACCGGCCGACGCGCAGCGTGAGCGACTCGCTGGCGGCGTACTGCAGCACCCCGAACACGTCGGTGTCGCGGGTCAGCCCGCGGCGTCCGATGAGGTCGACGCGGTACCGTCCGAGATGGATCTGCAACCCCACGTTCAAGGTCACCGCCACCAGGCCGTTCACCTTGTCGAAGTACATCGCGCTGATGTGATTGAGCTGGACGTCGGTGCCGAGGTCGACCGACAGGGCCAGCGCGCGCAGCGGCGCCAGCACCACCGCGTAGTGCGCGCTCCAGAAGGCCAGGGTGGGCGGCGCGATGTACAGATCCTGCAGATAACCGCCCGGACCGGCCATCACGATCAGCCCCTGGTTGACCACGAAGGCGAAGGGCCCGAACGATCCACCGAGGATAGCGGTCGGCTCGACGTGGAAGTAGTAGGGGAAGACGTACCGGGCCAGGGTGACGCCGTCGGCCAGGTGGAACTGAAAGACTACGGTGTGGGTCGGCAAGCGCAGCCGCAAGCCGAACCCGCCCACCAGGCTGCCGCTGGCGTTCAGCGAGTTGGTCCAGTTGGCGCCGGCGCGCACATCGCCCAGCGAGGTCGCGGTCTGATGCTTGTCCTCGTCGGCGGGCACGCCGCCCGGGACCTGGGTCACGTCGATGGTGGTGATGTTGGAGAAGTTGATCTCGGCGTCGAGCGAGAAGCGCTCGCGCCACTTGTAGCTGCCCATGATCGCGAACCGATAGTTGTGCGCCTTGCCGGCGATGAGCGGCAGCCCCGACAGGTCGTCGGTGCGAGCGTAGGCGCCGTCGACCGACAGCCTGGTCAGCGGGACCGGCAGCCGCAGCCCGGGACCTTCGACGGTGGCAGGGGCGTAATCCGCCAGAAAGGGAGGCGCGTCCTGGTCCTGGTCATCGTGCGGCGGAGCATCTGACGGAGCATCTGACGGAGCATCTGAGGGAGCGTCGCCCTGAAGACAGAGAAGGGCGAGCCCGAACCACAACGGCACGGGCCCAGCGAACCGTAGCCCGTCGCTGAAGTCAACGGAGATCGTGGCGGTCGGCAGCGCGGGCGCCGCGCGCCGGCGGGACTTGCCACGCCGCGGCTCTTGACCCATCCTCCCCCCGTGAGCGAGATCCTGGTTCGCCGCGCCAAGCGATCGGAGCTGAGCTCCGTGGCGCGAATGGCGGCGGCGCTGGTGCGCGAGCACCACTTGCTGGACGCGCAGCGCTTCATGCTGGTCGAGCCGGTCGAGCTCGGCTACCGCAACTGGCTGGGCAAGGAGATCACGCGCCGGGGCGCGGTCATCCTGGTCGCCGAGAAAGATCTGGAGATCGTCGGCTATGCCTACGGCACGCTGGAGTCACGCAACTGGAACGACCTCCTGGATGAGTGCGGCAAGCTGCACGACGTCTACGTCGTCGATGGGGCGCGCCGGCGCCGGCTCGCGACCCGCCTGGTAGAGTCGATGCTGCTCGAACTCAAGGCGCTGGGCGCGCCGCGCGTCGTGCTGATGTCGGCCGACGGCAACCGCGCGGCGCAGGCGCTCTTCCGGTCTCTCGGCTTCCGCCGCACCATGGTCGAGATGACGCGCGAGCTGGAAGCGTGAGCGGGGCGCGTGTCGGTCGCAAGCTGGCGCCGGATCGCCTGGAGCGGAGCGCGGCTTGTCGCGCGGAGCTCATCCCCTTCGGGGCTTCGGGACGGACAGCGGACGGCGCCCTCGTCGCGGGTCCCGCATCTCCTGTCGCGTACGCTGCTGCTCGTGACCATGGTCCTGGCCGGGGGCTGCCGGTCCCGACGGGGGTCGACGATGAGTGAGATTCCGCTGCCGGGGGCCGCCCCGTACGATTCGACGCTGGCCGACCGCCTGCGCGCCGCGCTGGCAGGCAAGGGGCCGGCGTACCTGCCGCGCACCCATCACCTGGTGCCCGGCAAGGCGAACGCACCGAAGTACACCAATCGGCTGATCCTGCAGTCGAGCCCGTATCTGCTGCAGCACGCGCACAATCCCGTCAACTGGTATCCATGGGGCGACGAGGCGTTCGCGGAGGCGCGCCGCAGCGGCCGGCCGGTCTTCCTGTCGATCGGTTACTCCACCTGCCACTGGTGCCACGTCATGGAGGGCGAGTCCTTCGAGGACGAGGAGATCGCGCGCTTCATGAATGAGCACTACGTGTGCATCAAGGTCGACCGCGAGGAGCGGCCCGACATCGACGCCATCTACATGGCGGCGGTGCAGGCGCTGACCGGGTCGGGCGGCTGGCCGATGAGCGTGTGGCTGACGCCCGCGCGCGAACCGTTCTTCGGCGGCACCTACTTCCCGCCGCGCGACGGCGCGCGCGGGGCGCGCCACGGCTTCCTCACCGTGCTGGGCGAGCTGGTGCAGACTTACCAGAAGGACCCGGCCCGGGTGAAGAAGGCGTCCGAGGCGCTGTCGCGCGCGGTGCGCGAGGAGATGGACGCGCAGGCCACCCCGGCGGCGGGCGCGAGTGAGATCTCGGCGCAGCCGATCGCCGCCACCGTCGACTACTTCAAGCGCGCCTTCGACGACGTGCACGGCGGCGTGCGCCGCGCGCCCAAGTTTCCGTCCAATGTCCCGGTGCGCCTGCTGCTGCGTTACCACCGTCGGACCGGAGATGCGCAGGCGCTGCACATGGCGGTGCTCACGCTGGAGAAGATGGCGGGCGGCGGCATGTACGACCAGATCGGCGGCGGGTTCCACCGCTACTCGACCGACGAGCGCTGGCTGGTGCCGCACTTCGAGAAGATGCTGTACGACAACGCGCTGCTGGCCGTGGCCTATGCCGAGGCCCACCAGGTGACCGGCCGCGCGGACTTCGCGCGCGTGGTGCGCGAGACGCTGGACTACGTGCTGCGCGAGATGACCGCGCCCGGGGGCGGCTTCTACTCGGCGACCGACGCCGACTCGGAGGGCGAGGAGGGCAAGTTCTTCGTGTGGACCGAGAAGGAGATCCGCGCGCTGGTGGGCGCCGACGCGTCGCGCTTCATGCGCTACTACGGCGTGACCGCGGGCGGGAACTTCGCCGAGATCCCGGGCGCCAGCATCCTGAACGCCGCGCACCCCGACGAGGCCGAGTGGGCGGCGCTGGCGCCGGCGCGTGCTGCGCTTGCCGCCGCGCGCGCCCGGCGCGTGCCGCCGCTGCGCGACGACAAGCAGCTGGCGGCCTGGAACGGCCTCATGATCTCGGGGCTGGCGGTCGGCGCGCGCGTGCTGGGCGAGCCGCGCTATGCCGCGGCGGCCGCGCGCGCCGCCGAGTTCCTGCTGGTTCACTTGCGCGACGGAGATCACCTGCGCCGCAGCTTCACGGACGGGCATGGGGATGGCGCCGGCTTCCTCGACGACTACGCCTTCGTCGCCGCCGGGTTCTTCGACCTGTACGAGGCGACCTTCGAGGCGCGCTGGCTGCGCGAGGCGCTGGCGCTGGCCAACGCCACCCAGAGCCGGTTCGGCGACGCCGCGCGCGGCGGCTGGTTCATGACCAGCAGCGAACACGAGACCTTGATCGCGCGCGAGAAGCCGGCCTACGACGGCGCTGAGCCATCCGGCACCTCGGTGGCGCTGCGGAATGCCTTGCGCGCCTACGCCTTCACCGGCGATGAGCGCTGGCGTGCGATCGCCGCCCAGGCCTTCGCCGGCCTGCGCCCCGTGCTGGATGGCAAGCCGGTCGCGGTCACCGAGGCGCTGCTGGCTCTGGACACCTTCACCGACGCCGCGCGCGAGATCGCGCTGGTCTGGCCCGCGGGCGATCAGGCGACGAGCGCGGCCGCCGCCGAGCCGCTGCGCGCGGCGCTGCGCCGGGTGTTCCTGCCCAACGCCGCGATCGCGGGCGCCGCCGACGGCGCCGCCGTGGCGGCGCTGGCGGAGATCGTGCCCTGGATGGCCGGCAAGCTCGCGCAGTCAGGCAAGGCCACCGCCTACGTCTGCGAGCACGGGCACTGCGAGCTGCCCGCGACGGATCCGGCCATGTTTGCTCAGCAGCTCGCCAAGGCGCCGCGCGGGTACTAGATCACCTGCCTGCGCCTCGCGAACTGACGGCGACGTCGAGGCGACTGAGAGGCGCGCGTTGAGGCCTCGCCTGCACCGGGGCGACGCGCTTTCACAGCTCGTATGGCGACGGCCTGCGGACCGGGAACAGCGCGGCGGCGATCTCTTTCGCCGGCCGCCCGTGGGTCCCCGCCAGTCGCCGGAGCACCACGATGCTGATCCGTCCCTCGGGTGGCGCCGTCACCTCGGACACGAACGTCTGGTCGACGACGCCGGCAGGTTCGCCGCGGCGGAGCGCCAGGGCGGCGCGCATCAGCTGGTGGTAGTCCCAGATCCATGCCATCCACGGCTCGCGCGCGCCGCCGCCGCCCGCCGCGTCCTCGACGACCCGCGCGCGCCGCGCCAGCTCCGCCGCGCCCAGGGTATCCAGCTCGCGCAAGCAGCCGGGGAACTCGCCGGCCAGCGCGCGCAGGCGCAGGGTCACGTCACCGGCGTCGCCGCCGCCGTCCTTGCCGCCACCGTCGCGGCGCGCGCGCAGCCCCACCAGCGCCCGATACTTCCTGGCCAGCGCGCGCAGCTCCTCGACGCCGAGCTCCACTCGCCGACTATACCCACCTCGGACCTCGCCGTGCGGCGATTCGTCGCTACTTGACCGGGAAGTACCCCACCTTCAACACCACGCCCTGGCCCTCGGCCGACAACACCCAGTCGATGAACGACTTGATCTCGCCGGCCGGCTTGCTGCGCAGGTAGAAGAACAGCGGGCGCGACAGCGGATAGGTGCCGTTCTTCACGGTGGCGTCGGAGGGAGCGATACCCGCCGCGGCAGTGTCCTTCTTGATCTTGATGACCTTGATGCCCTTGGCATAGGCCGCGCCGCCGTAGCCGATCGAGAACCTCTCCTTGGAGACCGCGTTCACCACCGCCGCGGTGCCCGGCATGGCCTGCGCGCGCGGCGTGTAGTCGGCGTTGCCCAGCACGTGCTCCTTGAAGAACACGTAGGTGCCGGAGCTGTTCTCTCGCGAGTAGGGGATGATCCTGGCGTCGGTCCCGCCGACCTCTTTCCAGTTGGTGACCTTGCCGGTGAAGATGCCCTTGAGCTGGTCCATGGTCAGCTCGTTCAGCGGGTTGGATTCGTGAAGGTAGACCGAGAGGCCGTCCTTGGCGACGATGATCTCTTCCGGGAGCGCGCCGGTCTTTTCTTTGAGCTGCGCCTTCTCGGCGTCCTTCATGCTGCGCGAGGCCTCGCAGATCTCGGTGGTGCCGTTGATGAGCGCGCTGATGCCGGTGCCCGACCCACCCCCTGTCACCTGGATGGTCGTGCTGGGGTTCTTCTTCATGAACTCCTCGGCCCAGCGCTGGCCGAGCACCACCATGGTGTCCGAGCCCTTGACCGAGATCGTCCCCGCCCGCGCCACCGCCGGCGCGTCCAGAGCGATCCCGGCCACCGCCATCATCAGAAAGGTCGTCTTCGACGTCGTGTATCTCGTGTGCATGAAAAATCTCCCGGTTGATTTGAGTGCGACGGCCAGGCGGAGCAGGGACTGCTTTCTGGCAGACATCTTCGGGGGGCAAAGTGTCGATTCGGTGACAACGGCGAAACTTTTCCAAACCGCCCAACGTTGAAGAAGATCCCCGGGTCGGCTATATCCGGCCCCCATGCGCCTCTTGCCTCACGACGTGTCGTTTTTTGAGTTCTTCGAACAGCAGGGAAGAAAGACCGTCGAGGGCTGTCGCGCCTTCTTGGCGATGGTCGAGCACCCGACCGACCTGGATTCTCAGGCCGAGCGGGTCAAGCAGATCGAGCATGAGTGTGACGAGATCACCCATGCGGTGGTGCAGAGCCTGCACAAGACGTTCATCACGCCGATCGATCGCAACGACATCTACACGTTGATCACCAAGATGGACGACATCATGGACCTGGTCGAAGCAGCGGCCGAGCGCCTGTCGCTGTATGAGCTGCCATCCATGACCAAGGAGGTCGGGGATCTGGCGCGCTGTCTGGTGACCAGCGCCGAGCACGTGCTGGGCGCGGTGATGGGGATCCGCGACCTCAAGAAGGTGAACCTGATCCAGGAGCACTGCGTGGAGATCAACCGGCTGGAGAACGTCGCCGACAAGATCCTGCGCAGCGCGCTGGCCAGGCTCTTTCGCGAAGAAAAGGATCCGATCGCCGTCATCAAGTGGAAAGAGATCTACGAGACACTCGAATCGGCGACCGATCGCTGCGAGGACGTCGCCAACATCGTCGAAGGGGTCGTGCTGGAGAACTCCTAGACTCGGGTGTGGCGGTGATGGTGGCGGCGCGCGGCGATCGCGGGCAAACTCAGGTCATGCGCGCAGGGTTGTCGTTGTTGATGTTGATCGTGGGTCTATCTGTCGGGGGCCTGGGCTGTCGGACCACCACGACCGCGCCGCCGCCGACGACGGAATCGACGGCGCCCAGGCCAGTGGCCGCGGCGCCCGCACCTGCGGCGTCGCCGCAGGCGCCCGCGGCGTCACCGGGTGCGGGCAAGGTCGCGCTGGCGGTGACCGCCGCTGGCTTCGAGCCCGAGCGGATCCCGGCCAAGAAGGGCCAGCCGCTCACCCTGGCCATCACGCGCAAGACCGACCAGACCTGCGCGCGCGAGATCGTGTTCCAGGGCCAGGATGGCAAGACCTACCTGCCGCTCAACAAGACTGTCGAGATCACCTACACCCCCAAGGCCAGCGGCGAGATCAAGTTCGGCTGTGCCATGGGCATGATGATCAGCGGCGTCCTCGCGGTCAGCGAGTAGGCCACGGGGCAATGCAGTTCGGTCAAGCGGTCCTCCGACTCGGGCCTCAGGCCTCCGGCCTCAGGCGTCAGACTTCGGACTTCGGACTTCGGGGGCGCGCTACTTGATCGGCCGTGCGGTGCGCCTCGGATTCGCCACCGAAACCGATGGCGGGCGACTGCAAGCCGGCTAAAGCCGTGTGATCAGGGCTCTGCAGGCACTCGTAACTTCTCTCAACTTACCCGAGGCCCGAGGCCCGAGGCCCGAAGCCCGAGGCCCTCTACCCGCCGCCGCTCGCGACCTCTTCGACGTGCACGTGCTTTCTGCGGGCGTAAGCGACCAATGCCGGCAGGCCGATCGCGACCGCGAGCCACAAGGTGCAGGCGCGGGTCACGAAGGTGGCGGCGGCGGCCGAGCCGCGGTCGAGGCCGCTGCCCAGGCGGATGAGCAGCGCCAGCATGCCGGCCTCGGTGACGCCGAGACCGCCCGGTAGGAACGACAGCGCGCCCGCCACGGTCATCGATGCGTAGATGAACGTCGCCGCGCGCAGGCTGACCGTCGCGCCCTGCACGCCGCCGACCACGACCCAGAACGCCACGCACTCCAGAAACCAGGAGACCGACGACAGCGCGGTCGCGATCAACAGCGGCCCCGGGCGCACCAGCGCTGCCGTCGCGAGGTGGAAATCGCGCAGCCGTGGCGCCACCCGCCGCAGCAACGGCAGGCGCGCCGCGATCGCCAGCGCCAGCTCGGCCAGCGGCTCGATCGACACGATCGCGATCCCCAGCGTCACCAGCAGCGCGCCCGCGGCCAGGAACCGGCGATCGACCTCGAAGGTGAAGATCCCGACCAGCGCCAGCAACAGGAGCGCGATCAGATCGGTGAGCCGTTCGGCGATCACGATCGGCGCCGTCCGCGACACCGGCACGCGGTGCGATTCGCGCAGCAGGAACGCCTTGACCGCCTCGCCCAGCTTGCCCGGCGTGACCGTGAGCGCGAAGCCGGCCAGGAAGACCTGCAGGCTGTCGCGCGCCGGCACGCCGATGCCCAGCACCCGCAGGTAGTATTGCCAGCGCCCGAAGCGGACCAGGTAATTGCCCAGCGCCAGCGAGCACGCCAGCACCGCCGCCAGCAAGTGAAAGCGCGCCAGCGCGCTGGCCACCCGCCCGGCGTCGGCCCAGATCGAGAACCCGATATACACGGCCACGCCGGCGGCGACCCCCAGTACGACCCGCGTGACCAGCTTACCCATGCGCCGGGGCGGACTCTAGAGGCGGGCGCCCGCTCCTGCAAGGACGGCAGGCCCACCGAGCCTGTGAAGGGAAAGACCTCGTACCTCGTGCCTCGGTCGCCGCGGCCACCCGATTTATTTCCGGGAGATTTCTTCTGGATTTCGGGGTGGAAAAATCTGATATAGGGATTCCGTTTCAGCTTTACACCAGCTTGGCGGCGTCTTTAGGGTGCGCCTGGTCGGCCTATCGGTTCCATCGGCATCTTCCAACAGACGTGTGAGGAGCTTGCGATGATCCACTCTCCCAAAGCAGCCGCAGCCGTGACCGCCCTGGTTCTGTCCGTGGTCTGGTTCGCTGGCTTCAATGCCAGGGCGCAGACCGCCCCACCCGAGGGCACGGCTCCTGCTGCGGCAGCCGCTCCCACCCCGGCCCTGGCCGCGCCCGGGGCACCCGACCTGGCGACCCGGGTCGCCGACCTCGAGGCCTACGTGACCAATGGGGCGCCCAAGGCGTTGATCTCGCCCGGCCCCGGGCACAATGCCTGGATGATGACCTCGGCGGCGCTGGTGCTGTTCATGACCCTGCCCGGCCTGGCGCTGTTCTACGGCGGATTGGTGCGACGCAAGAACGTGCTGTCGGTGCTGGCGCAGTGCCTGGGTTGCGCCGGTGTGGTGTCGATCCTGTGGTGGGCGGTCGGCTATAGCCTCGTGTTCGCGCCGGGCTCGGCGGTGATGGGTGGGCTCAAGTTCGCCCAGCTCAGCGGAGTGACGTCGGCGCCCAACTCCGACTACGCGGCCTGGGTCTCGCAGAACGTGTTCTCGATGTACCAGCTCATGTTCGCGATCATCACGCCGGGCCTGATCGTGGGCGCCATCGCCGAGCGCATGAGGTACGCGGCGATCATGGCCTTCATCGTGCTGTGGATGTTCGTGGTCTACTTTCCGCTGGCTCACATGGTGTGGGGCATCGACGGGTTGATGAACGGCGTGTGGAACGCCAAGGCGTCGATCAAGGCGATCGACTTCGCCGGCGGCACCGTCGTGCACATGTCATCGGGCTGGTCGGCGCTGGTGCTGTGCCTGCTGCTGGGCAAGCGGCGCGGCTTCGGCACGCGCGCCTTCCTGCCCCACAGCCTGACGCTGACCATGGTGGGCACCGGCATGCTGTGGGTCGGCTGGTACGGCTTCAACGCCGGCAGCGCGGTCGCCGCGGACGGCATCGCGGCCGGCGCCTTCACCGCGACCACGCTGGCCGCCGCCGTCGCCGCCACGGTGTGGCCGCTGCTGGAGTGGCTCACGCGCGGCAAGCCGACCGTGCTCGGGTTCTGCTCGGGCGTGGTGGCGGGCCTGGTGGTGATCACGCCGGCGGCCGGCTTCGTGACCCCGAACGGCGCCGTGCTCATCGGCGTGCTCGCCGGGGTGGTCCCCTTCCTGGCCTGCACCAAGCTGAAGGCGATCTTCAACTACGACGACGCGCTGGACACCTTCGGCGTGCACGGTGTCGGCGGCACCCTGGGCGCGTTGCTCACCGGGTTCCTGGCCACGCCCGAGGCCAACGCGAACCTCAACACCAACCTGGCGTCGATCGTGCGCCACACGCTGTGGCTCGAGCAGCTCAAGGCTATCGGGCTCACGCTGGCCCTGTCGGTGGTGGGCAGCGCGGTGCTGGCGCTGGTGATCAAGGCTGTGCTCGGCCTGCGCCCGACGACAGACGCCGAGGAGCAGGGCCTGGACCTGAACGACCACGGAGAGGCGGGCTACCACTTCGACGAGCAAGGGGGCTAATGTCCCGAGCCAGGGCGACACCAGTCTGTCGTCCTGGGTTCCCCAGAACAGGAGTCGCGCATGAAGCGAATCGAAGCGATCATCAAGCCGTACAAGCTGGACGACGTGAAAGAGCGGCTGCGCGCCATCGGCGTGACCGGTATGACCGTCTGCGAGGTCAAGGGATTCGGACGAACCGGCGGCAAGACCGAGGTCTATCGCGGCTCGGCTTACGTGGTCGACTTCGTTCCCAAGATACGCGTCGAGGTGGTCACCACCGACGCCATGGCCAGCGACGTGGTCAACGCGATCATCACCGCCGCCAAGACCGGCAAGATCGGCGATGGCAAGATCTTCGTCACCCCCATCGACGAGGCTATCCGGATCCGCACCGGAGAAAAAGGCGAGGACGCGGTCTGAGCGAGGCCGCGCGCTACCGAGCGGACTGGAAGGGAGGGGCCGGGCTACTCGTTGATGCCGGCGTCGCGGAGCTTCTCGACGCGCTTGCGTGCGTTGGGGTCGAGGACGCGTTTGCGCAGGCGGATCGCCTTGGGCGTGACCTCGACCAGCTCATCGTCGTTGATGAACTCGATGGCCGATTCCAGGGTGAACACGCGCGGCGGTGACAGGGTCAGCTTCTCGTCGGCGGCCGTGGTCCGGATGTTGGTCAGCTTCTTGGCCTTCGACGGGTTCACCACCAGGTCGTTGTCGCGCGAGTGCAATCCGATGATCTGACCGCCGTAGACCTTGATCATCGGCCCCAGGAACAGCTGGCCGCGCTCCTGCAGATAGAAGAGGCCGTAGGCGTTGGTGTCGCCCAGGTCCTGCGCGATCAGCACGCCGTTGGGCCGCGCCTTGAACTGCCCGGCGTAGGGACCGTAGTTCTTGAAGTTGTGGTGGATGATGCCGGTGCCGCGCGTGTCGGTCAGAAACTGCGAGCGATAGCCGATCAGGCCCCGCGCCGGACAGAGGTACTCGAGGCGCATGCGGCCCTCGCCGGCGGGCCCCATCTCTTGCATGCGGCCGCCGCGTCGCCCCAGCTCCTCGATCACCGGGCCCGAGTAGTCCTCGTCGACGTCGATCACCACTTCTTCGTAAGGCTCCTGGCGCTCGCCGTCCGGCCCGGTCTTGAAGATCACCTGCGGCTGCGACACCATCAGCTCGTAACCCTCGCGGCGCATGGTCTCGATGAGCACGGTCAGGTGCAGCTCGCCGCGCCCCAGCACCTCGTAGGTGTCGGGCGACGCGGTCTCGTTCACGCGCAGCGCGACGTTGGACTTTATCTCTTTGAGCAGCCGGTCGCGCAGGTTGCGCGAGGTGACGAACTTGCCTTCGGTGCCGGCGAAGGGCCCGTTGTTGGAGATGAACTGCATCTGCACCGTCGGCTCCTCGATATCCAGCAGCGGCAGCACGATGGGATGCAGCGGATCGGTGATGGTCTCGCCGACGGTCAGGTCCTCCATGCCGGTGACGGCGCAGATGTCGCCGGCCGCGGCCTCGGCCAGCTCGAAACGCTTGAGCGACTGGAAGCCGAGGATCTTGGCGACCCGGAACTCCTCGCGCTTGCCGTCGCGGTGCACGCACAGGGCGCGATCGCCCTGCTTGACGCGCCCGGATTCGACGCGGCCGATGGCGACGTAGCCCAGGTAGTCGTCATAGTCGAGGGTGGTGACGTGCATCGACAGCGGCGCCGAGATGTCGCCGGTCGGCGGCGGCACCTTCTCGACGATGAGGTCGAGCAGCGGCGACAGGTTCGTCCTGGGGTCCTCGAGCTTGCCGACCGCCCAGCCCTCGCGGCCCGATGCGTACACGATGGGGAAGTCGAGCTGCGCGTCGGTGGCGCCCAGCGCGCAGAAGAGATCGAAGGTGGCGTCGACGGTTCCCTCGGGGTCGCAGCCGGGGCGGTCGACCTTGTTGACCACCAGGATCGGGCGCAGCCCCAGGGCCAGCGCCTTGCGGGTCACGAAGCGCGTCTGCGGCATCGGCCCTTCATAGGCGTCGACCAGCAGACAGACGCTGTCGACCATCTTCAACACGCGCTCGACCTCGCCGCCGAAGTCGGCATGTCCGGGCGTATCGACGATGTTGATGCGCGTCCCCTTCCAGGTGATCGCGGTGAACTTGGCGAGGATGGTGATGCCCCGCTCACGCTCCAGGTCGTTCGAATCCATCGCGCAGTCGGCGACGACCTCGCCGGGTCGGAAGGTGCCGGCCTGGCGCAGGAACCCGTCGACCAGCGTGGTCTTGCCGTGGTCGACGTGCGCGATGATCGCGATGTTGCGCACGTCGGCGCGCACCGGCTTGTCAGCCAGTTCGGGCAGGGAGGGCAGAGGCGGTGTCGCGACACTCATGGCGGGTCGCGAGACATACTCGCCCCCGGGCCGCCGCGCAAGGAACGATTGTGTCGTGCTAGGGTCGGCCGTCGCATGACGTCACCCCCGGCGCCCACGATCCCCGGCCTTCCCGACGAGCTGGGCGGGCTGATCCTGGCCCTGGCGCTGGCCACGCCTCCCGCGGGTGATGACGCCGCTGCCTGGCGACTGGCCGTCGCGGCCAGGGTGGCCGGCGAGGCCGGCGACGCCTGCCGCGCGGCGCTCGCCGAGCTGGAGGCGCAACCGCGGGCCGCGCGCGCCCAGACCATCTTGCGCCTGGTCCAGCGGGTGACGGCTCCCGTCCCGGCGGGCATCGCCCGGGTCCACCCGAGCTGGCTGCGCGCCGCGCTGGAAGGCGAGGCAACGGAGATCCTGGTCGCGGTGACCGCGGGTTTGCCGGAGGCGGTCCGGGAGGTGGCGAGAGAGATCGTGGAGGGCAGGGGAGAGACGTGGACGTGGAACGTGACCGAGCACGCGCACGTCGGCGTGCTCGTGCACGATCCAGCGCACGAAGACGCGCACGCCGACGTACATGTGCACGACCAGGCCGGCGCCCTGGATGAGCTTCGACGCGCCATCTTCTGCGGGCTGGTGGCCATGCCGGATCCCACCGAGGCGCACCTTGATTGGCAACGGCTCACGGCTCTACCGGTCGCCGACCTGCTCGCCATGCTCGCGCGCGACGGCGCCGATACCCTCGGCGTCTCGCTCTCGGGCGCCCCCGCGCCGGTGCTGGCGCGCGCGGCCGCGCAGGCGGGCGGCACCTTGGCGGAGACGGTGTTGACGGCCGCTGGCGGTGACGTCAGCCCGGAGCAGAGAGGCCGCGCTCGAGAGCTGGTGGCGGCCGCTGTGTCACTGACCCGCGACGGTACCTCAGGCGCCACCCAGGCGGTCGGGTTGGTCGGGCTGGCGCGCCGCCTCGGCGGCGAGCTCCCGTCGGCCGCGCACGCCGTCGCCCAGCGGTTGCCGCGCGCGCAGGGCCAGATCGTGCTCGCGCACCGCCGCCAGGTCGACGTGGCCCATCGCGGGTGAGCGCGCGGCCGGGCGCGGGCGCCTGAGCAGGCCGCCTGCATCTCGGGGCAGGATGTTCCCTGGTCCAGTCGTGGAGCTGATGGTCAACGAACTGGTCGGGATCGCCCGAGCCGGCGCGGCGACGGGATCACGCCCGGAGGCGTCACCGCCGGCCCTACGCCGTGGCGGTCGGGGTGGCCCTTGGCGCGCCTGGCGTCGGGTTGCTCTCTTCGGCTGGCGTCGCGGGCGCGGCCGACAGCGGGAAGGTGAACTGGAAGGTCGTCCCCTGCCCGCGGGTCGTGATGATGGCGATGCCGCCGCCCAGCGCTTGTACGCGGTCGCGGACCGACGCCAGGCCCACGCCGCGGCCGGACGTGGCAGTCACGGCCGCGCGGGTGGTGAGGAACTTACCGAGCAGGGCGGCGGTGAGCTCCTCGGTGGACTCGCACTGCAGCCCCTTGCCGGCCGCCGCCTTGCGAACCGCGGTCCAGTCGATACCCTTACCGTCGTCCGCGATCTCGATGATCAGCTTGTCGCCCGTCGCCCTGGTGTGGAGGCGCAGCCGCGGGCGCGCTTCCTTGGGCCCGGCGCGCCGCTCTTCGATCGGCTCCATGCCGTGATCGACGGCGTTGCGGACGATGTGCACCAGCTCCGCCCACAGGCCGATCCAGCGCTGGGGATCCAGGCGCACTCCGCCGGCGTCGATGATCACCTCCAGGTCGCCACGGCCCAGGCGCTTGGCCAGCGAGCGCGCGTAGTCACCCAGGCGGGTGAGCGGTCGCTCGGCCGGTTCGAGCCGCCAGTCGGCCATGCGCTCCCAGACCACCGTCGGCGCGACCTCGCGCAGGGCCACCAGCACCTCTTCGAGGTCGCGCGCGTGCACTTCCAGCACGTCGCGGCCGCGCTCGCGCAGCAGGCTCGACAGCACCTCCTCCAGCGCCTGCCAGTGGTTGCCCAGCACCTCGAGGATGGTGTGCACGGCGGCCTCGTCGTTGTCGTCCAACTTGTCTTCGGCCTGATGGCAAAGGTCGGCGACCGCGCCGAAGCCCGCCATCGCGGCGTTGCCCTTCAGCGTGTGATACAGGCGCCTGCGGGTGGGCAGGTCGGACTCGCGCCCGCCTAGGCTCTCGACGATGCGGCCAGCCTCCTCGAAGAACGACAGGAACCCGCCGCGATCGCTGGTGAAGCCGCGCAGCATCGCCAGCAGCTCCGACTGCTCGGCGTCATGGCGCGCGCGCAGCAGCCGCTCGGTGATGTCGTTGGCGACGATCAGCAACCCCTGCGGCGCGTCCTCCTTGCCGGGCGGCGGGTCGCCGATCGACCGGTAGCTGAACGAGAAGTCTCTTCCGTCGACGCGCGCGCGCGCCGGTAGCTGAGCCAGGCACATCTCCTTCGGCAGCACGTCGTCGAGCAGCGCCTCGAACCCGACGTGGAACAGCTCGGCGAAGCCCCGGTCGACGCGCCACATGTAATCCCAGAAGGTGTCCGATTCCTGCACCGACCCGAACCAGGAGTCGACGATGAGCGAGCGCTCCTGCGCCAGATGCCCGCTGCGCGAGATCGTGAGGAAGCCCTGGTTGACGTTGTCGAGCACCAGCCGCATGTCCCGGTTGCGCTGGCCGAGCTCGGCGGTGCGATCGTTGACCCGCCGCTCCAGCGTGTGGTTGAGCGCTTCGAGACGCAGATACGAGTCGTCGAGCTTCTCGAGCATGCGGTTGAAGGCTTGACCGAGCGTGCCGATCTCATCGTCGCTCTCGATGACCACGCGCTCGTTCTTGTGGCCGCCGGCGATGGCGGTGATGACGTCGGTCAAGTGGGCGAGGGGACCGGTGATCCGGCGCGAGAGGTTGTGGATGATCGCCACGCCCAGCAGCATGGCCGCCCCGCCGAGCCCGCCCAGCAGGAGCAGGGTCAGCACCAGCGAGCGCTGGAAGTCGTGGCGCGTGGTCACCAGCGCGTGATCGAGCGGCACGCTGGACAGGCCATAGAAGATGCGGCCCAGCACGGCGCCGTCGTCGGAGTCGACCGAGGCCGAGAACTCGAATACCCGCTGCCCCTCGATCACGCGCTGCCGCGACTGGATGCCGGTGGCGAGGCTCTCGCCGGGGGCGATGCCCAGCTGGCGCCAGCTGGGCTGGGGGTCCAGCTCGCCCCTCGGTGACAGCGGCGGGACATAGGTCCACGGCCGGCCATCGGCGCCCAGAAAAAGGCCGTAGACCATCTCGCGGTCCTGGCGCACCGCGCTCTCTACCAGTTGTCCCACGTCTCCGAATGCGTTGTCGGCGACCAGCCCGCGCAGCGCCAGCGCGTGGTTGGTGGCCAGCCCCTGGCCCTTGCGGGTGATGCTCTGCCGGATCTGGGCCTCGATGTTGTCCTGGGTCTCGCGCGCCGTGCGTATGTTCAGGTAGCCCACGGTGAGCAACGTGGCGCCGAACACCACCGCCAGCGTGCCCACCATCGCCCGTACCAATCTGGTTCGGAGGCGAGTTCTCTTCGCCGGGCGAGGAGGGCTGGCTTGAATTTGCATTGGCGAACCTGTCGCGAGACTGGGCGGACAGACCCTTCACGGATCGCGGCGCCCTGTTACATCCGGAGCTAGGACCAAAACTTGAGTCAGATTTGCGACAGGGCCGGCGTCGGCGCGGGTCACGAAGCCGGCGCGATCGGCCGAAGCTCCACATCACGCTTCACCGGCGCGCATCCTTACCCACGTCCAGAGGCACACCTTCCAGAGGCACACCTGGCGACACCAGCTTCCGCCCTGCTTCGCTTGCCCCCAACCGACACGCCCTGCTGGGACGTGACGGGACGCAGGCCTTCGCCGCGGCTTTCAAGAGCTCGATCTCGAAACGAGATCTCCATCGAGGAGCAGCTCGGTAGAATCGAAAAGCCGAGACACGTGTCCCGAGACAGCAGAGGTTTTGCGCCCCGAGGTGGGGCGGCCCCATGTTAGAGATACGGCGTGGGGCGCCTCCTCAAGAACCCAGGCCGGGTGGTGCCGGCCGCGATCACCGTGGCCAGGGACGAGGCCGCCTCGATCTTGTCCGCGGCGCGCGCCCGTGCGGAGGCGCTCACGCGCGAGGCGGAGGCGCTGCGCGCCGAGGCGCGCCGCCAAGGTTATGAAGAGGGCCGCGCCGCCGCGGCCGCCGAGCTGACCGAGACCATGGCCGCCGCTGCGCTGGAGCGCCGGCGGGCCGAGGCGCGCGTCGAGCCGGCGTTGCTGCCGCTGGCGGCGCGTCTGGCGTCCCGGATGGCGCACAAGATCGTGGGCCGTGCCGTCGAGATGGCGCCCGCGCTGCTCGAGGAGATCGCGGCGCGCGCGCTGGAGGCCAGCCGCGCACGCGGCGGCACCATCCGCCTCTACCTGCACCCGGAGGATCGAGCCGCCCTCGACCGTGATCCGGTGCGCGCCCGTTTGCTGGCGCGGTTGGCCGCCGGCGCCGCGCTGGACATCCGGACCGACGACCGCGTGGGACGTCACGGCTGCGTGGTGGAGACGGCGATGGTGCGCATCGACGCGCGCCTGGCCCCACAGCTGGCCGCGCTCGAGCGCGCGGTGAAGGCCGCAGGCGGCGGCGCCGCGCTTGCTTCCAGCGATGACGACGATCACCGGCACGAGGCGCTACGCGACGGCGACGGCGACCACGGCGGCGACGGGGGCGGCGGCGGCGGCGGCGGAGATGCCCGTGATTGATCCCGGCGCCGATCTGGTCGACATCGGCGACGCCCTGGCGCGTCTCGACCAGGTCAACCCGCTGCGCATCGCCGGTCGGGTGAGCGAGGTCACCGGCCTGGTGGTGCGTGCGACGATCCCGGGTGTGCGTGTCGGTGAGCTGGTCTACATCGACAGCGCGTCGGCGTCGGCGTCGGCGTCGCCTATCCGCCTGCGCGCCGAGGTGGTCGGCTTCCGCGGCGAGGAGATGGTCCTGATGCCACTCGGCGACGCCACCGGCATCGGCCCCGATTCGCTGGTGACACCGACCGGAGGCCCGCTCTCGATCGCCGTCGGTGCCGGCCTTCTGGGCCGCGTGCTCGACGGTCTGGGCAACCCCATCGACGGCGGCGGTACGCCGCGCGACGCGGCGCCGGGCTGGCCGGTGGACCGCGCCGCGCCCGAACCGCTGACCCGCCGGCGCATCACCAACCCGCTGTCGCTGGGCATCCGCGCCATCGACGCGCTCCTCACCGTGGGGGAGGGGCAGCGCCTGGGGCTGTTCGCGGGCGCCGGGGTCGGCAAGTCGACCCTGCTTGGCCAGATCGCGCGCCACACCGACGCCGACGTCAACGTGATCTGCCTTACCGGCGAACGCGGACGGGAGGTGGTCGAGTTTCTCGAGCAGGCGCTCGGTCCGGCCGGGCGGGCGCGCTCGGTGGTGGTGTGCGCGACCAGCGACGCGCCCAGCCTGGTGCGGCTCAAATCGGCGTTCGTCGCGACCGCGATCGCGGAGTGGTTTCGGGACCAGGGCCGGCGCGTGCTGTTCCTGATGGATTCGCTGACCCGCTTCGCGCGCGCGCAGCGGGAGGTCGGACTGGCCGCCGGCGAGCCGCCCGCGCGCCAGGGCTATCCGCCCAGCGTGTTCGCGTTGTTGCCGCGACTGCTGGAGCGCACCGGCAACGCCGCGCATGGATCGATCACCGCCCTTTACACCGTGCTGGTCGCGGGCGGTGACATGGACGAGCCGATCGCCGACGAGGTGCGCGGCATCGTCGACGGTCACATCGTGCTGTCGCGCGCGCTGGCCGATCGCGGGCACTGGCCTGCCATCGACGTGCTCCCTTCGCTGTCGCGGGTCATGGGCGCGGTCACCGATGACCGGCAGCAGGCGGCGGCGGCGCGCCTGCGCGAGATCCTGGCCGCCTACGAGCGGCACCGCGACCTGATCCTGCTCGGCGCCTACCAGCACGGCGCCGATCGCCGCACCGATGAAGCCATCGCCCGCATCGACGCCATCGAGGCGTTCTTGCGACAAGGAACCGACGAGGCGGCCACGCCGGCCGATACGCGCCGCCGCCTCCTGGAGCTCGTCAACTAGCCGACCGCGGAGAACCGCCATGCCAAACGCGACCACCTCAACCGGCAACGCCGACTGCCTGTTCTGCAAGATCCGAGACGGCCAGGTCCCCGCCACCATTGTGTATCGAGACGAGCGCGTGCTCGCCTTCAAGGACATCGGTCCCAAGGCGCCCTTGCACCAGCTGGTGATCCCGCTCGACCACGTCGAAACGCTGGCCGAGGCCGACCCCGCCCACGAGTCGCTGCTGGGTCATCTGATGCTGACCGCGGCCAAGCTGGCGCGCGATGGCGGCCACGCGGACAAGGGCTTCCGCGTGGTGATGAACAGCGGCGTGGGCGCGGGCCAGACCGTATTTCACATGCACCTGCACGTGCTGGCCGGGCGTTCGTTCGGGTGGCCGCCCGGATGAGCGGCTTGACCCGGAAAATGCGCCGTCCTGGCGCGCTCGGCGTCGGAGGATGGTTGCTGGCGCTGGCGTCGGCGTGCGGGGTCTCGCCGGCCAACGGGCCCGATCAGGTGAACCGCCTGGCCGGCAAGACCCTGACCGCGTCGGGCGGCGCCGAGAACCCGGAGCGCATCGCCGACGGCGTGCTGGCGCCGGTGGGTGACTTCTGGAAGACCGGCCTGACCGCGATCCTGCCGTCGCCCGAGTCCGCCATCACCATCGACCTGGGCGCCGAGTTGCCGATCGCAGCCGCCTGGATCCAGGGCGACAACAACGATCGATATCTGTTATCCGGATCGATCGACGGGACGATCTGGAAGCAGATCTGGGAGGCCCCGCCCGTGCGCGGCGCCGGTATGCGCGCGCGCAAGGCCGACGGCCTGGGCGGACGCGCGCGTTATCTGCGGTTGTCGGCTGCCGGCGGCGACGGCGCCTACAGCGTGAGCGAGCTCCAGGTCTTCAGCGTCGCGCCGGGTAGCTGGCCCGAGCCGCCGGGTGGCCGCGGCACCGACGAAAAATCGCCCCACACCCAGTGGATCCTGCTCTTCGGGCTGGCGTGCGGCGCCTTCCTGGTGCTGGGGTGCCACGGGAGCATCCGGCGCGCAGCGGTCACGGCGCTGTTGCCGATCGTCGCCGGGATCCTGATGGCGTCCGATCTGTGGGGCGGACAGCACAACTTCACCGACCAGGACGTGTCGATGCTGCGCTCGATGCTGGGGGCCATCGGCCTGGCCGCCGTGCTGCGGCCCTTCGTGCTGCGGCGGATGGGCGGGGTCGTCGACGGGCGGCGAATCACGGCGCTGCTGGGCGTGGCGGCGTTGCTGGCCGTGGCCTGCTTCTTCAACCTGGGACGGGCGCAGTTCTGGGACGCCAAGCAGCGGCAAACCAGCTTCATCCACAACTACGACATGCGGGTCTACTTCCCGGTCGCCAAGTACTTCCACGAGCTGAAGTACGACGGGCTTTACCTGGCCAGCGTCGCCGCCTACATCGAGAACACTCCGGGCGCGTCGGTGCAGTCGCTGGCCGACGTCGAGCTGCGCGACCTGCGTACGCACGAGATGCGGCGCGTGCGCGAGGTGGCCGATCAGATCCAGAACGTGCACCAGCGCTTCTCGCCCGCGCGCTGGGACGACTTCAAGCGCGACATGCGCTACTTCCACGAGACCATGGGACGCGATTACTTCGTGACCCTGACCGATCACGGCGGCAACGCCACGCCGGTCTGGCTCACGGTGGCGCACTTCATGTTCGCGTTCACCCACGCCAGCAACGGGCTTCTCTTCGCCACGGCGCTGCTCGACCCATTGCTCATCCTGCTGTTCGCCTTCTTCGCGGCCCGCACCTTCGGCCTGCGCACCGCGTTCGTGTGCCTGATCGTGTTCGGCGCCAACGATCTGTACATGTTCGGCACCGACTGGGCCGGGTCGACCCTGCGCAACGACTGGATGGCGGCCCTGGGCCTGGGGGTGTGCGCGCTCAAGGTGCGGCGCTGGTACCTGGGAGGTGCGCTGCTCGCCTACGCCGGGATGATCCGCGCCTTTCCGGGCATCGCGGTCCTGGGCTTGCTGGTGCCGCCGATCTGGTGGGTCTTCGACGTCCGGCGCGCCGACGACGAGTGGCCGACGCTGCGCGAGACCCTGCGCGAGCACGAGGGCACGGTGCGCGCGCTGCTGGGCGCCGCCGCCGCCGTGGTGGTCATGTTCCTGGTGTCGTCAGCGGTCCTGTCGCCGTCGGCCTGGATTGGCTGGCTCAAGAAGGCCTTCGTGCTCGCCAGCGGCTACCACGTCAACCACGTCAGCTTGCAGAGCATCATGTCGACGGACTACGAGACCTGGGAGATGGCCGAGCGCTGGAGGCAGAGCGTCGGGCGCATGGCGGTCTACATCCTGAGCATCATCGTCTTCTCTCTGCTGGTTCTGCGCGCGGCCCGCAACCGGCGCCCGCACCAGGCCGCGGTCGTGGCGCTGTTCTTGATTCCGGTGGTTTTCAACGCCGCGAACTACTACTTCCACTACGTGTTCATGCTGCCGTTGCTGGCCGTCGCCAACGGCGAGGACCGCCACGACGCGCGGATGTGGGGGCCGCTGCTCGCCATGTGCGTCGCCGAGTACGCGGCCACGGTGGCGCCGACGCTGTCGCAGCACTTCGTCACCGAATCGATCTGCCTGATGTCGACCTTCCTCGTCATGCTGATCTGGCTCAACCGCGAACCCGAAGCCCGCGGCGAGGTGGTCGAGCCGGAGGAGGAAGCCGGCGCGGAGGCGGCGCCGGAGGTAGCGTAGGCGAGTCTTCACTCTCTCCGCTGACGCTCAGGTTCTCCTGGCCGCCGGCGCCCGACTGAGCGCAGGAGATCGGCGCGCCCCGGCGCAACCATCGGCATTGTTTGCTACCCTGCGGCGATGGAAGTGAGAGAGCGCCGCAAGTACTGGCTCTTCGGAGCGCTGGGCCTGGTGAGCGCGCTGCTGGACCAGGCCAGCAAGGTCTGGGCGCGTGATCGTCTGCCCGCCCTCGGTCGCGCCGGAATGGCGGTGTGGGATCGCAAGCTGGTCATGGTTTACGCCGAGAATCCCGGGATTGCCTTCAGCCAGCTGCAGGGCATCCAGGGTGGTCGGGTGCTGCTCAGCCTGGTGTCGCTGGTGGCGCTGGTGCTGCTGGCCCGCTATCTCAAGAAGACGCCGGCCTCACGGCCGGCGATGATCGCCTCCCTGGGCCTGATCTCCGGCGGCGCAATCGGCAACGTCATCGATCGAATCTGGCGCGGCCACGTGACCGACTTCGTCCTGGTCGATCTCGGCTTCTGGCCGCTCAACCCCTGGCCGGTCTTCAACATCGCCGACGCGGCGCTGGTGGCGGGGGCGATCTTGATGGCGCTGGCGCTGTGGCGCACCCGCGGCGCGACAGCGGCCGGCTCTCGATAACCCGTGATCGTAGACGTGGACGTGGACGGACCCATGATCGTGGCCGTGCACGTGAACCGGAACGCCACCGTGGGCGTGGCCGATCACGTCCACGGTAGCGGTGAGTGTCACGTGCACGTGACCGGAACGTGACCGGCCACGATCACCGGTCCGTTCTGTGCGCGATCACGACCACGGGTCCCGGCGCCTCCTAGTACCGGACGTCGACCAGGGTCTTCTTGCGCAGCTCGGCCAGGTAGGACTTGGTCTGGCGCTCCATCTCTTTCTGGCGCAGCTGCATGCGCACGTCGTCCTTGACGTCGTCGAGCGGTTTCGCGTCCTTGGCTTTGCGGTCGACCAGCTTGATGACGTGAAAGCCGCGATCGGCGCGCACGGGGCCGCGCACCTCGCCGGGCTTCATCGCGAAGACCATCTCCTCGATCGCCTTGGGCAACATGTCCTTGCCGAAGTATCCCAGGTCGCCGCCCTCCGCGCGCGTGGCCGGGTCGTCCGAGGATTCCCGGGCCAGCTTGGCGAAGTCCTCGCCGGCGAGGGCGCGCTCCAGCAGCTTCCTGGCCTGCGCTTGTTTCTCGGCGACCACCCCCGCGTCGGCGTTCTCGGGGATCGAGATGAAGATGTGGCTGGCGCGCACCTGGACGTTGGCGCCGCTCTTCATGTGGCGGTCGTAGTAGGCCTTCACATCCTCGTCGGAGATGGTGACGCGCGACCCGACGGCGATGTTGATCACGCGGAAGCGCAGCAACTGCTTCTTCAGATCGGCGCGGTAGGCCGCCATGCTCATGCCCTGCCCGCGCAGGGCCTCTCGCAGCTGGTCATCGTCGATGTTGTTCTGGCGCTTGATCTCCTCGATGGACGAGTCGACCTGCTCGCTGGTGACGGTCAGCTTGAGCTCGGTCGCCTGCTGCAGGATCAGCTCGTCGTCGATGAGCCGCTCCAGCACCTCGCGGCGCAGCGCCGTCGCGCGCGCGGCGCGCTTGCTCGCCTCGGGTAGGCGTGCGACCTCGGCCAGCAGCGGCGCGGCGCGCTCCTCGATCTCGCTGCCCAGGATCACGCTGTCGCCCACCACCGCGGCGATCTTTTCCACGACGCGCGCGCCGGCGCGTGGTGCCAGCGCCAGCAACGATGTCAGGGTTAGGGTCACGATCAGGGCCACGCGCCCCCAAGAAGATGACAGCCGGCTCACGGGTGCTTCGCTGCCCCCGCTGGCGGCGGCGGTGATGGTGGCGGGAGATGAGCCCCCGCCGCCGTCGTCGCGCCTGAGTGCGGCATCGCGCCCGGCGCCGGCATGCCGCCCGGCGGCGAACCAGCCGGCGACATCGCGCCCATCGGGTGCATGGCGCCGGGCGGAGCCGGGTGCATCCCCGGCGACATGCCGGGCGGCATCCCGGCCATGTTGCCGCCGCTCTCGCCGTTCATGCCCGAGTCGACCAGAACCTTGGCCAGCATATCCTCGTGAATGTCGATCTTGCTCTTCTTGCGCAGGTCGGCGATGAACGACTCCATCGACTTGGTGCGCAGGTCGCGGAACAGCCGTTGCTGGATCTGGCGCTTGACCTCGGGCAGCGGGCGGGTGAAGCCCGGCTTCTTCTGGGTGAGCTTGATGATGTGGAAGCCCTTGTCGCTCTTGATCGGGCCGGCGACGTCGCCGACCTCGGCCAGCTTGAAGGCGGCGTCGACCAGCGGTCTCGGTTGGGCCACCGAGTCCTTGTCGAAGAAGGTCAGGTCGCCTGCCCGTTGTTTCGAATCCTCGTCCTCGGAGTACTTGGCGACCAGATCGCGGAACGGCTTCTGATCGGCGGCGGCCGGCGCCGTCGTGGTCGTCGTGGTCGCCGTCGGCGTCGTCTTCGACAGCGCTCGCACCTCGGCGGCGACCTTTTCGGCCTTGGCCTTGTCCTTGACCAGGATCTGGCTGACCCGCACCTCGTCCTTGCGGTTGAACTCCTCGGGATGGGCGCTGTAGTACTTCTCGACCTCGGCGTCAGGGACGTCCTCGATCTTCAGCTTGGACTCGAAGTCCTTCTGCAGGAACTTGGAGATCATCTGCTGCTTCATCACGCGGATGACCTCCGGATCCTTGTCGTAGCCGCGTTTCTGCGCCTCGGCCGCCATGACCTCGAACCGAATGAGGTTGTCGAGGAACTCCTTCTTCTTGTCGATGGTCGTGTAACGCGACCGGATGAACGGCGCCTGCTTGTTGATGCGCTCCTGCACGTCGCCCACGGTGATGACGTTGTCATCCACCTTTGCGACCACCTGGCCGAGCTCCGAGTTGTCCTGGGTCGACTTGATCTTCGCCGGTTTGCACGCGGTCGACGACCAGGCCAGGCCCAGAGCGACCAGGACGGGCAGCGAAACGAGACCACCTGGTAGGGCGGCCCGGAGCATGGGTCGGGTGCGCATCCGGGAGAGATTACACGGCTTGCGTCCCACCGCAATCGTCGCCAGACGCGGCCGGCTCAGATCCAGCGCGGTGGCCCGGAGTGCGTGAAAAAGGTGTGGTACGCGTGCGGCTGGGTGGCGATGTGGAAGGCGCCGTTGACCAGGGTGATGACCGCCGCCGAGATCAGCAGCGTGCCCAGGCCGTCGATCTTGAAGGAGCGCATGACCTTGTCGGTGAGCCAGAGCAGCACCGTGTTGACCAGGAAGGGAAAGATCAGGAACAGCAACCCCAGGGTCAGGATCGCCGGCACGAACAGTGCGACCTTGACCAGCCAGCCCAGGAAGAAGTTCAGCAGGCTGAACACGATGGCCACCGCCAGCGCGCTGCCGGCGCTGCGGATCTGGACACCGGGCAACAAGCGCGCCAGCACCAGGACTGTGAGGGTGAGCACGGCCAGGTGGAGGAGGGTGTACATGCGGCCGAATCCTAGCCGATCGAGCGTCCGAGGCTACAGGGCAGCGCGGCGACGCGCTGTCCCCTCGGGCAGGCCTTGCGAGCGCACAGGCGCGAGATAGCCTCGCCTCTCGCAAGGCTTACCCTCTCCCTGACCCTCTCCCGCGGACGGGAGAGGGGACCGGAGCGGACCCGGGAGAGCAGGGCCCAGCAAAGGTTGGTTGGGGCCCCCTACTTCAGGCACTCCTTCACGTCGATCAGCCGCGCGCGCGCCGCGGTGAGGTGGTCCTCGCGCTCGGCGTCGTCGAAGTTGTACGAGAGGCGCATGTCCGGGGTGAGCTTCCAGCGGCTGCCCTTGCGTTGCACCAGCTTGAGCACGCGCGCCGGGTCGAGGCGGGTGTCGCCGCCCAGGGACAGCACCAGGCGCGTGGGGCCGAGCTCGTAGGCCAGGGCACCCAGCGCGCGGACCAGGGTCTTGTCGACCATCACTTCCCCGAGCAGGCGCGCCTCGTCGGGCAGCGGGCCATAGCGATCGGCCAGCTCGATCAGTGTGGCACGAACGTCGTCCTCGTCTCTGGCCTGCGACAGGCGGCGGTAGAAGTCCAGCCGCTGGCCGGTGTCGGGCACGTAGTCATCGGGCAGGAACGCCGGCAGGTCGACGGTGATCTCGGGGTCGAACTCGGTCTTGATCGGCTGGCCCTTGAGCTCGGCGACCGCCTCCTCGAGGATCCTGGCGTAGGTCTCGAAGCCGACCGCGGCCACCGAGCCCGATTGCCGGTCGCCGAGCAGCTCGCCGGCGCCTCGGATCTCCAGGTCGTGGGTCGCGACCTGGAACCCGGCGCCGAGCTCGGTGAAGCGCTGTAGCACCGCCAGGCGCTGCTTGGCGTCGGCGCTCATCTGCTTGTCGTCGGGGACCACCAGATAGCAAAACGCGCGCTCGCGCGCGCGCCCGATGCGTCCGCGCATCTGATAAAGCTGCGCCAGGCCGAAGCGATCGGCGCGGTTGACGATCATGGTGTTGGCGCGCGGGATGTCGAGCCCCGACTCGATGATGGTCGTGCACACCAGGATGTCGTATCGGCCGTCGATGAAGTCGACCATCACCTTCTCGAGCGCGCCGTCGGCCATCTGGCCGTGGCCGATCGCGATGCGCGTGTTGGGCGGGGCGATCGCGCGCACCTTCTCGGCCCACTCCCCGATGTCCTCGATGCGGTTGTGCACGAAGAAAACCTGCCCGCCGCGGCCCAGCTCCTTGCGCAACGCCTCGCCCAGGATCTCGGGATCGAACCGGCATACGAAGGTGCGGATCGCCAGCCGGTCGGCGGGCGGGGTCGCGATGATCGAGATCTCGCGCAGGCCGCCCATCGCCATCTGCAGCGTGCGCGGGATCGGCGTCGCGGTCAGCGTCAGCACGTCGACCTGGGTGCGCAGCTCCTTGAGCCGTTCCTTGTGGGTGACGCCAAAGCGCTGCTCCTCGTCGATGACCACCAGCCCCAGGTCCTTGAAGCGCACGTCCTTGGACAGGATGCGGTGGGTGCCGACCACCGCGTCCAGGCTGCCGTCGGCCAGCGCCGCGACGGTCTTCTGTTGCTCGGTCTTGCTGCGGAACCGCGACAGCGCGGCGACGCGCACGGGAAAATCGGCGAAGCGCTCGGAGAAGGTGACGAAGTGCTGCTCGGCCAGGACGGTGGTCGGCGCCAGCACCGCGACCTGCTTGCCACCCAGCACTGCCAGCAGCGCCGCGCGCAGCGCCACCTCGGTCTTGCCGTAGCCGACGTCGCCGCAGATGAGGCGGTCCATCGGCACGCCGTTCTGCATGTCGGCCAGGACCGTCTCGATCGCCTGGTCTTGATCCGGCGTCTCGTCGAAGGGGAACGTCTCCTCGAAGGCCCGGAACACGGCGTCGGGCGGCGGGAAGGCGTGTCCCGCCAGCGCCGCCCGCTGGGCGTAGAGCTGCATCAGCTCCTCGGCGATCTTGCGCGCCTCGGCCGAGACCCTCCGGCGCTTCTCCTGCCAGGTCCTGGCGCCCAGCTTGTCCAGCCGGACGGCGTCGGTCTCGCCGCCCGCGTAGCGGTTGACCAGGCCGATGCGATAGACGGGCAGGTAGATCGCGCCGCCGTCGTACTCGAGCTGCAGGAAGTCCTGCGGCACGCCCCGCACGGTGAGCTTCTTGAGCCCGCGATAGCGACCGATGCCATGCTCGTCGTGGACGACGAGGTCGCCCTCGGCGATCTCGCCCAGGTCGCCGAGCCCCGTGGCCTTCGAGGCCGGGCGCGCCTCCCGGGCGGCGCGCGCCCCGAAGATCTCCTCCTCGGCGACGACGATCAGGCGATCGGCCGGCAGCGCGAACCCCCGCCGCAGCGGCCCCACCACCACCGCCAGCGGCCCGCCCGCCGCCG
>DASRQZ010000217.1:0-12767 GCA_035696125.1 Polyangia bacterium
GGGCCTCAGACCTCTGCAGGACAACCCCGGTCGAGGACCTCTGGCCTCGGGCCTCAGACCTCTGCAGGACAACCCCGGTCGAGGACCTCTGGCCTCGGGCCTCAGACCTCTGGAGGACTCTGCACTGTAGGCCAGAGGCCAGAGCCCAGAGGCCCGAAGCCCGAAGCCAGAGGCCCGAAGCCAGAGGCCAGAGGCCAGAGGCCAGAGGCCAAAAGGCCAGAGGCCAGAGGCCCGAAGCCAGAGGCCTCGACGCGCGGTGACCCAGCTTTCAAACCGTTCGGTGCTCTAGGCCGACATTCTCTCAGGCCGACATTCTCTCAGGCCGACATTCTCTCGACCAGGTGAGTGTCCATCCGACCGCTGACGAAATCGGCGTTGGCCAGCAGGCGGCGATGAAAGTCCAGGTTGGTCTTGCACCCCTCCACGACGAACTCGGCCAGGGCGCGGCGCAGGCGAGCCAGCGCGGCCGGCCGGTTCTCTGCGCGCACGATGAGCTTGGCCAGCAACGAGTCGTAATGGGGCGGCACGACGTAGTTGGTATAGATGTGAGTATCGACGCGTACGCCCAGCCCGCCCGGCAGGTTGAGCGCGGTGATGCGGCCGGGCGAGGGGGCGAAGGTGACCGGATCCTCGGCGTTGATGCGCAGCTCGATGGCGTGACCGCGCGGCCGGATGTCGGCCGCGATGCGCAGCGGCTCGCCGGCGGCCAGGCGCATCTGCTCACGCACCAGGTCGACGCCGAACACCTCCTCCGTCACGGTGTGCTCGACCTGGATGCGGGTGTTCATTTCCATGAAGTAGAAGCGCTTGTCCTCGTCGAGCAGGAACTCCAGCGTGCCGACGGTCTTGTAACCGATGGCCTGGGTCGCCTTGCGCGCCACGCCCAGGATCTCGGCGCGCCGCGCGTCGTCCAGCGCCACTGACGGCGCCTCCTCGACCAGCTTCTGGTACCGGCGCTGGATCGAGCACTCGCGCTCGCCCAACGCGACGGCCCGGGTGCCGTCGCCCAGCACCTGCACCTCGACGTGGCGCGGGCGGGAGATGTAGCGCTCGATGTAGACCGCGGGGTTGCCGAAGCCGGCCTGCGCCTCCGAGCGGGCCTGCGCCAGCAGCGTCGGCAACCGGTCGATGTCCTCGACGATCTTCATGCCGCGGCCGCCGCCGCCCGCCGACGCCTTGATGATCACCGGCAGGCCGATGCGCTCGACCGCCTCCTCGGCGGCGCGGTTGGTCTCGAGGACGCCGGTGCCTGGCAAGATCGGCACGCCGGCGGCGCTCATGGTCTTGCGCGCCGAGACCTTGTCGCCCATCAAGCGCATGACCTCGGGCTGCGGGCCGATCCAGTGCAGGCCGCAGCGCTGCACCACCTCGGCGAAGTGCGCGTTCTCCGCCAGGAAGCCATACCCCGGATGGACCGCGTCGGCGCCCGAGATCTCGGCGGCGCTGATGATGGCCGGGATGTTGAGGTAGCTTTGCCGCGCCGGCGAGGGCCCGATGCACACCTTCTCATCGGCGAAGCGCACGTGAAGCGAGTCGGCGTCGCTGGTCGAGTGCACCGCGACCGAGCGCAGCCCCGCCTCGCGACAGGCACGGACGACCCGCAGCGCGATCTCGCCGCGGTTGGCTATGAGGACCTTCTTGAACAAGGGGTGCGGTGTGGCTGCGGTGTGGCTGAAATCAGCCCTTTGCCAGCCGGATCAAGTGCTGGCCGTACTCGACGTGCTCTCCGTTGCGCGCCAGGATCTCGGCGACCTTGCCGTCGGCCTCGGCCTCGATCTCGTTCATCAGCTTCATGGCCTCGACGATGCAGACCACCTGACCTTTGCGGACTGTGTCCCCCACCTCGACGAAGGCCGTCGCTTCCGGTGACGGCGCGCGATAGAACGTGCCCACGAACGGTGACGTGATGAAGGTGCCGGGCTCGGGCGCGCCCTCGACGGGCGGAGGCGGCGCCAGCGAGATGGGCGGGCGTGGCGTGGACCCGGAACGACTGTCGAGCGCGCGGCGGCCGACGCGGCGGCGGACCCGGATGCGCCCCGACGGATCGGCCTCGACCTCGGACAGGTTCATCTCGGTCGCGATGCGCGCCAGCTCGCGCACGGCGCCGAGATCGATCCCGCCGGAGCGGGCTGGGCCCTCGGGCGATTTGCCTCCCGCCGCCCGGGGCGCCACCGCCTTGCCCTTCGCTTCGCTGCCCTTCTTCATCGCGCCAAGCGTCCTTTCTGCTTCGATTGAGAATCGCCGCTGGTGGTCGCGGCGGCGCCGGAGCGCGCCGGCAGGCGCCCGCGCGCCGCCAGCACCTCGATCGCGGCGTCCAGCGCCAGGCGATAGCTGGCCGCGCCGAACCCCGAGATCTGCCCGACGCACACGGCGGCCAGCAGCGAGCGGTGGCGGAACTCCTCACGCGCCGCCAGGTTCGACAGGTGGACTTCGATGGTCGGGATCTTGGTGGCGGCGATGGCATCGCGCAGCGCCACGCTGGTGTGGGTGAAACCGCCGGCGTTGATGATGATCGCGTCAGCCTCGCCGCGCGCGCGCTGGATCCAGTCGATGAGCTCGCCCTCGTGGTTGGACTGCGCCGCGGTCACCTGCACCCCGGCGGCCGCGCCGCGGCGGACCAGCGCGGCGTCGATGTCGGCCAGGGACACGTCGCCGTAGATGTGCGGCTCGCGCTCGCCGAGCAGGTTCAGGTTGGGCCCGTGAAATACCGCGACGCGCACGGCCGGGGCCGCCGATTCGCCGCGCCCCGCGCCCGATCTGGGGGTCGTCTCTCTTGCTGGCATCGGCGCTGGTCTCAGAGCTCCGCCTCGATGCGAGGCGCCGTGATCCGCATCAGGTAGCGCGCCCGCCCCAGCTTCTCGCCGCCCCGGCTCATGGCGCCGCCGCCGCGGTCGGCGTCGGCATCGCCGTCGGCGTTGGTGTTGGTGTTGGTGTCGCTGGCGCCGGGCGACAGGAAGGCGCACGCCACGAAGTAGTCCTTGTCCTTGTTGAGGATCTGCACCAGCACCGTCAGCTTGTCGGTGCGGAACGTCAGCTCGCGGACGAGGCCGATGTTCAGCGACTGCGCCGTGCGCCGCACCTGCCCGAGCAGGTGCGCGAACTCCAGGCCGATGGTCTGGATGTCGGCGACGCCCTCGAGCCCGTCGCGCGCGTAGGAATCGACGGTGATGCCGTCGAACCCCATGAGCACGCCCCCCACCCCGCCCTCCAGACGGTCGACCAGCTTCTTGATGGTGTCGCGAAACATGGGGACAGACCCGCCCCCGGCTTGTACCCGGACGGTCTTCGACCGTCAAGTTGGCGGGGCGACCCGGGGCGCGCTACATGTCCGGCGCGGGACAGATCGGCTGGTTCATGTCGCCGGTGCAGCACAGCAGCGGACCTGTGTCCTGGGCGAGGTTGCAGGGGTTGCCGTGGTAGGGGTTGGGCTTGGGGGCCACGCCGCAGGAGGGGCGGGCCGGGAAGTTGAACTGGGCGATGTCGGAGAAGCCGGTCTGCAGGCATCCGATGCACACCCGCACCGCGAAGCGGAAGGCGTCGGAGGTGATCTCGCTGCCGCTGGTGACCCGGCCGACGACCCGCATCTCGATGGTGAACAGCACCTGCTGGGAGAGCTCCGACGGCAGGTCGCCACTGGCGAACAGGGCATGGATCGCGTCCGCCTGGCAGGGGCGGATCACCTGCGCGGACAGGCCCAGGGTCGTTCCCGGCAGCAACGCGGCGGTGCTGGGCCAGGAGAAGTTGGCGGGACAGTCGACCGGCCAGGTCATGGTCAGCCCGGGCGGCGGCACCAGCACACCGCGCACGCCGTCGACGTAGACGGTGTTGGGCTCGGTCGCGCCGGCAGCGCTGGCGCGCGCCGGCAGGGTGCTCTGCACCAGCAGGTAAGCCATGTAAAGGGGCGGCGGGTTGCTGCCGATCTCGAGATCCAGCACGCCCGACCCGACCGGCGCCGCGCTGAGGGTCGAGCCGGCCCGGCAGTTGTGGGTGGCGGCATCCACGACGGTCGGCATCTGGTTCTGCAAGATCACCAGCAGGCCGGAGTTGTCGATGCAGCCGCCGGCCGCGATCGCGGCGCACGACAACGCCAGCGTTTCCGCGCGCAGCGCGCAGCGCCGGCTGCCCGTGCGACCCGGGCCGGCATCCTGGCTCTGTCCGTGCTGGTTCTCTCGGCGCTGATTCTGTCCGCTGTGGTTCATGTTCCGGGCCCCGCGGTCCGCGCGCCGGGCGGCACGGACAGAAAGTGTGAGGTGATCTCCTCGAAGGTGACGTCCTCGAGCCGGGTCTGACCGGCCGCGGGACAGAACACGAATCGGATCTGGCCGCCGCGCCGTTTCTTGTCGACGCTCACGCGGGCAAGCACGGCGCGGTCCAGCCTGCGTTCGACGTCAACGGGCAGGCCGACCGACGCCAGCAGGCGGCGCGCGCGCTCGCCCAGCGCGGCCGGGGTGATACCGCGCGCGGTGCCGAACGACAGCGCGGCGACCATGCCCAGCGACACTGCCTCGCCGTGCAAGAGGTCATAGCCCGACGCGGCCTCGACGGCGTGGCCCAGGGTGTGGCCGAAGTTGAGGATCGCGCGCCGGCCACCCTCGTGCTCGTCCTCGGCGACGACCTCGGCCTTGACCCGCACCGCGCCGGCGATGAGGGGCAGGTAGCGGTCGGGGTCGTACGCGGCCGCGCCCGCGTCGGACGGCCAGGCCTCGATCGCCGCCAGCAGCGAGGGATCGGCGATGAAGCCGCACTTGATGACCTCGGCCAGGCCGGCGACGCGCTCGCGCGCGGGCAGGGTCTCCAGGAAGCCGAGATCGGCGATCACCGCGCGTGGCTGATGGAACGCGCCGACCAGGTTCTTGCCGGCCTCGAGATCCACGCCGGTCTTGCCGCCCACCGACGCGTCGACCATGCCCAGAAGGGTGGTCGGACAGGCGGCGAAGGCGACGCCGCGCAGGTAGATGGCGGCCGCGAACCCGGCGTGATCGGTGGTGGCGCCGCCGCCGACGCCGATCACCGCGGCGCGCCGGTCGAAGCCTTCGGCGGCCAGCCACTCCATGGTGCGCTCGATCTCGGTCAGGTTCTTGCTGCCCTCGCCCGCCGGCAGATCGCGGCGCGCGACCCGCGGGACCCGGCGCGCCAGCGCCGCCAGCAGCGGCGCGACGCGCGGCGAACGCCGCCCGAGATCGCCGTCGACCAGCACCGCGGCGCCGGTGATGCCGGGCAGCGCCGACGCCAGCGCGTCCGCGGCCGCGTCGGCGGCGAACGACCCGACGCGCACATCGTAGCGGCGCGCGCCCAGCTCGACGCCGATGGTGATCACGCCTGGCCTCCGGTCTCGCCGGCGGCGCGCGCGCGCAAGCGTCGTAACCCGGCGACGATCTCGCGCGCGACCACGCCCGGCGGCTTGCCGACGGTATCGACCCGGTGGTGGGCGCGCGCGTAGAACGGTTCGCGCTCGGCCAACAGCGCGGCGGCCACCCCCTCCGGATCGGCCTTGCCGTGCAGGAGCGGGCGGCCGGGGCCGGTGCCGACGCGGCGGATCACCTCGGCCGGGCTCGCCGACAGCGCCACCACCCGACCGGCCGCCAGCATCGCGGCCAGGTTGGCCTCGCGGCAGGCGGCGCCGCCCCCGGTGGCGATGACCGTGCGCCGCAGCGCCGCCGCCGCGCGCACCGCCTGCTCCTCGCGCGCGCGAAACCCCGGCTCGCCTTCGCTGGCGAAGATCTGGGCCACGCTGTGGCCCGCGGCGCGGGCTATCACGTCGTCAAGGTCGGTGAAGGCGAAGCCGATCTCCGCCGCGAGCATGCGACCCACCGTCGACTTGCCGGTGCCCATGAAGCCGATGAGGAAGATCGGCGCGTCGCCGAGCGGGTCTTGCGCGAAGTCAGCCATCGCGCGCACTAGGGGGTCAGCGAGATCGAGCGCTTGGCCGCGGTGGCGATGCGCGGGGTGATGAAGACCAGGAACTCCTCGCGGTCGTCGTTCTCCTTGCGGTTTCGGAAGAAGAACCCGATGAAGGGCAGGTCGCCAAAGAACGGCACCTTGGCGTACGACAACCCGGAGTTGCGCTGGTAGATGCCGCCGATGACCGCGGTCTCGCCGTCCTGCACCAGCATGACCGTCTTGGCGTCCTTGCGGCGGATGGTGGGATCGCCGCGCGCGCCCGTGTTGACGAAGTCCGGCTCGTTGCGGGTCACGTGGATGGTCATCACCACCGTGCCCTCGTGGGTGACGTGCGGCTTGACGGTCAGGCCCAGGTTGGCCTCGACGAAGACGGTCTGGATGCCCTGCGCGCTGACGATCGAGATCGGGATCGACACGCCCTGGTTGATCGACGCCTCCACGTTGTCGAGCGTCGAGATGCGCGGCGACGACAGGATGCGCACCTGGCCGGTGGTCTCCAGCGCCGACAGGCGCAGGTTCAGGTTGAAGGCGCCGTTGATCGACCCCAGCATCAGCCCGAGCGCGCCGCCGCTGCCGGTGCCGACGGCGGCCGGCAAGTTGACCGCGAAGTCGGGGCTGGCGGCGCCGACGCCGTTGAGGCCGGCGAGCGGGGCCAGGGTGTCGGTGGCGCCGCCGGCGGCCGCGATGTTGTACGGAAACGACAGCCCGGTCGGGTTGGCGTGGTTGGCGTCGCGGAAGCCCGAGCCGCCCCACTGCACGCCCAGCTGGCGCGTGAAGTTGGACGTCGCCTCGACGATACGCGCCTCGATGATCACCTGCGAGGTCTGGGTGTCGAGGTTGCGCACCAGATCCTCGACCAACGACAGGTTGCGCGTCACGTCGGACACGATGAGCTGGTTGGTGCGCTCGTCGACCGACACGCGGCCGCGCGGCGACAGCAGATCGCGCACCCGGTCCTGGATAGCGTGCGCGTCGGCGTAGGAGATGCCGATGAGACGCGTCTCCGTGGGCAACACGTCGTTCATGGCGCGCTGGCGCGCGATGTCCTGCTCGATCTCTTTTTCCAGCACCGCGAGCGGCGCGACCCGGATCAGGTTGCCCTCGCGCACCTGGCCGAGGAGCTTGGCGCGCAGGATCACGTCCATCGCCTGGTCCCAGGGCACGTTCTTCATCTTGATCGTGACCTCGCCCTTGACGTCGTCGGAGGTCACGATGTTCACCTGGCCCACGTCGGACAGCAGGCGCAGGATGTTGTGGATGTCGGCGCCGCGGAAGTCGAGGTCGATGCGGCGGCCGATGTAGCGCCTCCGGGGCATGCCGGCGCGCCCCGGTTGCGGCAGGATCAGCGAACCACCGGCGCTGACGCCGGAGGTGGGTGCGCTCGCCCCCGCGGGCACCGCGCCGGGCGCCGGCGGCGGAGCCCCGGCGGGCGCGGCGTAGGGGTCTCCGCCCGAGGTCGGAGGTGTGGACGCGCTCTCGGTGGGCGCCACCGACAAACCCGCCTGCAGCCCGAACACGGGCGGCGCGCTGCCCAGCAGGGCCACCAGCAGCGCGGCGCCGCCCAATCGTTCTTTACCAGCTTGTCTTCTCATCGCGCTCCCTCGTCGGGGTTCACGAGAATCGCCTTTTCGACCGGGTGCGGCTCGCCCCTGGCGTTGGTCTCCATCAGCTCGACCACCACCCGATCGGAAAGGATCTTCGTGACCCGCGCGCTCGACTTCGAGATGTAATCGCCCTTCTTCACCGTCTCACCCAGACCCGCCGGGTCGCGAAACATCGCGTACGGCGTCGCGTCGCCCGTCACGATCGCGATCAGCGCCAGCTCTTCCAGCCCCAACTTTTCGAAGACGGCCGGCGCCTTGCGGTTCTTGACCGACCCCTTGTCGACGAACAGCCGCAGATACGAGTGGAACGGATCGCGGTTGATCTCGTCGTTCTCGACGAAGTCGTCGTCGCGCAGGACCTTCTTGCGCAGGGCCGCGGCCCGCTGCGCCGGATCGACCAGCGGCGCCGGAGCCGCCGCCTTTTCCGCCGTCGGCGTCGCCGTCGCCATCGCCGTCGCCGCTGGCGTCGCCGCCGGCGTCGGCATCGGCGTCGGCGTCGGCGCAACCCCGGGCACGCCGGTCACGACCGGCGCATCGGCGACCGCCCTGGCCTTTGCGAGCGCGGCCGCGCCGTCCGCCAGCGCGCCCCGCCCGCCGAGCAGCATCAACATCGTCATCACCACCGCCAATGCCTCCCGCCTCATCATTTCCCATCCCCCGCCGCGGGCGCGGCCTCTTTGAATCGGAAGGTCGCCGCCACGAACTTCGCGCGCAGGCGCGTCGGCGAATTGAGCTGCTCGGCCACGGCGTTGCGCTCCGGCGTCAAGGTCAGGTTCTCGACGTTGACGATCCGGCGCAGCTCGCTGGTGTTCTTGAAGAACTTGGCGATCTGGTGATAGGTGCCGCGGATCTCCATCTTGACCGGGATCTTCACGTACAGGTCCTGAGGCGCCTCGGGATCGATGTCGATGTGCAGGACCTCGAGTCCCGACAGCTCGGCCTGTTCTTGCACGTTGGAGATGAACGAGGGGATCTCGGCCTTCTTGGGCAGCGCGCGCAACAGCTCGCGCTGCTCCTCCTGCAACAGGCGCAATTCGCTGCGATAGGCCAGGTACTCGCGCTTGCGCTTGTCGTACTGGGTGCGCTCGGTCTGGAGGTCGGCGCGCTGCGCCTCGGCCCGGCCAATGTCCTCGCTGAGGTCGGAGTAGAGCACCTGATAAAAGAGCAGCCCCAGCGCGCCGATCACGCCCACCGTCAACGCGATCTTGCCGGGCGTCTTCAGGGCCAGCAGCTTGGCGATGAGCTCCTTCATGTCAGTACAGGATCCTCGCCGTGAGGTTGAAGGTGACGTGCTTGACCGAGAGGCTGCCACCCAGGGTGGTCTCGCCGACCTGCTGGGTCGACTCGGGCGACACCTCGGAGAAGAAGATCGACAGCTGCAACCGCTTCAGGAACTCGGCGACGTCCTCGTTGGTCTTGGCCGAGCCCTGGATGCGCACCTTGCCCTGCGCCTCCTCGAAGGTGTCCAGCCACACCCGTCGCGTGTCCCAGCTGGTATTGAAGCCGATGTTGGGGTCGCGGCGCAGCCGCTCCTCGTAGCTGGCGCGGTCGAAGCTCGGCCCCTTGGCCGGCGTGAGGATCTCCGACATCTCGCGCATCAGGAACAGGGGGCCGGTACGCCCGGCCTGCAGCGCCTGGATGGTCTTCTGCTGCTTCAGCAGATCCTGGCGCTGCTCCTTGATCTTGTCATAGTCACCAAGCTCGGACTTCATCCGATCGATGTCGGCGCGCACCCCGTCGTTGTCGCGGGTGATCGCGTCCAGACGGCTGCCGCTGCTCAGGTACATGAAGACCATGACCGCGACCGCCCCCAGCACCGACAGCCCCATGAAGGCCAGGTGTCGCTCGCCCGCGTCGCGCCGCCTGACCTTGCGCGCGGCTATGAGATTTATGCGGATCAAGCGCGATCTCCCTGCCGGCGCAGCGACAGCCCGAGGCCGACGGTGGCCTCGGCGGCGTGGGTGCGGATGAAGTCCATGTCGAACTTGGTCTCGTCGATGGCCAGGCGGCGGAAGGGGTCGATGAGCTCGACCGGGACGCGCGACCGCTCGGCCAGGATGCGCTGCAGGGCGGGCACCTTGGCCGAGCCGCCGCACAGGTACATGCGCGACAGCGCGGCGCCGGAGCTGGCGGCCAGAAAGAAGTCCAGCGTGCGTTGCAGCTTGCCGGCCATGCTCTCGGCGACCTCGTTCATGATGGTCTCGACGCTGGCGGGCACGCCGTCGTTCAGGCCGGAGCTGACCGCGATCTTGAAGGCCTCGGCCTCCTCCTGGCTGACGTGGGCGCGCTTCTGGATCTCCTCGGTGAAGGCGCCGCCGCCCACGGTGACGTCGCGGGTGAAGATGCTGGTGCCGTCGCTGATGATGTTGATGTTCGAGATCGCCGCGCCGATGTTGATCAGCGCCACCGACTCACCCGCCGCGAGGTCGTAGCTGGCCTCGAAGGCGTTCTGCACGGTGAAGGCGGTCACGTCCATGACTATCGGCTGCAGCTTGGCGTCGCGGATCACCTGGGTGTAATCGGCGATGATCTCCTTCTTGGCGGCGACCAGCAGCAGCTCCATCATCCCGTGCTCGTTGCGCGGATTGACCAGCTGGTGGTCGATCTCGACCTCGTCGGCGCGGAAAGGGATGTGCTGCTCGGCCTCGACCTGTAGCTGCTCGCCCAGATCGTCGAGCGCCATCTGCGCCACCTGGATCTTCTTGATGATCACCGAGTGACCGGAGATCGCGGTCGCGACCTGCTTGTTCCGGATGCCCAGCGTGGCGCGCAGGCGTTTGATCGCGTCGACCACCGCGGCGTGGTCCATGATCGAGCCGTCGACGATGGTCTGCGGCGGCAGCGGCTCGATGCCGAAGTCGAGCAGCCGGATCCCTTTGGGCGTGGCCTTGACCTGGAGCATCTTGATCGAGCTCGAGCCGATATCGAGGCCGACGCAGTTGCTCGCCACGGTGGCTACCTCACCTGTCCAAAGCTGTTCATACGTTTACCCATGTCCGCCCACATTGTAGGTGCCCGTCCCGAACCCCGTCAAAATTGCACGTCTTTTCAGAGTTTGGATGGGCCCCCAGACCCTATCGGCAGAGACACCCCATATTCCTTAATTTTGTAGAGAAGAGCCCTGTGGCTGATTTCCAGTAATTCGGCCGCGCGGGTGCGATTACCCCCCGTCCGGGCCAGGGCCCGCCTTATCAATTCCTCCTCGGCGCGCCGGGCGGTGCGCTTGATGGAAAGGTCCTCGGCGTCGTCGCGCGCCCAGGGCAGGTTCGCCGCCGGTCCCGCCACCGGAGCGCCCGGCTTGCCGCGCAGGATCCGCTCCGGCAAGCTGGGCAGATCGATGGCCCGGGCCTCGCACATCACCGCGGCGCGCTCCACGGTGTTCTCCAGCTCGCGCACGTTGCCGGGCCAGCCGTAGCCGACCAGCACCCGCATGGCGTCGGGTGATACCCCGCCCACGCCCAGGCCCAGGCGCAGGTTGATCCGCTCCAGGAAGTAGTCGACCAGCAACGGGATGTCGCCCGCCCGTTCCCGCAGCGGCGGCACGCGCAGGGCGACGACGTTGATGCGGTGGAACAGGTCCTCGCGGAAGCGGCCGGCGGCGACCTCACCCTCGAGGTCGCGCGCGGTGGCGGCCACCATGCGCACATCGACAACCCGCTCCTCCGAGTCACCCAGCCGGCGCACCCGCTCGTCTTGCAGGACCCGCAAGAGCTTGACCTGGAGAGCCGGTGGCAACTCGGCGATCTCGTCCAGGAACAGGGTCCCGCCCGACGCCTGCTCCAGCAGACCGGCCCGGTCGCGGAGCGCGTCGGTGAACGCGCCCTTGCAGTGACCCAGCAGCTCCGACTCCATGAGGCCGGCCGGGATGGCGCCGCAGTTGACCGCCACGAACGGGGCCTCGGCGCGCGGCGACAGCGCGTGCAGCGCGCGCGCGATCAGCTCCTTGCCGGTGCCCGATTCGCCTTGCACCAGCACCGTCGCCTTGTAGGGCGCGACCTTGCGCAGGTCCGCGCCCAGGGCCAGCAGAGACGGGCTCTTGCCGACCATGGGCAGGGGGGCGTTGGCGACGCGGCCGACCCGCTCCGGGGCGACGATCGGCGGCTCCTGGCGCGCGCGCGCCTCGGCCTTGCGCAACGCCAGCACGGTGGCGTCGGCCAGCTGCTCGTCGCTGCCCGCGCCGACCCCGTCGGCCACGAAGTCGTGCGCGCCGGCCGCGATGGCGCGCAGCCCGGCGCCCGTGCCCTCCCCCGCCGGAAGGATCGCGATCACGGTCGGGGTCGAACCCGCGGGACCAAGACGACCCATGCCGGCCGAACCGAGCGGCGAGCGGATGACCAGGAACGAGAAGCGATCGGCCTCGAGCGCAAGGCGCGCGGCATCGACCGAGGCCACGCCCGTGGTCTCGTAGCCCTCCCGACGCAGCTTCATCTGAAGCGTCTGGCGAGCGTTCTCGTCGTCATTGACCAGCAGCACGCGACGCATGGGTACGCCGACCGTCGACAATAGCATGGCAAGCAGTCACTTTATTCGGGACCCTCCAAGGGGCCCGCCCCCGCGATGACCTCCGGCGGGGACCCGACCACGCCCGACGCGATTTTTTGCTCCCCGGCGGGAGTGGCGGTTAACTCGGGGGCATGAGCGTCGAGGTCGAGAGAGCGACAGTCACCTGCCAGGTGTGCGGAGCGCACGTCACCGAGCTGCGGCGCGGGCGCTGCTGGGGTTGTTACACCCGCTGGGTCGAGGCACGCCCGGTCGGCCGTGGCGCCGCGTGTGTGATCTGCTTCGAGAAGCGGCGCGAGCAGCTCAAGATGATGGAGCTGCACACCCGTTCGCTGCCCATCTGCCACGGCTGCGCCGCGCGCATCCTGCGCCTGGACCAGATCCCGGCGACCATCGATGGCGTGCGCCAGGCGCTCAAGCGCGATCGCCGTGACGGCGACCGGCGCGACGACGGCCTCGACCGCCGCATCTTCCCGCGCGAGCGCCGGGTCGGCGAACGCCGCGGGCCCGCGCGCGAACCGCCCGGCACGCCGCCCGATCCCGGCGCCGCGGCCGGCACCTTCCTGGCCCCCGACGACCTCGACGTCATCATCGAGCTGGTCGACGACGATCTGGAGTTCATCGAGCAGACCACGGTGAACGCCAGGAGCCAGCCGGACGAGTAGGTCGCCCGCCCCCCTGATCCCGTGGGCGTCGGCGTCGGCGTCGGCGTCGGCGACTCCAGATCCGGCCCCGGATCGGCGACGATCACGCCGACGCCGA
>DASRQZ010000218.1:0-2039 GCA_035696125.1 Polyangia bacterium
TGTCACCCACGACTCGGCGATGGAGGTGACCCGCTGGAAGAACCTGCAGCTCACCGGGGCCGTCAAGCAGTTCTTCCCGCTGTCGGATGACTGGTCGCTTTTGTGGGGCCTGTCCGGCGAGGCCGGCTCCGATCCCAGCGCCCCCCTGGATCCCGATCGTCGCGCCCAGATCGGCGGCACTGACCTTTACCTCAAGTATCGTCCCCTGGCCGACGGGCGCCACACCATCGTGTCGCTGCAGGCCGAGTGGTTCTACCGGCGGCGCGACGGCACCGGCGAGCCCCTGCACGACACCGGCGGCTTCGCGGCCCTTTTCTGGCGCTTTGCGCAGCGCTGGGCGACCGCGGCGCGCTGGGAGCTGGGCACACCCACGCGCAACGGCGCGGGCACGATCACCCCCGCCCCCTGCCCGACCGCCGACTGCGTCGACGGCGCCTTCACCGCCGATCTGCAAAGGATCTCGGCCAACATCACCTTCTGGCCGACCGAGTTCTCGCGCCTGCGCCTGCAGGGCGCCACCACGCTGCCCGGGGGCGGAGGCGACCCTCAGTGGTCGGTGCTGACCGCGTTCGAGTTCGCGGTCGGCGCCCATGGCGCGCACGCTTTCTGAAGCAGGGAGCGTTTTCATGACGGCGGTCGATTGGCCCTTGTTGGCTCGATCGCGATGCGCATGCTACCCCTTGAGGGGAGGGACAATGGACAGCCTAGTCTCGCGCGACAAGTCAGAGGCGAAGAAGAAGGGCATCTACGCGGTCGCCGCCTGGGGCGGCACCGGGCTGCTTCTCGCCACCGCAGGCCCCGGAATCCTGGCCATCGCCGGCGCGACCGGAGCCGGCTACCTCACCTGGAAATGGTTCAACTTCCGCGCGAAGCGCGGGATGCGTTTCTAGCCGCCGGCAGCCGTCGTAGCCGGCGTTCCAGCGCGAACATGACCCTGGCTTGCCCCGGCCGCTTGTGATCGTGGCCAAAGAGGTGGCACAGGCCATGGATGGCCAGGCGTTCCAGCTCGCCGGCCAGGCGCTTGCCGGCGGCGCGCCGGCGCGCAGTCTCGACCGAGATGACGATGTCGCCGAGGTTGACGCCTGCGCTGGCCGGATCGGCCTCGCCGCCCAGCTCTTGCAAATGGAAGCTCAACACGTCGGTGGCGCGGTCGTGGTTGCGATAGACCCGGTTGAGCAGCCGGATCTCGTCGTCATCGGTGAACACCAGCGTCGCCGACGACGACGCGCGGCCCAGCGCCCGCAGGGCCCGACGCAGCCGGGCCGCCACCGCGCGCCGGATCGGGGCGCCGAGCGCGCCGGCGGCGCGCCCGCGTACCAGGGTCTCGACCATCGTCAGAGGACCTTCCGGTAGACCTCGGCCTCGACGAAGAGCCGGAACAGATCGGGGTCGCACTTGCCGGCCTTGACCTCGCCTTCGATGATGCCGAGGGCACGGTCGATCGGCACGGCCTTCTTGTAGGGGCGATCCGAAGCGGTCAGCGCGTCGTAGATGTCGGCGATGGTCATCATGCGGCTCTCGATCGGGATGTCGCCGCCGCGGAGGCGCCGCGGGTAGCCGATGCCGTTCAGGTACTCGTGGTGCGCGCCGGCGATGCGTGGCAGGTCGGCCATGTCGCGCTGCCAGGGAATCTTCTTGAGGAAGTTGTAGGTGTGGACCACGTGACTCTCGATCTCGACGCGCTCGACGGCGGTCAGGCTGCCACGCGCGATCTGCAGCGCCGCGACCTCGCCGGTCTCCAGGTAGGGCCGCAGCTCGCCCGACGGCGACAGGTACTCCAGCTGCGCGATCTCGACGAGGCGCTCGAACCCGCCCTCTTCCAGCAGGGTCGGCTCGTTGGCCTTGCTGATGAACGACCACGCCTCCTCGAGCCCGGCGATCTTCCTGCCCGCCTCGGCCTCCAGCTCGGCGAAGCGGTCGCTGACGCCGTCGCGCCCCAGCTCCAGCGCCAGCCGCAGCTTGCGTTCGCAGAGCTCGCCCTCGATGCCGCGCCGGATGTAGGCAAAGCGCATCTCGAGGGCGCGCCGGTCCTCCTCGTA
>DASRQZ010000219.1:0-86601 GCA_035696125.1 Polyangia bacterium
ACCTCTACCAGACCACCCGAAACGTGACCGTGGTCATCAATGGCGGCACGCTGGCGGTGCTGACCCTGGTGCACACCATCGTCGAGTTCCCGCCCACCAGCGTCAGCAACGACAGCGCGGTGTGGGGACCCCACAGCGAGCCGCTGAGCCGCAACGCCTGGCGCCTGACCGTGACCCGGGTAGCGCCGCACAGCTTCGACTACGTGCTGGCCGCCAAGCCCAAGCTGGCTGACGACTCGGCCTTCATCGGCATCCTCAGCGGACACCACAACACCGTGAACGGCCCGCACGGCCGCGCCATCGAGGGCCTGGGCGACGGCACCTTCACGGTCGACTGGGACGCGGCGCAGACCCTGCCCGAGCACGACAAGATCGTGGGCAAGGCCGACTTCACCTACGCGCGCGCCAGCTTCACCGACACCGCGACCATCGGCGTGGCATTCACCGGCATCAAGGACGAGAGCAACGCCGAGATCTACAACGCCAACTACCTGTACGCGGCCACGCCGGGCGCCGGTGGCGACTTCCATTACGCCGCGCACCGGGATGCGCTGCCCGGCCCGGGCCCGACCGGCACCGCCCAGGAGCTTTTCACCATGCACAGCCGCTGGCTGGAGACCGGCGCCGGCCGCGCCGACGTGCAGGTGAGCGGCGGGGACTCGCCCGTGCCCTCGCCGATCGTCAACGAATGCTGGGACGCCGCCTTCTCGAGCACCTTCAAGAACACCAGCTACGACCCGGCCCAGACCTGGGGCCAGGAATCGACCTGCGTGTTCACCTCCGCGTCGTACTCTTCCCTGAGCTGATGGGAAAGCCGATCCTCGAGGTGATTCCCGGGGGCAGCGCCGCCGATTCACGGGCGGCCCTGCGCGAGATGTATTCGAAGTACGGGGGCAGCGTCTTCGGGCGCTGCTCCTATCTGCTCAAGGATCGATCGAAGGCAGAGGATGCGATGCAGGACGTGTTCGCCAAAGCGCTGACCCACCTGGGCGATTTTCGCAGCGAGGCCTCGCCGCTGACCTGGCTGATGAAGATCGCGACCCACCACTGCCTGAACGTGCTGCGCGCCGAGCGCGCGCCCTGGCACCAGGCCTTCCGCCGCCAGGAGCAGGCGCGCGGCGAGGCGCACGGCGGGCCGCAGCTGTTCGAGGACCGCGAGGCGGTCCGCAAGTTGCTGGCGCGCTGCGACCTGGAAACCCAGGCCGCGGCGATTCACTACTACGTCGACGAGATGACCCTGGACGAGATCGCCGTCCTGCTCGGTCGCTCGGTGCCCACCATCCGCAAACGACTGGAGAGCTTCGCCCGCCTCAGCGGACAGGAGATCGCGCAATGACCAGCGAGACGCACATCCAGGAGCTTGCCCTGCGGCGCTTCTTCGCCGGCGAGCTGGGCGACGCCGATCGCCCACCGATCGAGACCCACACCGCCGGGTGCGCGCGCTGCCGCGCGCGCCTGAAGGAGATCGGCGACGAGCAGCGGCGCTTCGAGCAGGACATCTCGTTCGATCGCTTCGCCGCCGGTGTCGAGCGCGCAGCGCGCACCCCGCGCCGGGTGCCGCCGCAGCGCAGCGCCGGCGCGCGCTGGGCCTTCCCCGCGCTGGGGCTGGCGGCGGCCCTGGCGCTGACCATCGGCATCGCGCCCAGGCTGCGCACCGGGGGCAGCGGCGGCAGCGCCACGCGCGAGACCAACCGGATCAAGAGCGGCAGCGGCATCACCGTGCAGATCGCGGGCGCCGGGGCCGGCCCGCAGCGCGCCGCGGCCGTCGATACGCCGGAGACCCTGTCGCCGGGTGAGCGCATTCGCATCGGGTATCAACCCGGCACGCACCGCTACCTCACCTCGCTGTCCATCGACGACCGGGGCGAGGTCACGGCGCTCTACCCCGAGGCCGGCCGCAGCCTGCCGGTCGGCACGGGCGCGGCCGCGACCCGTTATCTTCCCGACAGCGTCGAGTTCACCGGCCGGGGCGACGAGCTCTTGATCGTCGTGCTCGGCGATCAGCCGCTGGACGTCGACGCGGTCAAGAAGGCGGCGCGCGCCGCCTATCAGAAAGCGGGCGGCGATCTCGCGCGTCTGCCGTCGCTGGAACTTCCCGGCGAACAATTCCATCGCCTGTTCGTCAAACCGTAACTCGCTCGCCCATGCGCCGCTCTCTGACCGCCCTCGCGTTGCTGGCCGCGCTCCTGTGGGGCGCGGCGCGCGACGCGTGCGCGCAGGGGCTGCGCCGGCTGGCGATCGTGGTTGGCAACGACACCGGCGGCGGCGACACCCGGCCGCTGCTGTACGCTCGCGACGACGCCCGGAAGGTGTACGACATCCTGAGCCGCCTCGGCGGCGTGCGCGCCGAGGACGCGACGCTGATCCTCGACGGCACCGCGCAAGATCTGTTGTCGGCGCTGGGCGACATGGAGCGGCGCGCGCGCGACGCCGGCCAGCACGGCGAACGGGTCGCGCTGCTGGTCTACTTCTCGGGTCACGCCAAGGACGGCGCGCTGCGCCTGGGCAAGACCCAGCTGCCGCTCGAGGCGCTCAAGAACCGGCTGGCGCAGGCCCCGGCCGACGTGCGCATCGGGATCTTCGACTCGTGCCGTTCGGGCATGCTCACGCGCACCAAGGGCGCGCGCAAGGCGCCCGCCTTCGAGATCGAATCCAAGGGCGCGCGCGACGCCAAGGGCATGGTGATCCTGACATCGAGCGCCTCCGACGAGGATTCGCAAGAATCGGACCTGATCGGCGGCAGCTACTTCTCCCACCATCTGGCGAGCGGCCTCCTGGGCGGCGCCGATCGCTCGGGCGACGGGCGGGTGACGCTGTTCGAGGCCTACGCCTACGCGTACGACCGCACCGTGGCCGACACGGCGGACAGCGCCGCCGGCGCGCAGCATCCGACCTTCAGCTACGACCTGGCCGGCAACGGCGACCTGGTGCTGACCGACGTGGGCGGGCGGCGCGAGGGTCTGTTCTTTCCGCGCGCGGCCCCGAGCGGTGTCTATTACCTGGTGGACGGAAGAGGATTCGTCGCCGCCGAGGTGGTCAAGAACCCGGACGCCGAGCGGCGCATCGCGCTGGCGCCCGGCCGCTACCGCGTCAAGCGACGCCTGGCCGATCGCCTGCGCGTCGGCGAGATCGAGATCGGCCACGGCCAGCTGAGCACGCTGGATGAGGGCACGCTGCGCGACGCCCCCTTCGCCGACGATCCGGTCAAGGGCGCGCGCCCCGAGCTGGCGCTCACGCGCTGGACGCTGGGCCTGGGCGGCACCTATCAGGCGATCTTCGACGCGCCCGCGCGCGAGAGCCTGTTTCCGGCCACCGGGATGCTGGGCATCGATGCCCAGCTGCACAATTTCTTCCGCCGCGACTGGGTGTGGGGGTTCGACCTCGCGCTCGGCAGCGCGGCCGGCACGGTCAATCTGTCGACGGGCGGCCAGGTGCCCTTTCACTTCAGCGAGATCGCCGCCGGCACCTCGATGCTGGTCGAGTGGCCGCACGCGCGCCTGACGCCGTTCGTGGGCGCGCGCCTCGCGCTCTTGCTCATGAGTCGCACCTTCGACGATCCGCAGCTACCCAAGCAGTCGTTCTCGACGCTATCGCCGGGCGTCGTCGCCGGGCTCAAGCTGAGCCTGTTCGGCGATCTCGGCCTGGTGGTGCGCGGGCGTGTTCACTACCTGCTTTACAACGTCGACGAAAACCGCTCCCTTGGATACTGGGAGCTCGCAAGCGCGGTGAGCTATGACCTTTAGAAAGCTGCTGGTCGTCTCCTGCCTGCTCGGCGCCGTCGCCGGTTGCGGCAACTACTCGAACGAGGATCTCGAGTTCATGGCGGCGCTGCCCGAGAAGCCGGAGCTGTCGGCGGAGGTCCCCACGCGCAGCGCGCTGATGCTGGGCGAGACCGCCGAGTACTACCGGCTGACGCGCAACGTGAGCCTGATCTTCAACGGCATCACCGAGGCGTTCCTGGGACTCATCGACACGATCCGCGCCTTGCCGCCCACGACGCGCCAACCAAACCGACGCATCTGGGGCCCCGTTCCGGCCAAGCAAGAGGGCTGGATGGTCCGGATGGTGATGGATCGCGCCGGCACCACCTTCACCTACGATCTGGAGTTCCAGCCGGTGTCCGACCCCGGCGGCTGGCTTAGGCTCATCCACGGAACCTACGCCGTGACCAGCGGCGTGCGCCACGGCGTGGGCCAGATCGGCATCGACACCAAGCCGCTCCGCGCCGCGGGCGCCGATCCGGGCCTGGGCTTCCTCGACTATCTCACCGTCGATTACACCACCAGCAGCTTCCCCATCGACGTCAAGCTGACCTTCGCGAACTTCGACAATCCCCTCAAACCCAGCGATCCGAAGGCGGGGCACTACGAGTACGCGGTGCAGTCCAACGGGCAAGGGGCGCTCAGCTACGACTTCTTCAACGACAGCATCCCGGGTCCGGTCCTCGACGAGCTCCTGGTCACCAGCCGCTGGCTGGGCACCGGCGAAGGCCGCGCCGATTTGCAAGTGGTATCGGGCGACGCCTTCGTCGGCGCCGAGGCCACCGAGTGCTGGGACCGATCTTTCCGCGCCGTCTACATCGACAAACCGTGGGCGCCGCTGGAGCGCACCGGGACACCCGCCGACTGCGCCGCCATTCCGACGCTGTGACGGCCTCGTCGCTTGCCTGGGCGACCCCCGTTTAGGGTATGCTAGGAGGCACGACGATCGGATCCGCGACGGCGGAATGACCATGAGGCGGGCCTTGCCTGAGCATTTCAGACGAATCGACCCACGCTACGAACGTCAACTCGAGGTCGAAATGCTCTTCGATGGGAAAAAGCAGGTCACGCGGACGCGCAACCTGTCCCTGGGCGGTCTGTACGTCGAGACGCCGTTCCCGATCCCGATCGGCACCACGGTCCAGCTTCGCTTCCAGCTGCCCACGCAACCCGAGCCGGTCGAGGTCAACGGCGACGTGCGCTGGGTCGTCAGCAAGGGTGCCAGCGACGAGATCGGGATGGGGATCCGGTTCCAGGGGTTGAGGGCGCGCGACGTGTGGGCGCTCAACCGTTTCTTCCAGACGATCGTCTGATGCGGGACCCTCGAAGGGTCGCGAGGCATGACCCTCGCGGGGTCCTGCTATGTGCGGCGGCGCGCGTGGCGGGGGTCGTCGCCGCCGTTTCCCTCTTCGGGTCGGGGTGGGCGCGAGCCGGCGAGGAAGGGGGAAGGTCGTTCGGATTGGTCGACCTCTCCGTCGCGACCGAGCGGGCGCCCGACGGCCTGCGGCGCGAGGTCGAGAGCTGGGCCAAGGGACGCGGTCTGGCCCAGCTGGCTGACCCCGGCATGCAGCGCGCGCTGAGCGGCCCCGAGGCGGCCGGCCCGGTGGTGGCGCGTCTGGTGAGCGCCGCGCGTGCCCAGCAGGACGCCGGCGACTGCGCGGCAGCCGCGCAGCTGGCGCGCGCCGCCGAGACCGCGGCGCTGACCGCGCTCACGGTCGACGAGGAGCGCGAGCCGCTCAAGAGCCTGTACGTGCTGATGATCGCCTGCGAGGACAAGCTGGGGCACGCCGACCTCGCGCGCGCCGCCGGGGTCCGCCTGCGCACGTTGGTGTCGCTGTCGCCCTCGGCGCTGCCGCGCGCGCTGTGGGAGCGCTACGTCCCTGCGCCGGCGGGCGCCCCCGACGCAGGCGCCGGCACGGCGCCCGCGCCCGGCGCGGCATCGCTGGTCGAGCTGACCGTCGACAGCGATCCGCCCAACGCGCGGGTGGCGATCAACTTTCACCTCGACGGGGTCACGCCGCGCACGCTCAAGGTGCACCCCGGCGTGGTCTACGTCGAGGTCGAGAAGGCCGGCTTCAAGAAGGCGTTCCGGAAGATCACCGTCGACAAGAAACCGGAGCGCGCGGTCTTCGCGCTGGCCGACCGCCGCCAGGACCGCGCCGCCCAGATCGAGTCCACGGTCGCCAAGCTACGCGGCAGCGACCCGGCGACCCACCCGACCACGATGGCGCGCCTGGCCGAGCTGGCGCGCGTCGACGTGCTGGTGGCCATCGCCGTCAACGCCGACACCGTCAGGCTCTGGTGGTTCGACTCCGATCGCGGCGACCTGGTCGGCGACCCGATCGAGTCGCACTTCGATCCCAGGACGGGACGACTGGCCGAGCGGCTGACCGATTTCGCGCGCGGCAAGTCGGTCGCGCGCTGACGCGCGCCTCCGCTCGGTCCTCTTTGCCGTCGGCGTTGGCGTCGGCGTCGGCGTGGCCGATCCGGGTCCGGATCGGATGGACGACGATCACGCCGACGCTGACGCCGACGCCGACGGAGTCACGTCCCGGCCCCTGGACCTCGTCACCGCAGGTTGTCGGGTAGCAGCGGCGAGGGTAGGCCGGTATAGGTGACCCACAGCTGGTGCGCGGCGCGGGTCATCGCGACGTGCAACAAGCGGCGCGCCTCGTCGGTCGCCGGATAGGACGATTCGTTGACGTCGAGCAGGATCACGATGTCGAACTCCAGCCCCTTGGTCTGGCGCACGTCGGTCACGTCGATGCCGGCGGTGAACGAGAAGTCCTGGTCGGCGACCAGGCGCAGGTTGGGCACCTCGGCGCGCGACAGCCCGTCGTAGTACAGGCGCGCCTGCTCGGGGTGGCGCGACACCAGCGCCACCGACGCCGTCGGTTCGCCGCGGATCAGCTCCTTGAGCGCGTGCGACAGGAACTCGCTGGCCTCGCCCGCCGACGCAAACCCGAAGGCCTCGACCGGCGCGCCCGCGCGCGGCGCCACCGGCCGCACGTCGCCGCCCAGCGGGCCGAGGACATGCTCGGCGGCGTCGACGATCTCGCGCGTCGACCGATAGCTCACCCGCAGGGGCTCGACCCGCTCGTGCGGGATGCCAAGGTCGTCGAGCAACGCCGCCCAGTTCGAAAAGCCGTGCTCGGGGGCGATGGCCTGCGCCGTGTCGCCCGCCATGGTCACCGAGCGCTGCTCGGTCGTGGTCTCCAGCAGCACCGCCAGCTCGACCGGGGAGAAATCCTGCACCTCGTCGACCATCAGGTGCTCGTAGGCCAGCGGCGCGCCCGCCTTGCCGGCCGGGAAGCGCCCGCGCTGCAGCTGGTAGATGCGCAGCAACAACGCGTCGTCCTCGGCGTCCAGCGCGTAGGGCTCGTCGTCATCGCTGGAGCGCGCCGTGCGCAAGCGGTCGCGCTCGACGCACCAGCGGTGGATGTCGTCGAGCTGGCCCTCGGAAAAGAAGCCGGGCGCGTGGCGCGCGAAGCCGGCGCCCAGCGCCCCGCGATCGGTGAGCAGGGCCGCCCACTCGCCGACGACGTCGCGCGTGCGCGTGCGCAGGACGCGGCCGGTGGCCTCGATGGTGTTGCGAGTGACCGGATCCAGGTCGGCGGCGCGCACCCAGTGAGCCAGCGCGGTCATGCGCTCGTCGATCGGTCCCGCCGTCGCGGCCCAGGCCCCGAGCACGGCGTCCGCGCCCGGCTTGCCGCCCAGCTCGCGCGCCAGCTCCTGGTCACAGAAACGCGCGAGCTCCAGCTGGCGATCGGCCAGGATGCGCAGCATCGCGCCGTGTGCCTTGGCGCGCATCGCCAGCGCCGGCGTGTCGTCGCCGAGCGGGGCCTGCAGGAGCGGGAAGGCCGCCTTGCGCACCGACTCGGCCCACGCGGAGAAGGTCATCACCGGGACGCCGTCGACGTCCAGCGACGGCAGGACGCGCGACACGTAGCCCGCGAGCGCGCGCTGGTAGACCACGACCAGCATCCGCTCGGCGCGAAAGCGGCGCGGCTCGGCGAAGGCCAGGTAGGCGATACGGTGCAGGCCGATGGTGGTCTTGCCGCTGCCCGCCGAGCCCTGCACCGCGATGAGCCCCGACGACGGTTGGGTGATGAGCTCGAACTGGCGCGGATCGATCAGCGCCGCGATGGCCGGCAGGTGGCGGTCGGGGCGGCGCGCGCCGGTCTCGTCGATGCCCAGCTTGCCGCGCGTCGCCGCCGGTACCGGCAGCGGCGCCCGCGCGCCGCCACCACTGTGGGCCGGCGCCGGGATCAACGTCGCGGTCCCGTCGCGCGCGACCGACAGCTTCGCCTGCTGGGTGGCGATCGCGCGCCACTCGCCGGTGTGCAGGTTGCGCGAGAAGGTGCCCTGCGGCGCGGCGACCCGGCGCAGCTCGGCCTCGACGATCGCCACCGTCCGGCGCGCCACGATCTCGCCCTCGACCAGGCGGTCGCCCAGGCGTTCTTCGTAGCCGTCGCCCTCTTCGTAACGGTAAAACAGGCGTGAGACCGGCGCGTTGCGCCAGTCGACGATCTGGACCCCGCCGCCCGGCTCGACGAAGGTGCGCGGGCCGATGAGCACGTCGCGCCGCTTGCCGTTCTCCTCCAGCCGCAAATGCCCGAAGTACGGCGATTTACGGTCGACTGGCGGGTTGTCGCCTTTGCCCCGCTGCTTGGACAGCGCCTCGATCCGGTGCATCTGCTCCAGGATCGAGCCCTGGTCCTCTGGCTTGGCCTCGGCCAGCGCGTCACGCAGCTCGAGCAGGGCGCCCGCGTCGTCGACCTGCAGCCGCGACTTCTTGGGGCCACCGTCCAGCTTGCGCAGGACCACCTTCAAGAGGGAGTCCTCCTCAGCGACGATCGGGGGCATCTCCCCGTCGTTTTCGGGTTGCTGTTGCACCGCGGCGTCCGCGGTCTCGGTCGACTGTTCCAAGCGACCGGTCAGCATAGTGGGGGGCCCACAATCTGTCACGCAGGAACGTTTCTCCGCCCCCCGGACCGAACGGTTTGAAAGCCTGGCCAGAGGGACCTCTGGCTTCGGGCCTCGGACCTCAGTGAAGAGTCCTCCCGAGGCCCGAGGCCCCGAGGCCCGATGTTAAACGGGCGTCAGGCTCTGGGCGTCAGGCTCCGGGAAGGGACGCGCCTTTCCGACGGTAGAGCATCTTTCCTGAAGCCCGAAGCCCGAAGCCCGAAGCCCGAAGCCCGAAGCCCATTTAACACCACGCTCCTAGGCCGCCCAGGGCGTGCCGAACAGCGTGGCCGAGGTGGCGCGCTCGATGACCACGTCGAGCAGCGCGCCCGGCTGGGCGCCCGGACCGGCAGGGATCACGACCGCGCGGAACCCATCGGTGCGCGCCAGCATCTCGCCGGCCGAACGTTTGGAGGGGTGCTCGACCAGCACCCGCTCGCGCTTGCCGACCTGCGCCGCCATGATCTCGGTCGAGATCTGTTTCTGCAGAGCGATCACCTCGGCCAGACGCCGCTGCTTGATCGCCTCGGGGACGGTGTCCGGCATCCTGCGCGCGGCGAAGGTCCCGGCGCGCTCGGAGTAGGCGAACATGAACGCGCCGTCGAAGCGCAGCTCCTGCTGCGCGCGCAGGATGGCCTGGAACTCCTCCTCGGTCTCGTCGCAAAAGCCGACCAGGATGTCGGTGGTGATCGCGATGGCCGGCATGGCCGCCCGCAACGCCGCCACCAGCCGTCGGAAATCAGCGTAGTCGTACCCGCGCCGCATGCGGGCCAGCACGGTGTCGGACGCGGTCTGCAGCGGCAGGTGCACGTGCTTGCACACGCGCGGCGTGTCCGCCATCGCGGCGATGACCGCCGGAGAAAAATCCAGCGGGTAGGGCGAGGTGAAGCGAATGCGCTCGAGCCCATCGACGGTGGCGACCGCGCGCAGCAGGTCGGCGAAGCTGACCTCCTGGTGGCGGTAGGAGTTGACCGTTTGCCCCAGCAGCTGCACCTCCTTGTAGCCGGCGGCGGCCATCGCGCGCGCCTGGCGCAGCACCTCGCGCGGTGGTGTGCCACGCTCGCGCCCGCGCGTGTAGGGCACCACGCAGAAGGTGCAGAACTTGTCGCAGCCACGCTGGATGGTGATGTGGCCGGTCACGCCGCCCGACGTCGACATGGCGCGCGCCGGATCGAGCCCCTCGTAGGTCTCGAAGCGGTCGAGGCGCGTGTCCTCGACGGGGCGGCCACCGCGCGCGCTCTCGACGTGCTCCAGCAGGCGCCGATAGCCGTCGGGCCCCACCACCAGGTCGACGTAGGGCGCCTGTTCCTGCACCGCGCCCTTGAGGTGCTCCGCCATGCAGCCGGTGATGCCCAGCACCACGCCGGGGCGCGCCTTGTGGGCAGCCAGCATGCTGGCGCGCGCGTAGACCCGCTCCTCGGCTTTCTCACGCACGGCGCAGGTGTTGAGCAGGATGAGATCGGCGCAGGCCGGGTCGTCGGTTCGCCCGTAGCCCGCGCCGTGCAGCAACCCCAGGACCATCTCGGTGTCGGCCACGTTCATCTGGCACCCGTAGGTCTCGACGTAGGCCAGGCGCGCGGGCGCGGCGTCTGCGACCGGTCCTGAGGCTGGCGCGGTCGCCAGCGCCGGTGTCGGCTGGCGACGCAGCCGCAAGGGGAACAGATCACTCATCGGGCAGGTTTATAGCGCGGAACGCGCCCCCAGATGAGAGCCGCCCCCCGCTCAGAACTCGAGCCCACGCGGCGTCAGCGCCAGCATAGGCCAGGCGCGCGGGCGGGTGGTGTCGCGGGTGAACGTCGACCCGGTGCTGCTGTTGACCGTGGTGTGCGAGGAGAGCACCAGGTACAGCCCCAGCACCGAGCCCGCGAGGCCAACCACCACCATGGTGCGGCCGACGCTCACCGCGCTGTCGCCCTGTCCGGTGCTGGTCGAACCGGTCGACGTTGTATCGCCCCAAGCTACGGCGGAGTTGCTGACGTTGCCGGCCGCCCACACCAGCGCGCCGATGTAGGCCGACAGCAGGCCGGCACCCAGCAAGACCGCCCCCCCGGCCACGCGCGCCGTCGAGCCCGCCTGCACGTCGAGCGTCACCGAATCCCGGTCGTCGGGCAGCATGAACCGGCTGGTGGCGCGCACGCCGTCGCCCTGGATGATGTACAGGCTGTTGCTCTCCAGCATCTTGTTGCAGGGCGCGAAGCAGACCGGCACCGTGCCGACGCCGGGGACGGCGCGGTCGAGGCGGGTGCGCGGGTCATCGCTGTTCATCACCACGTGGACCCAGCGCGGTCCGTACCCCGGCGCCGCGGGGCCCGGCGCGGGCTGCATTCCCCATGCGCCGGGCGCCGGGCCCGGCGGTGGCGATGGCGGTGGATAACCATTGGGAGCGGGCGTGCCCCAGGGCGCCTGCGGTGCGCCGGGCGGCGGCGCGCCGGCCGGCGCGGGGTATGGCGACTGCGCGCGCGCGACCCCCGCCGTTGCCAGCACCATCGTCCAGCCGAGCGCGAGCGGCCGGCATCGCGCCACGCGCCCCCTCCAACCTCGAAACGACCGATCACTGCACACCATGCCGGCCAGCATATCGCGACTCCCCTGTTTGGTTGAGTGACCATCGCCCCACCCCGGCAGACAATCCGCCAATGGCGTCAATCTTGATACGGCGGCGCACGACGAGGTATGGATGCGCGGTGCGCTCGACACCGTCACCACGCCTGGGGGCGCTGGCCCTGGGGCTGGCCCTGTTCATCGGCGCGTCGCGCGCCCGGGCGGCGCCGGCCTGGATCTTCCGTGGGCTGACGCTGCCGCGCGGCGACGTCGCGCTGGATCTGGGCCTGGGCCTGGCTCACGAACCGATGATCGACGACAACCGTTCCGTCACGGGCACCGGGATGAACCTGGAGATCGCCTTCGGCGTCAGCCACGAGCTGGAGCTGGGGCTGCGCACCGGCGCGCGCTTCGGGAGCGACGGGGAAGTCACCCAGGCCGATCGTTACGGGCGGCCCTTCGACACCGAGACTTACGGCACCAACGGCGACCCACTGGCCAACCCGGAGCTACGCCTGCTCTGGGCGGCGGCGCAGGGCTCGATCGTCAAGCTGGGGCTGGAACTGCGCGCCTACCTTCCGATCGAAAACCGGTCTCGCTTCGGCTTCATGTTCGCGCTGCCGCTGCGCCTGCGCCTGGGCGCCGTTCGCATCGACTCCGGCGTCTATGTCCCGGTGATCCTGCGCGACCCGACCCAGAGCGCGATCAGCTTCCCGCTGCACATCTGGCTGCAAGCCAGCCGCACGCTGTGGCTCGGCCCGCTGCTGGGCGTGCTCATCGCCAACAGCGGAGGCGGCCGCAACCAGTATCCCCTGGGCTTCGGACTGGGCCTCGCACTGGCCGGCGCGATCGACCTGCGCACCTGGATCCTTTTCCCCGACATCAGCGGCGACGCCGCCGCGCGCCGTTTCGGCGCCGGCGTGGCGCTGCAGATTCGTTTCGAATGATGCGAGGGCGCGCCGTTGCCTGGTTGATCGCGTTCGCGGCACCGCCCGCGCTGGCGGCGCCCGCGCCTGGGACCGCGCCCCCGATCTTCGCGCCCGCACCGCCGGCGACACCCAGCGCGCCGGCCGCACCGCTGCCCGACGCCACGGCGCCACCCGGGCCCGACCAGCAGGCGGTGGCGCCCGCGCCGCCCGACCCTGCCCAGCCACCGCCACCGCTGACGCCGCCGCCACCGGCGTTCCCGCCACCCGAGCCGCCTCCACCCATGCCGCCGCCGCGCCGGCGGCTCTACGGCGACGCCGGATCCATGGAGCTGGCGCTGGCGCTCGGGTACACCCAGCAGTCGGGTTTCGTGGGCGGCGGCGGCTTTCGCCGCTTCGTCGCCGACGGTGTCGGCCCGGGGCTGGAGGCATCGATCCAGAAGAGCGGCGAGCTCACCGCCGGCCTGGTGCTGGCCTCGCTCAAGGTGGTTCCCTTCCGCAGCGACAGCGCGGCGCTGGTGATCACCGGCCGTGGGGGTCGGGTCCTGCTCTCCGACCACCTGGACGGCTGGGGCGCGGGTGCTGGCGCGGGGGTGATCCTGTTCTTTTCGCCAGGCGTGGGCCTCGAGCTCGGGTATTCGGTGCTGTGGTTGTTCCCGGCGCGCTTCTGCGCCGATCTGGTGAGCTGCAAGATCCAGGGGCCCGAGCTGGGGCTGAGGGTGATGTTCTAGCCTCTGGCGTCCGTGCGGCTCAGCGCAGCAAACCCAGATTGCGCGCCGCTTCCTGGAACACCGGCACCGCCTTGGTAGGGCGGCGGGTCAGCGCCGGGTCGTAGTCGAAGTCGATCGAGAACAGGCCGAAGCGCCCCCGGTAGCCGTGCGACCACTCGAAGTTGTCGGTCAGCGACCAGTAGAGATATCCGATGACGTTGATGCCGTCGCCGCGTGCGCGGTCGAGCGCGTAGATGTGCGCGCGGATGAAGTCACCGCGCCGGTCGCCCTGGTTGTCGGCCATGCCGTTCTCGGTGACCAGCAGCGGCCAGCGGTAGGTCGAATAGCGGACCAGCAGCCGGTAAAGGCCCTCGGGATAGATCTCCCAGCCGAGGTCGTTGCGCGGCAGCTCGGCCCGCGCGGTCGGGACGTAGTGGTCGGGGCCGCGCAGGTGGCCGATCACGAACTCGCGGGTGTAATAGTTCACCCCCAGATAATCGAACGTACCGGACAGCGCCGGGTACGGTTCATCGATATCGATCGCGGTCGGGATCGAGATCCGGATCCGCCCGGTGGCCACCGCCTCCAGAAACGCGTCGTTGTAAAAACGGCTGGCGTATCCCGCCACCAGGCCGTCGATCGGGTTGGCGCTGGCCGGGTCGAAGATCCGCAGGTTCTGGGCAATGCCGACGCGCGTGGCATGGCCGTCGCCATCGGCGTCGGTGGTGTCGGCGCGGCGCAGCGCGGCGGTCGCCAGCGCGTGCCCCTTCATCAAAGCGCGCAGCACCTCCCCGGCGCGCCGTGGGTCGCGAACGCCGGGCGGCCATTGCCCGGCCAGGTAACCCTTGGCGACGTAGACGTTGGGCTCGTTGATGGTGCACCAGAGGTCGACCGTATCGCCGAACGCCGCGCCGGCGCGCGCCGCGAACGCGGCCAGGGCCTCGGGCGCCCCCGACCACTCCCATCCGCCCCGGCGCGCCAGCCAGGGCGGCAGGGTGAAGTGGTAGAGCGTGACCATGGGTCGAACGTGGGCGGCGACCAGGGCCCGCAACATCTCCTGGTAGCGCGCGGCCGCCGCCTGGTCCCATTGTCCCTCTTCGGGCTCGAGCCGGCTCCACTCGACGCCCAGGCGATAGGTGTTGGCGCCGATCAGCTGCAAGGCAGCCAGATCGGCGCGCCAGAGATTCCACGAATCGGCGGCGCGGGCCGCGCTGGCCCCGCCGGCGATGTGAGGGGTGCCGTCCGGGTAGCTGCCGCTCTCCCAGGCCGTCCAGTCGTTGTGATTGCCGCCCTCGATCTGGTACGCCGACGCCGCCGCGCCCAACAGGAAATCGGGCGCGGCGCCGTCGAGCATCCGATGCTCGGCGACGGCCTGCGGTGAAAAACGAACCCGGCTCCGACAGCCACCCCCGGTCAGGAGGCAGACCGCCCCCACGACCCATACGGCGATTCCGGCGCCGGCGTGTCCGACGAACCGCCGGGTCAGCGACGCGAACGTGCGGACGAGGACGCCTTCTTCTTGCTGGTGGGGCGCTTGGCCTGGGCGCCCGTCCTCCTGGCCGGTGTCATTGTCGGTTTTTTGGCCGGTTTCCTCGCCGGTTTCTTTGCCGCTCTGCGCGCCGACATCTTGGCCGCCGACTTCTTGGCTGGGCGGCGCGCCGCCGACTTGACCGCCGTCTTGGCGGGCCGTCGCGCTTTGGCCTTGGCGCGCTTCTTCGAACTGACCTTGGCGGCGCGGGCACCGGCGCGCACCGGCTTGGCTTTGGCCTGGGATGCGCGCGCCGGCGCTGCCGACCGCACCACGCGCACCGTCGCGGTGTCACCGGTCGAGCTCGGTGTGGCGCCACGGCTGGCCGCGGTCATGGTGCGCTTGACCCTGGTCTTCATCACCCGGGTCGGCGCCTCGATGGCCGTGGTGGGCTCGAGGCCACCCACGGAGGTCTCCTCGTCGAGATCGAGGTCGACGCTCATCCCACGTCCATGTCCCTGACCGTCCGCGACCTGGGCGGCCGGCGACTCGGCCGCGCCCTCCGCGTCCGAGAAGTACGACTTGAGCCGCGACAGGTAGTATTCATTCCAGCCCTGGCGATAGCGATCGCCCTGGCCCACCGGAATGTCGGTGTGGAGCAAGGTCACCAGGGTCCCGCCCAGCGTCGGCTCCAGGGTGATCTCGACCCGCGAGTCGGGACTGTCCGGCGGGAACTCGGTGGTGCGCCAGCTGTGCACGATCCGCGAGCCTTCGTTGAGCTCCAGCGTGCGACCCTGGATGTAGCCGCCGCCGACGCGGAGCTCACCGCCGACCTCGGGGACCACGGTCGCCTCGTCGCCGGTGAACGCGCTGTGCTCGGCGCTGTCCATCCACGCGCTGAAGATGCGCTGCGGAGTGGCCGGTATGACCTCGGAGATCAGGATCGATTCGTTCGTCACGGCATCGCCCTCCTTGGAAAAAAGCTTGAAGCCAGGACACTATCATCTTCCGTGCTATAGGGTCCGACAAAGCAAGTGATCCGCCTCGATTCGGTCAGCAAGCAACACGGCCCGCGCATCCTGTTCGTCGACGCGGCGGCCGCCATCCACCGGGGCGAAAAGGTGGGGCTGGTGGGCCCCAACGGCGCCGGAAAGTCCACGATTTTCCGGCTGATCATGCGGCAGGAGTCACCCGACGACGGGCAGGTGTCCATCGACCGCGGCGTGAGCATCGGCTATTTCAGCCAGGACGTGGGCGAGATGGCGGGGCGCAGCGCGGTCGCCGAGACCATGGACGGCGCCGGCGCGGTGTCCGAGGTGGCCGCCGAGCTGCGCGCGCTGGAGCAGGCGCTGGCCGACCCGGGGCGCGGGGACGAGATGGCACGCGCCCGCGAGCTGGATCGTCTGGTCGCGCGCTTCGGGGACGTTCAGGCCCGCTACGACGAGCTGGGCGGCTACGCGCTGGAGGCACGCGCCCGCGAGATCCTGGCCGGCCTGGGGTTCACGCAGGCCATGCAGGACGGCGACGTCGCGGCGCTGTCGGGCGGATGGAAGATGCGGGTCGCGCTGGCGCGAATCCTGTTGATGCGGCCCGACGCCATGCTGCTCGACGAACCGTCGAACCACCTCGACATCGAGTCGATCATCTGGCTCGAGGGGTTCCTCAAAGGCTACGACGGCGCGCTGCTGATGACCTCGCACGACCGCGAGTTCCTGAACCGCGTGGTGTCGAAGGTGATCGAGATCGACGGCGGCGTGCTGACCACCTACTCGGGCAACTACGACTTCTACGAGCGCCAGCGCGCGCTCAACGAGGCGCAAGCCGAGGCGCAGTACGCGCGCCAGCAAGCGATGCTGGCCAAGGAGATGCGCTTCATCGAGCGCTTCAAGGCGCAGGCGGCCAAGGCCGCGCAGGTGCAATCGCGCGTGAAGAAGCTCGACAAGATCGAGAAGGTCGAGCCGCCCAAGCGGCGCAAGACGCTGGTGTTCGACTTCCCGCCCGTCACCCGCTCGGGCGACGACGTGGTGAAGATCGACGGCCTGTACAAGGCTTATGGCGAGCAGGTGATCTACGACGGGCTCGACCTCATCATCCGGCGGCAGCAACGCTGGTGCGTCATGGGCGTCAACGGCGCCGGCAAGTCGACGCTGCTCAAGCTGGTGGCCGGCGAGACCACGCCCGACGGGGGCAACGTCACCGTGGGCGCCAGCGTCAAGATGGGCTATTTCGCGCAGCACGCCATGGAGGTGCTCGAGCCCGACAAGACCGTGTGGCAGACGCTGGAAGACGCGTTCCCGCTGGCGTCGATCGGGGCGTTGCGCGCGCTGGCCGGGTGCTTTGGCTTCTCCGGCGACGAGATCGAAAAGAGCTGCCGCGTGCTGTCGGGTGGCGAGAAGGCACGCCTGGTGCTGGCGCGCCTGCTGTACGAGCGGCCCAATTTCCTGGTGCTCGACGAGCCGACCAACCACCTCGACATCGCCACCAAGGAGATGTTGATCGCCGCGCTCGCGGGGTTCGAGGGCACGATGCTCTTCGTGTCACACGATCGCGAGTTCCTGGCCGGCCTGTCCAACCGCGTGCTGGAGCTCGGCCCCGACGGCGTGACCGCCTACGGCGGCGGCTACCGCGAGTACGTCGAGCGCAGTGGTCACGAGGCGCCCGGGCTGCGCTGAGCCTCGCGCGCGGGCCGCGCGGCGCCGGCGCCCGCCGCCGCCGGAGGGCCGGGGGCAAGACCCGGGGGAAGGAAGACCAGCGTCACTTGCTGGGTGGGGATCCATTCACGCGCGAAGCCTTCCAGGGTGTCCTGGCGCCAGCCCGCGGCCGGGTCCAGGGTCAAGATCAGCCGCCGCGCCGGGTGGATGCCGATGACCACCTGGTAGTGCGCGCGCGATTGGTCCTTGCCGTAGCGCTGAACCACCCCCACCAGCACCGGGCGGCGCTGGCCGATCTCCGTGGTGAGATCCGACAGACGACCGCTGACCACGAAGGCTTGCAGGCCCTTCTCGCGCGCCAGATCGCGCAGCTGGCCCGCCTTCCACCCGTGCGCCGCCGCCTCGGGATCGCGCGCGTCGATCTCCTGCACGCTGGTCGGCCGGGACCAGTAGCCGAGCACCATCGCCAGCGCGGCGGCGCCACAATCGCTGCGCCCGCTCTGGCGGATCAACGGCACGCCCGGCACGAGCAGCCACCCCGGATCCGCCGCCACCTCGTGGGGCGAGATGGCCTGCGCCGTTCCGGCGTAGCACCCGGTGAGAAGCAGGCACGCGCCCAGCGCGCCGATCGAGGCCGACCGCCGCCTGGCCGCGTGCCCCGGCCTCACATCAGACCAGGATCAGGATCAGCAGGATCAGCAGCGCGACCGTGAGGACGCTGCCGCCGATGTAGACGTAGCCCTCGCCGCCCTGAAAGTTCTTCAGATCCGGCGTCTGCTGTTCGCGATCGGCGTAGCGCTGCGCCTGGTCGGACGCGGGCGTCGTGCGCGATGCGCTGCCCGCGCCCGACGACTCCACCAGCGCGGACGCAGGAGCTCGACCTGAGGACTGGCCGCCATTTGGATTGGTCGCCGCCGCGGCTGGGAACGACCACGCGGCCAGAAGCGCCGCCACCACCACCCGTCGAAGAATCGTCATTTGCCCCTCCAGATTGTGTAGATAGCTAACTGTTTCGAAGTTAACCACCGACACCTCGGCCGGAAGGCCCTTGCCAGGCTGTCGAACCGACCCTAGTGCACCGAACGATCTGAAAGCTCGGCCTTCACATGGTCCGGTGCTTTGCGGTGCTTTGCGGTGCTCTGCGGTGCTCTAGGAGCGGAGGCGGGCGCGCTTCATCACGTAGCGATGGGTCAGCGTCGCCTTGGGCGGAATCACCAGGTCGGACAGATAGCGGGCGGGGTTGGTGAACCTTTCGTCGACCCGAATTTCCAGGTGAAGGTGCGGCGGCGAGAACTGCACGCCGGTGCGGCCCACGAATCCAATGGTCTCGCCGGCGCTCACGTGGTCGCCCTGGGCGATGCGGTAGGTCGACAGGTGCATGTAACAGGACACCACCTTGCGCTCGCCCTGGTGCTCGATGCACACGTAGATCCCGCCCGGACCCAGGCGGCGGTTGGTGTAGCGCCCGATCTTGCTGGGCGGGATCGAATCGCCGCGCACGCCCTTGCCCAGGTTGGCGCCCGCGTAGATGACCTCGCCGTCGGCGATGGCGCGCACCGGCTCGCCAATGGACGCGGTGATGTCCAGCCCACGGTGGCGGCGCGCGCCGCCGTCGCGCTCCTCGCCGGGGCCGCTGGTGGCCACGCGCGGAATCCCCTCCAGCGGCGACACCAGCTTGACGCCCAGCGAGGTGTCACGGGTCTCGTCCGGCAGCGCGTTGTAGCTGCCCAGCATGCGGCGGCGCGCCGTCAAGACCAGGTCCTCCTGGCCGCTGCTGCGCACGTCGTCGCCCCACATGAAGTGCGAGACCGCGCTGCGGTGAGGCACGCTGCCGAAAGCTTCGTCGATCTCGACGTGCGAGTCCTGCCACATGCGCAGCAGGCGCGCGCCGATGCTGAGACTCTGCTTCGGGTCCAGCAGGTTGCGCTGGGCCCACTCTTCCTTTTCGACGGGCGGCCTGGGCGCGCCGGCGGTGATGTACAGGCTCCGGTCGAGGCGCAGCAGGCCGTTGCCGTTCGGCGCGGTCAGCTCGGGGTTGCAGGCGCTCTGAAAGAACGCCAACGCCGCCAGCAGGAAGGGATCGACGCCGTTGGCGCGCGCGGCCGCGAGCACGTCGTCGGAGATGCTGGCGCCGATCGTCTCACCGCGCCGCCCACACAGGTGCACCATCGCGACGCGAAACCGCTCGGCGTCGACCACCGCCGGCGTCTCGGGTTCGGCGGGCCAGGTCGAACAGCTGCGCAGCTGGTGCGCCGGAACCGGCTCCTTGTGGGGCTGGCGCGCCTCCCACGGGCGAGCCTCGGCCACCGTGGAGCAGAATAGAGCTAGAAACCCGACTGCCAGGATAGTGCGAGCCACGCGACTCCAGTATCCCATAGGTCCGGCAATATGGTGGGCGAGGTTTTTTTGAGGCACCGTCGCGACGCACCGCCGACATGGCGGTTACTATCACCGCCATGAACCTGGCCCGCGACGCGTTTCTCGTCGCTTCGTCCGCGGCGGCGGGCGCGATCAACTCGGTCGCCGGCGGAGGAACGCTGCTGTCGTTCCCGGCGGCGCTGGCGGCCGGGCTGCCCCCGCTGATGGCAAATGCCAGCAACGCCGTGGCCCTGACGCCGGGATCGCTGGCCGCGGCCTGGTCGTACCGCCACTTTCTCGGCGACAAGAAACGGCTGGCGGCGCAGCTGGCGCTGCCGGCGATGGGCGGCGCCGCGCTGGGCGCGATCATCTTGCGCCACACCAAGCCGAGCGTGTTCGAGGCGATCGTCCCCTGGTTGATTCTGGGCGCGACCCTGGTGATGCTGGTGCAACAGCTGGGCCTGCGCTTCGGCGCGGGCGCTGCGCCGGCAGCAGTGCCGGTGCCCGCGCGCCAGGCGCGCCGCAGGCTCGCGCTGGTGATCTTGTTTCAGTTTCTGGTCGGGATCTATGGCGGTTACTTCGGCGGCGCCATGGGGATCGTCATGCTGGCCTACCTATCGCTCGTCGGCGGCATGGAGATCCATCAGATGAACGCGATCAAGAACGCGCTCGCCGGCCTGATCAACGGCGTGGCGTCGGTCTACTTCGTCGCGCGCGGCATGGTCGACGGGCGCGCGGCCGCGCTCATGACCGTGGGCGCGATCCTGGGCGGCATCGCGGGCGCGCGCGTCGCCCGCCGCATCCAGCCGCGCCTGGTGCGCTGGATGGTCATCGCCATCGGGCTCGGCCTGGCGGCGGTGTTCGCACTTCGTGGATTCGGAAAAAGCTGAGTCACCACGCCGGCCCATCCTTCTGGTCGCGGGTGATCGAGTTTTCGCCGATCACGCTTGCCGCGCAGGTGTACCATCACCGCCGTAGCTGGAAGGAGGGTCGTCATGGGGAAACGTGAAAGACACGAGATGGGGAGGGTAGAAGCGCCGCAGGGTGGGCCGGCCGCGCCACCGACCGAGCCGCAGTCGATCGACTTCTCGGCTCCGCTGGCGACGGAGCGCTTGACCATCGAGCTCGCGCGGCTGCGAGCCAAATTCGGCGCCGATCCCGCGATCGCGCGCGCGTCGCTCGACGACGCCTGGATGTCGCCCACCGCGGCGATGGAAGAGGACGAAGCGGAGTTCATCGACGCCGTCGCCGACTGCCTGGGCGTCGGCCTGTCGCTGGACGCGGCGCTCACCTGCTGGGACTCGGGTGGGCTGTTCTACGACGACGACGCCGAGGCCGAAGCCGAGGACGGCGACGGCGAGGACGGCGCCCGCGCTTCGTTGCCAGCTGTGGCCGCCCAGCACCACGCGCATCCGACCGGACGGCGTCTCGTCGTCCAGTGATCGCCGCAACGGGCCCGGCGACCCCCGCGCCGCTGCGTCGCTCAATCGCCGGGGCAGGCTGAAACGCAGGATCTGCGTCGGCACGGGACAGTGCTCGGCGCATCGACGAACCATGAGCCGAGCCGCTGTCACGAAGAAAAGTGCGAGGCGCTGCCGGCCGCCGGCGCGCTCACCCTGGCGGCGCTGGCGGCGGCGGCGAAGACAGGCTGGCGCCGGCGAGGGGCCGCGGCGGCAGGACGGGCCGCGTCGCCGGGTCGAGCTGCCGGCCGGTGATGAGACGCGCGCCGTGCTTGGACATCAGGTACGACCAGACCCAGTCGACGAAGACGACCAGGCGGTTGCGGAATCCGATCAAGAACCACAGATGCACGAACACCCAGGCCAGCCATGCTGGCCTGCGGGTCAACGCCAATCGCCGCAGCTGGGCGATGGCGCGCCCGCGCCCGATGGTGGCCATGAATCCTTTGTCGAAGTAGACAAAGGGCGCGCGCCGCTTGCCCGCGATCGTGCGCGCGATGTTGCCCGCCGCCGAACGGCCCATCTGCATGGCGACCGGGCTGATGCCGGGCAGGGGCGCGCTCTGGCCCGGCGGCACGAAGGCGGCCAGGTCACCGATGACGAACGCCTCCGGGTGCTGCGGCAGTGAGCAGTCTGACTGGACGATGACGCGGCCGCTGCCATCCAGCGGCACGCCCAGGCGTTGCGCGAGCGGGCTCGGCCACACGCCCGCGGTCCACAGCACGGTGGTGGCCGGGATGAGCTCGGCGCCCAGGTGCACGCCGGCGCGGTCGATGGCGGTGACCGCCGTGCCGGTGCGGATCTCGACGCCCAGCTCGCGCAGCTGGTCGGCGGCGCTGGCGGCCAGGCGCTCGGAAAACGGCGTCAGCACCCGGGCCGCCCTCTCCACCACGACGACGCGGGTCTCGGCCGGATCCAGGCGGCGAAAATCGGACGCCAGGATGTCGCGTGACAGGTCGGCGATCGCGCCCGCGAGCTCGACGCCGGTCGGGCCCGCGCCCACGATCACGAAGGTCAGCAGCTGGCGGCGCGCGGCTGCGTCGTCCTCGCGCTCGGCGGCCTCGAAGGCCAGCAGCACGCGCCGGCGCACCTCGAGCGCGTCGTCCAGATCCTTGAGCGAGGGCGCGAACGGCATCCAATCGTCATGCCCGTAGTAGTTGGTGCGCGCGCCCGCCGCGACGATGAGGTAATCGTACCCGGCGTGCGTGCCATCGCTCAACGCCAGAGCGCGCCGCCCGAGGTCGATCTCGACCACCTCGGCCAGCACCACCTGGGCGTTGCGCTGCCGCCGGAGGATCGATCGGATCGGGACCGCGATCTCGTTGGGGCTGAGCCCCGCCATGGCGACCTGGTACAGCGGCGGCTGGAACAGGTGATAGTTCAGCCGGTCGTAGATCGTGACGTCGACCGCGACCCGCGCCAGGCTGCGCGCCGCCGCCAGGCCGCCGAAGCCCGCCCCGATGATGGCGACGCGCGGCCGGGGCGAGGTGGCCGAGGTCTCTGTTGGAGCGCCGGACGCCATACGAGGGAGTATGTCACCTCCCCGGGCCCGGCGGCCGGTGGCGGCGGATGGTCGTCAGTTTTCAGTCTTCAGTTGTCAGCAAAGTGGGATGAGCCAACTCCGGCGCGAAGCGATCGCAGCAGGCAAACGCCGCCCGTGTTTGCTGAAAACTGAAAACTGAAAACTGAAAACTGACGACCCCTCGGCCGAAACTTGCTGTAACTAGACCGCCGCCGCCGCCAGCTGCGCGATACCGTCCCGCGGAAGGACGACCTCGAAGCGACTGCCGCTGCCCGAGGGGTGAGCCAGCGCCTGCACCTCCCCGCCGTGGTAGCGAGCCACCTGACGAACCATGGCGAGACCCACGCCGAACCCGGTGCTGCCGCCTGCCGCGTTCGCGTGGGTGCCCAGACGATAGAACGGCGCGAAGATCCGCTCGCGCTCCGACTCGGGGATGCCGGGGCCGCGATCCTCCACGGCCAGGATCACGCTCTCGTTGGTCGACGCCAGGATCGCCTTCACGTCCTTGCCCTGGCCATGGCGGTGGGCGTTTTCCAGGAGATTGCGCACCAGGTGGCGCAGCAACAAGGGGTCGCCGTCCAGCGGCGGCGCCGCGCCGCTGATCTCGACCTCGCCACCGACGCGCCCGGCCTCGCTGGCGACCAGCGCGCGCAGGTCGACCGACTCCAGCGGCCGACGCGGCGTGCGCATATCGGCGCGGGCCATCAGCAAGAGATCCTCGATCAGCGCGTCCAGGTCGACGATGTCGCGCTGGGCCTCCTCGATCAGTCGCGCGCGCTGGTCGGCCGCCGGCTCCTCTGCCAGCAGCTCCAGCGCCATACGCAGGCGCGCCAGCGGCGAGCGCAGCTCGTGCGAAGCGTTGGTCAGCATCTGGCGCTGCTGGGTCACCAGCGCGTCGATCTGTTCGGCCGCGCGGTTGAACGTCGTGGCCAGCGTGGCGACCTCGTCGCGGCCCTCGACCGGGATGCGGTGGGTGAGCTCGCCCTTGCCCCAGCGCGCCACGCCAGCGGCGACGCGCTCGATGCGCTTGGCCAGGTGGCGCGCCACCGGAAAGCTGCCGGCCGCCATCACCAGCGACAGCAGCGCGATGGTCGCCGGGAACGAAAGGCGCCGCCCGGGCCGCGGACGCAGACGGCTGCGCAGCCCCGCCTGGCGGCCGTCGTCGAGGGGCACGACGAGCTCGATCCCGGCGCGGTCCTGCGACCAGCCAGGGCCCGGATGTCGGGGCCTGATCATCGGCCGGCGCGTCGCCTCGGCCAGCACCCGACCGTCGGAGGACCACACCACCAGGTCCATCGACAGCTCGTCGGCCAGCGTGCCGAGGCGGGCCGGCAGCTCCGGATCGGGGACGTCGCGCAGCGTGTCGACCAGCATGGCCGAGGCGACGCGCAACCGTTCGGCTGGCGGCCCGCCCTCCCCGCCCCACACCCGAAACGCGATGTGCACCGCCACGAACCAGACCATGGTCCAGACCAGCAGCGCGACATAGAGCTGCAGGTACAGGCGGCGGGTCACGCGGGCGGGCCCTCCCCGCCGCTCGGTCCCGGCGGTGTGAAGACGTAGCCGGCGCCGCGCACGGTCTGCACGAAGCGTGGCCGCTTGGGGTCGTCCTCGATCGCGTTGCGAATCCGCGACACGTGCACGTCGATGCTGCGATCGACGCTGCTGTCGGCGTCCTCGGCGCCCAGCGCCTCCATCAGCTGCTCGCGGGTCTGGATGCGGCCGGCCCGCTCGGCCAGCAGCAGCAGGATGTCGAACTGTCGGCCGGTCAGCTCCTTGCGCACGCCGTCGACTCGCACCTCGCGCGTGCGGCGGTCGATGATCAAACCTTCGAAGCGCAGCGCCTCGGGCTGCCCCGGCACCGGCCGGCGCGCGCGCCGCAGGATCGCGCCCAGACGGGCGACCACCTCGCGCGGGTTGAATGGCTTGGGCAGATAGTCGTCAGCGCCCAGCTCGAGACCGACGATGCGATCCAGATCGTCACCGCGCGCGGTCAGCATCAACACCGGGACTTCGGAGCGCGCGCGGATGCGGCGGCAGATCTCGAAACCGTCGAGATCGGGCAGCATCACGTCCAGGATCACCGCGTTGATGTCGCCCGCGTCCAGGGCCTGCAGGCCGCTCTTGCCGTCGGCGCGGTGCTCGACCGCGAACCCGCGCGCGACCAGGTAGCTGCTCAGCATCGCGGCCAACCGTTCGTCGTCGTCGATGATCAGGATGCGGTCGGCCATGACAGTCTTCAGGCTTCAGGCTTCGGGCTTCGGTCTTCGGTGTCAAGGCTTCGGTTTATTGCTGACGACTGCGACTCCCGGGGGCCCCCGGTCAGAGGCCGGGGATCCCCGCAGAGGGGTCTCAGGTTCACTCGCCGCCCAGCGGGTGGTGCGGGTGGCGGTGCAGCTCGGCGACCGCCTTCTGGCGCTGCTCGGGCGTCAGCACCCGCGCGGTCGAGACCATGCCCTGGGTCAGCAGGGTCGAGGTGCGATCAATCGACTGCACCGACTGCTGGCGCAGCTTTTCGATCGCGGCCGCGTCGATGGTCGGCGCCGAGATCGCCTGCTCGATCTGCTCGCGCAGCTGCTTGTGCTCCTGGTGCGCCGCCTTCAGCTGCGGGGCCAGTCCGACCCAGATCGTCTTGACCTGGGCTTTTTGCGAGTCGGTGGCGCCGACGTCGGTCAGGATGCGCTCCATGCGCGCCTGCATGCGCTCGTGCATGAAGCCGCCGGGGCCACCGCGGCCGCCGCCGTGGGCGTAGGCGGCGTTGTAGGTGATACCACCCAGCATCAGCGGCAGGGCCAGCATGAGCCAGGTCCATCTCCGCCAGCCGCGCCGCGGGGGGCGGGTGGCGGTGCCATCGGGGGTCGGGTTGTTCGAGGACGTCGTGACAGTCATGGGACTTCTCCTTGGTGCGTTCTTGATGGTGGAGCCGGACCGATCTTGCGTTCCAGCGACACCTTCAACATGACCTGCGAGGTTTTCGGGGTTCTTTCTCCCATGTAAAGTTTCATGAAGCCGGTCCCGCCGCCAAGGGCGGCCGCGCCGGGCGATCCAGGGCCCAGAGGGCCGCGACCGCGATCAGCAGGCCCAGGTTGCGCAGCAGGGTCAGGGGCCCGATCGCGTCACCACCGCCGCCGAAACAGCCACACGCGATGTTGATGCCGCGCAGGTACGCCGATGCGACAGACAGCGCGAAGATCAGCAGCAGCAGCCCCACCCCGAGCGCGGCCGGTCGGCGCCAGGCGCGCGGGAATGAGGCGAGCCCCAGGCCGAGCACGATCTCGGTCACGGGCAGCGCGGCGGCCAGATAAGGCGCCAGCGCCGGCAGCAGCTGGTAGTTGGCGATCTCGACCGCGAACCCCGCCGGGTCACGCAGCTTGAGAGCGCCCGCCACCAGCAGCAGGCCACCGAGGCCCAGGCGCAACAGGATGGCCAGCGCGGTTCGCGGGCGGCTCATGGGTGGACCGCGCAGCCGGCGCACGGTCCCGAGGAGCAGGCCAGACCGGCCTGGCTCCAGGCCGCGAATCCGCCGCCCAGCACCGCGACCCGCAGCTCGGGGCGATCGCTGCGCCGGCGCAGCTCCTCGGCAACCAGCAGCGCGTCATCGGTGCCGTCGCCGTAGACCACCAGCGTCTCTTTGCCGGCCAGCTGGTCCAGCGCGGCGCTGGCCGCGACCCCCGACGACGCACAGGGCAGATGGATCGCTCCGGTGATGTGACCTTCGGCGAATCGCTGGGGGCCGCGGGCGTCGGCGACCAGCGCGCGCGGATCGCCGCACAGGCCCGCGACCTGGGCCAGCGAAAGCACCTCGACCGCGGGCGCGGCGGCGGGGCCCGCCTGGCCCGAGGGCAGCGCGCACGCGGTGGGCGCGGCGAAGGAAGTGAAGCGAACGCCGTGGGGATGCACCCGGTTGACCGCGAAGCCCAGCAATACGCCAGCACCCAGCAGCAACGCTGCCCGTGCCCACAGAACCCATGTGGGCGGGAACTGTCCGAGAGCGTTTGAAGGGGAGCGGTTCATCGCGCGGCTGGTCGGCAACATAGCAACGGTCGGCGCGTTGCCGTTAATCCCGCCTGCGGGCCGCGAAGGCGTAGCTCAAGCGAAAGGTGAAGGGATGAGCCCGGCGGCGGGACCCTCAGGAGGCTCGCGCCAGGGCGCGCGCGCCGCGTCCCCCCTCGACGAAGAAGACGCCGAGCCCGTTCCACCATCCCGACTTGCTGTGGTCCCCCGGGAGCGCGCGGCGCCAGAGGATCTGCAGCCCCGCGTCGGCCAGGCCCTCGCGCGCGCCCGCCTGCACCTCCGGAATGTTCCAGTCATCGACCAGAACCACGGCGCGTTCGCTCAGCACGGCGCCGGCCGCCGCGATGCCGACCCGTGTCCCGGTCTGGCTGTGGTCGCCGTCGAAGAAGTAGACGCCGATGGGCGCCTGCACCATCTCCTCTGCGAACAACCGCTCGCAGGTGGTGTGGTGGAAATCGATGTAAGCGCAGCGATCGCGATAACGCCGCAGGTTGGACATGAACGACCGACGCGCCCGCCAGCCGAGGCCGGTCCAGCGCCCCCAGAAGCGGAACTTGTCGCAGGCGATGCACACCTTGTCGATATTCTGGTAAGCGGCGGACAGCAGCGTCAGCCCCTGCCAGGTTCCGACCTCGAGGTAGCGTTCGTCGGCGGGCATCGCGGCCACCAGCCGGTTGAGGAAGTTGCAAACTTTGGGGCTCGACATCCCGACGACCTCGACGACGGGGCGCGCCCCATCGAAGTCGTTGGTCTCGTCGAGCAGACGCTTGGCGACATTCTCGTTCATCGGACACCTCGTTTTTTCGTCGATCGTCAGCGGGCGACGGTCGTCACTCGCAGGAGACCGATTTTGCAAACGCGGCGCCGAAGACGACGGCGGCGGGCGGGGCGGGCGATGGTCGCGACAGCGTCGGATCACCGACGCGATCCGTTCACTTTTGGACGGATCGCAGGATGCGCCGGGTGGGGATGTAGATCGGGATCAGGCGCAGCGGCGCGAGGCGACGCGCGACGCCGGGGTAAAAGCGCAAGACCAGGTCCATGACCCAGCCGGCGGCGCCGCCCGGGGTGTAAAAGATCGTCAGCAGGGTGCTGGCGGCGATCTGCATCACCAACCGCGTCAACCAGCCGGGACGCGGCACGAGGGAGGAGATCAGGCTGGGCTGGGGGACCATGCTTCTGGATACAGCAAGGCGCGCGCCGACCCGCGAGCCCCGGGATCTCGGCTCCCGGGCCCGGCAACGTGATCAATATCGCCCCGCGGGTGTGACCCAAATGCCCCACTGGTGACGCGCGGGGCACGCGGCGGCCCCGGGCGACCTGTCAGGTGCCCACGGGCGCGAAGGCTATGACGCTGTAGGCGATGGCGGCGGTCCCGCCCACGTTGCGATAGCCGTGTCGCTGATCACCCCGGAAGACCACGACGTCGCCCGGATCCAGGGTGAAGCTCACCCCTGCCGCGGAGAGCTCGATCTGGCCGCGCTCACAGGTCAGGTACTCGCGCGTGCCGGGGGTGTGCGGCACCCCGGCCATGGCGCTGCCCGGTGGCAGCTCCATGCGCTCGATCTCCAGGCCGGCGATGGTCTCGGGCAAGAGCTTGCGGATGGTGACGGCGCCGCGCGATCGCGACGGGAGGGTGTCGGCCTTGTAGAGCCGCCCGATCCGTCGCGGCGGTTCGATCAGCTCCTCCAGGCGCACCTGCAACGCTTGCGCGGCCCGCACCAGCACCGCCAGGGTCGGGTTGGCGGCGCCTGATTCCAGATTCGCCCAGGTGGCGCGCGGCAGCCCGGCCAGCTTGGCGATCTGCTGCTGGGTCAGGTTGCGGGTCTCGCGCAGCGCTTGAAGGTTACGGCCGAGGTGTGCGGCGGGGTCGTCGGAGGCGCCCATGGGCAACAGGATGGCCGGCTGCCAAGGAATTGGCAAGAATGCTGATGGATTGACGGCGGTGCTTCATGCTGGGGATGGAAGGAAGGAGAGCGGACATGAGTCGCACGGACGAGCTGACGACGACCCCAGGGCAGATCGACAACAAGCATGAGCACCGAGACGGGGAGGCAGACGGGGACGGAGACCGATCGGGATGGAAAGGGGTGGGCGTGGTGGTGACCGGGGGAAGTCGAGGACTGGGCAGGGCGCTCGGGGAGGAGCTGGCGGCGGCGGGGGCGCGGGTGGTGCTGGTGGCGCGAGACAGGGGACCCCTGGATGAGGTGACGGCGGGGATCCGGGCGCGCGGGGGGCAGGCGCATGGGATCGTCGGGGATGTCGGGGATCGCGAGGCGGCCTACGCGATCGCGGGACAGGCGGCGGCGGCGGTCGGGGAGATCGATCTGTTGATCAACAACGCCAGTACGCTGGGCGCGCTGCCGTTGCGGCTGTTGCTGGACACTGATTGTGAAGATCTCACCGAAGTCTTGCAGGTCAACCTGGTCGGGCCGTTCCGGCTCACCAAGGCGCTGGTGGGACCGATGTTGCTGCGCGGGCGCGGCACGGTCCTGAACGTCAGCTCCGACGCGGCGGTCGAGGCCTACGAACGCTGGGGCGCCTACGGCGCGTCCAAGGCGGCGCTGGACCACCTGACCCGGACCTGGGCCGCCGAGCTTGCCGGCACCGGCGTGCGGGTGCTGTCGATCGATCCGGGCGAGATGAACACCCGCATGCACGCGCAGGCGATACCCGACGCCGACCCGGCCAGCCTGGCCGATCCGGCGCGGGTCGCGCGCGCGATCGTGGCCTGGTTGGGGGCGCGCCCGCCCGCGCCGTCCGGCACGCGCACCGCGATCCGCCTGGATGCGCGCGGGGGTGGATCGTGACCCCGGCGCGGACCTATCCGGCGCGCCGCGACGACGTGCGCCTGCTGGTGGTCGATCCGCGGGCGGGTCTCTTCGCCGAGACGCGCACCACCGCACTGGCGGATCTGCTATCCGCGGGCGACCTGCTGGTGGTGAACGACGCCGCCACCCTGCCGGCATCACTGCGCGGCCAGGACGCGCGCGGCCGGGCCATCGAGATCCGCTTGCTGTCGGTCGCCGACCCCGACTCCGACGGTGGCGGCGCGCGCTTCTGGGCGGCGCTGCTGGGCGCGGGCGACTGGCGTCAGAGGACCGAGGACCGCCCCGCGCCGCCCGAGCTGCAAGTCGGCGAACGGCTGCGGTTCGGGGAGCTGGGCGCGCAGATCGTGGCGCGCGCCGCGCTGTCGCCACGCTTGCTGGCGGTCCGCTTCGACGCCGGTGACGACGCGCTGTGGGCCGCGCTGTACCGCCAGGCGCGGCCCGTCCAGTACTCGTACCTGGAGCACGAGCTGCCCCTGTGGGCGGTGCAGACCGTGTACGCGGCGCGACCCTGGGCGTTCGAGATGCCCTCGGCGGGGCGCCCGCTGTCGTGGGAGACCCTGCTGGCGCTGCGGCGCCGCGGCGTCGGGCTGGCGGCGCTGACCCACGCGGCGGGACTGTCGGCGACCGGCGACCCGGTGCTGGACGCGGCGCTGCCGCTACCCGAGCGCTATGAGATCCCGGCGGTGACCGTGCACGCGATCGCCGACACCCGCGCGCGCGGCGGCCGGGTGATCGCGGTCGGCACGACAGTGGTGCGCGCGCTGGAGGGCGCGGCGGCCGCGGGCCGGCTACGGGCCGGCGCGGGCACCACCGATCTTCGCATCGGCCCGGGCTTTCATCCCCGCGTCGTCGACGGAATCCTGTCCGGCACGCACGCCGCCGGCGAGACGCACTTCGCGCTCTTGACGGCGTTCGCCGACACCTCGCTGCTAGAAGGCGCGATCGCTTACGCCGACCAGCACGGCTTCCAGACCCACGAGCTGGGCGACGCGATGCTGGTCGCGCCCGGCACGCTGGTGTCCTGCCTCGCCGCCGCCGGCAGCGCGGGGCCCGATCAAAACAAATACATCAAGCGGACGCGGCCGCTCAACATGGTCTGCGCCACCCGGGCGGTGCCGCCCTGCAGATCCTCGCGAACCCCCTTGTCGTAGGCGCCGATCGCTTTCACGTACAGCTGCTTGTGCACCAGGTACTGGACCGCGCCGAAGGCGGCCAGGTTGGTCTGGTGGCCGAACTGTCCCTGGTCGTTCTTGTGCAGGTTGGTCCAGTCGGTGAGGTGGGCGCCGGCGCCCACCACCAGGTCGGGCAGCGGGCTGACGTTGAGAAACCCGCCCGCGGTCCACTGGGTGAAGCTGCCGTCCAGATCGTCCCCGCCCATCTGCGTGGTGTGATCGGAGAGCCCGTACGCCCCCTGCACGCCCGCCTCGAGCCAGGGGAACAGCACCAGCTGCACCGCCGCCGCGAAACCGCGATCGACGAACTTCTCGGTGCGCGTGTGCGTGTACGTGCCGGTCGTGGCACCAGGGGTCACCTGTGTATCGCGCGGTCGGCTCAGGCGGTACTCGCCGCCGAGCTTGATCTTGATGAAGCCCCAGTCGACCACCGCCGCCGGCCGCCCACCGACGCGATCGAAGCTGTCGTAGCCGTACTGCGCCAGCAGCTCGAGCCGCACCGCCGGCAGGGCCTTGTCGCCCTCGAAGAGATGCAGGTGAAAGGCCAGATTGCCCACGCCGCTCGGCCGATAGTACATGGTGGTGCCGTAGTAGAAGTCCACCGGCTGCCTGCTGTTCTCGTCGAGCGCGCCCTGCCGCTCGACGGTGTTGAGGTCCAGGCCCATGCCGAAGTGGTGCAGGGGGTAGGCCTCGAAGCGGCCGACCTGGACGTCCCAGCGGTTCCACGAGCCGAAACGCAACCAGAGATCGTCGGTGTCGGGCGCGTCGAGCCGCTGCAGCGTCTGGTTGTTGTTACCCACCAGCTCGGCCTGCACCTGCACGAAGAAATCGTCCGCGCTGTAAGTCGGCGTCACCCGGATCACGCCGCGCGCCTGGTGCACCCAGTACTCGACCTGGGGAAAGTTCTGCTCGCGACTGATCCGCTGGTAGCTGTTGTCGACCCACAGCGACCCGGCCAGGCCGATCCCGGTCTTGGGATAGTACGGCCACTGCATGCCGTGAAACGACGGATCGAGCCACAGCGAGCCGCCCGCGATGCCCCGCACCCTCGACTCGGGGTAGGCAGAAGGGGGCATCCGCTCGACGACAAAGCCCTGGTCGCTGGGCGGGGACGGCGCCGCCGGCACGCCCGGCGGATGTGCATCGGGCGGCGCATCCTCGGCCGCGGCGCTGTCCGACGGCGCACTGCCACGCTCCGCCGCCCGCAACGGTGCGGACGCGAACACCGTCAACGCAGAGATCACGGCCCCGGGTGCGAGCACCCGCCTCACGAACCCTGTGGAGAAGATCATCGGACGGTCAGGGTGTCCATGACGGGGAGATCGGCCGACGAGCCACCGGCCCTGATCGTGTAGACGCCGGGCTGCACCTTCCAGCCGCCGCCGGTCGCCGCCGGGTCGAAGTAGGCCAGGTCGGACATGCGGACCTTGATGGTGACCCCGCGCCCCATACCCGGCGGAAGCGTGATCCGGGCGAAGCCCTTGAGCTCCTTCTTGGCGCGGAGGACCCCGGCCGGCGCGCTGGCGGGCGGGGTCACGAACAGGAACACCGTCTCATCGACCTCGCGCGTGCCGCGGTTGTACACGTCGATCTGGACGTCGACGGCGCCGGTCTGACCGATGTCGGTGCAGGGCACGCGCAGGGCGGTGTATTGAATGTCGGCTCCGTACTTGAGGCCGTAGCCGAACGGATACTTACCGGCTGCAGGATCGAGGGGGATGTTGTTCTGATCGAAGCGCCGGTAGCCGAGATAGAAATCCATCTGGGTGTCGGTGCCGTTCTTGAAGGTGCCGTAGTCGGCGACGGCCCCCCAGGTGATGGGCAGCTTGCCGCTGAAGTTGGCGTCGCCGAACAGCAGCTTGCCCAGGGCGCGGCCGCCGACCATGCCCGGGTACCAGGCCATGATCACCCCCTTGACCGAGCTGAGCCAGGGCATGTCGATCGGGCCCGAGCCTTCCAGCACCACGATCACCGGCTTGCCTGCGGCGCGGCTGACGGCGTTCATGATGAGGGTGTTCTGGGTTCCCGCGCCGCGCTTGGCGTCCAGCGCGAAGCTCTGGCGATCGGGGTTGGCGGTGTTGGTGTACTCCTCGCCTTCGTCCTGCGGGGTGAGGCCGGCCACCACGATGGTGGCGTCGGCGCCCGCCGCCAGCGCGGGATCCGGTCCACCGGTGACCGTTATCGCGGTCCCGGCCGCCTCGCGGATCCCCGGTAGCGGCCCGACCGCCTTGGCGGGGTCACCGACCACCCGGCTCGACCCCCAGTCGCCGGTGAGAATGGTGGTGGCCCCTCCCGTGACCAGGTTGGTGGTGAAGTCGATGGTGGAGTCGCCGGTACCGTCGGAGCTCACCGCGTAGGGGATGCGGGCGCCGATCACCGCGATAGTGTGGATCGTCGCCTTGTCGAGCGGCAGCGCGCCGTCGTTCTTGAGCAGCACCATCGACTTGCGGGCCGCCTCCTCGGCGAGAGCGATGTGGCTGTCGTTGTTAGCGATCGAACCGTTGACCAGTTGCGAAGTCGCGGGCTTGAGGCCCACCGGACCGGCAAGCGACATGGCCTTGAAGCGGATCTTCTGCTCGAGGATCCGGCTGGTCGCGGTGTTGATGCCGGTGTCGAGCCCGGTGACGCTGCCGAGCTCGGCGTACTGGAACGACCAGGGCAGCTCCATGTCGAGACCGGCGTTCACCGCCTGGGTGGCATTTGTGCGTCGCGAATCGGCACTGAGCGTCGCCGCGTTGCTGCCGCCCGGCATGGCCCACCAGTCGCTGAGCACGAAGCCCTGGAACCCGAAGTCAGTGCGCAGGATGTCGGTCAGCAGGTGCCGATTCTGGGTCGAGTTGGTGCCGTTGACCTTGTTGTAGGACGCCATCACGCAGGAGACGCCGCCATCCTTGATGATCATCCCGAAGTGGCGGGCGTAGATCTCGCGCAGGGTCTGCTCGTTCATGATGGCGTTGGCGGAGTCACGGCCCTGCTCGATGTTGTTGGCCGCGAAGTGCTTGACGCAGGCGCCGACGTACTCCTGCACCCCGACGGTGAAGGCGGAGCCGAGGCGGCCGAGCTGGAAGGGATCCTCGCCGTAGGTCTCCTGCGCGCGTCCCCACGACGGGTGGCGCAGAATGTTGACGGTTGGCGCCAGCAGCATGGTCTGACCGGCGGCCACCATCTCGTCACCCATCGCCTGACCGATGTGGTACTCGAGATCGATGTCGAAGGCCGCGCCGCGCGCGATGGCCTGCGGGAAGGCCGTGGACTTGCCGTTCCGGGATCCGGCCAATAACGGAGCATCCATGTTCACGCCGCGCGGTCCGTCCCGAAAAGTGAACCCCTTGATGCTCTTGGCGGTGTTGTCGGGCTGCCAGAAGACGTCGTAGTTGACCGGGGTGCTGGGGATGCCGGCCATCTGGTGCAGCTTGTCGTCGGGGGTGAGGCTCTGCAGCATCGACTGCGCCATCGCCAGGTTGGCGGCATGGCCGGGATAACCGGGCGAGTAGCTGAGCGCCCCCGGGAACGAGCTGTCGTTGCAGGATATCTTGCTGGTCGTCATCCCTCCGGCGCCGCCATCGGGCGGCGGCAAAACGATCGCTCCTCCCGTCCCGCCGCCGATGTTGCCGCCCTGGCCCTGGACGTTATCGCCGCCGGCGCCCTGCTGACTGTTGCCTCCGGCGCCGTTCGTGCCGCTGGCCGGGTGGCCGCAGCCGAGAGCGACAGACATGGCCGCCAGCAACAACGGCGTCGGACGAAATTTGGGGGCGTGCAAATTCTTCATGAACCGGTCTCCTGCACTCAAGAGGGTGTGCCACGTTCGCCGCAACCAATCGGCGAAGTCGGAACGTAGCGCAAACCGGGCCCCGATGGTACGGCTCACATTGGTGCCGTGGCCGAGCGCGTTCTGTCTTGTCCGATCCCGCCAAAGAGCAAAATCCGGAACTGGACCCCAGCCGCGGCGGCGCGACCGCCGTCATTTCGCCCTTGCAGATTAGAATCGTTCTTAGTAAGAAACGGCTACACATGAGGCGCACAACAGCCAATCGGCCTGCGGAGCCGGCCACCCACGCCGGGTCCGCCCAGATGCGGCGCATGCTGGACGGCGTGCGCGCCGCCGGGCTCAAGCTGACGCCGCAGCGGCTGGCCATCGTGCGTGAGCTGGCCGAGGATGAGTCCCATCCCACGGCGCAGGAGCTGTTCGAGCGCCTGCGTTCTGACCAGCCCACGATGTCGTTCGCGACCGTCTACAACACGCTGGACGCGCTCTCGACGGCGGGCCTGTGCGCCGCGCTGTCGTTGTCGCCGGGGTCGGGCCGCTTCGATCCCAACATGGCGCCGCACCACCACCTGGTATGTGACCGCTGCGGCGCGGTACGCGACGTGCCCAGCGTGCCCGCGCTCGATCCGCCCGCGGAGGATGCCATGCGTCGCGAGATCGCGCGCGTCGCGCCCGGCTTCGAGGTGCGATCGGTCGAGAAGATCATGCGCGGCCGCTGCGCCGCCTGCATTTCCCCGAAGAAAACCCGGACGACCTGACGATCGTCGTCATTCGCCCACAACTCGTCATCGCAAAACCAGTACGGACAAGAGGAGACGGAAGATGCCAAAGCTGCCAGGGACCAAGACCCATCAGAATCTGAAGGACGCCTTCGCGGGCGAGTCACAGGCCAACCGCCGTTACCTTTACTTCGCGAAGGTCGCCGACGTCGAGGGCTACCCCGAGGTCGCCGGCCTGTTCAAGGACACCGCCGACGGTGAAACCGGGCACGCGCACGGCCACCTCGACTATCTGAAGCAAGTCGGCGATCCGGCGACCGGATTGCCCATCGGCGACACCGCCAAGAACCTCAAGTCGGCCGTCGCCGGCGAGACCCACGAGTACGAGACCATGTACCCGGGCTTCGCCAAGCAGGCGCGCGACGAGGGCTTCACCGACGTCGCCGAGTGGTTCGAAACCCTGGCCAAGGCGGAGAAGTCGCACGCCGGTCGCTTCCAGAAGGCTCACGACACCCTGGGCTGACGCGCGCGCGCTGCGGCCGGGTCCCTCGCCGGGCCCGGCCCGCGACGCCGCCAACGACCCCAGAGCACGAGACGGATGTCGGTCCTCAAGCGCCGCCCCGCCGAGCCGCCCGCGGTCGGTCCCAACGATCCCCGCTACTGGGATTCGTCGGATCTCACCGACGAGCTCAAGCGAGTCTTTCAGATCTGCCACGAATGCCGGATGTGCGTCGGCTACTGCGGGACCTTCCCCGCGATCTTCGCCGCCGTCGACCGCGACATCGACAAGGGCAAGGCCGAAGGCGCGGAGAAGCTGAACGAACAGGATTTCACGCTGGCCAGCGATCTGTGCTGGCAATGCAAGCTCTGCTACATCAAGTGTCCCTACACGGAAGACGAGGGTGCCAGCGAGCTGGTCGATTTCCCGCGCCTCATGGGCCGCGAGAAGGCGCAGCGCGCGCGGCGCCAGGGGGTCGCGATCGTCGACCAGGTGCTGGGCGAGCCGGGTCTGCTGGGCAAGCTGGGTGGCGGCGCCGCCGCGCCCATCACCAACTTCGTCAACCGCAATCGCCTGCTGCGCAAGGTGGGCCAGGCGGTGACCGGCGTGTCGGCGGAGTTTCCGTTACCGCCGCTCGATCCGGCTCCGTTCCCGGCCTGGATGGCCAGGCACCAGCCGGCTCCGGGCGCGGGTCAAGCCGGCGAGGTGGTGCTGTTCGCGACCTGTTACGGCGACTACAACCAGACCAGCGTGTCGCGCGCCGCCGTCCGCGTGCTGGAGCACCAGGGCTACGCGGTGCTGCGCCCGCGCGGCGAGGTCTGCTGCGGCATGCCCAACCTCGACGGAGGCGACGTCGAGGCGATGGTGAAAAAGGTGCGCGCCAACGCCGAGGTGCTGTTTCCGCACGTGCGGGCGGGCAAGAAGATCGTCGTGCCGGCGCCGACCTGCTCGTACACGATGCGCAAGGAATGGCCGGTCTACGTCGACACGCCCGAGGTGCGCGCGGTCTCGGCGGCGACCATGGACCTGATGCAGTTCCTGGACTCCCTGCGCAGGGACAAGACGTTGAAGAAGGACTTCAAGCGGCCGCTGGGGCCGGTGACGTACCACGCGGCCTGCCACCTGCGCGCGCAGAAGATCGCTTTCCCCGGCATGCGCGTGCTGTCCGCCGTGCCCGACACCGAGGTCCGGCTGGTCGAGAAGTGCTCGGCGGTCGACGGCACCTGGGGCATGAAGGCCGCCTATTACGACATGGGGCGAAGGTACGCGCAGAAGTTGATCGCCGACGTCCAGGAGGACGCGGCGGGCCCGGACGGGCGCCAGGCGCTGGTGGTGACCGACTGCGCGCTGTCCTCGCTGCGCCTGGCGCACGAGACGGGGCGCCGGGTCCTGCACCCGGTCGAGGCGATCAGCGAGGCCTACGGTCTGTCGGACAGCGATGGCAGCAGGAAGTGAGGACGTCATGAACAAAGTGCGACGCGACGAGATCTTGAACCTGGGCGCCTACGAGGAGATCCGCGAACGGTTTCGTGCCGCGGTCATCGCCGGCAAGCAGCTGCGGCGCTGTCAGATCTCCGACGAGATGTCGATCGTGTTCGAGAACCACACCACGGTGTTGTTCCAGATCCAGGAGATGCTGCGCACCGAACGCATCACGCGCGAGGAGGCGATCCAGCACGAGCTCGACACCTACAACGAGCTGATCCCGGGCGCGGGCGAGCTGTCGGCCACCGTGTTTGTCGAGATCGCCGATCGCGACACCCGCGAGCGCCGTCTGGCCGAGCTGGCCGGCCTCGAGCGGGCCTTCGCGCTCGAGGTCGAGGGCGAGCGGGAACCGGCCCGTAACGAGACGCGCGGCGTGCTGCCCGATCGGACCACCGCTGTGCACTATCTCAAGTTTCCCCTTTCTCCCAACATGGCGGCAAAGATGACCGCGGCATCCACCACGGCAGAGCTCGGCGAGGCGGCGCCCGCTCCGCTGGTGAAATTGATCGTGCACCATCCGCATCTGGTGCTGGCCAGGGCGCTGCCGCCACAGATGGTGCGCGCCATTGCCGGCGATCTGCTGGGCGACCGCCCGGCGGTTTGAGGCGGCGGAGGCGGCGGAGGCGGCGGAAGAAAGCAGAAGAAAGCGCGCCGCGGCAGACGCGCCGCGCTCGATCCTTTCCCCTGACCGTCGCTGGCGCTCGAGCCGCGCGTCAAATCGCGCGCGCGCTGCGGCTACGCGGGCGCGTCTGGATCCGTCAAGGCGCGATGTTCCCCTACATCGCATTCGCGTGACGGAAAAGCACCCGGACCATGCACTCACAAACGTGAGGATTTCCGATATTTACGACCGCAAAAAACCGCGGCCAAAAAAATTCAGATCCATGGCTGGCCTGCGAACGAGTGGGGTAATATGCCGGCCGTGAACCTGACCCAGCGATATCGCCTTGTCCGCACGATCGCGAGCGGCGGCATGGCACAGGTTCTGGAGGCCGCTTCGCAAGGAATGGACGGGTTCGAGCGCCGCGTCGCCATCAAGCGCCTGTTGCCGCAACACCTGCGCGACGGCGGTCGCCGGCGCATGTTCTTCGACGAGGCCAGCATCGGCAGCCGGCTGCATCACGGCGGCGTGGTCCAGATCATGGACTACGGCCTCATCGACGGCGCCGCGTTTCTGGCCATGGAGTTCGTCGATGGCGTCGACACCTTGCGCGCGCTCACCCTGGCGAGCACGGATCGGCTGATGCCGGAGGGCATTGCCCTGCACGTGATCTCCGAGGTCGCGCACGCGCTGGCCTATATCCACGACGTCAAGGACGAGCAGGGCGAGCCGCTGGGCATCGTTCATCGTGACGTCAGCCCGCAGAACATCCTGCTGTCCTGGGACGGCGACGTGAAGCTGTCGGACTTCGGCATCGCGCTGTGCATGCAGCGCGAGGAGCAGACCGCCGAAGGCGTGGTCAAGGGCAAGCTGCCGTACATGGCGCCCGAGCAGGCGCTGGGCGAGCGGGTCAACGCCGCGGCTGATGTCTACGCGTTGGGCGCGACGCTGGCCACGCTGCTGGGCGGGCGCGCGATGGGTCCCGCGATGACCGACGAGGAGGCCTGGGCGCGCGTCGTCGAAGCGCGCGAGCGCGGCGTCTCGGCGGCGGTCGCCGAGCTGATCGGCGCCTGCACCTGCCGCGAGCCGCGCGATCGCCTGCGCGCCGCCGACGTGGCCGCCGCCGCCGGTTCGCTCGCCTTCCAGAGGCTGTCGCGCGGCGCGCGCGCCACCCTGCGCGACTGGCTGGCCCCGCTCAAGCCCAAGGACCAGGAAGGCAGCGCGCTCGACGACCTCATGGGGCTGTGCCTGGTGCCGGTGGCGGCCCAGGACGACGGCGGGCGGACCTTCACCGTCAGCCAGATGATGCCCGTCGCCCAGCCCGGCCAGCCCGGCGGTGCCCGCTCCATCGCCTTGCGCACCTTGCGCGACCCGCGCGCGGCGCGCACCTCGGCGCCGATCGAGATCCAGTCCTACGAGCCGCCGACGCTCACCCGCGGACAGCGCCTGGCGCGCGCCTCGCGCTGGGCCGCCACCGCGCTGGTGGTCGCGACCGCCGCGTCTTTCACGGCCTGGAAGTCGGGCATGGGCCTGCGCGCGTCGAGCCCCGCGGCCCGTACCTCGGCCAGCGTGGCAGCTGATTCCACCTTTCCGTCGATCGTGACGCCGGCCCCGGTGCCGGCCTCTACCGCTGCGGCCCTGGCCGACGGCGGCGATCCTGCGGAGATGCACTTCAAGCGGCAGATCCGCGCGCCGCAGGTTCCCCCAGGCGCCCGCCCGTCTCGAGAGGTCAAGCGCAAGGGGCACGGACGACCCTCACAGATCCTGCGAGCGCCCCCGGCGGAGCAGCCGGGCGCCGCCCTGGCGAACGGCTGGCTGCGAGTCGGTGGGGCGGCCTTCTTCGGCGGGAAGATCACGGTCGATGGCGACGCCATCGGATTCGCGCCGCTGGAGCGCGAGCTGCCGGTCGGCACGCACACCATCACGGTGGTCAGCCCGGGAACGGGTCAGACGCTGCTGCGCCAGACCATCCGCATTGGCGGACACCACACCCACGCCAAAGCTCTGTCCCTGCTCCGCTGATCACAGCCCCCTGCCATGATCGTGATCGTGGCCGGCCCCGTGAACGTGGCCGTGCACGTGAACCTGAACCCCACCGTGGGCGTGATCGGTCACCAGCTGATCGACACCTAATCCCTGCAGATCTCGGCCACGGGGGCGTTCCCGTTCACGTGTACGGCCACGTTCACGGGGGGCAAATCACGGCCACGATCACGGCCACGTTTACGATTTCAGGCTTTGAGGGCCCGCCCCTTCTAGCGCAGGCCGTGCTTGCGCAGCAGCGACAGCAGGTAGGGTCGGTCCATGCCGGCGGCGCGCGCCGCGCCCGATGCGTTGCCCCCCGTCGCCTCGATGAGGTGGCTCAGATAGCGCCGCTCGAAGCTGGCGATCGCCTCGGCGCGGGCGCGCCGGTAGGGGACGATATCCTCGGTGCGCAGCGCGTCCTGGATCTGCGACGGGGAGATCCCCTCCAGCGACAGGTTGCCCATCGCCAGCGCGCTCTCCACGACGTTGCGCAGCTCGCGCACGTTGCCCGACCAGCGGTGGTTGCGAAGCGCCTCCATCGTCGCGTCGGAGAACGGCGATCCGGGCGCGCCGGTGATCTCGTGCGCGAAGTGCTCGACCAGCGCCTCGATGTCCTCGGGCCGCTCGCGCAGCGGCGGGATATGGATGCGCGCCACGGCGAGGCGGAAGTAGAGGTCGGCGCGGAAGGTGCCTTGGTTGGCCTCGGCGCGCAGGTCGCGGTGGGTCGCGGAGATTACCCGCACGTCGACCTGGATGTCCTCTTTACCGCCGACGCGCCGAAAGGATCGCCGCTCGAGCACGCCCAGCAATGCGGGCTGGATCGACAGCGGCAGCTCCCCGATCTCGTCGAGGAAAATCGACCCGCCGTGCGCGAGCTCGAAGGCACCCTCTTGCCGGCGGTCGGCGCCGGTGAAGGCGCCGCGCTCGTGGCCGAACAGGTGGGACGCGATCAACGTGGGCGCCAGCGCGCCCGCGTCGACGACGATGAATGGACCGGAGGCGCGCGAGCCCGACTCGTGGATGGCGCGCGCGATCAGCTCCTTGCCGGTGCCGGTCTCACCCTGCACCAGCACCGATACGTTGGAGCTGGTCAACCGTTCGACCGTGCGGGCGATGTCTTGCATCACCGGGCTGGCCGCCACCAGGCCCGGGATGTTCGGCGCCGGCAGGCTGGGGGCGGGCGCGCCCTCGCCAGCGTCCAGCAGCAGCAGCACGGTGCCGCCGACCCGGATGCGAGCGCCGACCGGCACCACCGCCTCGCGGATCCGCACGTCGTTGACGAAGGTGCCGTTGCGGCTCCCGAGATCCTTGACCAGCACCCCGTCGTCGCAGCGCAGCTCCAGGTGGTAGCGGCTGACGGTGGGATCGGCCAGCACGATCTCGTTGTCGGGCGAGGTGCCGATCGCGATGCCGCTGCCGGTCGGGTCAGAGACCAGACCGCGGTTGGGGCCGTCGATGACCTGGACCCGCACCCGAGTCAGGGTCGGCTTGGCGGTGCCGCGTTCGTTTAACAGTGTGAATTGTCGCTGCATCGCTCCCTGATAAGCTTCTTTTTTACGCGCCCACTACTTGCCCACGCAGGTCCGGAACAGGAGGTCGTTGGCGTCGCACTGCACCTGCATATCGATGGGAGGAAGCGGGCTTGCCGCGTACGGCCGGCTCAGCGCGCACAGGCGGATTCTCTCGGGCTTTTGCCAATCTGCATCGCAGGCGCAGCTCTCCGACTCCGAGCTTCGTTGAACCGCCATGACCCGCAAGCAGTACAGCGAGATGTGGTTGACGGGCAGACCGACGCGGACGCCGGCCAGCATGTCGTGCAGATGGTCGACCGACACGGGAACCTGATCGCCGCACACGCACGAAGACTCCTCGACGAAGCAGTTCTCGCGCGTCGCCAGGCAGGTCTCGCAATCGCTCGGAACAAAAGACTCGGGGTGGGTCAGCTCGAAGATCTCGACGATGTACGTGTCCATGACCGCGCCGCTCTGCAGCTGCCGGGGGTTCTGGCTGCCCCCATTTAGTCCGCCGTCGCTCCCCTGCTGGCACGACTGCGCCGCTTCCCATTTGACATGGGTCTCCTCGACCTGGATCTGGGTGCAGGAACCGGCCCCCGCGACAAACCACGCCGCCAGCCACAGCGGCGCCGGCCCACGCCGCTCGCGCGGCGAGGCCCGCCTGGCTGACACAAAACGTTCAGGGTTGCGGAGGAAAGGAGACGACATGCTGGACCTCGGTGGGGCGGTTGGCCAGAAGGACGATGGTTCCGGTGAGCAGCGCGACGCCGGTGACGGTGAACCAGAAGACCGGCTGCCGGACGACGGGGCGCGGTCCGCTCAGGCCGCGCTCTTCGTGGACCGCGGCCCGGATCGCCGCGGTGACCGCGTTCGGTCCCGCGTCGATGGCGACGTGCGACGAGATCTTTTCGCTGGCGCGGTCGTAGGTGGTGGCGTGCACGCTGGTCCCCTCCGACCAGACCAGGACCACGACCCGGGCGCCGAAGGCGTTGGCAGACGCCTGCGACACCTCGATGTCGGTCGGCGGCGTGCCCGAGGCCAGCGCGGCCAGCAGCTGGCTGCGCACATCCTCGGCGGGAGCGTCGTCGAGCGCCAGGGTGAGCCGTTGATCCTCGTTCAACTCCACGGTCACCGATCGCGTACGCCGCCCCAGCTGCTCGGCGGTGACGATGTGTTCGCCGCGAATCGCGTGGACCCGACACGGTGAGTTGCGGCAGCGCAGGATCCCATCGACGTGGATCGACGCGCGATCGGGGTTGGTCTGAACCTCGATGGTCACCGAGCTCAGGCGACGCGCCACGGCTCGCTCTTCGTCGACCAGCGCCTGGAACTCAGGGGTCGTCCGGCGCAGTGTCTCGGCGGAGTCCAGCCCCCGGACCAGCAGGCGGTGCACCAGTTCGCGCGCGCGCGGCTGATCGCCGGCGCCGAGCGCGCACGCCGCCGCCAGCGTACCGATGCGCGCGGCGTCCTCGCGGCTATCTTTTTCAAGCAGGCGATCGACGTCGAGCGAGCTGCTCTGGAGCATGGTGAGGCAGCGGAGAAAGTCTGCGTCGAAGTATGCCTTGGCGACGCTCAGGCTTTCGTCGACCGGCTGGGCGCGCGCGCGCGCAGAGGGGGTCAGGCGGGTCATCCGCCACGCAGCCGGCATTTCCTGGCGGGCCGCGTCGAGCGCGCCGTCGGCAGGGATGTCCCCGACCAGCACGATGGCGGCAGGGGTCTCGGCGTGTGCGGTGGTTGAAATCGCGAGCATTGCGAGGGCGAGGGCAGATACACCGCTGCCGCGTCTGGCTAAAGCGTGATGCGGCATTTGGTCTTTGTGTTCATCTCGACCCCTCCAGCCAACAGTACCCAGCCATCCCCTTCGCCGGCCTGCACCAGTACCCCAGTAGGGTCAGTGCAACGCCCCCCCTGATTACGTCAGAAGATTTTTTGCGGACCCCCAATAAAACGGACGGTCTGTCGTCTGGTATCCCTGGATGTTAACAGATGCGACCTGGGATTGGAGGCGTTTCCCTGCTGGCTCGACACATCATCCTCTGGCCCCCCTCTCGTTCCCGACCTTTTTTTTCCGTCCAGAACCTGGTTGGCGAACGTTTGAGCCTGGATGGCTAGATGCTGGACCAGGCAGCAATAAAAATGCCTGATTCTCGTGGCTTGTGGCAATTTCGGGAATCCGATCGTTCCTCGCCTCGGCGTCGTGCGGCAATCCTGCACCCCAGGTCATGGACTCCCGCAGCGATCGTGGTGGTCGCAGCGGGCCTCTTTTTCGCCGGATCTGGCTGCGCCGACTCGCGGGCGCGGATGGAAGCATTTCGAACCGGGCGAGCCGCGACCCGCGCCACGGCCGACCTGCGCCGGGGTATCAACTTCGGCGACGCCATGGACGCGCCGCACGAGGGCGACTGGGGCTGGGTCATCTCGGCGTCGGACTTCGTCGCCGTGCGACAAGCCGGATTCGATCACGTGCGCGTCCCCATGCGATTCTCGGCCCACGTCGAGACCAGCCCGCCCTTCCGGATCGAGGCGCGTTTCTGGAAGCGCGTCGACTGGGTGATCAACCAGGCGCTGTCGAACGATCTCGGCGTGATCGTCGACCTCCATCACTTCCAGGAGATGATGAAGGCGCCGCGCGCCTATGCCGATCGACTGATCGCCATCTGGCGGCAGATCGCGCTGCGCTACCGCGGCCTGCCCCCCGCCGTGGTGTTCGAGATCCTCAACGAGCCGACCGACAACCTCACCGCCGAGATCTGGAACCCGATCCTGGCGCGGGTCATTGCCGCGATCCGCGAGGTCGACCCCGACCGCACCCTGATCATCGAGGGCGCTCACTGGGCGTCGGCGAGAGACCTGCGCGACACCCTGGCCGTGCCCGCCGGCGATCCCCACCTGGTCGCGAGCTTTCACATGTACGCGCCCATGTACTTCACCCACCAGGGCTTCAGCTGGATGCCGCCCCACTACGGCACGCGCAACGTGATCTTCCCCGGACCACCGCCCGTGCCTGTGGAGCCGTCGCCCGCCGCCGCCGCCTTCCCCGAGAGCCGGGATTTCTTCGACCGGTACAACCGCGAGCCGCCCGAGACCAACCCAGGTGGCCCCGCGGCCATCATCGAGCAGATGGAGCTGGCCAAGGCCTTCGCGGATCGCACCGGGATGCGCGTCTACCTGGGCGAATTCGGCGCCGGCATCAACGCCGATCTCGCGTCGCGGGCGCGCTGGGCCCGCACTGCCCGCCTCGAGGCCGAGAAGCGCGGCTTCGGGTGGGGGTACTGGGATTACTCGCGTAACTTCGCGGCCTACGCCTCGCTGGGCTTCAGCGGAGGTTGGATCCCCGAGATGAAGGCGGCCTTGCTGGACTAGTCGGGCTTCGGGCCTCGGGCTTCGGGCTTCAGGATGGGATCATTGCGCCTTCTCCGACGAGAGAGCGCCTTTCCTGAAGCCCGAAGCTTGAAGCCCGTAGCGTCTTTCCTGAAGCCCCGAAGCCTGAAGCCCGACTCGCCCGCACGCTGCGTTTAACACCAGCTACCTAGCTAGGAGGCTTGCGCGGTTCGCGGCCGCGAGCTCGCGCCTGCTCGTCGTCGGCCAGCTCCGCGCGGCGTGCCTGGATCCGGCGGCGCGCCCCGTCGGCTCTCTGGCACAGCTTCTCCACCAGCTCGCGGGCGCCGCGCGCGGTGCGGTGCGCGGCGGTCGCCGCGGCGGCCTCGGAACGCGCCGCCGCCAGCGGCCCCGCACGGTGGTCGGCCGCGCGGGCCGCCAGGGCAGCGACGTCGTCGCGCAGCCGGCCCCAGTAAAGCTCGCGGGCGGCGCCCGCGGCGACGGTCGCGGCGCCCTTCGCCGTCGAGCGGCGCGATCGCAGATCCTCGCGCGCCACCTTCAGAGCGGCATCCAGGGCCGTTTGCGCCGCCTCCGCCGCAGCGCGCCGAACGACGGCTTCCCGCAACAGCCGCGCGGCGGCCTCCTCGGCGTTCCTCCTGACCACCAGCAGGGTCTCGACGGGAGTCTTGGTCGCTTGGTAACTGGACATTGAATCTGGTGTTCGACGATCCTACCTTCGACGGGGATGAACGCCACCAGCCAGCAGATGGCCGCGCGCCGCTACCGGATCGAACGCTACCTCACTGAAGGTGGGATGGGTGCGATCTACGTGGGCAAGAAGCTGGGACCCGGCGGCTTCGAGAAGGACGTCGTGCTCAAGCAACTGCTGCCCGAGCACACTTCGCGGCCGGAGTTCCGCGATCTGTTCTTTCGCGAGGCCAAGATCTCGGCCACGCTCGATCACGCCAACATCGTCCACACTTTCGATCTCGTCGAATCGGACGAATCGCTGTTCATTGTGATGGAGTACGTTCGCGGCGCCGACCTGCGCACGATCTGCCGTCGCGCCAAGCTGCGCCGCCGGCAGCTGGCGCCGGCGGCGGCCATCCAGATCGCGCTCGAGATCCTGGCCGGCCTCAGCTACGCGCACACCCGGCGCGATCCGCACGGGAACTCGCTGGACATCATCCACCGCGACGTCTCGCCGTCCAACATCCTCTGTTCGGCCGAGGGTGAGGTGAAGCTGTCCGACTTCGGGATCGCCAAGGCCGCCACCCATTCGTCGGTGTTCTATCGCGTGCGCGGCAAGGTCGGATACATGTCACCCGAGCAGGCGCGCAACCAGCCGATCGACGCGCGCACCGACCTTTATTCGGGCGCGGTCTGCCTGTACGAGGCGCTGACCGGGGAGCGGCTGTTCGTGGGCGATCTGAGCACGCCGCCGGATGTGATCTACGGGCAGCCCATCGCGCCGCCGTCGTACAAGCGGCCGGGGCTGCCGCGCGCGCTCGACCACGTGATGGCGACCGCGCTCGCCTCGGATCCCGACGACAGATACCAGGACGCGCGCGCCTTCGCCGAAGCGCTGCGCCAGGTCGCGCACCACCACGGCATGCTGTCGTCGGCGCCGCAGCTGGCCGAAGAGCTGCGCGAGATCCTGGGCGACGATCCCAACCGCTGGCTGCAGGAAGACTCCGAGTCTTATCCCGCGCCCGAGACCCAGAAGATCCAGACCAAGGCCCTGGAGGGTAAGGAGGCGTCCTCGATCGGCGTCGTCGAGCGATCTGACTTGTACCTGAGTGGGGGCGACATCATCATCGGATCGAAGTCACCAACGGTGGCCGGCCCGCCGCCGCTGGCCGGCGACGACGATCTGGACCTGGACGTGCTGCTGTCGCTCGGCCCCCGGTCGCGCAAGGGTCCCGAGGCCCAGACCACCAGCGGGGAGCGCTCGGACATCAGCGAGGTCTCGTTGCCCATCGCCGTGGATGACGACGAGGACGTGCCCACTTTGCTCTCGCGTCCCGTCGATGCCACGCCGCTGCCACCCTCGGCGCCACCACCGCCGCGTCCGTCGGGATCGGGCCGGGTCGTGCCGCCCCCGATCCCCCGCGGCGCGCGGCGGTCAGGTTCGGGGCGGGTCGTGGCGCCTCCGCCCCCGCCGCGGCTGACGCCCGCGCGCCCGCCGTCGGTGGTGCTGGGGTCGCCCTTCGAGCAGGAGGAGGACCAGACCGTCGAGGCGGAGGCCGCGGACTTTCCCTTCACGCCGGCCATCAGCGTCGACGAGCTGGCCGAGTCGGAGTCGCCGCCGCGCGGGCTGCCGCTGGCCGCCTCCGCCCACGGGCGCGAATCGCCGTCGGGGCCGGCGTCGGCCAATCGCGAACCGCATCTGCCCCGACCTTTCGCCGGCTCGCCGCAGCTTCCTGCGCCGTCCCACGGGGCGCCCCACCTGCCACCCCCGTTCGCGGGCGCGCCGCAGCTACCTGCGCCCTTTGCCCAGGATCATGGCGCCCACGGCGCCCACGGCGTCGGCAGCGGGCCCCACCGGGCGCCCGGCCCGGCGCTGCCGCCGCCTGCCAACGGATTCGCGTCCACCGTCCACATGACGCCCCAGCGTCCGTTGCTGGCGCCGGCGCCGCTCTTGCCGCCGTCTCGGGCGAGCGCGGGCCCGGACCGCGCAGGGCCACACGGGCTCGTGGTCGCCGCCGTGCTGCTGGCGGCGGTGGTGGGTGGCGCCAAGCTCGCGGCGCTGGCCACGAGGGGCGACACCGCCCGCCTGGTGCTGACTCCCGAGGCCGAGGCGGCCAGGAGTCCGCACGCGCCGTCACCCGCAGCGTCGCCGCGTTGATGGAGAAGACCGCCGCTACCCGCGTGATCGATGTGAACGCCGCCATCGTGCGGCAGCGCGGGCGGGGACGACTCCTCATTGTCAAGGGCAAGGATCGCGGCGAGTCGATCTCCGTCGGTGAGCACCCGATCACGCTCGGGTCGGGCAGCGGCAGCGACGTGCTGCTCTCTGATCCGACCGTGTCGCGCCGCCACCTCGGCGTCTCGCCGGGCGAGGATGGTGTCGTCGTGCGCGATCTCGGATCCACCAACGGATCCTTCGTCCAGGGCGCGCGCTTCCAGGAGCTGACCCTGGGCTTCGGCGCCGAGGTCACCATCGGCCACACGGTGCTCAAGTACGTGCCCGACGAGGAGGCCCTGGATCCGATGCCGACCGAGGAGGAGGCCTTCGGCTCCCTGGTCGGCCGCGATCCCAAGCTGCGCAAGCTCTTTCGCCTGCTGGGCGACGTCGCCGCCAGCGACGCCACCGTGCTGCTCGAGGGCGAGACCGGCACCGGCAAGGAGCTGCTGGCCGAGGAGATTCACCGCCACAGCGCCCGCCGCGCGGGCCCGTTCGTGGTCTTCGACTGCGGCGCTGTCCCGAGGGAGCTCATCGAGTCGGCGCTCTTCGGCCATGTGCGCGGCGCGTTCACCGGCGCCATCTCTGACCGGCGCGGCGCCTTCGCCGAGGCCGACGGCGGCACCATCTTCCTGGACGAGATCGGAGAGCTGTCGACCGAGGTGCAGCCGGTGTTGCTGCGCGCGCTCGACAAGCATTCAATAAGGCCAGTGGGCGGCGCCAGCTACGAGAAGGTATCGGTGCGCGTGGTCGCCGCCACCAACCGAAACCTGAGAGACGAGACCACCGCCAGGCGCTTCCGCGAGGACCTGTATTACCGGTTGGCGGTGGTGCGGGTGTCGGTGCCGGCGCTGCGCCAGCGCCTGGACGACATCCCCCTGCTGGTCGATCACTTCGTACGCCAGTTCTGCGGCGATCGTCCCATCCAGATCTCGGAGCACGACCTGGAGCGGTTGCAGCGGCACGGCTGGCCCGGCAACGTGCGCGAGCTGCGCAACGTCATCGAGCGCGCCTGCGCGCTCGCCCGCGACAATCGACTGGAGATCGACGAGGCCTTCGACGTGCACCCCGGCGCCCCCGAGCAGACCGGCGAACAGGTGGGCGGCGTCGACATCGACCTGCCGTTCAAGCTGGCCAAGGCCCGGGTGATCGACGCGTTCGAGCGCGCCTACATCCAGGGCGTGCTGTCTCGCCACAAGGGCAACCTGTCGGCGGCCGCGCGCAGCGCAGAGGTCGACCGAAAACACTTCCGCGAGCTGTTGCGCAAGCATGGGCTGCGCGAATCACCCGACTCATGAAGTTGATTGACAAGCTGCGCGCGCGGGCGGCGGACTTCGGCAGAAACCTGGGGCGCGAGGTGGCCGACTCCGGACACGCCGCGGTTTACCTGCGCCAGCTGCTGCGCGGCAATCGCGCCGCGCGCGAGAACCTGCCGTCGACCGAGGCGCACCCCGAGCCGTCCAAGCGTCCCGTGCTGTTGATTCATGGCTACCTGGCCACGCGCGGCTCGCTGCACCTGCTGGAGCGCAACCTGGCGCGGCGCGGTCACGTGGTCATGAGCTACAAGCTCGGGCCCATCAACCTGGGCGACATCCGCGACTCGGCGGGGCTGATCGCCCGCAAGGTCGAATCAATCGTGGCGCAGACCGGCGTCACCGAGGTCGACATCGTGGGCCACTCGATGGGCGGCCTGGTCGGGCTCTACTACCTGAAGCGGCTGGGCGGCCGGCATCGGGTCCGGCGGCTGGTCCTGCTCGGTACGCCGGCGCGCGGGACCTGGTCGGCGATCCTCGGCCTCTTCACCGCGCCGCTGGGCCTGGCCAGCCTGCAGCTCCTGCCTGGCAGCCCCTTCTTGCGCGAGCTGGCCGAGATGCCGCTGCCCGAAGGGGTGGAGGTGGTCTCCATCGGTGCCGAGCGGGATTGGCTGGCGCCGCTCGGGTCGACCGTGCTTCAGGGCGTACGCCACATCTCGGTGGCGACCGGACACTCTGGTCTGCTGGTGGAAGAGGAGGTCGCCGACGTGGTCGACGGCGTTCTCCGACAATGATCGCGCGAGGTTGCGATCGCCCCCGGCGACCCCGATTGGATAATTGGGGTTGGAATTGCGGTTGGAATTGCGGTTGGAATTGGCTGCCGGGCCGGTTTCGTGAGAATGTTTGACGCGTCGGCGACGACAATATAAAATCGCTAAGTTTTGAGCACCTTTAGACCACCTGACGTGGCGCAAGGCGGGAGTCCAGTGGGCTCAGAAGCGGTTCAGTGGGCACTGAGATTCATTTCCGGCAAGTACCAGGGGGGGGAGTTCCCCCTGCGGCCGCACCGTGAGATCGTCATTGGACGCTCGTCCGAGCTCGACATGGTGCTGGTCGAGGACATGGTCTCGCGCAAGCACGCGAAGATCACCACCGACGACAAGACCGTCAGCATTCAGGATCTCGGCTCGACTAACGGGACGTTCGTCAACGGCGAGAAGATCCGCAAAGTCGAGCTCAAGGACGGCGACCGAATTCTGATCGGAACCTCGATCGTGAAGCTGGTGTACGTCGATGGGGAGAGCACCAACAGCCTCTCGGAAACAGAGGCCCGCTCACGTATGGCCGTGACCGCCAACCGACGTCCGCCGACAAAATCGATGTCGGGCAGCATCGAGGAGATCCCCCTGCCGGATCTTCTGCAGCTGCTGTCGACCAGCCGCAAGTCGGGCGTGCTGGTGTTGCGCTCCGACGGGGGCGTCGGCAAGCTCTACATGCGCAAGGGCCAGATCTACTTCGCCAGCATCGACGACAGCTTCAACATGGGTCCGCGCAAGGCGATCTACCGCATGCTGACCTGGACCCAGGGCTTCTTCGAGCTGGAGCCGCCCGACGAGCGCGCCGTGCTGGAAGAGCTGCAAGACTCGACCGAGGGTCTGTTGATGGAAGGCATGCGGCAGCTCGACGAGTACCAGATGGTGTCGCAGAAGCTGCCCCCGCTGACCGCGACCGTCACCATCCCCCGCCCGCTCGAGCCCAGGTTGCGCGATCTGAGCCCCGAGGAGCTGGACGTCTTCCAGACCGCGCTCGGCGCGGACACGCTGCGCACCCTGTTCGACGAGAGCCCCCTCACCGACCTGACGGTGGCGGAGAAGCTGAAGAACCTGCTCGACAAGGGTTACCTCATTGCCAACGCCTGATTGAGAGCGCCTCTCGCTCCGTTGACGCCGCCGACCTGAAAAGGGAGTGTCGTCAGTTGAGGGGATGACTGACCCCAACCTGCGCGGAATCCCGAGAGACAGCCGGTCATATCGCCAGGGTCATACCTTCGGCGCCGGCGATGAGCTCGATGTCGGCGGCTCCTTGCGCGTCGAGCAGGCGGCGGCCGCGCGCGATCAGGCCGTCGACGTCGGCGTCGCTGTAGTCCTGGTCGTAGTGGAACAGCACCAGCTTCTTGACGTGGGCGCGGGCCGCGCACAGCACGGCATCTTCGATCGACGAGAAACCGCGCTCGGGATAGCGGCCGCGATCCTCGGGCGTGTAGGTGCTGTCGTGGATCAGCAGATCGGCGCCACGGTAGAGGTCGATCGACGCGGCGGGCGGGCCGGCCGCGGGATAGCCCGCGTCGCTGGCGTAGACCACCGCCTTGCCCTCGCTCTCGATGCGGAAGGCAAGCGCCCCGCTGCGCCCGTGCGGATTGGTCCGCGCCGTCACCCGGCAGCCCTGCACCGCGAAGGGCGCTCCTTCGGCGACCGCGACGATCTCGATGGTGGCGCCCATGTTCTTCAGCGTCTGCACCGGGAAGTATTGCGGCGCCATCTGGCCTTCGAGGATCCCTTCCAGCATCGACGAGCTCTTGCCGCCGCCGAAGATCGTGAAGGCGTTGCCCGGCACGTAGAGCGGGATGAAGAACGGGAAACCCTGGATGTGGTCCCAGTGCGCGTGCGACAGCAGGATGCTGGCCTCGCCGCGGCCGCGCCCGAACGGGCCGTCCATCAGCGACATGCCGAGGTTGCGCGCGCCGGTGCCACAATCGAGGACGATGAGACCCCCGAGCGGCGTGCGCAGCGAGACGCACGAGGTGTTGCCTCCATAGCGCACGGTGGCCGGGCCGGGCGCCGGGATCGATCCGCGCACGCCCCAGATCGTCAGCTCCATGGGCACTGCTATTCTCGCCCCAGGACGAGATCCATCCCCTCGTAAGCGGCGACCACGTCGAGCGACGTCTGGTCGCGCTCCGCGATCGCGCGCGCGTCGGCCAGGATCGCGTCGACCTCTCCGTCCGAGCGCTCGGGCGCGTGGTGAAAGAGCGCCAGCTGCTTGGCGCCCGCCTCGCGGCAGATCTCGATCGCGTCCGAGGGGCGCGAGTGTCCGTAGTGGGGCAGCCGGCGATAATCCTCTGTGGTGAACATGGTGTCGTAAATCACAAGGTCGGCGCCTGCGCACAGCCGCACCACGCCCTGTCGCATCGCCGCCAGCTTGGCGAGATCGGCCCTGGGCAGCTCGGCGCCCGGCGACGGGGGCTGTGCGATGAAGCGATCCTCGAACAGGATGTCCGAGAACGGCGCGGTATCCGAGACGTACACCACCGCGGCGCCGTCGACCGACAACCGGTACGCGGTCGCGATGTAGGGGTGGTTGAGGCGCGCGCAGGCGACCGCCACGTCGGAGATCTCGAACTCGTCCGAGTCGAGCAGCTCGCGAAACGCGATGTCGGCCTTGGCTTCGTCGAATGGGATCGGGAAGTAGGGATCGTCGGTCTGCGAGGCGAACACGGCGCGCAGGTGCAGGTCGTCGCGCTTGCGGGCATAGACGTGCAAGCTGCTGCCGGCCTGATAGAGCGGGGAAAAGAACGGCAGCCCCTGGATGTGGTCCCAGTGAGTGTGGCTGATCAGCAGGTGGACCTGGCTGGTCGAGCCTTCGTTGTCGCCCTGGGTCAGTTCCTTGCCCAGCTTGCGAATCCCCGTGCCGGCATCGACGACCACCCGCGTCCCGGCAGCGGAGCGAACCTCGACGCACGAGGTGTTGCCGCCGTAGCGCTCAGTCTTCATTCCGGGAACCGGTAACGAGCCCCGGACACCCCAGAAGCGGACCCTCATGACCCAGAATCGTCGGCAAGGGCGCGGGAAGGGGAACCGCGCAGGGCACCCAGGCAGCGCGGAAGCATGGCGCCAGAATAACATAGCTCGCCGGGAGCGGAAGCCGCCGCCCCGGCACCCGCCATCACCGGTTGCGGTTTCAGTTTCGAAACCGATACTGGGCAGTTTCTGCGGGGATCCAGCGCCAGGGAATCGGGGCGATGGGGCCAGCGATCGGGCGAGCGATCGGACTCGCGACGTCCAGGTCCACGATCCGGGGCGGGATCTGAAAAGCGCCGGGCCAACCCGCCACCCCAGGGGGTGGGAAGACGAGCTGGCCCGGCTAAAGGTTCACTGAAAACGGATCCCGACCCCAGCGCGATCGGTGAGGGGCTCGAGCGTTCCACCCGCGACGGCCGCAAGCCTCTCGGCCAGTAGCCAGCGCCAGGACGAAGGCAGCGCGGAATGCGCGCCCCGGGTCTCGACCTCGACGACCACGGCACCGCGGCCGGTGAGGACTCCCACGTGCAGCTCGTCGATCCCGAGGTCGCGTTGAGCACCGGGAACGTCGGCGAGGGCGACCACCACCGCCGCCAGCGCACCTTCGACGGCGCGGCTGCGGTTTCGCACCGCCCCCACGCGGCTGCCCAGGAAGACGCGCAGGTTCGGGCGCAGCCAGGGGCCGGCCATCACCAGAGCACGGTCGATCACGTCTGCGAGGTCGCTGATGACCTGTTCGCCCGGTGCGGTCACGGCACCCAGCCAGCTGACAAGGCCGTTGAGCCCGTCGAGGCTGGCTTCCATGTCGAAAAGGGCCGGCCCCAGGTCGGCGCCGACGTCCAGGGGCAGCGCGTCGCGCACCTGCACGGTTCCCGCGCTGAGGCGAGCCAGCTGGTTTCGAAACTCTCCTAGCAATCCGGTCCACACCTGAGCCGGCAGAACGTCGTGATCTTCGCCTCCCGCATACGTATTTGGGGCCCGAGTGGGGACCCGCGGGGCGATGAGAAACGTTTCGTCGGTCACGGCTGCCGGCACCAGTACAAGAAATGTGCCCGTCGGATGCTCGCGCGCCGCTCGAGCGTGGTAGATAACGCCCCGTGAATGCGCCAAGGTCTCGCGCGCGCGCCGGGCTGGCACCAAGATCGATCGGCGCGCTGGCGGTCGTCGCGTCGCTGACTTCGATGGGCTGCGCGCGCAGCATCGGTGACGAGTGCCAGATCAACACCGATTGCAGCGCCAACGGAGACCGCACCTGCGACATGTCCCAGCCGGGCGGCTATTGCACCATCGACGGATGCGACCAGACATCCTGCCCCGAGGATTCGGTCTGCGTTCGCTTTTTCCCGGAGCAGTTCCTGAGCAGGCCCTGTAACCCGGCCTGCGAGGACACCGATCCGCCGTCGTCGTCGGACCCGACGTCGGCCGCGAGCCGATGCCCCGACCGCGCCCCCGCCTGCACCGAGCTCAGCCGCACCGACGACTGCAGCGCCGACGAGATCTGCCTGCCCGCCGGCCTGTGCGCCCCGCGTTCGAACGAACGCCGCTTGTGCGTCAAGACCTGCGGCGGCGACGACGATTGCCGCGGCGGGTACGCCTGTCGGGCGGCTGGTACACTTGGCAGCGTCCCGTTGCTGGCCGATCCCTGCGCCACCTCGAGCTTCTGCGCGCCGCTGGTGAAGTGAGCTGACCCGCGCAACCGGGGCGCCCCGGCGGCCGACAATCAGGGGTGCTGCCCCGGCTCCGGGTTCCGACGTTGCTTGCCGCGACCGCGGCGCTGGCGGTCACGTCTCTCGCAGGGTCGGGCGACGCCCGCGCGCAGGGCAAGGATCTCGAGGGGGTCGTCAACCTCAACACCGCGGCGCCGGAGCTGCTGGAGCTGCTGCCCGGCATCGGCCCCGCCAAGGTGCGCGATATCCTCAGCTACCGACGGCGGCGGCCGTTTCGCACCGTCGACGAGCTGGTGCGCATCAAGGGCATCGGCCGCAAAATGGTCCGCCACTTGCGCGCACACCTCGCCGTGAGTGGTCCGACCACCGCGCGCCCGATCCGCCGCGCGCGTGAAGCGGAGCCACCGCCGGTGCCAGCGCCCCCGGCGCCGTCCTTACGAAAGCCGCCGCAAATTGCGGCACCGCTGCGGCCACGCCCCAAGAATCAACGCCCGCCAGAAGCGCCCCGTTCCCTGGCAAATCACTGCGCCCGGCCACCGTGAAACGCCTCCTGGCACGATTGGCCCCGCAGATGAAAGCCCAATGCTGTTTGGTTAAACGCCAAGACGCCAAGCCGCCAAGCCGGATCTCTTGAAGATCCGGACCATGGCGTCCATGGCGTCATGGCGTTTTTCCTTATCCGACTGGCATTTTGGATGAAAGCCCCCGAGACAGACCCGGTCACCTTTCGGTTGAATGGGAGCCGGCGGCCGACTGTCCCGAGACCGGAAGGATGGCCGCGCCGTCCTCCTTTTCCAGGGTCAGCACGAAGGACAGCGCCACCGACCGGTCGAAGCGCACGTTCTCGCGCGCCGGGCGGTAGCCGGGATACTCGACCTCGATCAGGTGATCGAGGCGATCTCGCTTGACCTGGATCTTGCTCGGGGTGAGGTCGATCAGGCGCACACCGTCCAGCTTGGCGACCCCCCCCTCTGGTTCAGAGGCGACATAGAGCTGGGCTGGCTTCTTCCAGGACACCAGGACCTCGAGCGGCACCACGCCGACATGAATGATGAAAGCCACCACCACCAGCAGACCGGCCGCGCCCACCGCGAGCCAGCGCCCGAGGCCGATCGGCAACACCAGCGGTGAAGGCCGCGCCGCGCCGGGAGGCGGAAGGTCCTCCAGCGACTGCAGCGAGCGGGAGGTCTGCATCGGTTGCCAGCTGGGCGCCGAAGGGGCGGCGTCGCGCGGCGACGGAACGGCTGGCGCAGGAGTGGCGCGGTCCTCGGCCGACAATCCCGGCCCGACGCCCGGCGGCGCGCCGGTGGGTGCCCAGGTGCTGGGCGGCGGCCCGGTCGTCGGAGGCGGCGTGGGACGGCTGGTCCAGTCGATTGATTGGGTTGCCAGCAACGGTGTGTTGGGCAGAGGCGTTTGCGCCAGCGGCACGGCCGGCCGCGGCGTGGGCCCCGGCGTCGCCACGGTGGCGACGTCGGGGCCGGGCGACAGCGGCCGAGGCGGCTGGCGCGCCGGGCTGGTGTTGCCGGTCCGGGGCCGCAATCCGATCGGGCCGGGCGGCGTGACCCCGGGCGGCGCTTCGGACCCGTGCAACCCCAGCGCCGGGACCGGCCCTCGCATGGTGGTCGATATCGACGGTCCGCGGGTCCCGGCCGTCACCGGGCCATTGGCCAGCGCGAACCCCCCCGCCCAGGTGTTCTGTGGTGAGACGTGGGGGGGCGCGCTGGGCGGCGGCCGGCGTGACGGCGTCCCCAGCGGCGGCGCCCCGCTGGCCAACGGGGCCGCCGGCGCCTGGTCGAAAGCCGGCGGCGCGCCCCGGGGCGCCGGGCCCGCCAGTCGCTGCCCCGGCCCGGCCCCACCGCCCGCCGTGACTACCGGTGCCGGGGTGGCCGGGAAGCTGTCGATGTCGTCGGGTAGCTTCTCGGCCGCGGGCGTGGGTGGCGCGACCCGCCATGCCGGCGAGGTGGTCGAGGTGCCCGATCCCGGCTTGGCGCGTAAGCGCTCGAGCGGCGAGGGGCCCGCCGCGGGCGGGACCGGCGGCGGGGCCGGTGGCGGGGCGACCTGGGGCCGGGCCGCCGGTGGCGGGACCGCTTGCCCCTCGGCGCGCGTCATGTTGACGTCGGGTCCCAGGCGGATGACCTTGGAGCGTTCCAGCTCGCCGCGCGGCCGCTTGGGCGGCCGCACCACGCTGAGCAGGGCCTGCAGATCCGCAGGGCCGACGGGGGTATTCATCTGCGCCAGCAGCTGGCGAATCGCCGCCCCGAAGGTGCCCGCGTCAGGAAAGCGCCGGTTGGGATCGGCGGCCAGCGCCTGGTTGAGCAGCGCCTCGAAGCTGGCCGGTAAGTCGGGGCGCACGCTACGCGCGCTGCGCACCACGCCGGCGGCGACCTCGCCCCAGCCTTTGATCTCGTCGGTGATCTCGCGCAAGCGCTTGCCGGTCAGGAGCTCGAATAGCAGCGCGCCCAGCGAGAACACGTCGGTGCGCCGATCGAGCGGGGCCTGGCGCGCCTGCTCGGGCGACATGTAGATGAGGTTGCCCTTGAGCGATCCCACGACCGATCGGTCATGCCGCCGCTTGGCCAGGCCGAAATCCGACAGCTTGACCTCGCCGGCGAACGAGATCAGCACGTTCGACGGCGAGACATCGCGGTGAATCAGGCCCAGGGGCTGGCGATCCGGGCCGCGCAGCTCGTGCGCGAAGTGCAACCCTTGCGCGACCTCGGCCGCGATGTGCAGCGACAGCGCCTCCGGGATGATCTCACCCTCGGAGGTGATCGACTCCATGATCGCGCGCAGGTCGTAACCCTCGACGTACTCCAGAACGATGAAGTACTCGCCCTCTTCGGAGATGCCCAGGTCGTGGATCTGGACGATGTTACGGTGCGAGAGCGCGGAGTGGATGCGCGCCTCGGTCAGCAGCATGCTGACGAAACGCTCGTCGGCGATCAGGTCGGGCTGGATGCGCTTGATGGCGACCAGCTTCTCGAAGCCCTCGGCACCGACGACGCGCCCCTTGTACACCTCGGCCATTCCGCCGATGGCGATCCGTTCCAGCAGCTCGTACTGGCCGAACTTCATTTGGCGGGAACGAGGCTAAACCAGTGAGGTCGCCCCGTCTATGCTCCTGCAAGGTGCGCCGCTCCTGGGAGCGGTGGTGGGCGTCGCCGACGTGGTTGCCCGTCGCAGCGCCATCGTCCGGATCTAGTCGTCAACCTCGTCCTGGTCTTCGCGCGGCGTGGCGGCGATGCCGGGCCCGGTCAAAGGCAGCGGCGCCCGCTCCGCGTCAGCGGGGTTGGATTCATCGGTCCCGTCGGCGAACTCCTCGCGCCCCGAGGTCTCGACGAAAGGCCCGCCCAGCTCCTCGGGCACCACTTCGTCATTCTGTTCCTCGGCCATGGGCTCGCCGCCGCTGGTGGCGCCTTGCAGGTATTCCTCGGCCAGGTTCTCGGCCAGATCGTCGCTCGTGCGCGCCGGGCCGTCCTCGGGGTCGGGGATGAAGGCGTTGCCGTCGTCCGAGCGCGGGTGCCGGTGTGGGACCGCGCGCCCGACCGGCTCCTGCTTGGCCCCCCGCGACGTTGATTTGGAAACGCGACGACTCATGAGCTCACCTCCGCGTCCAACCTAATCACCGCAGGACGCTCGCGCGACCCCAGCTCGACGGTATATTGACTGGATGGCCGGCGGCTTCGATGGCGTGCGCCAGCTCTGCGAGGCGGCAGTGGCGGAACGGATCGTCCCGGGTCTGGTGCTGCTGTGCGCCTCCGGGGGACGCACCCTGTTCCACGAAGCCTTTGGTTTCCGCCAGATCAGCCCGCGCCGGCTGCGCGCCGCGCCCGACACGGTCTATGACCTGGCTTCGCTCACCAAGGCGGTTGTGACCAGCGTGATCACCATGCAGCTGTGCGATCGCGGGCTGCTGTCGCTGGACGAGCCGGTGGCGGCGCGCCTGCCCGATTTTCAGGGACCGGGGAAGGACGGGGTCACCGTCCGAAATCTGCTGTCGCACGCATCCGGTTTGCCGGCGCACCGGCGCTTCTGGACCGCGGCGTCGGCGGCCGCCTCGGAGCGCTGGGCGATCTCCTTGCTGGCGGCGCACGAGCCCCTGGAGTACCCGCCCGGTTCGCGCTCGGTCTACTCCGACCTGGGGTTCATCCTGCTTGGCTGGCTGGTCGAGCGCGCGGCCGGGCTGCGGCTGGACGTGCAAGCGGCGCGCGGGATCTTTCAGCCGCTGGGGCTGAGCTCGACCACCTTCGTCAACCTGTCCGATACCGAGGCGCGGGCCCGCCTGCTGGCCAACCGATCAGTGGCGGCCACCCAGCACTGTCCGGAGCGCCGGCGCATCGTCCTTGGCGAGGTCGATGACCTCAACGCCTATGCCATGGGTGGTATTGCCGGTCACGCCGGGCTGTTCAGTGATGCGAGCGATCTCGGAATTCTTGCCGGTGCGCTGTGCGCCGCCTGGAAGAGTCCCACCGGGTCGAACCTCGCCAGCCGCGAGGCGATGCGCGCATTCTGGGCACCGGCGGGAATCCCCGGTTCGACCTGGCGGCTCGGCTGGGACGGACCGGCGCCCGCGGGATCGCAAGCCGGCGAGCGTATGTCGCGCAGCGCCGTCGGCCACCTCGGGTTCACCGGCTGCTCGCTCTGGATCGACCCGGCGCGCGAGCTGTGGGTCGTGCTGCTCAGCAACCGGGTGCACCCCGAGGTACCGCCAGCGAGCGACGACCGCTTTCGACGCCTGCGCCCGCGCTTGCACGACGCCGTGCTCGCTGCCATCGGGTCGTGACCATCGGCGGGGTGTTATGATGTCGCCTTGAGCTTGCGCGCACCCATCGCGGTCACCGTTGAGGTCCGCGCGGCTGGCCGGCGGGTGTTTCGCCTGGCCGCCAACCTGGGTGAAGATGGTCTGGCGCTGGAGCGGCCGGCGCCATTCGAGCGCGGGCGTCCGGTCGAGATCAACTTTGCCTTGCCCGACGGCGGCGAGCGGCTACGGCTGGACGCGCGCGTCGAAACCGGCGGCGACGACGACCAGGACGAGGATGCCGGGCGGCAGGGCCCAGCGGGCGGGCGCGAGCTGACCTTCCTGTCCATCGGGCCCGAGGAGCGCGGTCTGCTGCGCGCCTACGTGATCGAACGACTGGGATTGCCCGAGCCGCCCGGTTAGAACTACCAGGAACGACGAGGACCAAGGGAGCGATGAGCCACGAGGGAACACCGCCGATTCTGTCGCCGGTCGGACGCCTGGCCGCGCTGGAAAAGCGCGCGCTGGAGGGCGGCGGGGCCGAGCGTGTCCAGCGCCAGCACGCGGCCGGCAAGCTGACCGCGCGCGAGCGCATCGAGCTGCTGTGCGACCCCGGCAGCTTCGTCGAGATCGACAAGTTCGTCACCCACCGCTGCAACGACTTCGGCATGGCGGAGAACCGGATCCTGGGCGACGGCGTGGTCACCGGACACGGCGCCGTGCACGGGCGGCCGGTCTTTGTCTTCGCGCAGGACTTCACCGTGTTCGGCGGTTCGCTGTCCGAGCCCTACGCGCGCAAGATCTGCAAGATCATGGACCTGGCGCTCAAGGCCGGGGCGCCGGTGGTCGGGCTCAACGATTCGGGCGGCGCGCGCATTCAAGAAGGGGTCGCGTCGCTGGCCGGCTACGCCGAGATCTTCCTGCGCAACACGCTGTGCTCGGGGGTCATCCCGCAGCTGTCGGCGATTCTGGGACCGTGCGCGGGCGGGGCGGTCTACTCACCCGCCATCACCGACTTCATCTTCATGGTCGAGTCCTCGAGCTACATGTTCATCACCGGACCGGACGTGATCCGCGCCGTGACCCACGAGGAGGTCAGCAAAGAAGAGCTGGGCGGCGCGCACACCCACGCGGCGCGATCGGGGGTGGCCCATCGCGCCTTCGCCGACGAGCCGGCCTGCCTGGAGGGCCTGCGCCAGCTGCTCACTTTCCTGCCGCAGAACAACCGCGAGGACCCTCCGCGCCTGCCGACCCGCGACAAGCCCGAGCGCGAGGAGCGGGCGCTCGACGACCTCATCCCTACCGACCCCTCCAAGCCCTACGACATGAAAGAGGTGTTGACCCGGGTGTTCGACGACGGCGCTTTCTTCGAGATCCAGCCCGAGTAAGCGCCCAACATCGTGGTCGGACTGGCGCGACTGGATGGGCGCCCGGTGGGCGTGGTCGCCAACCAGCCGGCGCACCTGGCCGGTTGCCTCGACATCGGCGCGTCCCTGAAGGCGGCGCGCTTCGTACGTTTTTGCGACTGCTTCAACATTCCGATAGTCACCTTCGTCGACGTGCCCGGGTTCCTGCCCGGCACCGCGCAAGAGTTCGGCGGCATCATCAAGCACGGCGCCAAGCTGCTGTACGCGTTCGCCGAGGCGACGGTGCCCAAGTTGACCGTGATCACCCGCAAGGCCTACGGGGGCGCTTACGACGTGATGTCGTCGAAGCACATCCGCGGCGACTTCAGCTTCGCCTACCCGGCCGCCGAGATCGCGGTCATGGGGCCCGAGGCTGCCGTCGGCATCGTCTTTCGCGACGAGCTGGCCAAGGCGGACGACCCGGCCGCGGCGCGCGCCCAGTATTTGCAAGAGTACCGCGACAAGTTCGCCAGCCCTTACGCGGCGGCGCAGCTCGGCTACATCGACGAGATCATCCGGCCGCGCGAGACCCGCGCCAAGCTGTGCCGTGGGCTGGCGCTGCTGGGCAACAAGCGCGACAGCAACCCGCCGCGCAAGCACGGGAACATACCTTTATGACGGGATCGTCCCCGGTCAGCGTCGCGGCCGCCGTGCTGCTGCTCTCGCTGTCGTTCCTGGCCAGTTGCGCGACCACCGGCCAGCCGGTGACCAAGATCGTCAACGGCCGGGTGATCATCACCCGCGCGGTCAGCCCGGAGGCCTACGAGCACGTGACCCGCGCGCTGGTCTACGAAGAGGAAGAGCGTTGGGACGACGCCGCCGCCGAGCTGCAGCGCGCGCTGCCTTTTGACGACGAGGCGGCGGAGGTGCGCGCGCACCTGGCCGACCTGTTCGTGCGCCTGGGCCGCCTCGACGACGCGTCCGAGCAGGTCGAGCACTCGTTGCGCACCGAGCCGACCGTCGACGGATGGCTGGCGAGCGCGCACGTTCGAGAGGCGCGCGGCGATCCAGGCGGACAGCTCGAGAGCCTGCGGCGCGCGGTCGAGATCGCGCGCCGCGACAACCCGGCGGGCGAGGACGCCGGCGCGCTGGAGCGGGCCTTCCTGGCGCTGTCCGACGCGCAGATCGTCAGCCTGGACATCGACGGGGCCTACGAGAGCTGCCGCCAGCTGGCCGAGGCCAGCCCCGCCAGCATCCGCGGCCGTGTCCAGCTGGCCGGACTGGCCTGGACGCGAGGGGCGCTGGGGGAGGCCGAGGCGGCGATCACCGGCGCGCTGGAAGAGGAGCCCGCCGACATCGACGCGCGCCTCCTGCTGGCCGAGCTGCAGGTGGCGCAGGGCAAGATCGCCGCCGCCAAGACCAGCTTCCGCGGCGCCATCGACCGCTCGGACGCGCCCGGTGAGATCGCCGAGGCTTTCGCGGGCTGGCTGGTGGCGCGCGGCGACGGCGCGGAGAGCGTCGACCTCAGCGAGCGTTTCACCGCCGAAGGTAGTGGGGCTGACATGCTGATGATCGGCAGCCGCGTCGAACGGGCGGCCAAGCGTCCGGAGCGGGCGCGCGCGCTGGCGGAGAAAGCGCTGAAGCTGGGCGCGCCGGCGGGACGGGCCGCGATCCTCATCGGCCAGGCAATGGCCGACCAGGGCCAGCGCTCGGCCGCGGTCGCGACCTACCTGGCGGTGGCGGCCGACGCGCCCGAGGCGGTCGAGGCGCACCTGCGCGCCGCCGAGCTGCTGCGCGACGACGGCAAGCCCGACGAGGCGATGCGCGCGCTCGACGGGGCCGTCGCCTCCAGGCCGGCCCCCGAGTCCGGGGCTGGGGGCAACAGCATGGGGGGTGGCAAGCCGAAACCCGGCGACGCGGAGGTGCTGATCGCGATCGCCCGCAGCGGCGTCGACGAGAAGCGCGGTGACGCCGCCATGGCGGCGCGCCGGCTCGACGAGGCGCTGGCCAAGAACCCCGATGAGCCGCGTCTGTTGATCGCGCGCGCCGGCGTCGAGGAGCGGCGCGGCGATTGGCGGCGCGCGATCACCATCGCCGAGAGGCTGCTGGCGCATGAGCCGCGCAGCGTGGAGGCGTTGAACTTCCTGGGCTTCGTGGAATCGGACCACGGCTTCGATGCGCCGCGCGCGCTCAAGCGACTGCAGGCGGCGGCCGCGCTCAACCCCGGCTCGGGCGCAATCATCGACAGCCTGGGCTGGGCCTACTTCCGCGTGGGCGACCTGGCGCGGGCCAGCGCTTTCCTGGAGCAGGCGGGGCGACTCGAGCCGTCCGATCCGGAGATCCTCGGACATCTCGGCGATCTCTACGCCAAACGCCAGGACCGTGCGCACGCGCTCGAGTCCTACCGCAAGGCGCTGAAGCTGTCGCCCCCCGAGCGCCTGACGCGCGAGCTGCAAGAGAGGGTGCGCACGCTGGACGCCAAGAGCGCCGCCGGGCGATGAGGCGCAGGCGGATCGCGGCCGGGCGGCCGCGCGCCCTCGCGTTTGGGCTGGCGCTGGCTGCGGCGACTTGCTGCGGCGACCGCCCACCCGCGGTGCGCCCCGGCCCGGCGCCGACCGCCGAACAGCTGTTGAGCGTGCTGGCCACCCGCCAAACCCTGCTGCGATCCATGAACGCGCGCACGCGGGCCACCAGCTGGATCGGCGGTGAGCGCCTGCGCGCCACGGTGTTGCTGCTGGTCGCGCGTCGCGGTGCGCTGCGCATAGAGGCCGAGGTGAGCTTGCAGGGGACGGTGTCCATCTTGACCACGCAGGCGGGCCGGGACGCCGACTCCGACGCCGACGCCGACGGCACGAAGACGTCGGCCCGGTTTCAATTGCTGGACGTACGCAACAACCGCCTGCAGCAGGGGCCGGCTTGCCCGGAGAACGTGGCGTCGCTGATCCGGATCCCGCTGGCACCGGACGAGGTGGCGGCGATCCTGCTCGGCGACGCCAAGCTGCCGCGAGCGATCGCGGCGAGCGACGCCAGCGTGGCCTGGGACGCCATCCGGGGCGCCGACGCGCTGGTGGTCAAGGACGGCGCCGTCGAACGGCGGGTGCTGTTCGCGCCGGACAGCCGGCGCGGCGAGATCCTGGGCGCGTCGGCATCGACCGCGGCCGGGCCGCTCTGGCGCACCTCGTATGAGGACTTCGCCGACGTGGGTAGCGGGTTGCGGTTGCCGTCGCTGATCCGCTTCGCCGAGCGCGGCGCCTCCTTCGACGACGGCGTCGAGATCAAGTTCAAGGACCGAACCGTCAACCCCGACCCGCGCGCCGAGAGCTTCGTGATCACGCCGCCGGCGGGAACCGAGGTCGTCGAGGTCGGTTGCGGCCCCGGAGGGCCGGGCGGCGCGCCGGCTGGTCCCTGAGCCGGGCTAACTGAGCGCGCGCGTGCCGGCCGGGAAGCGCGCGATCACCCAGGAGATCGCGACCACCAGGGCGCACCCGACCACGTTGAACCAGAGAAAGCCGATGTCGGTCGTCAGCCACACGGCGATCACCGCCGCCTCCGAGAGCAGCGCCGCCAGGAACACCGCGCCGGCGCCCACGCGCTTCGAGAAGAACGCGACCAGGAACAGCCCCAAGATCGTGCCGTAGAACAGCGAGCCCAGGATATTGACCGCCTGGATCAGGTTGTCGACCAGCGAGGCCAGCGCCGCGAAGACCACCGCCAGCACGCCCCAACCCGCGGTGAACAGCTGGGCCGCGCGCAGGTAGTGCGCGTCGCTGGCGTCCGGTCGCAGGCTGCGCCGGTAGAAGTCGACCACGCTGGTCTGGCCCAGCGCGGTCAGCTCGCTGGCCGTCGACGACATCGCCGCGCACAGGATCACCGCCAGCAGCAGGCCGACCAGCCCGCGCGGCAGGTTCTTCATCACGAAGGAGATGAAGATGTAGTCGGTGTCGTTGCGTTCGGCGCGCGGGAGCGTGGCCACCACCAGCTGGCGCGCGCGCTCGCGCAGCGCGCGGTCCTCACCCGCGACGCCGCGCACCGCCGCGGCGGCCACGCCCGCGCCGGCCTGGTCGCCGCGGTCGAGCGCAACCTGCAGGCCGGCGATCGCAGCCTGCTCGCGCGCGAACGTCAACTGGCGCGCCTGCTCGAGCGCGCGCAGCTCGCCGGCGCGCGGCGAGGCGCGCACCGCCGCCAGCGCCACCGGGTTGAAGAAGATCGGCGTCGGCTGGAACTGATGGAACACGAACACCATCACGCCGACGAACAGGATCAGGAACTGCATCGGAACCTTGAGCAAGCCGTTGAACAGCAGGCCGAGCCGGCTCTCGGTGATCGATCGCCCCGACAGATATCGCTGCACCTGTGACTGGTCGGTGCCGAAGTACGACATGGCCAGGAAAAACCCGCCGGTGATGCCCGACCAGAAGGTGTAGCGGTTGTCGAGGCGCAGCGAGAAGTCGACGATGTTCATCTTGCCCAGCGTCCCGGCCAGGCCGACCGCGCGCCCGAAGGAGATCCCGGGCGGCAGCCGCGCCACCACCACCACGAACGCGACCGCCATGCCACCCAGCATCACCACCATCTGGTGCTTCTGCGTCTGGGTCACCGCGCGCGTCCCACCGGTCACGGTGTACAGAATCACCAGCGCGCCGATGGCGATGCAGGTCAGGTTCAGCGACCAGCCGAGAACCGTCGACAGCACGATGGCCGGGGCGTAAATGGTGATGCCGGCCGACAGCCCGCGCTGCACCAGGAAAAGAAACGCCGCCAGCTGTCGGGTCTTCCGGTCGAAGCGCTGCTCCAGGTACTCGTAGGCGGTGTAGACCCGCAGCCCGTAAAAGCGTGGCACGAAGGCCACCGAGAGCACCACCATCGCCAGCGGCAGCCCGAAGTAGAACTGCAAGAAGCGCATGCCGTCGCTGTAGGCCTGTCCGGGCGTCGAGAGGAAGGTGATGGCGCTGGCCTGCGTGGCCATGACCGCCAGCCCGATGGTCGGCCAGCGGTCGGCGTAACCGCCGTGCAGGTAGCTGGCCATGTCGCGGGTGGAGCGGGTCTTCCAGACGCCATAGGCGACGATCGCGCCCAGCGTCCCGAACAGCACCACCCAGTCGAGCGCGGTCATCGGTAGATCGCGGTCAGCGCCGCATAGAGCACGACCTGCGCGCCGAGCGCGATCAGCACGACCGCGTGGATCACCCGCCAGCTGGCGAACGGCGGCGCGGCGTTCATCTCGTCGCGCGGCGGCGCCGCGGCGGGCGGTGGTGGTGGCGGCGGCAGCGGCTCCGGCGGGGGCGGGGGCTCAGTGGCCACGGGTTCCCTTGGTGCGCGCCAGGAGATTGGCGAACAGCCGGTACGCGCCCGGCACGCCGGCCGGAAGCTGCCGGAAGAAGGCGAGCCCGGTGTAGACGTAGGTCCCCTTGCCGTGGCGCGCCCACAGCAGGCTGCCCGCCAGGGGCTCTTCGCCGGGATCGTTCATCGCCAGCGGCGCCTGGTAGCGCGCGTCCCACTTCTCCGCGAAGTAAAGGCCGCGCTCCTGGATCCAGCCCTCGAAGTCGCGCGCGCCGATCCGATTGGGCGTGGTGAGCACCGGCGGCGCGCCCGCGGCCAGGCTGACGGCGGAGGTCTCGTCGGTGACCCGGTCGCGGCCGATATCGAAGGGGTAGGGGCCGATAGGCGCGGTCAACGGCGCCAGCCGGCTGTTAGTGTTGTACTGCACGACCAGCGTGCCGCCCGCTTCGACGTAGCTCATGAGGATCGGGTGCGCGGCGCGCAGGCGCTCGCTGGTGTTGAAGGCGCGCACGCCGGTCACCACCGCGTCGAAGCGCGCCAGGCCGGCGGCGCCGTCACGCAGCGCCGGCTCATCGAGCAAGGTGACGTCGTAGCCCACGCGACGCAGGCTGGCCGGCACCTCGTCGCCGGGACCGGAGAAGTAACCGATGCGCGTGCCCGCGATCTCCAGCGCCAGCGGCACCAGCCGCACCTCGGCGGGGGCGAGCCAGGTCTGGATGGGGATGTGCGCGTGCTCGATGCGCACCACGCCGCGCGCGAAGCGCGCCGAGGCTTCGTCACCGGCCGACCCGCCCGCGACCTCGGCGACCGCGCGCAGCGTCCCGGGGGTCAGATCGTGGACGACGCTGGCCTCGCGCCGCACCTGAAACGTCAGCTCGCGTTCCTGCCCCTTGCGGTCGAAAGCGAAGGGCGCGGAGGGCGGGTCGACCGTCCAGCCCGGAGGCGCCTCGATGTGCAAAGCTCCCTTGACCGACGCGGCGCCCGCGGTGAGGTGCACGATCAGGGGGCGCGGTTTGCGATCGCGCTCGGGGAACAGCAGCACCGGCGCGTCGGGACGCACCGAGACCCGCGGCGTGATCTCCAGCGGCCGGTAGCGCTCGCCCGCGACCGGGTCGGTCCATTTGAAGGCAATCGCGCGCGGCACCACCAGGGTGCGGCCGGCGAGGTCGAGGACGAAGTCGACGGACAGGCGCTGTGGATCTTCGGGGAACCCGATCAAGGCGCGGTCGGCGACGGTGAACAGCCCCGGGGAGGGCGGCGACGCCAGCCAGTAGGGCGTCGTCAGCGGCGCGTCGGCGGGGATGCGCAGCGTGCGCTTCCACTCGAGCGGCGGCGCCGCGGCGCCGCCGGCGGGCGCCGCCAGCGCGCGCGCCACCGCGATGGTCCCGGCGCCGGCGGGGAAGCGCACCTCGCGCAAGGCGAGCGGCGCGACCGATCGATTGACCGCGGTCGCGGTGATCTCCAGCTCGTCGCCGGGCGCGACCCGGAAATCGGCGGCGCTGGCGTCGGCGAAGAAGCCGGCGCACGCCAGCATCAGATCCTGCACCTCGCGCCGCTTGCGCGCACGCCAGCTTGCGTCGGGCAGCCCATCCAGCTCCGCGTCGACGGCGGCCAGCGCCGGGATCGCCGCCTCTGGATGGGTGGGATCGAATTGCGTCTGCGCGCGCTCGACGGCGGCGCGCAGCGCGCCGGTCCCGGACCAGCGCGCCAGCGAAAAGTCGATGCCGCGAAAGGGCGATCCGCGCCCGGCCGGGGCGCCCGCCTCGATCAACGTCTTGAAGTACTCGACCACCGGCCCCCGGTTGCGCGCGACGCCGAAGCCCTGGCTCTTGTGCATGCTGCGACTCTCGGCGGCCATCTCGCCGTACGAGACGCCCAGCAGCGGGTTGTAGCCGCCGGCGTCCAACGAATCGAAGGCCGACAGGTCGTCGCCGGGACGGATGCTGGATCGCGCGAGCGAGGGCGAGCTTGCCTCGCCCGACCTCGTCGCGGGAGGGTTTGGGGACCCTCTGAGGGTTCCCGTCATTGTGAACCGATTCCACAACAGGCGGCGCGCTTGCCAGGTGGTGATCTCGCCGGTGAGCTCCTCGGGGTGGAACCGCGGGTCGGCCGCGGCGCGGAAGGCCTCGACCGCCAGCATCGCCGAGGCGGTGTGGTGGCCATGAGTGTCGGACGGCTCGGGCGAAAAGCGGCTCACGATCACGTCGGGGCGGAAGCGGCGGATCACCGACACCAGATCGGACAGCACCGCCTCCCGGCCCCAGACCCGCAGCGTCTCCTCGGGGCTCTTCGAGTAACCGAAGTCGCGCGCCCGGGTGAAGAACTGCTCGGCGCCGTCGATCCGGCGCGCCGCCAGCAGCTCCTGGGTGCGGATGAGGCCCAGCTCCGGCCCTTGCTCGGCGCCGATCAGGTTCTGGCCGCCGTCACCACGGGTCAGCGACAGGTAGCCGGCGCGCAGGTGCAGGCCGTTGGCCAGGTAAGCTAGCAGGCTGGTGTTCTCGTCGTCGGGGTGGGCCGCGACGTAAAGCACGCTGCCGGCGACCCCGAGCTTGGCGAGCGCGAGCTGGATCTGCGCGGCCGAGGGCTGCGGCGGCGGACCGGCGGCGCGGGCGGCGGTGCTCATGGCGATGATCGACCAGACGATGACGGCGAACGAGAGTGAGAGCGAGTGCGAGTGCGAGTGCGAGTGCGAGCGCGAGAGGGAGACAGGATGTTTTTGCATGGAGCAACCAACCAGATCAGCCGGACGCGAGCGGCGGCGCTCGCCGGCGCAGAGTATATTGTCGAGCTCGGTGGGTCGCGCATTCTCCACTTCCTACCTCGTGGGCGACCCGGCGGCCTGCGCGTTCCTGTCGCGGGATTTCCGGCGCCCGGCGGATCGCCTGGCGGCCGTCCGCGGGGCCAGCGGCCGCAAGCCCGATCCGGCGCTGGTCGCGGTGCTGTGCGAACAGCAAGCTTCGCTGCCGCCCAGCGCGGCGCGCGAGCAGAACCTGGAAGCCCTGGTCAGTGGCCGGGCCGTGGCGGTGGTCACCGGCCAGCAGGTCGGCCTCTTCCTGGGTCCCCTCTACACCTTTTACAAGGCGCTGACCGCGATCGCGGTCGCGCGCGCCCTCCAGGCCGAATCGGGCGTCCGCTGCGTGCCGCTGTTCTGGCTGCAGACCGAGGATCACGACTTTCCCGAGATCGCATCCTGCACCACCGCCGGCGCCGACGGCGCGCCGGTGCGGCTGGCGCTCGACGGCGGGCCGGCCGAGATGGAGCGGGTGTCGGTGGCGCACCGGACCCTGGGACCAGAGGTGACACGCTTGCTCGACGATCTGGCCGCGTTGACGGAAGGCGAGCCGGCGGCGGGCCAGGTGCTGGCGCTGCTCGGCCGCCACTACCGCCCCGGCCGTCCGGTGGCGCGCGCCTTTGCCGGCGCGCTGGCCGAGGTGTGTGAAGACTCCGGCGCCGGCCTGCTCTTCCTGGACCCGCGGGATGCGCGCGTCGCCGGCCTGGCCGCGCCGATCTACCGGCGCGCGCTCGACGACGCCTCCGTGATCGACCGCCTGCTGGAAGATCAGGTGGGACGCCTGGACGCGGCGGGGTTCCAGGCCCAGATCGTCGTGCGCGCCGGTTCGCCGCTGGTCTTCTTTCACCCGCAGGGTGCCAGCGGCCCGCGCTTCCGCCTGCAGGCGGAAAACGGCGCCCAGGGTGAGTGGCGCCTGGCCGGGGCGGCGGCGCGCGTGTCGCGCGGCGCGCTGCTGGAAGCGCTGGCCGCCGAGCCGCTGCGCTTCTCCACCTCGGCGCTGCTGCGACCCATCGTGCAGGATTCGCTGTTGCCCACGGCCGCTTACGTCGGCGGACCCGCCGAGGTGAGTTACTTTGCCCAGCTGCAGCCGCTCTATGCCCACTTCGCGGTCAGCCCGCCGCTGCTGGTGCCGCGCGCCCGCTGTCGCTGCGTGGACGCGCGCGCGCGACGGCGGCTGGCGGCGCTGGGCCTTGGCCCCGAAGACCTGGCTCGCCCGCTGCCCGAGCTGCTGGCGCGGCTGGCCATGGCGCCGGCGGGGAAGGCTGATCCCGGGGAGCTACGCCGGCGCGCCGCCGCCGAGGTGGAGCCCATCGTGGCGCAGATCGCCGACGCGGTCGCGGCCGCCGAGCCGAGCCTGGCGCGCGCCGCCGAGCGCACCCGCGCCAGCGCCGGCCGGGCGCTGGCGCGGCTCACCGACCGCTACGCGCGCCGGCTGGCCGAGCGCGACGGCGTCACCCGCCGGCGCCTCGAGCAGCTGCGCGACGCGCTCTATCCGGGCGGCGTGGCCCAGGAGCGGGTGTTCGGCTGGATCTGGCTGGCGGCCCGGGTCGGCCCGGCGGCGCTGGGACGCATGGTGCGCGACGCGCTCAGCGCCGGGAACGGACCGTTCGACCCCACAATCCGCGAGCTGCGACCATGACCACCGTGCCGGCCGCTGGCCCGCTGCGCGTCGGTATCACCTGCTTCTCCACCTTTGGCGGCAGCGGCGTGGTGGCGTCGGAGACCGCGCTGGCGCTGGCGGCGCGCGGGCACAGCGTGCACGTGTTCAGCGACGAGCGTCCCGGTCGGCTGGGCGCGAGCAACGGCCGCGTCCATTTTCACCCCGTCCGGCTGCGCGCCTTCCCGCAGCTCAAGGACAGCCCCTACGCGCTGGCGCTCACCTCCAAGATCGTCGACGTCGCGCGGCGCGACGGCCTGGACGTGGTGCACGCGCACTACGCGATCCCGCACGCGATCAGCGCCTACCTGGCGCGCCAGGTCCTGATCGGGGGCAACGTCCCACCGCCCGCGATTGTCACCACCCTGCACGGCACCGATATCACCCTGGTCGGCAACGACCTGAGCTTCTTGCCGCTGACCCGGTTCTCGATCCTGCAGAGCGACGCGGTCACCGCGCCGTCGGTCTGGCTGGCCGATGCCACGCACCGGATGCTCGACGTCCCGCGCGAGCGGACGATCGAGGTGATCCCAAACTTCGTCGACGCCGTCCATTTCGCCCCCGCGCCCCCCGGCGACGCCGGTACGCCGCGCCGGTCCGATGCGCCCGCCGTCCTGATCCACGTGTCCAACTTCCGCCCGCTCAAGCGGGTCGACGACGTGGTCGCGATCTTCGCCGAGGTCCGCCGGCGGCTGCCCGCGGCCCCGCCCGTGCTATGGCTGGTGGGCGACGGTCCCGACCGCGAGCGAATCCGCGACCGGGTCCGCGACCTGGATCTGATCCCGCACGTCCAGTTCCTGGGCGAGCGGGTCGACCTTCCGGGGTTGCTGCGCGACGCCGATCTGTTCCTGCTGCCCAGCGAGAGCGAGAGCTTCGGTCTGGCCGCGCTGGAGGCGATGTCCTGCGGCGTCCCGGTCGTCGGCTCGCGCGTGGGCGGGGTTCCCGAGGTGGTGACCGACGGCGAGACCGGCCTTCTGGCCCCGGTCGGCGACGTCGCCGCCATGACCGCCCACGTGGTGCGCCTGCTCGGCGACGACGCCCTGCGGGACCGCTTCGGACGCGCCGCCCGCCAGCGCGCGGCGACGGTGTTTCCGCTGGCGCCGACGGTGGCGAAATACGAGGCGTTGTACCGGAAGGTGCTGGCCGCGCGCCGAGGATAGGCCAGGGATCGCCCACGCCGACGCCGACGCCGACGCCGACGATCGGAGCCGGATCTTTCCGTCGGCGTCGACGTCGGCGTCAGCGTCGACGATCCCTGGATCACGCCGGGCGGCTACGTCTTCTTGCTCCACTCGGCCAGCGCCTTCTTCACCTCGCCCTCCAGGAAGAATCCGGCGCCCGCCTTCTCGCCCAGGTCGTAGGATTTCTGCGCCTCGGCGCGCGCGTCCTTGTAGTTGCCCTTGGCGGCCAGCAGCGACGCGCGGATCCAGAGGTTGAACCAGTCCTGCTTCAGCGCCAGTGACTGGTCGACGTACTTGAGGCCGGCGTCGTAGTCCTTCCTGATCTCCAGCATGTAGCGGGCGGCGTTGGCGAAGGGGCGCCAGGCATTGTCGAGCTCTTTATTGATGTTGGCGACCGCCTGCTGCGCCGTGCCGACCTTGATCGGGATGGTCACCCGCAGCTTCTCCCACTCGATGTCCAGGGACGTCTTGTCCTCGTCGAAGTTGGAAAAGATGAAGGCCAGCCGCTCGCGGAAGGGCGCGGGCTGCGCGCGCACCTTGACCCGCAGCAGATCCTGGTCCGCCTTGTACTCACGCCCGATCCCGGGTTGATCGGCGTTCTTGTTGAGCACCACCGTCCACTCGCCGTTCCTGGCCGGGATGGTGAACAGCGCGTAGCTGCCAGCGGGCACCGGTTTATCGACGAAGGTGACGTCCTTGCTAAAAGTAACCTTGGTCGCAGCGTTGGCGCCCGTGCGCCAGAGCTTGTCGTAGGGCACGAGGTCGCCCCAGATCTTTCGGCCTTTGACGCCGGGACAGCTGTAGTCGACGGAGATCTGGGTCAGGCCGACCTCCTGGGAAACCTTGGCGCCCGGACTGGGACGCGGCAGCTCGAGATCGGCCAGCGCGGACGGCGCGGACAGCGCCAGCGCGGCGGCCAGGGTCACAGACAGAGCGATGCGGGGGCTGATTCTCATGCGCGCTTCCTCCCGGCCGGACATTAGGGGCGGCGCGGGCATCACGCAAGCCGCGATCAGGCTGCGATCAGGCGATTTCGACCCGGATCGCGCCCTGCACCAGGCGCACGCGGATCTTGCCGCCCGCGGTCTCGGCAAACACGTCGAACGCCGCCGCCTCCAGGTGCCGGGTCAGGATCGACGACAGGCCGCGCGCGCCGGTTTCACGCCGCAGGCCTTCGGCGATCACGTGGTTCAGAACGTCATCGTCGACCGCCAGCTCGAAGCCCTCATCCTCGAACTCGCGCGTCAGGCGGTCAAGCACGCTGCTGCGCAGGATGTCCATCAACGTCGCCGCATCCAGCGCTTCGAACGGGACGAAGCGCGTGAAACGCGCCAGCAGCTCGGGCAGGAACCCGAAGGCCTGGAAGTTGGCCAACCGCTCGACCTCTTCGGAGGTAAAGCTGACGGCGATGCCGTCGCCCGACCCGCCGCCCGCCACCGCCTCGCGCCCGAAGCCGATGCGATCGCGCGAGGCGCGGCTGCGCGCCACCTGGTGAAAGCCGGAGAAGGCGCCGGCCGCGACGAAGGCGATGTCGGCCGTCGACAGCACGATGTGGTCGCCGTAGGTAGAGTGGGTCAGCTCCAGCGGCACCACGACCTCGGATGACTCGAGCATCTTGAGCAGCTCGCGCTGCACGCCCATACCGGTCACGTCCTTGGTGGTGCCGGCGCCCGCGAAGACCGCGTTGTTCTGGCCGGAGGCGATCTTGTCGAACTCGTCGAGGCAGACGATGCCGATGGACGCGAGCAGCGGGTTGTCATCGGCCGCGTGCAGCAGGCGCGTCAGGATCGTGCTCGGGTCCTGGCCGACGTAGCCGGTCTCCGAGTAGGTGGTGATATCGATGATCACGGTGGGCAAGCGCAGGATCTGCTGGAAGAGCAACTCGACCAGGTAGGTCTTGCCGCACCCAGTTGGCCCGATCAGCAGGGTGTTCGACTTGGGCAGCAGCTGATCGCGCTTCGCCCCGTCCAGATACACGCGCTTGATGCGCCGGACGTGCCGGTAGGCCATGAGCGACACCGCGCGCCGCGCCTCGTCCTGCCCCCGGTAGCCCAGCTCCTCTAGCCGCGCGTAGATTTGCTTCGGCGAAGGTACCGGCAGGTCGCGCACGAACTTGATGAAGTGCTCGAGCCCCGACTTCCGGTACTTCTTGAGCGGCTCCACTCCGGAAGCTTAACATCCGCCAACCACCCGGTCATCGCCCCCCGCGGCGGCGCGCGACCTGCAGCGCGATCCCGGCGGTGACCGGATGTTGGTGATTGACTCACACGTACGCGGCTGGGAGACTTCGCAGCCGCCGCTGGGGACCCCCACCGGTCCCCCCTCTCGTTCGAAGGAGCTCCCGATGTCCGAATCGCTTTTCACCTCCGAGAGTGTTACCGAAGGCCACCCCGACAAGCTGTGCGATCAAGTGTCGGACGGCATCCTCGACGCGCTCCTCAAGGACGACAAGGGTTCGCGGGTCGCGTGCGAGACGCTGACCAAGACCGGATTCGTCATGGTCGCGGGCGAGGTCACTTCGTCGGCGCAGATCGACATCCCCAAGATCGTGCGCGCGGTGGTCAAGGAGATCGGCTACAGCCACTCCGACATGGGCTTCGACTGGAAGACCTGCGGCGTGATGGTGGCGCTGGAGCAGCAGTCGCCCGATATCGCTCAGGGCGTCGACGGCAAGGGCGTCTACACCAAGGACGAGCAGGGCGCGGGCGATCAGGGAATGATGTTCGGCTACGCCTGCAACGAGACGCCGGAGCTGATGCCGATGCCGATCATGACCGCGCACAAGCTGGCCAAGCGGCTGGCCGAGGTGCGGAAGAAAGGCACGCTCGACTTCCTGCGCCCCGATGGCAAGAGCCAGGTCACCGTGCGCTACGCCGCCGACGGGCGGCCGCTGGGGATCGACGCGGTCGTGGTGTCGACCCAGCACAGCGAGGACGTCAAGTACAAGACCCTCAAGGAATCGGTGATGGAGGAGGTCGTCAAACCGGTGCTGCCGTCTGGCTTCGCCACGCCCAAGACCAAGTACTTCATCAACCCCACCGGCCGCTTCGTCGTCGGCGGGCCGATGGGCGACTCCGGGCTGACCGGGCGTAAGATCATCGTCGACACCTACGGCGGCATGGGACGCCACGGCGGCGGCGCCTTCTCGGGCAAGGATCCCTCCAAGGTCGATCGCTCGGCCTGCTACTACGCGCGCTACATCGCCAAGAACCTGGTCGCGGCCGGGCTGGCGCGCCGCTGCGAGGTGCAGCTGGCTTACGCGATCGGCGTCGCCGAGCCGGTCTCGCTGCTGGTGCACACCTTTGGCACCGGCACCGCGCCGGAGGATCGGCTGGCCGAGCTGGTGCGGGCCCACTTCGACTGCCGGCCTGGCGCGCTGATTCGCGAGCTCAATCTGTTGCGGCCCATCTATCAGAAGACCGCGGCCTACGGACACTTCGGCCGCAGCGACGCGGACTTCTTCTGGGAGAAGACCAACAAGGCCGACGCGCTCAAGTCGGCCGCCAAGAAATTCTTTCCGGCGGGCGCCGCCTCGAGCAACGGCAGCAACGGCAACAACGGCAAGGTCGCGAAGCCCGCCAAACGCGGCAAGCGCCGCGCCAGCGAAGAAGAAGGCGACGTCGTCCCGTAGGCTGCGTCTCGCGGATCTACGGTGACCTCGCGGCTGCGGCCGCCGCGCGTTCGTGCTTGAGGACCAGGTCGACCGGATCCTCGCCTGGCTTGGGCGGCTCTTCGGACTCGCCGGTCTCGCTGTCGCTCTCCATGACCTCTTCGCCGTTCTCGAAGTCGTTGCCGCTCGGCGGCTGATCCAGATCGGGCGGCGTCGACGGGATCTCGCCGGCGCCCTCGCGTACGTAGCGCATCATCGCGTTAACCGCGCCCACCTGGGCGCCGCGCACGGCGCGCAGCACCTTGCCACGCAGGCCGTCGATCAGGATGGAAAACACCACCACGTCCGAGCCGTCGCCGACGTAGCCCGACAGACAGGACTTGCCGTTCAGCGTGCCGGTCTTGGCGCGCACGCGCCGCGCCGCCAGCGAGCCTTTGAAACGGTTTCGGGTGGTACCGTCGATGCCGCCCACCGACAGCGACTGCAAGATCTCGGGGCCGATGCGCGGATCCAGGTACAACGCGCGCAGCAGGCTGGCCATGGCGTCTGGGGTGATGCGATTGGCATGCCCCAGCCCCGAGCCGTTGCGCGACACGTAGGTCCCCGGCGACAGGCCGAGCTCTCCGATCACCTCGCGCAGCAGGCGCACGCCCTTGTCTGGCGAAGGCGGGCCACCGTAGACCTCGGCGCCCGCAGCCTCCAGCACCCGCTCGGCCTGGTCGTTGTCCGAATCTTTGTTGATCCGGCGCAAGAGGATGCCGAGCGGCGCCGACTCGTGCCGTTCGATCAGCGGCTGGGCGACCGGCGACGAGGCAACCCGCACCGGGTCGCGGACGGCGACGCCGGCCTGCACCAGCGCGGCGCGCAGCAGGATGCCGGCCCACAGCGCAGGGTGGGGCACCTTGCGGCGAAAGGTCTGCGCGCCGTGCCTGGCGGCGATCTTGCCGGTGACGTCGATGTGGACCTTGCTGCCGACCGCGCTCAGGCTGACCGCGAGCCTGGTCGCGCCGGAGGTCGTGGTGCGCGCGCGGTTGCGGATCTCGAAGTTGTCGTCGGACGGCGTGGTCGTGATCTCGGCGGGGCTGCCCTCGTCGGCGCCGGCGCGCACGCGGACGTACATCAGACCGCGGTTGACGATCAGCGGTGGCCGCGCCGGCGCCGGATCGTCGTCCGAAGGCACGCCGTCCGCGCCGGCGTCGGGCCCCAGCTCGTCGGTGCCGATGCGGCGCGGGTCGGCGACGATGGCGCCGTCGATGCGCTGGATCCCGGCGCGCGCCATGCGTTCGGCCATCGCCTGGATGTCGCCACTACGCAGGGTGGGGTCGCCGCTGCCGCGCAGGTAAACGTCGCCGGTGATCACGCCGTTGCTGGCCGGCGCCGGGCCCGATAGCTCGGTGCGAAACCGCCACTCGGCGCCCAGGCGCATCATGGCGGTCGCCGTCGCCAGCACCTTCTGATTCGACGCCGGGTCCATGAGCGCGCCGCTGCGCCGGCCAAAGAGGATGCGTCCCGAGCGCGCGTCCACCACCCGCATGCCGACGCGGTATTTGCGCAGGATCGCGCCGTGGACGATGTCGCGCAGCATCTCCTGTACGTGCAGGATGCGCGGGCGGTCGCGGTCGCCCTCGGACGGCACCGGCAGCTCGTCGCCGTTGTGCATGCGCGCGGCCCCGTCGCCGACGCCGCCGACGACTGGCCCGACGACCATCTTGCTGAGACCGGATGCGGCCGGCCAGCTGATCGAAGCGCCGGTGGTCACGTCCTTCTTTCCGGCCGTGATGGGGCCGGCGTGCGCCGGCGCCGGTGGCGGCAGCGCCGCCACACCGGTGAGCGCCGCCAGCAGCGCGGCGGCGGTGGTGCTCAGCGATCGGACGCGCACCGGAATCCCAGGTCGAAGTCGCGGTGGTCGGCCGCCCAGGCGTTGCGATTGGCCGCGCGCGGGCCCACGAAGTAGCTGCAGCAGGATCCGCCACGCACCACACGCCGGTCGGGCGGGGTCGCACGTCCCGCGACACGCCTCGGGCCCTGGCGCGACTCTCCGGTTTCCGGTGACTTGGTCGCGTGCCCCAGACGGGTAGGCAGTCCGGGCACCACCGGACTGGCGTCGTCCTCGTAGCGGTCGGCGACCCACTCCCAGACATTGCCCCCCAGGTCCAGCACCCCGTAGGGGCTGGCTCCCGCGGGGTAGCCCCCGACCGCCACCGGGTGCCCCGGGTTGCGCTCGGCGCAGGGTCCTTCGCCGTCGAAGTTTCCCCAGTTGCCACGGTCGCACAGGGAGTCGTCTCCCCAGGGGAATTCCCGTCCGTCGGTGCCGCGGGCCGCCTTCTCCCACTCCGCCTCCGTGGGCAGGCGCCCACCCGCAAATCGGCAGAAAGCTTGAGCTTCTTCCCAGCTGACGTTGGCGATCGGCAGGCTTTCATCGGGATCGGGCGCCGGCGACGCCGGCCCACCCGGCGCCGCGCGAGCCGGACCGCCAGGTACGCCGCGGCAGCGATCGGCCGCGACACAGCTGGCGTAAGCGCCCCGGGTCACCTCGGTGCGGTCGATGCTGAAGGCGGGTAACACCCTAGTACGTGCCGGCCGCTCGTCATCTTCGCCACGAATCGATCCTTGAATGAACGGCCCAGCTGGAATCCGGATACGGTCTGGGGCCGGCGCGCGGGTGGCGCGCGGACGGGCCAAGGGCTCACCCATGGCGCCAGCCAGGGCCCAAAAGCCGATCAAGGCGCGGGGAACGATCGAGCTCACGCACCGTTGAGCATGTGCAATTTTTGGTCGCGTGACAGCGCCTTTATTGCGGCCTCCCGCTTCAGGGCCGTCGACCGCGAGCGCTTTCGCTCGACGTGCACCACCGTGACCGGCAGGCGCGGGCGGGTATAGCGGGCGCCCCGACCGGCGTTGTGAGTCGCCACCCGTTCGGCGACGTCGGTGCTGATGCCGGTGTACAGCGACCCGTCGCGACAGCGAAGGACGTATACGAACCAGCGCGCCATCGGCTCGTCGACTATCATAGGCATCTCGGGGATCGGATCCATTTTCATGTCGCATGTCGATGACCAGGCCGTTGAATGTCCCTTCTGTGGCGAACCGGGGGAGATCGCGGCCGACTTCGACCCGTCCCAGACCGGTCGCCAGGTCTTCGTCCAGGATTGCGCCGTGTGCTGCCGCCCGTGGAGCGTCACCGTCGAGGTCGACCACGACGGCGAGGTGACCTTCGCCGTCGATCGATCATAGCCCCCGCTCTTCGATGGTAAGTTGCGGCGGTGGATTACCGCTGGGATGACGCGCGCGCGGCCGAGATCGCCGCTGGCTCCGACGAGCTCGCGCTGCTGGTCTATTTATCGAACCTGATCGGACAGGACGGGTCGCTGACCCAGCCTGGCGGCGGTAACAGCTCGCTCAAGCGGCGCGAGACCGACTTCGCGGGCCGGCCGGTCGAGGTGCTGCGGGTCAAGGGCAGCGGCACCGACCTGCGCACGATCGGCGCGCGCGGGTTCACCGGGCTGCGCCGGGGCGACCTGGATCAGCTGCGGCAGCGAACCAGCATGTCCGACGAAGAGATGATGGCGTTCATGCGCGCCTGCATGACCGACGGCGGCGAGGCGGCCCCCTCGGTGGAGACGCCGCTGCACTCGGTGCTGCCGGCGCGTTTCATCGTTCACACCCATGACTTCGCGACCCAGGCGCTGACCGACACCCCCCGCCCGGGCGCGCTGGTGCGCGAGGCGCTCGGCGATGACGCCGCCTACGTCGATTACGTGCGGCCCGGCTTTCCGCTGGCGCGCGCCGTGGTCAACCTGGGCCCGGTGGCCGACAACGCGCGCGGGTTGGTGCTGGGGCGACACGGCCTGATCGCCTGGGGCGACTCGGCCAAGGAGTGCTACGAGAATCTGCACCGGCTGATCAACCGTGCTCTGCGTTTCATCGCCGATCGGCGCGCGGCGGCGGGCGCGGCTGGGCTGGGCGGGGTCCGGGTCGCGGCCGCCGCGCCGCCCGAGCGGCGGCGCGAGCTGGCGCGCGCGATCTTGCCGGCGCTGCGCGGCCAGCTTTCGGGCGCGCGCGCCGTGATCCTGCACTATGACGACTCTCCCGAGGCGCTGGCCTTCGCGGGCGCGGCGCGCGCGGGCGAGATCGCGGCGCGCGGCATGTCGACGCCCGAGCACATCCTGCGCTGTGGCCGCCTGCCGCTGTACGTCGACGCCGACCTGCCCGCGCTGTCGGCGGCGGAATGCACGCAGGCCATCGCGCGTTCGCTGGCCGGCTTCGCCGACCACTACCGGGAGACCTTTGCGCGATCCGGCCCGAAGCTCGACATGCTGGAACCGTCGCCGCGCGTGGTGCTGCTACCCGGGTTGGGGCTGGTGACCGCGATGAAGGACAAGGCCAACGCCGTGGTCGGCAACCTCTGCTATCGCCACGTCATGCGCGTGGCCGAGGCGTCGGAGGCGCTGGGCGGCTTTCGCTTCCTGGACGACGCCGACGCCATCGAGTTCGAGTACTGGCCGCTGGAGCTGGCCAAGCTCAAGCACGGCGAACGCGAGCTCAGCCGGCGAGTGGCGTTGATCACCGGCGCCGCCAGCGGCATCGGGCGCGCGATCGCCGAGCGCTTCGCCGCCGAGGGCGCGCATCTGGTGCTGACCGACATCGCTGGCCCCGCGCTGCGCGAGACCGCCGAGACCATCGCGCGCGCGTGCAAAGATCCACACCGGGTGGTGGCCGTCGAGGCCGACGCCGCGCGCGCGGCAGAGACCGAGGCCGCGTTCGACCAGGCGGTGCTGGCCTTCGGCGGCGTCGACATCCTGGTGTGCAACGCCGGCTTCATCCAGGCCGGGCCCGTCGTCGACACCAGCGAGGAGATCTGGGACCGCCACTTCGATCTCAACGTCAAGGGGTACTTCCTGGCGGCGCGCGCCGCGATCCGCGCCATGAAGCAGGGCGGACGCGGAGGCGCGATCGTCTTCAACGCGTCGAAGGGAGCCTTCGCGCCCACCGCCGACAACGCCGCCTACGCCAGCTCCAAGGCCGCGGTCGCGGCGCTGGCGCGCAACCTGGCCACCGAGCTCGGCCCGGCCGGTATCCGGGTCAACTGCTTCAACGCCGACTTCGTCGAGACGCCGCTCATGCGCGCGCTCATCGCCCAGCGCGCCGCCCAGCGCGGCGTCACCGCAGAGCAGCAGATCGAGGATTACCGGCAAAGAAACGTCATGGGCGTGGGGCCCATCCCGGCGGCGGCGGTGGCCGAAGCGGCGCTGTTCCTGGCCTCGGAACGATCGCGGTTCACGACCGGGGCGGCGCTGCCAATCGACGGTGGGGTCAAGGAAGCGATGCCGAGGTAGCGCGGGCGGGCCTCGCGTCTCGCAAGGCCTGCCCTCTCCCCGGCCCTCTCCCGCGGACGGGCGAGGGTGCCGCGTCTTTCAACGCTGCGGTCGTTCAGCGGTTCTGCTCTACGGACCTCCCTCCCTCGATTCACCGTCCGTGGGGGCGCCGGAATCGAGGGAGGGAGGCCCGGAAAGCGGAGGCACAGAACCACCTCCACGCCAAAGAACCCGTCACCCTCGCCCGTCCGCGGGACGAGGGCCGGGGAGAGGGCAGGCCTTGCGAGAAGCAACCCTCGCGGCCGCTAGTCACTCAAGCGCTCGATCAACGCCCGCGCCTGCTCGGCCCAGGGTGCCGCCGGCTCGGGCTCGAGCTTGATGTAGCGTTCCAGGTGCGCGCGGGCCTGGGCGCGGCCACCCAGGCGCTCCAGCGCGACCGCCAGATTGAAGTGTGCGTCGGCGAACTCGGGAGCGACCTGCAGGACCCGGCGCAGCTCGGCCACGGCCAGCTCCAGATCGCCCTCCTCGAGGATCAGATTGGCCAGATTGAAGCGGGCCTCGGGCTGGTCGGGATCGAGCGCCAGCGCGGTCTCGAAGCACACGCGCGCGCGCAGCCGGTCGCCCCCGCGGTAGGCGATGTTGCCCAGGTTGGTGTGCGCCGGCGCCAGCCCGGGATCCAGAGCCAGCGACCGCCGGTAAGCGCGCGCCGCCTGATCCTCGCTGCCCTCGATGTCGGTGCGGCCCTCGAGGCGCGTCCCCTCGACGAACCAGTCGTAGGCGTTGCGCGCCGGTTCGCCGGATCCCGGCGTGTCATCGGCGCCACCATCGTCGTCGCCCGCCGGCACCGGCGTGACCAGCAGCACGCCACCGCCCTGGCCGGCGTCGCTGATCCGACGCGCCAGATCGCCGAGGCCGAAGTCGAACACCCGCTGGCCGGTGACGTCGTAGGCGCCGCCCTCGTCGACCACCACCAACGCCTGTCCGTCGAAGGATACCCGAATGCGGTCCAGGGGACGGTCGATGTGGGGCAGCGACGCGCGCACGGCGTCCAGGGCCTTGCGTACTTCGGCGGTCCTGAAGCCGCGGTCGGCGAGCTCCTTGGCCGCCTTGACACTGACCAGATCCTGAAAGTTGAAGAGCTGCTTGCCGCCGCGGCGCACCGACGGACCCACGAAGCCGACCTGCGACCAATAGCGCAGCTTGCTCTCGCTGATCTCGAGGATCTTGGCGACGCCGGCGAAGGTGTAGGTCGCGTCGTCGGTCATGGCCTGCCTCAGCTGAAAACCGCCTCGACGTCGACGTCGACGAAGACCTTGGCCCCCTGCGAACGAATGCTGACGTGGGTACCGACCTGGCGGGGCGCCGCGCCCGCGACGCGCGCCGCCTCGCGCTCTGACAGCCCCTGGATTCGCCGCGCCACGGCGGGGTCGCCGTCCAGCAGCGCCGCCAGGCGGCGCGCCGTGCCGGCGTCGCACGCGTCGCTGAGCAGCGCCGACAGTGCCGGCAGGTCGACGGTCAGCATGGTCGAACCGAAGTACGAGTCGCGACCGGCGCGCACCGCGCGCTGCCCCTCCGAGATGACCTCGACGCGCGCGAAGATGAGGTCGAGCGCGGCCGGCGACAGCCGCTCGCGGATCTCGCGCTGAAAGAGCGCGATCCTCACCGCGCGGGCCATGGGCTTGCGCGCCGACAAGCTCACCGGCCCGCTGCCCGTCTGCCCGTCGTCGGAGGGTTTCCTTTTGGTCATCGGCAACAAGGCGCCGAGCGTATCAACAACGGAGGTCGCCAGCAAAAACCGGCCTATGCTACCGTCCTGGCCATGGCGGCGTCCGGTCAGGAGTCGAACAAGGTCCCGGTGCTCGTGGTCGATGACGAGCCCGACAATCTCGACGCCATCCGCTTCAACTTCGGCAAGAGCTTTTCGTTGCTGCCCGCCGGCAGCGGGGAAGAGGCGCTGGCGCTGGTCAAACAGCACGACGTCGCCGTGATCGTCACCGACCAGCGTATGCCCCGCTTGACCGGGCTCGAGCTGCTCAAGGCCGCGCGCGAGATCCGCCCCGACGCGGTCGGCATCATCGTGACCGCGTTCACCGACGTCGACGTGCTGATCGAGGCCATCAACCTCGGCCGCATCTACCGTTACGTCACCAAGCCCTGGGACGCCAAGGAGCTGCGCGGCATCCTCACCCACGCCATCGAGCGCTTTCAGCTGGTGCGCGAAAACCGCCGGCTCAGCGAGCAGCTGCAGCAGTACGCCGGCATCCTCTCGAGCGACGCGCACAGCGCATTCAACTTCGGCGCCATCGTCGGTGATTCGCCGGCGCTGCGCGAGGTGCTGGCGCGCGTCGAGCAGGTGGCGCAGACCGCGTCGACGGTGCTGCTGCGCGGGGAGACCGGCACCGGCAAGGAGATGGTGGCGCGCGCGATCCACATCAACAGCGCGCGCGAGACGCGCCCCTTCGTGCGCGTCAACTGCGCGGCGCTGGCGCCCGGCGTGCTCGAGTCCGAGCTGTTCGGCCACGAGAAGGGCGCCTTCACCGGCGCGGTGGCGCGGCGCCTGGGCCGCTTCGAGCTGGCCGACGGCGGCACGCTGTTCCTCGACGAGGTCGGCGACCTGCCGGTCGACGTGCAGGTCAAGCTGCTGCGCGTGCTGCAAGAGCGGGAGTTCGAGCGCGTCGGCGGCGCCGAGACGGTCAAGGTCGACGTGCGCGTGGTGTCGGCCACCCACCGGGATCTGGAGGCGCAGATCGCGGCCGGCGAGTTTCGCGAGGACCTCTACTACCGGCTCAACGTCTTTCCGATCCACCTGCCGCCGCTGCGCGACCGGCCCGGCGACATCCCGGTCCTGTGCGAGCACTTCATCCAGAAGTATGCGCAGACCATCGGCAAGCGGGTGCGCGGCGTCGATCCCACCGCGCTGGCGTCCCTGTCGGCCTATCCCTGGCCGGGCAACGTGCGCGAGCTGGAGAACGTCATCGAGCGCGCGATGATCCTGGCGCGCGGCAGCGAGCTGACCGCCGCCGATCTCGAGTTCAGCCGCCGCCCGTTGCCGGCGGGGGTCGCCGCGGCCGCGCCCGGTCTGGCCGGGCCGATCGGCGGCCGCACGCCCATCCCGGGCCGCGACGGCGCGCGCCCGCTGCACGAACGTCTGTCCGAGCAAGAACGCACCGAGATCGTCGCCGCCATCGATCAGTCGCAAGGCAACATCGCGCACGCCGCGCGCACCCTGGGCATCAACCGCTCGACCCTCTACTACCGCATGCGCAAGCACGGGCTCGAGCACCTGCTACCCATGAAAGAGAGCGCGCCCACTGGCGATGCCGCGCCGGCGACCTCAACATCATCAACAACAACATCATCATCATCGGCTACGCCGGCAACGCCGTCCGGCGGAACGGGATCTTCCCCCTAAACGCTGCCACAATCATGACCATGAAGCTGCTGTTCGTGATGGACCCCCTGGCGCGCCTGCAGATCGCGGGCGATTCCACCTTCGCGCTCATGCTCGCGGCCCAGGCGCGCAACCACGAGATCTGGTTCTGCGAGCCGCGCCACCTGTGCCTGGAGCATGCCGACGCCGTGGCGCGTGCCTGGCCGGTGACCGTCCGGCGCGTGGTCGGCGATCATTACCTGCTGGGGCCGCAGGCGGTGGTGCCGCTACGGAGCTGCCAGGCGGTCTTCATGCGCAAGGACCCGCCCTTCGATCTCGACTATTACTTCGCGACCCTGCTGCTCGAGCGAGCACGCGGCCAGACGCTGCTCATCAACGACCCGCGCGGGCTGCGCGAATCCAACGAGAAGCTGGCGGTGCTCGACTACCCGGATCTGGCCCCGCCCACCATCGTCACGCGCGAGGCCGGTCGGCTGCGCTCGTTCCTGGCCGAGCAGGGCGGCGAGATGGTGGTCAAGCCGCTCGACGCTTCCGGCGGCTTCGGTGTGTTCCACGTGCGGCGCGGCGACCCCAACACCGGCGCTATCCTGGAGCAGGCGACAAACCTCGGCCGGCGCTGGACCGTGGCGCAGAAGTACCTGCCGGAGGTGCGCGCCGGCGACAAGCGCATCGTGCTGTGCGACGGCGAGCCGCTGTGCGCGGTGCTGCGCGTGCCCGCGCCCGACGACGCGCGCGGCAACCTGCACGTGGGCGCGCGCCCGATGTCGACCACGCTCGACGAGCGCGACCTGGCCATCGTGCGCGCGGTCGGCCCGCGCTTGCGCGAGCGCGGCCACTTCTTCGTGGGCCTCGACGTCATCGGCGGCTGGCTGACCGAGATCAACGTCACCAGCCCGACCGGCATCGTCGAGGCTAACGCGCTTTACGGCGAGACGTTCGAGGTCAAGGTCATCGAAAAGATGGAAGAGAAGATCGTGGCGTTCGCGGGCAAGTAGCCCCCCGCGCAATCTTTTGAACGCCAAGACGTCAAGCGACGCCAGGTCCGGATTGGTCAAGAAATCCGGACCATGGCGTCCATGGCGTCATGGCGTCCATGGCGTCATGGCGTTTGCCTTCTCCGACCGTGACCGGAAGTCTAGCGGCGAAGTCTTCCGAAGAACGCGCGCAGCAGCGCCGCGCCCTCGGCGGCCAGCAGGTCAGGAACCACCTCGACGCGGTGGTTGAGGCGGCGGTCGTCGAGGATCCGGTAGAGGGTACGAACCGCGCCGGCCTTGGGGTCGTCGCAGCCGAAGTACAGGCGCCGGATACGGGCGTTGACCAGCGCGCCGGCGCACATCGGGCAGGGCTCCATGGTGACGTAGAGGTCGGCGTTGTTGAGGCGCCAGTTGCCGACCGCCGCGGCCGCGCGCCGGAGCGCGACGATCTCGGCGTGCGCGGTCGGGTCGCTGCCGGTCTCGCGCTCGTTGTGCGCCACGGCGACGATCTCGTCGCCCAGCGTGACCACGGCGCCGACCGGAACCTCGCCGCGCCCCGCGGCCTCTTCGGCGGCGGCCAGCGCCCGGCGCATGAAGCCGATCTCCGCCTCGCTGTGGCGGCGGGCCGGCTCGGCGCGGGCGCCGGTTTCCGCCTCCGCCTCGTCAGAGAGGGGCGCGGCGCTGGTCAACGTCATGGTCATCGTCGGCGGGTAGTCTATTATGATCGGGTCAGGCGTGCCCAAGCCTCAGATCGACCTTTCGTTCTCACGTTACGTCGCCGCGCGCAAGGGCGAAGCCTCTGCCCGTTCGCGCGAGGGGGCGGTCTATGCCTACGGCGGCGACCTCAAGGTGCGCAACACCCTGGATCGAGTGCGCCCGGTGACGCTGGCCGTCGAAGCGACGGTGCGGCTCTGGCAGACCGTCGAGAAGAGCCGCATGCTGGGCACCGCGGTCAAGGTCACCGAGCGGCAGTTCTCCAAGGTCTGGAAGCTGGGCGTCAGGTGCGCCGAAGTGCTGCGGATTCCGATCCCCACGCTGTACGTCTCGCCCAACATCGGCTCCCTCAACGCGCACACCTTCGGGACCACCGACGACCCATACGTTGTGGTCAACGCCGCGCTCATCGATCACCTGTCCGACGTCGAGCTGCTGGACGTGATCGGCCACGAGTGTGGCCACATCCAGAACAACCACGTGGTCTACATGACCACCCTGTTCTTTCTCAAACGCGCCGCCAACTTGTTCCTGCGCTGGAGCGTCAGGCCGGCGGTGATGGCGCTCAACGCCTGGGCGCGGCGCGCGGAGGTCACCTGCGACCGCAGCGGCCTGCTGTGCACCCGCGACCTCGACGCCTCGATCGGGTGCCTGGTCAAGCTGGCGATCGGCTCGCGCAAGCTCTATAGCGACATCAACCTCGACGAGTACCTCGCGCAGTTGGAGGAGGTCAACCGCGGGCCGGGTCGCCTCGACGAATTGATGCAAACCCACCCCTATCTACCGAAACGGGTGGCGGCCCTGCGCCTCTTCGCCAGGACCCACTACTACCGCGGCCTGGTGGGTGCGCCCAGCGACGCCGCGCAGCCCGCGCTGTCGAAGGAAGAGTGCGACGCCCAGGTCGCCGACATCATCTCCATCATCAAGAAGCGATGAGCGAGCCGCCGAAAAAAGACCAGAGCCCGGGCCAGACCGGCAAGCCTGGCAGCAGCGGTTCGACAGACGAGCGCAAGGCGGCGATCCGCGCCGCGCTCGAGAGCCTGGCCGCGGCCGCCGAGGCCTCCGGGCTGACCTCGACTGCGCGCGACATCCGCGAGATCCGCATCCCCAAGCTCGACGAGGAACGATTTTCGCTGGTGGTGCTGGGCGAGTTCAATCACGGCAAGTCGACCTTCATCAATGCGCTCCTCGGCGAGGCGGTGCTGCCGACCGGCATCACTCCGACCACCGCGGTGCTGACCCACATCATCGAAGGCAAGCCCGGCCCCGCCACGCTGGTCTTCGAAAATGGCGAGCGGCGGCAGATCGCCGCCGGCGCCCTGGCATCCTGGCTGACCGTCGAAGGCGAGGAGGCTATCGCCAGCGCCGCCACGGGCCCCCACGGCGAACCCGGCGGCAAAGGCAAGAAGGACGGGGACAGGAAGGGCACCGACGGCCCGGCGACGGCGACCGCCGAGGCGCGCGCCAGCCTGCACCACGTCGAGCTCACGCACCCGGCCCCGATCCTGGCCAACCAGCTGACCATCGTCGACACACCCGGCGTCAACGACATCAACGAGCAACGCGCCGAGATCACCTACGGCTACGTGCCGCGCGCCGACGCCGCGATCTTCCTGCTCGACGCCACCCAGATCCTCACCGCCTCGGAGCGGCAGTTCCTGGAAGAGCGCATCCTG
>DASRQZ010000220.1:0-4589 GCA_035696125.1 Polyangia bacterium
GCGCCCGAGGTGCAGGCGCCACAGCACGCGCAACAGCTGCTCCAGGCGATCGCCGGCCAGCTCGACGCCGCGCTCGATCGCGCCCTGGACGCGCGGCCGGCCCAGCGCCGCCGCCGGGGGCCGCGGCTGGTAGCCCGGGTAAAGCTTGCGAATCCACTCGTCGTTGGCGCGCACGAAGCGCGCGAACACCTCCATGCCAGCGATGGGCACCATCGAGATGGCCTGGTGCGCGGTGAACAGATCGTGGTGATACGCGATCTGCAGGTGGTCTTCGTCCACCAGGTAGTTGGGGCAGACCACGCCGCGCGTCTTGGTCAGGCGGCTGATCAGGAACAGCGCGGTATACGCGCTGTAGGCGCGCCCGCCCGCCGCCACGACGAAGAGATCGATATCGTCGCCGCCGCGCGCGTTCTTGTGCGCGGTGCCGCCCGACAGCGCCAGCATGCGGATGAAGGGCAGCGTCGCCAGCGCCGAGATCACCCGCTGGTGGCGCTGCAACAGCTCGGCGGTGCGCCGCACGCCCTCTTCGCGGCGGGCGACCAGCTGCTCGCGCCCGCGCAGCGTCACCACCGACTGACTGGCGTCGATGGTGATCAGCTCCGACAGGGGCGCCAGGCGCGCGCGCCGGAGCACCTCGTCGGCGCTGATGCGCACGCCCAGGCAGGTGCGCGCCAGGTCGTCGACGCCCACGGCGGCGTCGAACAGATCGGCGTAGGCGACGGTGGCCAGCACCGCCCAGTCCTCCCGATCGCCGCCCGCGGGCGGCGGGCCAAAAGCGGCGACTCCGGGCGCGCCGCGCCCCACCGGCAGCTGGGTGATCGACGGCGGCCGCTTGCGGGTATGCGCGCGCGCGAAGTCCCACAGCGTGCGCGCGGTCTTGTGCCATCCGAAGTCCGCGGCGCGCTGGAACCCGCGCTCGCGCGCCGCGGCGCGCAGCGACGGGTCCTCCACCAGCCTGGCGATGCTGTCGGCCAGCGCCACCTCGTCGCCGGGCGGCACCAGCGTCGCGGCCGCTCCGCTCACCTCGCGCAGCGCCGAGATGTCGGAGGCCACCACCGGCGTGCCGCAGGCCATCGCCTCCAGCGCCGGCAAGCCGAATCCTTCGAAGTGCGACGGATAGGCCAGCACCTGGGCGCCCGAGTAGAGCGCGACCAGATCCACCTCGGGCACGTAGCCGATCGCGTGCACCCGACCATTGGGCAGGCGCCGCTCGAGCTCCGAACGCAGGTGGCGGTCGCGCCAGCCGCGCCCGCCCACCGTCACCAGATCCAGGTCCGCGCTGGCGGTGCCCGTGCGCGCCAGCAGGCGATCGAACGCGTGCAGCAGCATGGGCAAGTTCTTGCGCGGCTCGAGCGTGCCGACGGAGAGCACGTACGGTCGGGTCAACCGGTAGCGGGCGCGCACACGCGCGATCTCCTCCGGTGTCGAGGGCCGGCAGGACGGGTGCGGCGCGCCCGGCAGCATCACGATGCGGTCCTCCGGCACCGAGAGCATCGACACCACGTCGCGCCGCGAAGCCTCCGATACCGTGCCCACCGCCGCCGCCGATTGCGCCACGATCGGCAGCAGCGCCTGCACCATCAGGCGTTTGCGGGTGTTGAAGAACTCTGGCGTGCGGATGAGCGCCAGGTCGTGGACGATGTTCAGGTAGGGGCAGGGCGATCCCAGCGGCGCCAGGTAGTTGGGAAAGACCCCGAAGTCGGCGCCCACCTCGCGCAGCATGCGCGGTGCATCCGACTGCATCCAGATGTAGCGCACCGGGACCCCGGCAATTCGCAGGCGCCCCGCCCACTTCTGGGTGACGTCCGGACCAAGCTTGCGGTTGCCGATGAGAACCACCTGGTCCTCCGGCGCGCAGGTCGCCAGCAGGCCGTCGACCAGATGTTCCGTGTAATACCCGATCCCCGCACGCTGGGCCGTGCAGGTCGTGATCTCGACCGCGAGTCGCATGGGGGTGAGGGGACGCTATCCAAGCATTACGAAGCGCAGGACACAAGGAAGGTTTGCGCCGGCTCGACGCATCATCCGGCGGAATTGAACGAAAAAAGGCCGGCGAGTTGCCTCGCCCGCCCTGGGGAGTGCAAAGACCCGAAGGAGCGGGTCAGTCATTCGGCGCGCCGCCGCTGACCGAGCTCTCGATGGTCTGTAGCTGGGCGGCGGTGACCATGTAATGGGTCATGGTGAACCCGGCATCGCCCGCCTGACGAAGGCGCTTATTCGGTATTACGCCAATAGCAGCGCTGATTGGCCGCGCCGGCCGCTTGATGATGGGCATCAGGCGCCGGTCATCAAGAGGCCGGTCCGCTTTTCGCTCTCTTGCCAGAGCCTGTCGGCGAGTCGGTCGTCCTCGGCGAGCCGGCTCGGCCGGGCCTCGTGCTGGTTGCGATAGTAACGACCGGTCACCGCGGCCAGCTCGCGTGCGGTGGCGCACAGGAGGGTGGTCGCCGCGCCGTCATCCGGGGTCGCCATCAGGCGGGTCATCAACCACCGCAGCGGTTGAGGTACCTGGCGCCAGATATCGGTGGCGATCACGCCCGGGTGCACGGCGTAGCTGGTCACGCCGCTGCCCGCCCAGCGCCGCGCCAGCGCGCGCGTGAACAGCACGTTGCACAGCTTGGACACGCCGTATTCGCGCAGCCCGGTCCGGGTTCGTGTCGGCCCATCCAGCGCCGCGAAGTCGATGTCCTTGATGCGCAGGTGCGCGTCGCTCGACACGTTGATCACGCGCGCGGGCGCACACTCGCGCAGGCGCGCTTCCAGCAAGCGCGTGAACAGAAAGTGGCCCAGGTGGTTCACGCCGAAGGCCAGCTCGAACCCGTCGCGGGTCTGCCCGCGAGAGCCAGCGACGCCGGCGTTGTTGATGAGGCCGGCGATCGGCCAGCGGCGCTCGATCACCGCCGCCGCCGCCGCCCGCACCGACGCCAGATCGGCCAGGTCCAGGGCCAGCACGTCGATCCGGCGCGGGTCGACCTCGCGCCCGAGCTCGGCGGCGAACGCCTGGCAGCGCTGCAGCGAGCGCCCCGCCAGCACCACCCGCGCGCCCCGCCGCGCCAGGCGCTGGGCGGTCACTCGCCCGATGCCGGAGTTGGCGCCGGTCACGATGAACAGCTGGCCGTCGAGATCGCCGGGGGAGCTCACCGCGCACTCGCGCCGGCACGAGGGATGAAGGTGAAAAGCTCGGGGATCGCGCCGGCAGATTTCATCGCTTCACACCTTCTCGGTTTGGTCGGATGATGGAATGACTATCAACCAGAATCGACCAGCGCTGGCCTCGAAACCCATCCGGCTTCTTCTTGACTCCCAACTGTGGCGCACGTTACTAACGGCTGGGTGGATCGAGTGAGTCGGCCGCACAGATTTCGCGGTATCTGCACTTATCCCGCGGCGTGCCTCAACGGAAGCTGCGCCCTGCCCTCCAGCACCGACTGTCGCTGACTCCATGACCAAGCCTCAGACCATCGGTAACTTCCAGCTGCTGCGCACCCTGGGTGAGGGCGGCATGGGGGTGGTCTTCGAGGCCGAGCACGTCACCATGCACCGGCGCGCGGCGATCAAGGTGCTGCGCTCGGAGCTGATCAAGGACGAGCAGGCCATCCGCCGTTTCTTCAACGAGGCGCGCGCCACCAACGAGGTCCGCCACCCCGGCATCGTGCAGATCTATGACTGCGGCACCCGCGAGGACGGCTCGCCCTGGTTGATCATGGAGCTGCTCGAGGGCGAGACCCTGAGCCGGCGCATGGCGCGCCTGGGACCGATGCCGACCGCCGAGGTGATCACGCTGGGCACGCAGACCGCCTCGGTGCTGGAGGCGGCGCACCGGGCCGGTATCATCCATCGCGACCTCAAGCCCGACAACCTGTTCATCGTCAACAACCAGGAAACCCCGACCGGCGAGCGGATCAAGGTGCTCGACTTCGGCATCGCCAAGTTGACCAGCTCCGGGGGTGCCAAGTCGATGCATACCCAGACCGGGATGTTGATGGGCACGCCCCTTTACATGTCGCCCGAGCAGTGCCGCGGCGTGGGCCACGTCGACGCGCGCAGCGACATCTATTCCTTCGGGCTGATCCTTTATCAGATGGTGTCCGGCGATCTCCCGTTCGTGTCCGAGGGCATGGGCGAGCTGTTCGACATGCAGATGAACCACCCGCCGCCACCGCTGGAGCGCAAGGTGCCCGGCATCGCGCCGGCGCTGGCCGACATGATCTACCGGACGCTGAAAAAGGATCCGAGCGAACGCTTTCAGACCATGGCCGAGCTGCAACGGGCCCTGGTCGCCGCCGGCGAAGCACCGCGGCCCGCCGCGCCGCCCGCGCCCGCCGTGATGACCGCCGCGGCGTCGTCGCCGCCCGCCGCCGCCACCACCGGGAGCGGCGCCAGCCGCACGCTGCCGATCAGCAGCACGACCCTGTCGGCCGGCGCGATGGAGATGGAGCCGTTCGAGGTCCCGCGCCACCGCATGGCGCAACCACTGCTGATCGCGGCCGCGGCGCTGCTGCTGGTCGGCGGCGGGATCATCGCCATGAGGTCCTTCGGCAGCGCCAGCGCCAGCAGCGAAAACGGGCCGGAGGAGCCGGTGGCGGCTGCGC
>DASRQZ010000221.1:0-75534 GCA_035696125.1 Polyangia bacterium
GTCAGGCGGCGCTGGCGCGCCGGCTCGCGCGCAACGGAGCGCGGCGACAGACCAGCGCGCGCTCGATCGCCCACACCAGCTCCTCGGGGCTCACCGGCTTGGTCAAGCAGTCGGCCGCGCCGTACTTCTTGGCCCCGGTACATAGATCCTGGGTCTCCGCGCCGGTCACCAGAATGACCGGCGTCCCGGGCTGGCGCGCCTGGATGCGACGGATCAGCTCCAGACCACTCATCCCCGGCATCTGGAGGTCGCTGACCACCAGATCCGGATGCACCTCTGCCAGCCGCGCCAATGCGTGCGCCGGATCCGGCGCTGCCTCGACCGCATACCCCGACTGGTCGAGCAACCCCGAGATCGCCTCGCAGGCGTCGGGGTCGTCGTCCACCACCAATATCCTGTCGCGATTTTTCATGGCAACCAGGGGAGGAGCAAGAACGACACCAAGCCGATTGTCCCGCCCTTGCCCCCTCGCCGCGCAGCCGCCGAAGCCCGGCCGGGGTTACACCGGGGTAACCCTGGCTGGCCGACCGTTACTCGTCTGCGGAAGATCGACCGACCGGGCGCCCCCGGGGAGCTTTTGTCGGCCTAACTCCTGGCCTGGGTCTTGACGCCGGGCGCCCCATCCGTGGCGCCGGCCGGCGCGGTGTCGGAACCCGCCGCTCGAGCGTGGTCCGTACCGTCGCCCGCGCCCACGTCCTCGCCGTTTTCCTCGCCGTCTTGCTCGCCGTTTTGCTCGCCGTTTTGCTCGCCGTTTTGCTCGCCTGCGTGCGCTGCTGCGTCCGCTCCGTTGTGGGCGACTTCGCCCTTGGCGGCCTCCGCCGCTTCTTGTTCCGCGATGCGCTTGCGCACGTCGGCCATGTCGAGCGCCTGGACCTTGCTCAGAAGATCGTCGAGCACCGCGCCCGAGATCATGCCCGGGTTGGCGAACAGCAGCACCCGATCGCGGAAGATCATCAAGGTTGGAATGGCTTGAATCTGAAAGGCGCCCGCCAGGTCCGGCTGCTCCTCGGTGTTGATCTTGCCGAAGGTGATGTCGGCGTACTTCTCGGACGCCTTTTCGTAGATCGGCCCGAAGGCCCGACAGGGGCCGCACCAGGGCGCCCACCAGTCGATGACCAGCATGCCGTCCCGGTCCACATACTCGTTGAAGTTTTCTGCCGTCAGCGCGACCGTCGCCATGCGTTCCTCCGCGATGCAGTATACAAAGAGCCGACGACCATAGCGGACGGACCTGGTGATCGCCGTAAAGAACCTCTCGAAGAACTACCGGGTCCACCGGCGGGCGCCCGGCCTGGCCGCCGCGCTGCGCTCGGTCGTGCGGCGACGCTACGAGCAGGTCAAGGCGGTCGAGGACCTGTCCTTCGAGATCGCCGAGGGCGAGCGCGTCGGGTTCCTGGGCCCCAACGGCGCCGGCAAGACCACGACGTTGAAGATCCTGTCGGGGCTGCTGTACCCGAGCGCCGGTGAGGTGCGCGTCGCCTCCTTCGTACCTCAGGAGCGCGATCCGCGCTTCCTGCAACTGATCACGCTGGTCATGGGGCAAAAGCAGCAGCTGCTCTGGGACCTTCCACCGGTGGAGACTTACGCCATGAACCGGGCGATCTACGACCTGCCGCGCGCGCAGGCCGACGCGACCCAGAATGCGCTGGTCGACCTGCTCGACATCGGGGATCTGATCGGCAAGCCGACGCGCCAGCTGTCACTGGGCGAGCGGATGAAGTGCGAGCTGGTCGCGGCGCTGCTGCACACGCCCCGCATCCTGTTCCTGGACGAGCCGACCATCGGCCTCGACGTGTCGATGCAGGCCAAGATGCGCGAGTTCATCCGCGACTACAACCAGCGCTTCGGCGCGGCGGTGCTGCTGACCAGCCACTACATGGACGACGTGACCGCGCTGTGCCCGCGCGTGATCGTCATCGACCGCGGTCACCTGGTCTACGACGGAGATCTGCAAGAACTGGTGCGCCGCGTGCGGCCCGACAAGCGGGTGTCGATCCGGCTGTCGGCGCCCGCCGACCGCGCGCTGCTCGAAAAGCTGGGCGCGGTGGTCAGCGCCGACCCCGTGCAGGTGGTGCTGTCGGTCCCCGCGGCCAAGGTCAACGTCGTGGTGCGCGACGCGCTGGCGGCGCTGCCCGTCATCGACCTCACCATCGAGGACCCGCCGCTCGAGGAGGTGATGCGCGAGCTGTTCAGCGCGCAGCGGAGCGACGCCGGCGGCGAGAAGCAGGCCGGCGCATGATTCGCCGCGCGCTGCGCGCCTATCCGACGCTGCTGCGCGTGGGCCTGTCGGAGGTGGTCGCTTACCGCGCCGAGTTCCTGGTGTGGATCCTCACCACCAACATGCCGCTGGTCATGCTGGCGATCTGGCACGCGGTCGCGGCCGACGGACCGGTCGGGCGCTTCGACCAGGAGCAATTCACGGCCTACTACCTGGCGGTGCAGGCGGTGCGCCTGCTCACCAGCACCTGGGTGGTCTGGCAGATCTCGATGGAGATCCGCGACGGCACCCTGTCGGCCAAGCTGCTGCGCCCGCTGCACCCGCTCTACGCCTACAGCGCGGAGCACCTGGCGGCGGTGCCCATGCGCGCGCTGGTCATCTCGCCCATCGTCGCCGTCCTGATCCACGCCGCCGGCCCCCGCCTGGCCTTTCACGATCCGGCGCTGCTGCTGATCGTCCTGGCGGCGCTGCTGGGCGCCTGGCTGCTGATCTTCTTCACCATGGTGCTGCTGGGAGCGCTGGCCTTCTACGTCGAGAGCGCGATGGGTCTGTTCGAGGTGTGGCTGGGCGTGCATGCCCTGCTGTCGGGCTACCTGCTGCCCATCGAGCTTCTGCCCGGCTGGGTGCGCGGCGCGGCGCGGCTGCTCCCGTTTCGATACATGCTGGGTTTTCCGGTCGAGGCGCTGGTCGGGCTGGAGAGCGCCGGCGCGGCGGCGCGCGACCTGGCCTTCCAGTGGGGTTACGTCGCGCTGTTCGCCGCGCTGGCACTGCTGGCGTGGCGTCGCGGCGTGCGCCGCTTCGCCGCGTACGGAGGCTGAGCACCAGCGCCATGTCCATGCCCGCCGACACGCCGCCGCCGACGCCAGGCCAACCACTGGCGACCGCGCGCCGTTACGGGCGCCTGCTGCGCGTCCAGCTGCGCACGGCGACCATCGGTTCGATGCAGTACCGCAGCGACTTCATCACGCGCGGTCTGATCGCGCTGCTGTGGCTGGGTGTCGCGCTGGCGCCCCTGTTCGTGGTGTTCGGCAACCGGCACGCGGTGACCGGATGGACCTTCCCGGAGGCGCTGGTGGTCGTGGGCTGGTTCACCTTGCTCAAGGCGGTCCTGGACGGCGCGATCAGCCCCAGCCTCACCGCCGTGGTCGAGCACGTGCGCCACGGCACGCTGGACTTCGTGTTGCTGAAGCCGGCCGACGCGCAGTTCCTGGTCTCGACCGCGAAGTTCGAGCCCTGGCGGGTGATCGATCTCGCGGGCGCGCTGGGCATCTTTGCCTACGCGTTTCATCTACTGGGCCGCTGGCCGCGGCCCGGGCAGCTGCTGCTGGGTCTGGCCTTTCTGGCCCTGGCGACGCTGACTCTCTACTCGATCTGGATCCTGGTGGTGAGCGCGGCGTTCTGGGTCGTCAAGGTCGACAACCTGAGCTATCTCTTCGGTTCGCTGTTCGACGCCGGCCGCTGGCCGATCGACGTCTTCCGCGGCCCCTTCGGCGGCGCGCTCCGCTTCGTCTTCACGTTCATCTTCCCGCTGGCGCTGATGACCACCTATCCCGCGCAAGCCCTGCTGGGAAAGCTGGAAGCCCGCACGGCGCTGCTGGCGATGGCCGGCGGACTGCTGTTCACGGCGGTGGCCAGGCGGGTCTGGAAGCGGGCGCTGAGGATGTATACGTCGGCCAGCTCGTAGCGAGGCGTCGTGCACCGAGCGCACCCAGGGCGTCGTCTGAGCAGCTAGAGGAACCAGGCGTGCCCACGGTTCCCCGTCCTTGGCGACAACGATCTCCTCCCCGGCGTGAGCGCGATCGACGAGCTGGGAAAACTGCGTCTTTGCTTCGTGGATGTTGACCTGACGGGCCATGCTCTCACCTTGGTCCATATAGCGGACCAAGGTCAGGTCGGATTTTCGGCTTCACACGCGCGGCTTCAGGGCGCCAGGCGCGGTGCGCGCTCGCGAGCCCGACCTCAAATCCAGTCGGGGTCCGCGGTCTTCGAAGCACCGGCCTTCGAGGTGCCGAACGCGCGTTCGCAACGGGCGTCGAACGCGGCTCGCGCGGCCGGCAAGCGGGAGGTGATGCTTTCGGGCAACATCGCGAAGAGTTTCTCCAGGACCTCGGGCGCGACGCCGCATGCGGCCCAGGCGAAGCCCCCCACGAACATCGCCGCCTCGGCGTCGTTGGCGGGGGCGGGAAATCCGTGGACGTTGCGCAACAGCGGCACGATCTCCGCCTCTTCGATCGCGAGGTGGGAATCGAGTAGCTCCGAAAGCTGCGCGATGAGCGCCGCTGCCGGCTTGGTGTTGGGTAGCGCCGCGAACGCCTCGTCGGCATTTCGGAGTAGTGGATCGATGCGGTGGTGCTCCGCCGTGAGCTTGTCGATGGTCGCGGCGAGCTGCGGGTGCTCCTTCTTCATGCCCGGGAACATCGTGGTGTCCTCGGCGGTGTGATGTCCGTGCAGCGTGGCGTGGTAGCTCTTCCACTCTTCGCGCAGCGCCTCGGCCCGCGACGCCACGTCGGAGGCCGCGAGGGCGCGCGCGAAACGACGTAGATCGCGGCGCAAGCCGTGATGGGAGGTCAGGAACGCGGTCGCCATCGAGGCGGATCCGTCATCGCTGAGGAATTTCGGTGCATTGGCCATGATCGCGCCCAGTATGTGTTCGAGGTGCGCCCTCCGCCAGGGCAAAAATGCGGCCGCGCCAGGGCGGTGAATCACGTCCAACCAGCGCCGGATTTCGTGCACGGCGTGCGCGCCGAAAACGCTTGTCCCGCAAGCTTGGGGGACTTCAGTCCGGTCAACGTGGCCCCCCGCGAGCCGAAGGCGCGTTAGGATCTGGCGCTCCCGCGCCCGCTCTGGCAACGTGGCGTCAGGCAACTGAATTTGGAGACGGTCGAAAACCAGGGTGTCATGTCAGCCGAGGCACCCGAGGCGATGTCCGAAGACCCCGCGCGAGCCGGCGCGCCCAGCGCGGCGGCGATCGAGGCGGAGGTCAGCTTGCTGGCCACGCGCTGGCGCGAGGGGAACCGGGTCGACCCCACCCTGCGCTCGTTTTGCAACCAGCGGCTGGCGGCGCTGCGCGAGCTGTGGCGCGCGCGGCCCGAGGTGTTCGCTCCCGCCTGGCTGGTGGTGCTCAAGGAGATCTCGCAGGGGCTCCAAGGTCGGGCCGACCGGGCCAGCGGGACCGACCAGCTGCCGCTTCCCCGCGCGCGCGCGCCGATCGCTGCCGAGGCGCCGCGTGAGGTCTTGCGCAGCGTATTCGGCTACGAATCATTCCGCGCCGGGCAGGAGGAGATCATCCGCGCCGTGCTCGCGGGGCGCGACTGCGTGGGCATCATGCCCACCGGCGCCGGCAAGTCGCTGACTTACCAGATCCCGGCACGCCTGCTGGGCGGGACGACCCTGGTGGTCTCGCCGCTGATCGCGCTCATGAAGGACCAGGTCGACTCGGTGACCGAGCTCGGGCTGCGCGCGACCTACCTCAACTCCAGCCTGGACCTGGAGGAACGGCGGCGGCGCATCGCCGGCCTGGCCGCCGGCGCCTACGAGCTGTGCTACGCCGCGCCCGAGGGCATCGAGGCCTCGGTCGGCATGACGCTGTCGCGGCTGGACCTACGCCTGATCGCCGTCGACGAAGCCCACTGCATCAGCCAGTGGGGGCACGACTTCCGCCCCGCCTACCGCAACCTGGCGGGGCTCAAGCGGCGCTTCGGCGGGCTTCCCGTGCTGGCGCTGACGGCGACGGCGACCCCGGCGGTCACCGACGATATCATCGAGCAGCTGGCCATGGTGCGCCCGCTGGCTTTTCGCGGCAGCTTCTTCCGGCCCAACCTACATCTGCACGTCTACCGCAAGGGCGGCGAGCGCGACGCCGGCAAGGGTGGCCGTGGTGACGCCGGTGGCGGAGTGCCGCGGGTGCGCGATGCGATCTTGCGCCTGGTGCGCGCGCGCGCCGGCCAGAGCGGGATCGTGTACTGCCTGTCGCGCAAGTCGGTCGAGGCGACCGCCGAGTTCCTGAGCGATCACGGCGTGCGTGCGGTCGCCTACCACGCCGGCATGGACCCCGACGTACGCAACCGCGCGCAAGAGGCCTTCCGGCGCGACGACGCCGACGTGGTGGTCGCGACCGTGGCCTTCGGGATGGGCATCGACAAGTCCAACGTGCGCTACGTGATCCACCGCGACATGCCGCGGTCGATCGAAGGCTACTACCAGGAGATCGGACGCGCGGGCCGCGACGGGCTGCCGAGTGACTGCGTGCTGTTCTATTCGTGGGCCGACGTCATGAGCTACGACCGCTTCAACGACGACGGCGAGACCGACGCCGCGGTGGCCGCGCGCCAGCGCGCGCAGGTGCGGGAGATGTTCCGCTTCGCCGAGCAGGGCAGCTGTCGCCACCGCGCCATCACCGGGTACCTGGGCGAGTCGCGCGGGCCCTGCGGGACATCCTGTGACAGCTGCACCGGCAGCGATGTGCTGGCCGCCAGCGCGCCCGCGCCCGCCGCGCGTGCACCGCGCGGGGAGCGGCCCACCCGCGGTGGTGGACTGGCACGCGTGGAGATGGACGCGCTGGTCGCCGAGCGCTTCGCGCGCCTGCGCAAGCTGCGCAAGAGCATCGCCGACCAGCGCTCGGTGCCGGCGTACGTGGTGTTCAGCGACGCCAGCCTCATGCAGATGGCGGAGCAGCGCCCACTGACCGCCAACGCGCTGCTGCGCATCTCCGGCGTGGGCCCGAAAAAGCTAGCGGAGTACGGAGGGCCGTTCCTGGCCGAGCTCGCGGCGGGGTAAGGTCGGCGCGAACCGACGCGAGTCGCGACGATTTTCTGGGCACTCTGGCTACGCTCGCCGCGGCTGACTGCTCGGGAGCATCATTGTCGGCCACGCTTTCGGCGTTGTGGTGTTCAGCTCATCCGGCTTGCCGGCGGCGGCGCGTCGGAAAACGGCCTCTGGCTTCGGGCCTCGGACCTCCAGTGAAGAGTCCTCCAAAAGGTCTGAGGCCCGAGGCCCTTAACGGGGTGATGACGGCTCATTCAAACCGTTCGGTGTCCTGGGAGGCTGGTGTCAAACGGCGGACCGCACTCCGCAAGGAGTGGCGACGGAATGGCGGCGGACTGGATCCGCGCCGGTACCCCGGTCACGGTGCCTGCGAGAACGCGGTGGTATGCTGCCGCGTGATCGTGGGTTTGTCGACGGACGGAGCACCCTACGAACGTCCCCTGCTGGCCGACGCGCTGGCGGCTGTGCTCGCTGCGCTGCTCACGGCGTCGGCACCCGCCGCCGCCGCCGCCCCGGCCCCGCCCGCGCCGCCGCAAGCGCCGCCGGCCGCCTCGATCGACGAGGCCGCGGCGCCTGCCGCCGAGACGCCGACGCGCCTGCGCGAGGACGCCACCCGTGAAACCAGCGTGCCTTCTTTCGAGCCAGGTTTTGGGCCCCGCTACCACATCGAGGAGATCGTGGTCAAAGGGAACCGCAAGACCAGGACGGCGTTGATCCTGCGCGAGATCGGTCTTGAGACCGGGGACATGGTCAGCGCGTCCGACCAGCGCGTCGAAGCCGCGCGCTTCCGATTGCTGGCGCTCGGTTACTTCCTGGACGCCCGACTGTCGTTGGTGCGCGGCGCGCGGCGTGGCGGCGCCGTGCTTCAGGTCGAGGTCGAGGAGCGCGGGACCATCGTGGTCAATGAGCTCTACCCCAGCACCAGCGCCGCCACGACGTTCTGGGGCGGCGTCGATGCCTCGGAGACCAACTTCCTGGGGCGCGGCATCAACGTGGGCGCGGGCTTCGTGTTGTCGACCAAGCCCAAGGTCCCGCAGGCAGAGCGGGCCGTCGGCCTGCGCCTGCACGGATCGCTGCCCGAGGTGCGCAGCCTGGGTGTCAGCCTGTCCTTGACCGGCCTTTACAACGACGGATCCGAGTTCTTTCGCGCCATGGGCGCCGACACCGATCCGGATCCGCTGAAGTTCGTCGCCGCGCGCACCCGGCGCGCGGGCGGGATCCTGGGCGCCGGCAAGTCGCTGGGGCGATCCCTGCGCGTGTTCGCCGACCTGCGCGAGGAGACGGTGAGCAGCACCTTCCCGATCCCGCGCGTGCGCCAGTTGCCGGGGGGCCAGACGGCGCCCATCGACTTCGACATCGAGGCCGGGCGCAGTCACGTCGGCTCGCTGGCCCTGACCTTCGACTTCGACACGCGCTCCGACCCGATCTTGCCTCGCTCGGGCGGGCGGCTGGTCGCCTCACTCGAGGGCGCGCACGGCTGGCTCGGGTCGAGCTACGACTTCGTCAAGACGCTGGTGCAGGCCTCGGTCTATCAGCGCATGCCGCGCGGCCACGCGCTCGGCTTTCACTTGCTGGCGGGCGCGGTGTTTGGCGAGGCGCCCTACTTCGACCGCTTCTTCGTCGGCGACCTGAACTTGCTGCTGCCGCGCCGTGCGCTCGGCATCAACTTCTCGACCCTGCCGTCGCGCAACGTGCTCGGCACCGGCGTCGCGCGGCACCGCTACGACGATTACGCCGGCCGTCTGCTGGTGGAGTACGCCATCCCCATCTGGCGGCGCCATGGCTTCGTCTACGGCGGCGACGCGTTCGCGGCGCTGGGTATCTTCGCGCTCGCCAGCCGCCCCGACTTCGACCTGCCCGATCCCTTCGCCTGGCGCAACCTGCCGCTCGACCTGACCGCCGACCTGGGGCTGCGGCTCGACACCTACGTCGGCGTGTTCACGATCTCGATCGCCAACGCCCTCAGCCGCAGCTCGTTCTGATGTTGGTCGGTCGGCGCATCGCGTCTGTGGTTACCTCTTCGATCATCGGCCTCACCGCCGTGGTGCTGCTGGCCTCGGCGGCGCGCGCGGCCGATCCGCTGCCGGTGCGGGTGACCGGCATCGAGGCCGGCGCGGGCAAGCTGCTGGTCAGCGTCGGCATGCAGGACCTGATCAGCGGCGCCGACCTGCAGCGGCTGTCGTCGGGCTTCGCGACCCGGGTCCTCATCCGCATCTATCTGCACCAGGAAGGGGCCGACGAACCGGTGTCGGTGGCCTACCAGCGCGCGGAGATCGTCTACGACCTGTGGGACGAGCGGTTCCGCGTGCGCGTCGCGCGCGACAACGGCGGCGATGTGCAGCGCGAGGCGCGCACGCCCGAGGAAGCGATCTGGGGCACCTGCGCGCTGTGGCACTTCCCGGTCGCCGACCTGCGGCGGCTGCGCCCGGGCGCGCGCTACTTCCTGGCCTTCCGCGCCGATCTGAACCCGATCTCCGAAGAGCTGCTGGCCGACGTGCGCCGTTGGTTGGTGCAACCGCCGCCCGGCCAGCGCAGGGTGGGCGCGGGCGACAGCGTCTTCGGCTCGTTCGTCAGCATCTTCGTCAACCCGCGCGTCGAGGACAGTGAACGCCAGCTGCGCTTCCTTTCGCAACCCTTCACCATCGCGACCGCGCCGCTGCGAGGCTCGCGGTGAGGTTGATCGCGTGGACGGAGCCGAGCTTGTCTCGGCGTGGTCCGCCCCGGGGGTTCCCATGTTGAAGCTTCGGATGCCGGGGCGCTTCGAACGCAAGATCCTGGCGGCCTTGTTCATCATCGCGTCGCTGCCGCTGGGCGCGGCGGCGTATTTGCTGTCGGTGACCCTGGGCCGGATCTCCAACATCACCGACCAGCACCAGAAAGAGGTGCGCAAGTCGCTGGGCGGCGCCGTCGAGGTCTACCGCGTCTACTTCGCGCAGATGAAGGACACCTTTCGCGAACGCACCGGCGAGGTGGCCGCGCACCCCTTCGAGCGGGCGTCCGACCTGGCCTCGGTCCCCGACTTGTTGCGCGCCCGCGTCATCGTCGGCGATCAAGTGGTCGACGAGTGGGCGGTGTCGCCCGAGATCTTCGAGCACACGCGCGAGGCGCCCCCCAACCTGGTCGAGCTACCCGGCTCGAAGCCGAACGCGCCGCACTTGCTCGAGCTGACGTTCGGCATCTCGCGCGAGATGTACTCGAACTTCCTGACCCTGCGCCAGGCGATGGATCGCGAACAGGAGCTGGATCGGGCCTTCCCACTGGTCTTTCCCATGATCTTCCGTGGGCTGGCACTGGCCCTGGTGATCATCCTGGCGCTGGCGACGGTGCTGGGGCTGGTGGTCGCGCGCCGCGCGACCGAGCGGGTGGCCGATCTGCGCGCGGCGGCGCGCCGGGTCGGCGAGGGCGACCTGACCGTGCGCCTGCGGCCGCGCGGCAAGGACGAGCTGGACGAGCTGGGACGCGCGTTCGACCGCATGGTGGCCGAGCTGGGCGAGGCGCGCTCGCGCCTGGAGTATCTGCAGAAAGTGTCGGCCTGGCAGGAGGTGGCGCGGCGCCTGGCGCACGAGATCAAGAACCCCCTGACCCCGATCCAGCTCGCCGTGCAAGAGCTGGGATCGAAGTACCGCGGCGACGACCCCGGTTACGCGCGCCTGCTGTCGACCGCGCAGGAGATCCTCAAGGAGGAGATCGACTCCATGCGCCGGCTGGTCGACGACTTCTCGGCCTTCGCCAAGCTACCCAAGGTCGAACCGAAGCCGGTCGACCTCGGCCAGGTGGTCGACGACTTCGTGCGCGGGCACACCGCATGGCAATCCTTCCTGCGTTTCGAGAAGCCGGCGGCGCGAGTCGAGGCGCTGTGCGACCGCATGTTGATCCGGCGCGTGCTCACCAACCTGGTGGAGAATGCGCTGCAGGCCGCCGAGGGCGTCGGGCGCGTGCCCGAGGTGGTGCTGCGCGTGCTGGCCGAGGCCGATCCCGACGACGAGCCCGGCCGCGTCGACATCGTCGTCGACGACAACGGCCCGGGCGTGCCGGCCGGCGCGCGCGAGCGCATCTTCGATCCCTACGTGACCACCAAGGAGAACGGCACCGGGCTGGGGCTGGCGATCGTGCGCAAGATCGTGATCGACCACGGCGGAGACGTGATCCTGGCCGCCGAGCCCTCGCCGCTCGGCGGCGCGCGCTTCACGGTCGCAATTCCGAGCGCCGGACCAGCAGCCGCGGCGGCCCCGCCCCCAGAGCCAGCGCCGGACCCTGCGGCGTCTCCGTGATCCGCTCTGCCAGCGCGGCCGCCGCCGAGGTGGCGAGGCGCGCCTCGAGCCGGCCACCCCGCACCCGGCAGCGCAGGATGCCCTGGCCGTCGACGGTCAAGGTGCTCGGGTCGAGGGCTTCCTCGGCGCTGTCGGAGAGCTGCAGCGAGACCGTGTCGCCTTCGACGCGCAGCGCGCGCACCACCAGCGGCGTATCGTCGACATCCAGGTAAGCAAAGCGGCGCTCGTCGAGGCGCAGGACGTAGCGCCCGTCGTCCAGGCGATCCAGCCAGCGGTAGAGCGCGCGCCGCAGCCCCTCGTGGCGGACCGGCTCACCCTCGTGGATGAAGTCCCCCTCGCGATCGACGCGAATACCGGAGCGCCGCAGCTTCTCGATCAGCTCGGCGCTCGGCTCCATCTAGATGATGTCCACGCGCGTCCCCGGTGGCGCGCCGGACACGGTGGTGCGAGAAGATCCGGCGGCGGATTCGGCGGCGAGAAGCACGATGCGATCCTTGGTTCGCAGCTTCTCTTTCTTGAGACGAGCGCGTTCGAGCTGCTCGTCCGGGGTCAATGACAGGTGGCGGTCCAGCTCGCTCAGCCGCCGCTCGAGCTCACCGTGCCGTTCACGTAGCTCGACCAGCTCCACCATTGCCGAATTCCCATCCACGCGGATCTTCTCCATCGTGCCTCCTGGTTGCGACCGCATTGCAGTTCCAACAACTGGACCTGAGCTCGGGCCGCAGCACGATCCAAGCGTAGCTCTAGCCTGCCGGGAGGGTCAAACGCCTACATGTAAAAAGCTGGTTAACCCCGAGATTTCGCGGGCCAATGTTAACGCCCCGTTTCCTGCCGACTCTTTTCGAAGGCGGCGATGTCGGCTTCCGCCGCCAGCAGGAAGGCCAGCTCGTCGACGCCGTTCAGCAGGCAGTAGCGCGCGAAGGGCTCGACGGCGAACCTGGCGGTCGTGCCGTCGGCCAGGCGCAGGGTCTGGTCCTCCAGCGACACCGTGACGCTGGCGCCGGGATCGGCGAGCAGGCGGCGGTGCAGGGCCGACTCGACCACGATGGGCAACAGGCCATTCTTGAGCGCGTTGTTGCGGAAGATGTCGGCGATCGAGGTGCTGACCACGGCGCGAAAGCCGTAGTCGACCAACGCCCAGGGCGCGTGCTCGCGCGACGAGCCGCAGCCGAAGTTGTCGCCGGCGATCAGCACCTGCGCGCCCTGTGACTCGGGCCGGTTGAGCACGAAGTCGGTCTTGCGGTTGCCTTGCGCGTCGTAGCGCCAGTCGGAGAACAGCTTCTCGCCCAGGCCATTCTTGGTCGTCCCCTTGAGGAAGCGCGCGGGGATGATCTGGTCGGTGTCGACGTTGTCGATCGGCAGCACGACGGTGCGAGAAACCAGCGTCTTGATTGGTTCCATTTACGTCAGCTCCCGGGCGTCGGTGATCTTGCCGGTGACGGCGGCGGCGGCGGCGGTCAGCGGGCTGGCCAGGAAGGTGCGGCCGCCCGTCCCCTGCCGCCCCTCGAAGTTGCGATTGCTGGTGCTGACCGCGTACTGCCCGGGCTTGAGCTGATCGCCGTTCATGGCGATGCACATCGAGCAGCCAGCCTCGCGCCAGTCGGCGCCGGCGTCGCGGAAGATCTTGTCCAGCCCCTCGGCCTCGGCCTGCTTCTTGATCCGCTGCGAGCCGGGCACGATCAGCGCGCGCACACCGGCGGCCACCTTGCGGCCCTTGAAGATGCTGGCCGCCTGGCGCAGGTCGGAGATGCGCGAGTTGGTGCAGCTGCCGATGAACACCACGTCGATCGGGTGCCCCAGCAGCGACTGGTTGCCGGTCAGCCCCATGTACTTGAGCGCCTTCTCGGTGGTGGCCCCGTCGGGCATGGGCACGGCGGCGCGGATCGGGATGCCCATGCCGGGGTTGGTGCCGTAGGTGATCATCGGCTCCAGCGCCGCCGCGTCGAAGCGCTCCTCGCGGTCGTAGGTCGCGCCCGCGTCGCTGGGCAGCCCGCGCCACGCGGCCACCGCGCGCTCCCACTCGGCGCCCTGGGGCGCGCGTGGCCGGCCGGCCAGGTACTCGAAGGTGGTGTCGTCTGGGGCGATCATGCCGGCGCGCGCGCCGGCCTCGATCGACATGTTGCACACGGTCATGCGCTCTTCCATGGAAAGACTGCGGATGGCCGACCCGCGGTACTCGATGACGTGGCCGGTGCCGCCGCCGATTCCGAGGCGGGCGATGACCGCCAGGATCACGTCCTTGGCCGTCACGCCGGGATGCAGCGTGCCTTCGATGGTGATGGCCAGCGTCCTGGGCTTTTGCTGCAGCAGGCACTGCGTGGCCAGCACGTGGGACACCTCGCTGGTGCCGATGCCGAAGGCCAGCGCGCCGAACGCGCCGTGGGTGCTGGTGTGGCTGTCGCCGCATACGATGGTCATGCCTGGCTGAGTGACGCCGAGCTCGGGCCCGATGACGTGCACGATGCCCTGGCCTTCGCTGCCCAGCGCGTGCAGCTCGATGCCGAAGTCGCGGCAGTTGGTCTCCAGCTGGGCGATCTGCGCGGCGGCGGCGTTGTCGAGCACGGGGATGCGCCCGTCCGACCCACGCGGCGTGGTCGGCGTCGAGTGATCCATGGTGGCCACCGTGCGCTCGGGGCGGCGCACCTCGAGGCCGCGCTCACGCAGCCAGCCGAAGGCCTGCGGCGAGGTCACCTCGTGGATCAGCTGCAGATCGACGTACAGGATCGCCGGCGTGTCGGCGGTCGCCGGGCGCACGATGTGCGCGTCCCAGATCTTCTCGAACAGCGTGCGGGGCTTACCCACCGGTTTGTTTGCGTCGGCCATGACTCAATCTCCAACGGCGTCAGTCATTCGTCCAATGACATGTATTTATCGCGGCCATCGACCAGGTGAATGGGCGCAGCAATGGGCGCGAGTGGCAAAATCCGTCAAATCATCGCGGCGCTGCTGGCTGGCGCGCTGGCGGCGCGCGCCAGCGGCAACTCGAAGGCGTCGGCCAGCGCCTGGCAGCTGGCCTCGATGATGTTCTGCGAGACGCCGATCGTGCTCCAGCGCTCCTCGCCGCGCGCGCTCTCGATGAGCACGCGGGTCTTGGCGCCGGTGCCCGCCTCGGGGTCCAGGATACGGACCTTGTAGTCAGCCAGGTGGATCTCCTTGACCAGCGGGTACAGCGGGTCGAGCGCCTTGTGGAACGCGCCGGCGAGCGCGTGCACCGGCCCGGTGCCGTCGGCCACGCTGTGCACGATCTCGTCGCCGACGCGCAGCTTGACGGTGGCCTCGGCGAACATCTCGTTGCCACGCCGGCTCTCGGACAGCACCACCACGTCGATGACCTCGAAGGGCGCGACGAAGCCGGTCTGCGCGCGCCGCACCAGCAGCTCGAACGAGCCCTCGGCGGCCTCGAACTGGTAGCCGCGGCTCTCCAGCTCCTTGATCTTGCCGACCACCTGCTGCTCGCTGCCCTGAGCGTCGACGCCCAGCTCGCCGGCGCGCAGGCGCACGTTGCCGCGGCCCGACAGCTCGGACACCACGATGTGGCGGCGGTTGCCGACCCGCTCGGGCGGAATGTGCTCATAGCTGGCGGTCACCTTCTCGACGGCGGCCACGTGCACTCCCCCCTTGTGCGCGAACGCCGACGAGCCGACGTAGGGGGCGTGGGCGCGCGGACGCACGTTGGCGATCTCGCTCACCGCACGCGACAGCTCGGTCAGCTTGACCAGGCTCTCGTCGGGGACGCAGCGCCGATCCATCTTGAGCTGCAGCGCCGGGATGATCGAGATCAGGTTGGCGTTGCCGCAGCGCTCGCCCCATCCGTTGATCGTTCCCTGCACCTGGGTACAGCCGGCGTCGACCGCGGCCAGCGCGTTGGCGACCGCGAGGTCGCCGTCGTTGTGGGTGTGGATCCCGAGCCGGGTCGGCACCGCCGCCTTGACCGCGCCCACCACCTGGCTGACGTAGCTGGGCAAGCTACCCCCGTTGGTGTCGCACAGGGTGATCCAGTCGGCGCCGGCGTCCGCCGCCGCCTTGACCGCGGCCAGCGCGTAGGCGGGGTCGGCCCGGTAGCCGTCGAAGAAGTGCTCGGCGTCGTACACCACCTCCTTGCCGCTCTTCTTCAGGAAGGCGACGCTGTCGGTGATCATCGCCAGATTTTCCTCGAGGGCGATGTTCATCACCTTGGTGACGTGCAGGGTCCAGGACTTGCCGAAGATGCAGCACACCGGTGTGCCCGCCTCGACCATGGCGCGCAGGTTGGCGTCGTCCTCCGCGCGCACGCCTGCCTTGCGGGTGCTGCCGAACGCGGTCAGCTTGGCGTGCTTGAGCGACAGCTGGCGCGCGCGGCGGAAGAACTCCACGTCCTTGGGGTTCGACCCCGGCCAACCGCCCTCGATGAAGTGAATGCCGAACCCATCCAGGAGGCGAGCGATCTTGAGCTTGTCCTCGACCGAGAGGGACAGCCCCTCGCTCTGGGTTCCGTCGCGCAGGGTGGTATCGAAGAGCTGGATGTTCATCGGGTTCTCCGGGCGGTTCGGCGCAATCGCCTAGCCTAGGAGAAACCCGAGGAAATCTCCAGGCGGAACCGGGTGCGCCCTGCGATTCGCAAGTGGAACCGGGGCGCGCGGAGGCCCGAGGGCCCTTGACTCAAGGGGCCGTGCGGCGAATCAGCCGCAGGATCAGCAGCAGCACGATCGCGCCTATGAAGGCGATGAAGATCGTGCCGGGCAAGCCGCTGATGGGTGAGTGCCAGTGCATCGAGCGAAAGAGCAGCCCGCCCAGGAAGGCGCCGACGATGCCGATGACGATGTCACCGACCAGACCGAAGCCGCCGCCCACGACCGCGGAGGCGAGCCACCCCGAGATGAGGCCAACGACCAGCCAGAGCAGAAAGGTTTCGAGAGTCATGGTCAACCTCCACCGTGGAAGGTAGGTACGGACGAGGCGCTGGCAAGGCGTTGGCGAGCGCTGGCGCTCGCAAGGCCTGCCCCCTCCCTGGCCCTCCCCCGCGGCGGACCGCGGGAGAGGGGATCGGATCGGGACAAGGCCTGCCCCCTCCCTGGCCCTCCCCCGCGGCGGACCGCGGGAGAGGGGATCGGAGCCTCAGTCGCGGCGTTTCGGCGTGGTGATGTCGGGGGGCCGGCCGTAGGACGGCACCGCCGTCGCCAGATCGTCGCTCTCGCCGCGCGCCAGGCGCAGCAGCGCCAGCCGCCCCAGAGCCACCGCGCTCGGACCGGCGACCTCGATGCGCCGCGCGCGCGGGCGCGAGACGGCCAGCACCCGGTCGATGATCTCGCCGTACCGGACGGCGCCGTTGCCGGCCAGACGCAGATGGCCGCGGGCAGGCGCGGCGGGCGCGATCTCGGCCGGGTCGAGCACCCACTCGTCGCCGATCGGCAACACCAGGCGCGCGGCGTCGGGACGGAAGAACCCGACGTAGATCTGGCCCTTGCCGGCGTCGATGCACGGCGCCGCGACCAAGCCGCCCTGACCGACCTCGCCCGTCGAGTCGAATATGTCGAGCGCCAGCGCCGCCAGCGACGATACCAGCAAGAACGGGCGGCCGGTCGGCAGCGCCAATCCCTTGCCGACGGCCAGACCGACGCGCAGCCCGGTGAAGCTGCCGGGGCCGGCGCCGCAGGCGATCGCGGCCAGCGCCGCGGGCGCGACCCCCGCCTCGCGCAGCGCCCGATCGCACAGGACGAGCAGATTTGCCGAGTGCCGTGCCGCGGTCTGCTCGCCGACCGCGCGCACCGCGCCGGTGCCATCGAGGATCGCGACCCGCGCGGTCGGCGTCGCGGTCTCGATGGCCAGGATGAGGGCGCTGTTCATCTCGGCGCTCAACTCGGGTGCTCAGCGTGGCAACAGGTAACGGACGACGTCGTTGCGAAGCGCGAACAGCATCAGGGTCACGACGATCACCAGCCCGACGTAGGACGCGATCTCTCGCGCGCGCACCGACGGCGTCCGGCGCTTGAACAGCTCCAGCGTGAAGAACATCAGGAGACCACCGTCGAGGATCGGCACCGGCAGGAAGTTGAGCAGCGCGAGGTTGACGCTGATGAGCGCCATGAGCCACAGATATTGATCGAAGCCCTGCTCGGCGGCCACGCCGGCGACGTAGCCGATCATGATGGGCCCGCCCAGCGTCGACAGAGGCACACGCCCGCGTACGATCTCGACGAAGCCGTGGGTCATGGCCAGGATGATGTGCCCGGTGCGCTCGAAGGCGTGGGTGAAGGCGTAGCCGAAGCGGTTGCGCACCGGCACCGGCGCCTCGGTCTTCCAGGCCAGCCGATTCATCGCGCCGAAGACCAGGTGCTCTTCCTCCTGGCGGTACAGGTCCAGCTCGGAGCGCACCTCTTGCCGGAACGAGGCCTCGCGCCGCTGCCCGCCCGGGGACATCCAGGAGATCTTGAAGGTGCGCTGCGGGCTGACCGCGAGCCGCTGGCGCAGCAGATCCCAGTGTGGCAGCGGCTGGCCGTCCAGCTCCAGGATCTGGTCGCCGCGCCGGATCCCGATCTGATCAGCGGGGCTGCCGGGCTCGACCGAGAACACGAACAGCTCGGCCGAGGTCAGCCCGGTCTCGTACCGGCGGTGGCCCGCGCCGTCGAAGACCGCGACCGGGATCGCCACCGCCGAGCTGGGGCGCTGGATCTCGATGTGCGCGAACGGCACCGCGGAGTACCCGCCGCGCAGGTAGCTGATCCGCAGCGGCGAGGCGCCGGCGCGCTCGATCGCCTTGGCGAACTCGGCCCAGGTCGCGACCGGCGTGCCGTTGACCGAGGTGACGAAGTCGAAGGTCTTGAGCCCGGCCTGCGCCGCCGGCGAGTTGGGGTCGAGCACGCCGATCTCGGGCAGGTGAAAGCGTGGCGAGACGCCGATCCAGCCCACCGTCTCCTTGCGCTGCAGGGTCCCGGTGCGCTCCACGCGCACCGGGGTCACGTCGCGCTCCTCGGCGTCGGAGCCGCGGCGGATCCCGAAGCGCAGGGTCTGCCCGAGGGAATCGGCGATGACCCGTTCCAGGTCCTCCCAGTAGCGGATCTTCTTGCCGTCGACGGTCTCGACCTTGTCGCCCGGCACGAGCCCGGCCTCGGCCGCCGGCAAGTTGGGCAGGACCGAGCCGATGGTGGGCGGCAGCAGCGTGCGCTGGCCGGCGTAGTGCACGAAGTAGATCAGCAGCGGCAGCAGCAGATTGAACGCCGGACCCGCGATGACGATCGCGTAGCGCTGCCACAGCGGCTTGTCCGACAGCGCGCGCCGCCGCTGGCGATCGATGAGCGGGATGGCCTCGCCGGGGTCTTCGCCCAGCAGGCGCACGTAGCCGCCCAGCGGCACCAGCGACAACCGGTACTCGGTCTCGCCGCGGGTGATGCCGAGCAGACGCGGCCCGAACCCGATCGAGAACCGCATCACCTTGACGTTGAAGATCTTGGCGAAGACGAAGTGCCCCAGCTCGTGGACCAGGATCAGGATCCCGAGCAGCGCGACGACCGCCGCGGCCCAGAAGAGCAGACTCATCGCGACCCAACGACGATGCGCGACCCGGCGGTCGGGGCGGTGGCTGCGCGCGTGCTCATGCCGTTTAGGAACTGCCACAGGACTCCGGTAAAATCCAGCCTGTGAAGAAGCAGGCTCACGACCCCGCCTCGCTATCCCTGCACGGCCCGGAGGCGATCAGCGCGCGGCTGGAAGAGATGGAACGCAAGATCGAGCGCCTGCGCGCCATGTACGAGACGTTCTTCTCCGGCGTCGAGCGCCAGCCGCCCAACGCGCCTCGCCGCGAGCTCAACCGCCTGATGCTGGAGATGCAACAGCTGCAGATCCGCAATGCCGCGCTGCGCTTCCGTTTCCAGTCGCTGTCGCAGAGGTGGACCCTTTTCACTACCTACTGGAACCGCACGCTGCGCGAGATCGAGTCCGGCACCTACCGCAAGGACCTGGCCAAGGTGTCGCGGCGCCTGGCCAGCAAGGGAATGCCGCTGAGCGAGCAGGAGGCCATCGCGCTCGGCATTCCCGCCTCGCGTGCCCGCGCGCTGGTGGCGCGCCAGGGCCCGCGCGCAGCCGCGGGCGCCCCCGCGGCCACCGCCCCGGCGCCAGACGCGCCCGAAGGCCTGCCTGACGCGCTGGCGGGCCCTGCCGAGAACCGGGCCGACGCGGCAGGCGCCGGCCTGCGCCCCGCCGCCGCCGCAGCCCGTCCCCCCGGCCCGCCCTCACCCCCGGCGCGCCCCCCGGGCATCCCGGGCGTGAGCGAGGACGAGCTGGCCGCGCTGCACCGCCGCTACGCGGAAGCGGCGCGCCAGACCGGCCAGCCCGGGCCGTCGCTGGCCCGCCTGCGCGAGCAGCTGACCCGGCACGTCCCCCAGGTCATCGCGCAGCTCGGCACCGACCAGGTCACCTTCGACGTCGCGGTCAAGGACGGGCGGGTGGTGCTGCGGCCTAAGCCACGGAAGACGTAGGGACGTCGACGGGAGCCGCCAGCGCCGAGGTGGTGAGCTGGTCGCGCGCCAGCCGCCCCTCTTTCCAGAGGGCCAGCTCCAGGGCCGCCAGCAGAGGCCCGGTGCTGTTCCGGTCGCGCGCCGACACGGCGATCGCGCCGGACTGGACACCCGCGTCGCTGCCGGTGCGCAGCGCGACCTCGCGCTCCTCGGGCGACAGCAGGTCGATCTTGTTCATCACCACCAGGCGCGGGGTCTCGGCCAGGCCGAGGTCACCCAGGATGCGGTCGACCGCCGCCATCTGCGCCTGGTGATCGGGATCGGCGGCGTCGACCACGTGCAGGAGCAGATCGGCCTCGTCGAGCTCTTCCAGCGTCGCGCGGAAGGCCTGCGCCAGATCGCGCGGCAGATCGCGGATGAAGCCGACGGTGTCGGCGATGATGATCTCGCGCTCGCGTGGAAAGCGTAGGCGGCGGGTGGTGGGGTCGAGGGTGGCGAACAACCGGTCCTCGGCCAGCACCTCGCTGTCGGTCAGGGTGTTGAGCAGCGTCGACTTGCCGGCGTGGGTGTAGCCGACGATGGCAACGATGGGCATCCGCCGGCGCGTACGCGCGGCGCGGCGGCCGGCGCGCTGCTGGCTGAAGCGCTCGATCTCGCGCTCGAGGCGGGTGATGCGCTCGCGCGCGCGGCGGCGGTTCTCTTCCAGCTTGGTCTCGCCGGGTCCGCGCCCGCCGATCCCGCCGGTGAGCCGGCTCATCATGGTGTTCTTCTCGTGCAGGCGCGGCAGACGGTAGCGCAGCTGCGCCAGCTCGACCTGCAGCTTGCCGTCGCGGCTCTTGGCTCGCTGCGCGAAGATGTCGAGAATCAGCATGGTGCGATCGATGACTCTCAGATCCGTGAAGTCGGCGATGGCATGCGCCTGGCCAGGCGACAGATCGGGATCGAAGATCAGCACGTTGGCGTCGAGTTGCATGGCCCGCACCAGCACGTCTTCCAGCTTGCCGCGCCCGATCAGGTACTTGGGGTCGGCCTCGGGGCGCCGCTGCTCGATGACGCCCATCACCCGCACGCCCGCGGTCTTGCACAGCTCGCGCAGCTCGTCGACCTTGCTGCCGCCACCGCCACCGCCACTGCCGCCGCCGCCGGCCGGCTTGCGGCGCACGTCCACGACCACCAGCAGCGCGCGGTCTCGTCCGTCGGTGGCGACGGCCGAGGGCGCGACCCGCTCGAACTCCTCCTCGAGCGCCTCGATCATCGCCGCGCTGTCGAGCTCGCTGCGGTGGAACGGCTCTGGCGGCAAGACCCGCCAGGGCTGACCACCCTCGATCGGCGGCAACAGGTGGGCGACGTGCAGGTCGGCGGGCCGCCCGTCGGTGGTGACGCCGATCGCCGCCACCAGGTCCAGGCGCAAGAGCGCCAGGTCGACCAGATCGTCGCGCGACAGCGGCTCGTTGCGCAGGTGGGTGTGCACCAGGCGCAGGCCGCGGAAACGTCCGCGGCCGGCGCGGATGCGACCGATCGCGGGCAGCGTGATGCGCGAGGCGTCGCCCACGAACACATGCTCGATGTCGCCGCGCCGGTTGGCCAGGATGCCGACCTGGCGCTCGATCTCGCGCGACAGCTCGGTCAGGTAGCCGCCCAGCTCGCCCGACACGATCTCCGACGGGCGCAAGCGACGCCGGTAGACGCGTTCGAGCGCGTGCAGCTGGCTCGGCTTCAAGCCGACGACGTTGCCCGAGATGGTGTTCATCTTGCCTGGGCTTTTGCCTTGGCGTGGTGGCGCGCGGTCTCGTCGGCCACCAGCTTGGCGTCGGCGGCGCGCACCGCCTCCCGCACCAGGCGCCGCTCATCGGCGCTCATGGCGGTCCAGGACAGGGTCGAGTAGCCCAGGATCCAGAAGAACACCAGATCCCAGGCGTAGCGGGTGAAGAAGATCGCGGCGATGGGAGTGGTGGTGAAGAACGCGATGGCCCCAAGCTTGGCCCACCAGAGCTGCCGGCGCCCGTGATGATTCATGAACGGCAGCGGCGACAGCTCGGCCCAGGCGATGGCCAGAACCAGCGGCACCCCCCACCAAAGTCCGCCCGGCACCCGGGTCCACAGCACCGAGTTGGTGTAGCCCAGGATCAGGAACGACGCGACGTTGCGGGGCAACCCGATCCAGGCAAAATCGATGGCCACCGGGCGCACGGCGTTGCGCGCCTGGCGGATGCTGGACACCACGACCAGGATCGCCGCCAGCACGATCCCCAGCAGATCTGCCGCGCGCGTGGAGATCCCCAGGCGGTCCGACGCGCCCGCGTACAGGGTGTAGACCACGAAGGCCGGCGCCACCGCCTGGGCGACGAAGTCGGCGGCGGCGTCGTACTCGGCGCCGAAGCGGTTGCCCGAACGGGTGAGGCGCGCCACCGTGCCATCGATCGCGTCGCCGGCGTAGCCGACCAGGAAGGAGAACGACGCCGCCAGCGGCCGCTGGTGAATGCAGTAGTAGATCCCCACCACGCCCGACAGCACGTTGACGGTCGTGAAGAGATCCTTGACCCCGAACATTCGGCGGGCGCCGCGCGGGATCTCGTCGGCACCGGGGCTCATCGAATCGGGAGTCATCCCGGGCGACATCTCCTGGCCCCGGATCGATCGCTCGTCATTCGCGCGCCTGAGCCGTGCACGTGCACCTGGACGTGCAGCCGAGCGGGCCTCAGGGCGAGGTCTTCTCCTCGGCCGCGGCCACCGGACCCGACTTGCCCACCGGCGCCGACGCCACCGCGCCGGCGGCGCGCTCGTCGATGAGGGCCAGCGCCACCGCCAGGGCGCGCCTGGCCTTCTCCGTGGTCTTCTCGTCGGCGCGCAGGCGCTGATAGGCGCGCACGATCTGGTCCTCGTAGTCGAGGACCTTGGACTCGAGCTCGGCGATGCGGTCACGGGTCTGCGCCAGCCGCACGTCGCGGTCGCTCAGCTCGGCGCGCGCGGCGTCGAGGTCGGCCTCCTGGCCGGCGATGCGCCGGTGCGACTGATCGACCTCCTGCACGCGCGCCACCAACTCGGCCTCGGCGCGCGCCGCGCGTCCCAGCGCCTGATCGTACTCGGCGCGGTGACGTTCGCTGAGCTCCGTCTTCTCGGTCAGGTGTCGGCGCTCGATCTCGGTTATGCGGGTGTGATGCTCCTCGTCGCGGGTCTGCATCTCGGACCGGCGCCGCCCCTCGGCGGCGTCCAGCTCGGCCACGCGCCGCTGTTCCTGCTCGGTGATGTCACGCTGGCGGCGCTCCTCGGCGGCTGCCAGCTCTTCCTCGTGGCGCCGGCGCATGCCCAGGATCTCGTTGCGGTGGTCGCGCTCCTTGGCCTCGGTGAGCGCCTCGTAGGCATGACGCTCGGAGGCCAGCTGCATGCCCTGCTCTTCTTTGCTGGCCGCGATCGCTTTCTCGTGCTCGCGTCGCAGGCGCGCGACCTCGGTCGTGAACCGGTCGTTGGCGGCGGCCTGCTCCTCTGCCATTCTTCGCTGCAGCCCCTCGACCTCGATCCTGTGCGCGGTCTCGATGCGTGTCAGCTCGGACAGGCGCGCATTCTCGGTGGCGGCGCCGCTCGCGGCCTGCTCGTCCTTGATCTGCTCGAGCTCGACGCGATGGCTGTCTTCCAGCTCACGGATATGAGACTCGAAGTCAGTCCGCATGCGGTCGATCTCGGCGCGCGCGCGCGCCTCCTCCTGCGCCATGCGCTTGCGGATGGCCTCGACCTCGTCGCGGGCCTTGTGGATCTCCACGTGCGCGTCGTCGAGGCGGGCCTTCAGCCCCTTCTCGCGCTCGGCCGATTTGTCCCGATCACCCAGGAGCTCGGAGATCTTCTCGGTCGATGCGACCACGCTGCGCTCGAACCCCAGCGTCTTCTCCTCGAGGTCGCGGCGCGCGCGGTCCAGCTCCCGGATCTTGTCCTTGTGGTCCAGGATCTGGCGCTCCTTGGCGTCGAGATGCTCGCGCAGATCCAGGATGTCCTTTTCCTTCTTGTTGATGATCTCGCGCAGCGCCAGGAACTCGCGCTCTTTCGAGAAGGTCGCTGTCTGATTGAACCGCTCGCGCGATTCCTCCAGCTCGCGGCGCAGGGTCTGGCGCTCGGTCTCGAGCGAGCCGATGCGCGCCTGCAGCTCGGCCAGCTGGCCCTCCAGCTCACGCGCCTGACCCTCCAGCTCACGCACGCGCCCATCCTCGCGCGCCGCCGTCGCCGACCTGACCAGTCGCGCCTGGTGCCCCATCGACTCGTCCTGCTCGACCTCCTCGGGCGAGGGTGGGACGTCCAGCGCCTCTTCCAGCGCCTCTTGCGTGAAGGCGCCATCGGCGATCACCGGCAAGTCCGGCGCGGTCAACTGGTGCGGCTCGGAAGAGGGGGCCGGCTCCAGCTCGGGCCCGATGGTGTTGCCCGACCGGAAGAAATCGGGATCGATGGGCGTCGCGACGGTGGGCGGCGGCGCCTCCCAGCTCATCGACGCGGGCAAATCGTCGTCGCTCCACAGCGACCGTAGGTCGACCATCCCCTCGGCGCCGCCGGTCCGCTGCGAGCTGCCACCTTCGGTGGCGCCCGCCTCCAGCGCGGCAAATGCCGCCTGGGTCTCGGAATCGAAGGTCTCGCCCTGGAACGGAGACGGCTCGGGGCCATCCACCACCTCTTGCTGGTCGGTGTCGGAGCGGGCTTCGGGCTCGTCGGCCGGCTCGATGCCGTCGGACGGCTCATCGGATGACTCCACCGATGACCGGTCGGCCCTGCCGGACTCAGCGGTGACCGCAGTCGGCAGATCCTCGTGTCCGGCGCCGCCCCCCTGGGACTCCTCGTCGGCGATGATGATGTCGCCCGAGTCAGCTTCGTGGATCTCCTCGATCGCCTGGGGCTCGCCCAGCGGCACCAGGCGGTTGACCTTGGCCAGCAGCTCGGCGATGTCGAGCGGTTTGAGCAGATATTCGTCCGCGTGGGCCTTGAGCTTCTTGTGTTGCTCGAAGGTGGCCTGCGTCTCCTCCGACGAAATCAGGATGAGCGGAATTTCCCGCAGCGACGGGCTTCGCTTGAGCTTGTTGCAGATCGCATATCCGACCTTGCGCGGCTCGACCGAGAGGATGATGAGCGACGTCGGGTGGGAACGACCCCACTCGATGGCCTCGTCGCCGTTGGGGATGTTCTCGACGCCGAACCCGTATGGGGAAAGCGCGTTGCGAATCTCCGCGACAGTGTCGCTATCCGGTTCGATGCAAAGGAGATTTCGTTCGGCCATCTCGCCTCCTGGCCGCGGATACTAACAGAACCAATCATGCTTTTTCCGCAGACCTGCAAGGCCCCGGATCTCCCGCGAAACCCTGGATGTGGGCGGTCGCTCGGGCCTCGGGCCTCAGACTTCGGGCTTCGGGCTTCGGGCTTCGGACTTCGGGGGACCGCGGGGGGAGGACTCTTGCGACGCCACGGCCGATGAGTCTGGGCATGAGCCGAGATCCACACCGGCCTACGGACCTTCGTATTCGTGACTTCTCTCAACTCACCCCGGAGCCCGAGGCCCGAGGCCCGAGGCCCGAGGCCTGATGCCCAAGCGCCCATAGCCGAAGGGCTCCTAGTTCAGGCCAGTGGTCACGAGGCGGGTCAGGGCGTCCTCGTCGAGATCCGAGGTTACCGCGTAACCCAGGCCACGCTCGCGATAGACGGCGGTCGAAATCCCCGGGCCGCCCTCGAACAGGACCTCGCGGCCGTTGATCATCCGGCGGCGGGGCGCATCGATCGACTCGTCGCCCGGGTCGAAGACCAGCAGCGTGACCCGATGGCCGCCGCTGGCCTGATAGATCACGTAGGCTCCCATCCGCTCGCCCACGTTCACCAGGCGCCCGCCCTTACAATTGGCCTGGCCGGCGAACGCCGGCGGGTGCACCGGAAAATCAACCCGCCCGCGGAACCAGGACGAGATCAAGCCGCAGTCGGACCCGACGACGTCCATGGGCATCTCCGTCTGATATGTCCGCCGTGCCTGGCTGAGCACCGGTGAGGGGTTACGCCACTTGAACATGATGCCGAACAACAGCGCCGCCGCCACCGCCGCCGGCACCAGCCGGGGATAGCTCGACCAGCTCCAGCGCCGCTCCCCCGGCGCTCCCTCGGCACGGTCCAGGGCCACCCGCAGACGGTGGCGCAGGTCGACCGGCACCGGAGGCCGGGGCAGGTGAGCACGCACTGCCGCCTTGAAACGTCCCTGCAGCATCGAGCTGCGCGCGCAGGTCTCACAGGTGCCGATATGCCGCTGGATCTGCTCGCGATCGATCCCGGCCAGCTCGCCGTCGACGTAAGCCTGGACCGAGGACGCCGCCTCCGCGCACTTCATCAAGAGTCCTCCCCTCCCTGCCCTGCCTGCCGCCGCTTGCGGTAGGCCGCCATGTCGACGGGGACCGCGCCCGCCTCCCTGGCCCTGGCATCCGGGCCGTCGCCGTCGCCGTTGCCGTCGCCCTTTTGGCGGGCCTGGTCGATCTCGGCGGCCGGCGCGGCGTGCGAGCTCGGGATGATGCCCTGCTCGACGGCATATTGCCGCAACAGCCCCTGCAGGATCTTCCGGCCACGGTACAGCCGACTCATCACGGTGCCCGCGGGGCACTCCATGATGTCGGCGATCTCCTTGTAGGAAAAATCCTCCAGGTCAGCCAGGATCACCGCCATGCGAAAGTCCGGCGGCACCGCGGCCAGCGCCCGTTCGACGTCGGCGGACACCATGCGGCCGAGCAGCGCGTTCTCGGCGTCGCGCCCGGAGGCCGGCGACCCGGCCAGGAACTGCTCGACGTTGGCCTCGGAGGACTCGGCCTCGTTCATGACCTCCTGCTCGCGCTCGCGCTCGCGGTAGCGGTTACAAAAGGCGTTGGTCAGGATACGGAACAGCCAGGCCTTGCAGTTGGTGCCGGCTTCGAATGTGTCGAAGAATCGGTAGGCGCGCAGCAGCGTGTCCTGGACCAGGTCCTCGGCGTCCCGCTCGTTGCGGGTCATGCGCAGCGCGGCAGCATAGAGCGCCGGCATGTGGGGCATCGCTTCTCGTTCGAAGTCTGTCTTGGAGGGACGGCGTTTGAACAGTGGCATGGCGACCGATCGACCTACTCAGCTAGGCAACATGGCGGACCCGGAAGTTTATTCCGTCGCCGATCAGAAGCAGGCGATCTTCACGAAGAAGCGTTCGCCATCCTTGCCCACCGCCGCGGCGGAGCTGTAGTCCGCGTAGGTGGCGTAGAGCGCCCCTGAAACGGAAACCGTAGAAATTGCGCCCATTTGCCCGACCCGGGAGGGCATGATCACCGAGTCGGTCGCGGTCTTGCCGTCCGCGGTGACGCGCCAGGCCTCGGCGGCGCCCGGCCGGGCCAGCACAACCGCAAAGTCGCCGCCCGCGACCGGTCCCACCCCGGCCAGCGGCGGCTGGGCATCGGCGCCGCCAAAGGTCACGGCGCCGGCGAACAGCCTGGAGTCGAAGTTCTGGCTGGTGCCGTCGTACACGCCGATCAGGCTGCCCAGCTCGTTCTGCCAGACGCTGACATAACCGCCACCGCTGGCAGCGCTGAACGGACAGGTCGGGCGCTCCGTGCCCAGCGAGAAGAAGAACGACGCGTCCAGCGTGCCGCCATCCCTCACTTCGATGATCGACCAGCGCGGATTGCGGTCGTCCTCCGAGGCCCGGGACAGAAACCCCACCGCCAGGTCCTGCTTACCCTCCACCGGCGCGAGACAGGAGATGAGCGGCGACATCCCGAAACCCTTGGCCGCCAGCGCTGGCCCCTGCGCCCGCCCGTCGCCGCCCAGCGACAGCACGCTGATCTCGCCTGACCCGGGCACCGACCAGGCCAGCCCGGCCCGTTGCCCCAGCCGCCCCGAGGTCATCATCACCGCGGCTCCCCCGCTGGCCGAGGGGTCGGGCAGGGTCACCGCGGTTCCGGCTGGCGACACTGCGCCCGAGCTATTGGCCGGCACGGCGCTGACCACCAGGTCGACCATGCCGGTGGCGGCCGCGGCCACGCCGCTGACCACCAGGATGGTGTCGCCGGCCGCGGCGTTGCCCGCCACGGCAAACCAGGGACCTGCGGTCGCCTGAGCCGGAACTGCGAAGCTCTGCGCGGTTCCCAGCTGGCCGGCGGCGCTGACCGGGGCCCAGCGCACCTGCCCCCCACCGTCGTACCCCATCAGCATGAAGCCGCCGCCCACCCGGTCGAGGCGCGCGCCGGACAGCAGCGTCAACGGCGTGCCGGTCTGAGCCACCTGCTGCTGGAAATCACAGCTCGGGCTGTGGGACTCGGTCTGGCAGGCGGTCAGAGCCAGGGCGCCGCCCGCGGCCAGCGCGCAGAGGCCGACAGCCGCGCCGCCGCCCCGGTTGGTCACGCGGCGACCACCGCCCCGTGGCACTTCTTGTACTTCTTGCCGCTGCCGCACGGACAGGGATCGTTGCGGCCGACCTTGGGCTCGTGGCGGCGGACCGGGCGCGCCTCGCCCTCGGCGGGCGCGCCGTTGCCGGCCGCGCTCGCCGACTGGGCCGCGGCGCCGCCGCCCGACTCGATCGTGCGCCGGGCCTTGCGACGCTGGGTCTGCGGCACCTGGACCTCGGCGGCGCCGCTCTCCTCGCGGCGCAGCTGCATGTGGAATAGCTTTTCGCACACGTTGCGGCCGATGATCCCCATCATCTCGCCGAAGATCACGTAGCCTTCCTTCTTGTACTCCTGCTTCGGGTCCTTTTGACCATATCCGCGCAGGCCGATGCCCTCACGCAGCGCCTCCATCGCCTTGAGGTGGTCGATCCAGCGCTGGTCGATCTCCTCCTGGTAGAAGTAGCGCGCGAAGTAGAGGAACACCGGCAGCGAGAACTCGGACTCGCGGGCCTCGATGATCTTCTCCAGCTCGCTCCATAGCTTCTCGACCAGTACCTCGCGGTCGGCGAACTGGTTGTCGATGCTGGGCTCGAACCCGAAGCGCTCCTTGACCGCCGCCGACAGCGCCTCCATGTCCCACTCGTCGGCGTGACGGTTGGGCGGGCAGTGCTCGTCCATCACCGCCTGGACCATCTCCTCGGACAGATCCAGCAAGCGCTCGCGCTGCTGGATCAACGACGAGGCGACCTCGGTGGCCAGGCGGTCGAGCGCGCCGGTGCGGTCCTCGCTGACGCCGGTGGCGTCGGGGTAGGCCCCGTACTGGCGATAGATCGCCGAGCGCAGCCGGTCGGGGTCGAGGGGAACAGGCGCCGTCGACACCCGCGGCGTCGGGTTATCGGGCGTCGGGGCGGGCGCCGGGGGCGGCTGGGTGAGCGCGTCCACCATGCGCGCCAGCGTGGGGCGCACGACGCCGGCCAGCGCAGCCACGGTGTGCGGCCCCGACTGCTCGGGCGCCGGTCCGTCGGACGTGCGCTTGCCCTGCTTCTTTTCTTCGTCCGACGGCTCGGGCGCGTAGCGCCCCTCCAGGATCTGGCGGCGCAGCGCATAGATCGTCTTGCGCTGCTGGTTCATGACGTCGTCGTACTCGAGCAGGTTCTTGCGGATGTCGAAGTTGTGCCCCTCGACCTTCTTCTGCGCGTTCTCGATGGCGCGGTTGATCAGCGGGTGCTCGATGGGCTCGTCCTCCTGCATGCCCAGGCGCTCCATGAGCCCGCTGATGCGCTCGGCGCCGAAGATGCGCATGAGGTCGTCTTCCAGTGACAGGTAGAACCGGCTCGACCCGGGGTCGCCCTGGCGACCCGACCGGCCGCGCAGCTGGTTGTCGATACGCCGCGACTCGTGCCGCTCGGTGCCCAGGATGTGCAGGCCGCCGGCCTTGAGCACCTCTTGCTTCTCGGCGTCGCACTGCAACTTGTAACGGGCGAAGCCCTCTTTGAACCTCTCGGGGTCGACCTCGGCGCCGGGCTGGCCGGCCTTCTCCGGGTCGATCTCGGCGCGCGCCATGAACTCGGGGTTGCCACCCAGGATGATGTCGGTCCCGCGACCCGCCATGTTGGTCGAGATGGTGATGGCGCCCTTGCGCCCCGCCTGCGCGACGATGTGCGCCTCGCGCTCGTGCTGCTTGGCGTTCAGCACGTTGTGCGGGATGTTCTTCTTGCGCAGCATCGATGCCACGACCTCGGACTTCTCGACGCTGACCGTGCCGACAAGGACCGGCTGCCCGCGCTTGTAACAATCCTCCAGGTCGGCGAGCACGGCGCGGAACTTGCCGCGCTCGTTCTTGTAGACCACGTCGTGGTTGTCCTGCCGCAACATCGGCTTGTTGGTCGGCACCACCGTGACGTCGAGCTTGTAGATCTTGTGGAACTCTTCCGCCTCGGTGTCGGCGGTGCCGGTCATACCCGCCAGCTTCTTGTAGATACGGAAGTAGTTCTGGTAGCTGATGGTGGCCAGGGTCTGGTTCTCTTCCTGGACCTCGACCCCCTCCTTGGCCTCGACGGCCTGGTGCAGGCCGTCCGACCAGCGGCGCCCCGGCATCTTGCGGCCGGTGAACTCGTCGACGATCAGGATCTTGCCGTCCTCGACCAGGTAGTTGACGTCGCGCTTGTACAGCGTGTGCGCGCGCAGCGCCTGGGTGACATGGTGCAACCACTCGATATTCTCGGGGTTGTACAGGTTGCCGACGCCCAGCCGCTGCTCGACGCGCTCGATCCCGCTGTCGGTCATGATCGAGGAATGCGCCTTCTCGTCGACGGTGTAGTCGATGTCCTTGCGCAGCGCCGGGATGATGGCGTTGACCTTCTGGTAAAGGTCGGCCGACTGCTCGGCCGGGCCCGAGATGATGAGCGGCGTACGCGCCTCGTCGATCAGGATCGAGTCGACCTCGTCGACGATGGCGTAGTTGAGGTCGCGCTGCACGTAGCGCTCGATCGAGTCCTTCATGTTGTCGCGCAGGTAGTCGAACCCGAACTCCGAGTTGGTCCCGTAGGCGATGTCGCAGCGGTAGCTGCGCTGACGTTCGGTGTCGGTCAGGCCATGCACCACGATGCCCACCGACAGACCCAGGAACTTGTAAATGCGGCCCATCCACTCGGAGTCGCGGCGCGCCAGGTAGTCGTTCACGGTGATGACGTGCACGCCCTTGCCGGCGAGCGCGTTCAGATAGACCGGCAGCGTCGCCACCAGGGTCTTGCCCTCGCCGGTCTTCATCTCGGCGATGCCGCCCCGGTGCAGCACCATCCCGCCCATGAGCTGGACGTCGAAGTGGCGCATGCCCAGCACGCGCCGGCCGGCCTCGCGGCAGACCGCGAACGCTTCCGGCAAGATCGCGTCCAGTGATTCGCCCTTCTCGATGCGGCGCTTGAGCTCCGGGGTCGTGGCCTGCAACTGGGCGTCGCTCATGGACTGGAGCCCCGCCTCGAGCTCACCAATCTGGGCGACCAGTGGGCGCATGCCCTTGATCACCCTTGCGTTCTTGGTCCCGAAGATTTTCTTGGCGACGTAACTGAACATGTAATTCCCCTCGCGGGGGGATTTCACCTTATTGCGCCGACCGACACGGCGCAAGTCGTTCTGGCCGGCAGGCTGCGCGGCTCAGGGCGCTGCGGGGGGGCCGGCTTCGGGGCTTGTCGCGTCCGGCAGGGGCGGGTCCCCCGACGGAGCCCCTCGCGGGAGGTTCGGAACCCTCTCAGGGTTCCGAAAGGAATGTCGGTGGGCCCGTCTCACGAAGAGCTGGCCGACGGCGGCGCCGCAATAGGCCAGCGCCACCACGAAGGCGTAGAGCAGCACCACCGGCAGAAGATCCAGGATGGCGAGGATCATCCAGGCAAATACGAAGAAGTCTCGCTTGCCGATGATGTTGAGGAACGAGAACAGGCCGCCCGACCTGCTGGTCATGTCCTTGAAGGAGGCGCCCTTGGCGAACCACCAGCGCACTTTGATCACCTCACCGCCCTCGCCCTGCTTGATCAGCTCCCGGTAGGCGATGACGTTGTAGATGAGCAACATCGCGCACGCGCCGAGTGCGATCCAGACGTCATTCTGGCTGCCACCGTGACGGGACAGGCCGACGCCGATCGCCGCCACCAGCGCCAGGTTGAGCACGTCGTCGACGATGGTGTCCAGCCATTCGCCGATCTTGGTCTGCTGAAAGCGCGCGCGCGCCAGCTCGCCGTCGCAGCCATCGAGGATCGACTGCAGCTGCGCCAGCAGGAAGCCGAGCACGATCAACCCCTGGTGGCCGGTGGTGATCAGGAAGCAACCGAAGAGGCCTATCAGGCCGGCGGCCAGCGTGACCTGGTTGGGGGTCACCGGCCAGTGGCAGAGATAGTTGCGGGTGATCCAGAACGAGACCTTCTTGTTGATGTGGCGGGCGACCCAGCCCAGATCGCCGCGCAAGAAATCGGTGAAGATGGCGTCCTCGGCAGCGCGCCGGCTCGGCTCGTCGGTGACGCGCAGGCCGCCGTCGAAGCGATTGCTGCGGACCCGCACCAGGTCGGCGGACAGCACGAGCGGCTGGCCCAGCTCCGCCTCCAGAACCGCCAGCGCGGCTGCCGGCTCACCCGGTCCGCGCGGTAGCTCGCGCACCTCGGTGCCTGGTGGCAGACGCGGGGGCAGCGCGATCGCCCCGTCGCTGGCGATGACCACCCGGGGCACACCGGCGCGCTCCAGCTGGCGCAGCGCCCGATCGAGCACGCGCAGGCCGCCCACCTCCAGGACCGCGCCCGCGGCTTCGTCCTTGGTCACCCGCACCAGTACGGTGGCGGGGCGGGGGGATATGGGCTCCGATTCGCTCACGGCATCCGCAGGATGGCAGCGCGACTTGCCGGCTGCAAGCCCTTGCCTTTGCCCGGCACAGGACCCATCACACCGTATCCGCCAGGAAATGCGGGGCCAGCAGCTCGATCAGCCCGGCGTGGCAGCCACCGTTGCTGGCGACGCTGCCGCGATGGTGGGCGGGATCGGGCAGGTTGTAGCGGAACGGGCGGCCGTCGCCGTCAGTCAACAGGCCGCCGGCCTCACGCATCACGACCTCGGGCGCGCAGGTGTCCCATTCCATCTCGCCCGGGCTGAGGTTGACGACCAGATCCAGGTCGCCGTGCGCCAGCGCCATGTATTTCACCGAGGCGCCGAGCGCGACCACCTGGCGGTCGAGGCCGGTCGCCGCCAGGCAGGTGCCGAGACGACCGGTGGGATTGAGGCGACTGACGCCGACCCGCATCTCGGCTGGCACCTTGCGGTTGGAGACCCGCAGCGGCACGCGCGAGGTGGTCGCGCCGCCCGGCTGCAGGAAGGCCCCGCCCCCGACGCACGCCGAGTACAGCGCGCCGGCGACCGGCTGGTGCACCGCGCCCACGGTGGCGACGCCGTCGATCGCCAGGCCGACGTGCACGCAGAAGTGATCGGTGCGCGAGATGAAATCGCGGGTCCCGTCCAGGGGATCGACGATCCAGACCCGGCGCCGCCCCAGGCGCGCCGGGCGGTCGGGCAGCTCCTCGCTGAGGATGGCGTCGTCGGGGAAGGCAGCCTCGAGCAGCGCGACGATGGTGCGGTTGGCCTCGAGGTCGGCCTCGGTCACCGGCGAGTTGTCGGGCTTGATCTCGACGCGCACGCCGTCGCGGCGGTAGTAGCTCAGGATGGCGGATCCCGCGGCGCGCACCGCCCGCTCCGCCACCTCCAGCTCCCGCGCATAATCCACGCGCGACACCGTATCACGATGGGGCCAGGCGGATCAGCCCCCCAGCAGGAATGTCAGAACCCCTGATCGTGCCTGGTCGTGGCCGTGGTCGGACCCGTGATCGTGGCCGTGCACGTGAACGGGAACGCCACCGTGGACGTGATCGACGGTCCACGATCACGGGTTCGGCCACGTTCACGTGCACGGCCACGTTGACGGGTTCGGCCACGTTCACGTGCACGGCCACGTTCACGGGTTTGGGCAGGGTGGCCCGCGCTAAAGCGGTTGCTGGCGCAGGACCGCTTCGGCGCGGTCGCGCTCCTCGGGAAGGTCGACCTCCAGCCAGCCGTGGCCGCTGATGTCCCGGCAGGCGGGCGGGGCGCCTGCGGCGGCCAGGCGTGCCAGTACCCGCTCGACGTGAATCGCGCGGCCGTCTTCGGCGATGGCGGCGTCGGCCTCGGCCCAGTAGCGCGCCGCCGCGGCCGCCGGAACCTTGGTCATGCCGACGTAGCCGCAGTCCCAGTGGGTCAAGGTCTTGGCGATGTGACGCACGCGGCCCTCGCCGTCGCGTTCGACCTTCATGTCGTCGTCACCCAGCGTGCGATCGCGATCGATGAAGGCGGTCACGTCCTGCGCCGGGGCCCGCGCCAGCGCCGCGATCGCCGGCCGGTAGATGTGGTCGACGTTCATGATCAGGAACTCGCCGCGCAGGCGCGGGCGCGCCGCGAACAGCGAGATGAGGTTACCGTCGCGGAAGTCCCGGTTCTCCACCAGCGTCACCGGCAGCTGGCGGCGTGCCACCAGGTCGGCGACCATCGGGAAGGAGAATCCGCCCACGACCACGACCTCCTCGGCGCCTGCCGCCTGGGCAAAGCGCACGGCATAGGCCAGCAGCGGCTCGCCGGCGACCTCGATCAAGGCCTTGGGTAACCGCTCGGTCAGCGCGCCAAGCCGGCTGCCCAGCCCGGCCGCCAGCAACGCGACCTGCATAGCAGTCGTCAGTTATCAGTTATCAGTCGACAGGACAACCGATCAGTCATCAGTCATCAGCTGTCAGTTGACAGGTCGACGCAGCTGTCCGCACCTTTTTGCTGTCGACTGAAAACTGATAACTGATAACAGCCCGCGAGAAACGACCGGGTGGCCTAGAAAAGATCGGGCAGGGCGGCGAAGCGCTTGATCACCGGCAGGTGCGGGAAGCGCAGCGTGAAGCGATCGGCGGAGAAAGTACCGGCGACGCCGACGAAGGGCACGCTCTCGCGCTCGGCGATCTCGCCGTCGTGCAGCGAATCGCCGACGAACAGCATCTCCTGCCGGCCCACGCCGAACACCATCGAGGTCCTGTCCAGGTGCGGCCGGCCCTTGGCCAGGCCGCCGCCAAAGCCCAGCACCAGGTCGAAGGTGAAGTCCGCGTGGCGCACGAAGGTCTCGACGTTCTCGATCCCGTTGTTGGAGGAGACGGCGACGCGCACGCCGCGCGCCCGCATGCGCTCGAGCGCGCGCCGGGTCTCGGCGGTCATGCGGACGGCGTTGCAGCGGGCTGGCTTGCGCGACTCGAACAGGTCGGAGGCGACCGGGTTGCGCCGGTCGCCAGGGTAAATCTCTTCCAGCTGCTTGACGAACGGCAGGCCACAGGTCGCCAGGTACAGCTCGCGCGCCAGCAGGCGCGGCGTCCCGTAGAGCCGCTCCATCACATCGGTGGCGAGGTCGGCCAGGATGGGCATGCTGTCGATGAGCGTGCCGTCCAGGTCGCACAGCAGCACCTTGGGCAGCGGCAGCGGAGCGGCGGGGGGGACCGCCAGGGCACGCACGGGCCGACTGGCCGCGTCGGAGACCGAGAGCCCGGGCGCAAAGGCAGGCGTAGCGAAAGGGGAGGCTGACATCAGGACCAGGTCAATCAGCAAGCGATACGCCAGCAGCGGGGCACCCGGAAGTGGGCCGAATGTCTGGCCATCAGCGCCCTCGGTTGTGACGAGGTGTTGAAGGTTCAACACTGCCGCCAGGTGAGGAACTGACACTTTGCCGGGACCCGCTGACAGGAAGGCTGTTAGGATTTCGGGCCATGGATCTGGATGAGGACCTGCGTGCCACCGCCCGCGGCTACCTGGCCCGGCTGCTGCCCAAGGTGCTGGAAGACGGCCACGTCGACGACGGCGAGAAGGAGCAGCTGCTGGGAGTCTTCCGGCGCGGCATCTTGACCACCGCCGACGTGCGCGAGGTGTTCGGGCAGTTCCTGAGGGGTCTGGCCACCGAAGTCCTGGCCGACGGCGTGGTCACCGAGGCGGAGCGGGAGCAGGTCCGGACAGCGGTCCGGGAGCTACGGATTCCGCGCACGTTCCTGTCGGAAGAGCTGCTGGCGATCGTCGACGGGTAGAAGAGGAAACGCCAAGACGCCAAGACGCCAGTCCGGACCTGTCAATGGTTCGGATCTTCTTGGCGTCATGGCGTCATGGCGTTTCGCTAGTTTCCACCGTCCACCACCGGCACCGGCGCGCCGTCGATCGCCTCCGGAAGCTCCTTGCCCAGCGAGGCCAGGATCGAGGGAAACAGATCGACCGAGCGCAGCCGCTCGGCCTGCCAGGCGCCGTTGACGGCGGCGGGCACCAGCATGTGCTGGCGGTGCAAGGCGCCGTGCGAGCCGTTGTGAGGCTGGTACTCGAAGCGGGCGCGCAGATCGTAGCCGGGACGCGCGCAGACGATCAGGTCGCCGGCGCGCGGCGAGCGGAAGAATTCCCCGATCTGCCAGGGGGCGTCAGGGTAGTCAGAATCGGCGGTCAGGGCGGCGACTTCGCGGGCGGTCATACGTGCGGGCAACGGTCCGTAGCCGAAGGGGTCGGCGCCCTCGATCCGGTAGCGCACGGCAAGCGCCCCGGCGCCCGGGCGCGCGCGCTCGGGCGTGATGATCGCGCGCGCGGTCTGGCCATCTCTCCGGGCCACCACGACGTAGGCCGTCGTTTCACCGCCGGCCCACCGGCGGTAGACCACCTGGTCGACAGCGGGCTCGGCCAGCAGGCGGGCCAGCAGCTCGCCGGGACGGCCGCCGGCGCGCTCGACGTCGGCCTGCTCGCGCCAGCCGCGCTCGCCCGCCAGATAGACGTTGGCCATGGCGTTGCCCGAGACCATGACCGCGGCGTCGGCGCCGAACATGTGCCGCCACAGCTTGGGATAGGAGAGCGTCCTCGGGTAGACCTGCGCGACCAGCTCCGCGACCTCGAAGTGGGTGTGGGTCGTTGACTGGCCGTGGTCGGAGGTCAGCACGATGCGTGTGCGGTCGAGGCGCCCGAGCCGCACCAGCGCGTCGATCACCCGGCCGAGCGCGGCGTCGAAGCGGCGGTAGGCCTCGTCGGACTCGGGGCCGAGCGGCCCGAAGCGGTGGCCGAGCTCGTCGACGGCGGGAAAGACCGCGAACGCCGAGGGGAACCCGGCCTGGAAGGAGCGCACCACCGCGCGCTCGGCCTGAAGATCCGATGCGTACCAGTCGCGGCTGGCCAGGCTGCGCAGGAAGGCCGCCGCCTTGGAGAAACGGGTACGACGGGCGCGCGCGGGACAGCCGCGCACGAACCAGGTGTTGACGTCGGCCAGCCCCTCGACGTGCTGGAACAGCGTGCGCACCTCCGGGCTGACGTCGCCGGCCAGTTTGAGCTGGCGAAACAGCGACATGTACGATCGCGTCCGGAACAGGAAACCCAGCGGCCCGGGGCGCTCGGCCCAGCGGATGCCCGGCAGATTGGCTCGCCCGGGATGGGCCCCGGTCAGGATGGGCAGGTGCGCCGGCCCGCTCACCGACGGGAAGACGCTGGTGGCGTGGCGAAAGCCGCCGACGTCGAAGAAGGTCCGTTTCATCACGGGCATCTCGCCGGCGGCCACCAGGCGCGCGATGACGTCCGGGCGAGCGCCGTCGACCAGGATCGCGAGGAGGCTGTCGCGCTGCGGAGCCATGGGCGGACGGAAGCTACAGCAAACCGGCAGCCGGGGACAAACCGGTCAGAGGGGAACCCTCCCTCGACGCGGATATTGGCACTGGTATGGCATAACCAGGGGCCATGTGCGGGATCGCGGGAAAGCTCTACGCCGATCGGGAACGATCCGTCGATCCCCGCACCATCGATGCCATGACCGACGCGATGGTTCACCGCGGGCCGGATGCGCGCGGGACCTTCGTCGAAGGCGCGGCGGGACTGGGCCACCGTCGGCTATCGATCATCGATCTGTCGCCCGACGCCAATCAACCGATGCGCGGTCCCTCGGGCGCGGTGCTGACCTTCAACGGCGAGATCTACAACTTCGCCACGCTGCGCGCGGGGTTGCAGAGCGAAGGCTACCGCTTTCGCACCCGGAGCGACACCGAGGTGCTGCTCGCGCTGTACGAGCGGCGCGGGGAGCGCTGCGTGGACGATCTGATCGGCATGTTCGCGTTCGCGATCTGGGATCCGGCGCGGCGGCGGCTGTTCTGCGCGCGCGATCGTCTGGGCAAAAAGCCGTTCTACTATTACGCCGGCGGCGGCACCTTCGCCTTCGCGTCGGAAGCGGGTGCGCTGCTGGCCGACGCCGACGTGCCGGTCGCGATGGACCCGGGGGCGATTCACCACTACCTGACGCTGCACTACGTGCCCTCGCCGCAGACCGCCTACGCGGGCGTGCACAAGCTGCCGCCCGCGCACGCGCTGACCTGGGACCAGGGTGACGGTCGGGTCAGCGTGCAGCGCTACTGGCGCCCGTCGTTCGAGCCCAAGCACGACCGGCCCGTCGACGATCTCGCCGACGAGCTGTGGCAGCTGATCCGTGAGGCGACGCGCATCCGGCTGTTCTCGGACGTGCCGCTGGGCGCCTTCCTGTCGGGCGGCACCGACTCGTCGACGGTGGTGGCGGCCATGCGCGAGGTGCTGGGCGGCGCCGGCGAGATCGAGACCTTCTCGATCGGCTTCCGCGAGTCCGAGTTCAACGAGCTGGACCACGCCGCCGAGGCCGCGCGCCGCTTCGGCACCCGCCACCACGAGCTGCTGGTCACCCCCGACGCGGCCACGGCGCTGCCCGAACTGGTCGCGCACCACGGCGAACCCTTCTCCGACCCATCGTCGATCCCGACCTACTACCTGGCGCGCATGACCCGCGAGCGCGTCACCGTCGCGCTGTCCGGCGACGGCGGCGACGAGGCCTTCGGCGGCTACGCGCGCTACGTGTGGGCCTGGCTCGCCGGTCTGTTCGACGAGTGGCCGCGCGAGATCGTCGGGCTGCTGGCGCGTCTGGCACGCTTCGCGGGCGGCCTGGCGCGCGCGCCCGGTCCGCTGCGCGTCGCCGGTCAGTACGTCACCGATGCCGTCGCGCCCGACGACCAGCGCTACCTCTCGATGGCGGGGCACTTCCCGCCCTGGGAGCGCGAGGCGCTGTACACCGCCGACTTTCGCGCGGCGCTGGTGGGACGCGACGACACCGCCGCCTGGTTCCACCACACCCTGCGGGACAGCGACGCGCGCCAGCCGCTCGATCGCTATATTCACAATGACCTGCAGGGCTATCTCAGCGACGGCATCATGGCCAAGGTCGACATCGCCAGCATGACCCACTCGCTGGAGGTGCGCGCGCCCCTCCTTGACCACCGGATCGTCGAATTCGGGGCGCGCCTGCCCACCGACCTCAAGCAGCGCGGGCTGAAGAAGCGGGTGCTGTTCAAGCGCGCGGTGCGCGCGCACCTGCCGCCGGCGACGCTGTCCCGACGCAAGCGCGGCTTCAGCATCCCGGTCGCCGCCTGGCTGCGCGGCCCGCTGCGGCCGATGCTGGACGACCTGGTGCTGGGCCCGCGCCTGGCCGCGCGCGGTATCTTCACCGGGGAAGCGCTGCGCGGTCTGTGCGCCCAGCACCAGTCGCGGCGCGCCGACCACGGCCACAAGCTCTGGAACCTGATGGTGCTCGAGCTGTGGGCCCGCCGCTTCCTCGACGGGCGCCGCGGCGCCGCCGACGCTGGCAGCGCTAGCGCGCGGCCCGCAGCCGCTGCTTCATGAACTGGTGGATCAGCGCCGCGCGCGCCTGCCAGGTATAAAGGCGCGCATCGGCGGCCGCGCGCGCCCCCAGCCGCTGGGCCAGCCCCGGCTCGCTGACCGCGCGGCGCACCACCGCCACCGCCTGGCCCAGATCGTCAGGGGTGACCAGCAGCGCGTTCTCGCCGTCGTGCAGGACCTCGACCACGTCGGGCAGGCGCGGCGCGACGATGACCCGCCCGGCCGCGAGGTAGCTGTACGTCTTGATCGGCAGCACGGTGTTGCCGTGGCGCTGCAGCGGGATCGACGTCGGAGGGATCAGCAGCACGTCGGCCGCGTACAGGTAGGGCGCCAGCCGGGCAACGTCGATCCAGCCGGTGAAGGTCAGGTTCTGCGCGCCGGCCACCGCGGCCAGCGCGCGCGCCTCGGCGACGTCATCGGGGAAACCTCCGCAGATGAGGTAGTGCAGCTCGGGCGTACGCGCCGCCATCTGCACGATGGTCTCGATGCCCTTCTTCTTCTGGATGTGTCCCGAGTAGCAGACGATCCTGGCGTCCGCCGGCAGGCCGAGCTGGGCGCGCGCCGCGGCCTGGGTCAGCGGCGGCTCCATGTCGGCGGGGTCGAAGCAGTTGTGGGCGATGATCACCCGCTCCGGCTCGAACCCCATGGCGCGGTAGGAGTCGGCGATGAAGGCGGCGTTGGTCACCACACCGAGCAAGCGGCGGCGCCGGCGCACCAGCTTGATCAGGCGGTAAGTGATCGGATAGTGCTGCTCCAGCACCCGGTGCGATTCGAAGATGGCGCGCTTGCCGGCCAGCAATGCCAGCACCAGCGGGAAGACGTCACGCGTGTAGACCAGGTCGTGGCCGCCGAACACCGCGTACAGCGCCGACAGCACGCCGTGCACGAACTTCTCCAGGCGCAGGCGGCTGGTCGGCACGCTGGGGATCTGGGTCAGCTCGAAGTCGGCCTGGATGCCGTAGTAACGCTCGAGCTTGTGCTTGCGCGCGCGGTTGCCGGCGAAGAGCACGTTCCACTTGCGCGCCAGCACCACCTCGACCGCGGCGCCGTCGCGCGCCAGCGCCGAGGCGGTCTTCATGATCTGCTGGGTGTCGGTCCAGCGCGAGGGAAAGCGCTCGTCGCTGATGTAGCACACGCGGATGGGCGCGGTACCGCCGCCGTCGCCGGGGCCCGGGACCGGCGCGACACCCGCGCTCACGAGGCCGCCCTGGCGGCGCGCACGCCCAGGAGTCCCAGCACCTCGAGGTAGCGCGGCAGCACCGCGGCCAGTGAGTAGGCCGATTCGATGCGGGCGCGCGCGGCTTTGCCGACGCGCGCCCGCAGGTCGGGATCCTCGATCAGACGCACGAGGGTCTCCTCCCAGTCGGCGTCGGTGGCGGGCAGGAAGCCGTCGGCGCCGTCGGTGACCACCTCGCGGTTGGCGCCGACCGGCGAGGCGACGCCCGGCCGGCCCAGCGCCATGTACTGGATCAACTTGAACGCGCACTTGCCGCGGGTGAACACGGTGTCGGGCAGCGGCATGAGCCCGATGTCGATGCCGGCCAGGTCGTCGATCTCGGATTCGGCGCGCCAGGGCAGATACTCGGCACCCAGCGCCATCACGGCGCGCGGCGGCGGCGCGTTGGAGATCACCCGCAAACGCGCGCCGGTGCGGCGCAGCGCGCGACCGATGCCCGCGGCCGCGGTCGTGAGCTGCTGGTAGTTGCCGCGCAGCCCGGTCCAGCCCACCACCACCTCGCGCCCGCGCGCGTCTCGCGTCGGTTGCGCCCGGAAGCGTTCGGTGTCGACGATGGTGGGGATCACCGTGGTCTTCTCGAGGACCCCCGCCTGCTCGGCCAGGTATCGGTTGCCAGCGATGACCTGGTCGACCATCTCGACGATGCGGCGCAGCTTGCGGCGACCACCGAAGTCGACGAAGAACGCGTCGTCGAAATCGAACACGCTGCGCCGCCCGCGCGCTGCCAGCTTTTCGACGATGGTCGTCGGATATTCGATCAGGGGGCGCTGGAAGAACACCACGTCGGACCTCCGCAGTCCTCGCAGGTGCATGAGGCGGGCCAGCGTCCCCAGGGGGCGATAGAGGAAACGCAGCCGGTTCCAGGGCCAGGGCAACGCCGTGTCGCCGTAGATGCTGGGGTGCGGGACGCGCAGGTCACAGGCGACGCCGGCACGGGTCAGGGCGTTGGCGATGGTGAAGCCGCGCGCGCGCGCCGCGGGAACCTTGCGGCCTTGCAGGAAGAAAACCACGCGCATGGGGCGGGGCAGACCCTAGCGCGGGTTACGGGCCGGCGAAAGTCCAACGCACCAGACGCCCTCAGGCCTCCGGCTTCAGGCCTCAGACTTCGGACTTCGGACTTCGGGGGCGTCGGACCTGGACTGCGGGGGAAACTCTTGCGACGCCACGGCCGATGAGTCTGGGCATGAGCAGAGAACCGTACCGCCTACGGGCGTCCGTATTGGCAGACGACCTCGTCCCCGACGCTTATCGAGCGACGGCTTACCCGAGGCCCGAAGCCCGAGGCCCGAGGCCCGAGGCCCTTAACCGAACGGCATTGCCCTTACGCCCGGCGTACGACTGGCGTGAGGCCAACGCCTCTACGCGCCAACGATCACGACGAAGCGCCAGTGACGGGATTCGATGCCGTAGCCGGCGTCGAATCCCACCAGCGGGATGGCCACCGAACGCAGGAAGAAGCGCAGGCCGCCACCGACGTCATTGTGGATGTCGCGCCTCGCCGAAAACCCCTGCTCGGTGTTGGGCAAGTAGTTACGCGCGTCCAGCGTCGGTCGCGTCCGCTCCGTCGGAGCGAGGGGATCCGCGGCCGGCAGGTCGCGGAACCAGACCGCGGCGACGTCGTAAAAGGCCAGCGCCCGGAAGTCGAGCGAGCCGATCGAGAACAGCGGGAAGTGGTACTCCACCTTGCCGGAGAGCTGGCTGTCACCGCGGAACTGCTGGTACAGGTATCCGCGCAGGTTGGGCCCGCCGGCGGTGTACTCGTTCCAGAAGGGCAGGTTGTGGCCGGTGGCCGCATAGGCCGAATAGATCAGATTGTGCGAACGGAAGAACCTCACCCCGCGCTCGAAGCTGGTGCCGACGCGCCAGTACTCCAGGTCGCTGCCGAAGCTGGTGCTGGCCAGGTCGATCGACGCCCCCAGCGCCATGCCGGTCATGACCGCGAACTCGCGCCCGCGGAAATCGAAGCTCAGTCCCGCGCGCCCGATTCCGACCAGCGCGCTCCTGGCGGCCGGCGGACCCGGGTACACCTCCTGAGGCAAGTCGTCGAACTCGGGGATGTCGGAGCCGGTGACGTTGACCTTCTGCAGCTGCCAGGCGACCTGGGTCTTGACGCGGCGGAGCCAGGCGATACCGGCCACCAGCTCGGCCCCGTAGGAGTTGAAGCGAGTCTCTCGATCGGGGCGCCCCGGGTAGTCGATGCTGTTGTCGTATTCGGGAATGATCTGCTTCTGGACGAAGCCCTGCAACTGCCAGTAGATCCAGGTGCCGAACAGCGAGGGATCGCGGAAGGCCAGCGTCGCCCCCGAATCGACGTCGGCCAGACGTCCGCCGAACAGCATCTGCTTGCCGCGACCGAACAGGTTGCCGTGCACGAAGACCAGGCCCAGGGACCGGTTGTTGGCCGACCAGGACGCGGTCGGCACCGGGGCCCAGGGGAACTTGTCCTTGACCGCGACGTTCACCCGCACACCCGCGCCGTGCTGCTCCCACCAGACATTCACGTCGGAGAACAGGCCGGCGGTGTTGAGGCGCTCGCGCACTCTGTCCAGGGTGTCCTGCTCCATGGTATCGCCGATCGACACCCCCACCAGCGACCGCACCGTCGATTCGTCGGTGCGCTGGTTGTCGAGGATGCGCACGTCGGTGATGGTCTCGCCGGCCGCCCACGTCTCCGTCGGCGCCAGCAGAACCGCAGCCAAGGCCGAAGCGACGGCCGTCACGATCAGCCCGGTCCGTCGAACGCTCGAGCTCCTGGTCCCCATGCCGTAAGCATATCGACGGAAACATCGTTCGTAAACCGTGGTCTCCCCCTCGGCGTGAATCCTTGGTAGCTTTGCGGCCCAATGCACCCATCTTCCCAGAGCGAACCTTCCGAAAGCCGGTCTGGGAATTATCATCGGTGGATCAGCCGGCACCCCCTCCGGGTGCTACAGGTGGGGTTTCTGGTGGCGGCGGTGGCAGGTTTCCTGGCCTGGCACCTGAATCTGCGCACCTCGTTCGCCGAGTTGCTGCCCAGCGGCGATCCGGGCGTGATCGCTCTCACCAAGACGCAGAATCGCATCGGCGACCTTTCGCTGCTGCTCATCGGGATCAAGTCACCGGACCGGGCGGCCAATGAACGCTACGCGGAGCTGCTGACCGAGAAGCTGCGCGCGATGCCCGGCCACGTGGTCTCGCTGGCGACCTATCACCTGCGCGACGTGCGCGCGTTCTTCGACAAGAACAAGTGGCTCTATGTCTCGGAGGAGAACCTCGAGACGATCCGCGACCGCCTGCGCACCGAGATCAACAAGCGCAAGAATCCCCTGTTCGTTTCGCTGGGCGAAGACGAGCCCATTGAATCGATGCAGAAGCGTATCGGCACGCGCGACAAGCTGGAAGAGCGTTTCCCCGGCGGCCTGTTCACCAACAAGAGCGGTGACTATCTGTGGATCGCGGCGCTGCCGCCGGGCGGCCTGTTCGTCGAGCACGCCGGCGAGGGGCTGTTCCGCGCGGCCAACGACCTCATCAAGCAGAACCCACCCGAGCGGTTTCACCCCGCGATGCGCGCCGAGGTGGCGGGACCGGTCGCGACCGCGGTCGCCGCCCGAAAAGCGGTCGAGGACGACATCAAGGCGGTGACCCTGACCTGCCTGATCCTGGTCGCGGCCTCCATCGGGCTGTACTTCCGGCAGTGGCGGTCGATCCCGCTCACCGGCGTCCCGGCGGTGTTTGGCGCGCTGGTGGCCTTCGCCGTGGCCGAGCTGGCCTTCGGCTACCTCAATTCGTCGACGGCGTTCCTGGGCTCGATCATCCTGGGCAACGGGATCAACTACGCCATCGTATTGATGTCGCGCTACGAGGAGGAACGCGCGCACGGCGGCCCGCCCGCGCGCGCGCTGCGCGCCGCGCTGGCCGGGACCTGGCGCGGGACGCTGGTGGCGGCCATCTCGGCCTCGGCCGCCTACGCGTCGTTGACGGTCACCAGCTTCCGCGGCTTCTATCAGTTCGGCGTCATGGGCGCCGTGGGGGCGATCGCTTGCTGGGTCGGCACCTTCACGCTGCTGCCCGCGCTGCTGGCGCTGCTGGACGGACGGCGGCACGCGACGCCGCCCAGGGCGCGCGCTCCGCTGGACCTGGGCTGGCTGGCGCGCGGCATCCAGCGCCGCAGCACACCGCTGGTGGTCGGCCTGACGGCGCTGTCGATCACGGCGGTGTTCGGGCTCCGCCACTTCCTGAGCGATCCCTTCGAATACGACTTCCGCAAGCTGAACGCCAAGCTCAACACCACCGAGGAGGCGCGCGGCTTCAACGACAGCATCGAGAGCCTGTTCGGGCGCTGGCCGTCGCCCACCATCGTGCTCGCCGACGCGCTGGAGGAGGTCGAGCTGATTCGCGCCACCATCCGCAAGCAAGACGCACAGCTCCCGGGGGGCGACGTCATCGGTCAGATCACCACCGTGTACGATCTGTTGCCGGGACCGCCCGACGTGCAGCAGCGCAAGCTGGAATTCATCAAGCAGATCCGCAAGCTGGTCCACGACCCCGCGCTGGAAGTGCTGAACGCCGACGAAAGGAAGCAGATCGCCCAGATCGATCCTGCCGACGACTTGCACGAGCTGCGCCCGGCGGATCTGCCGCTGCTCGCCCGCCGACCCTTCACCGAGATCGACGGCACCATCGGACGGGTCGTCCTGGTCTATCCGGTCGAGGTCGGCCTGTCGGTGTGGAACGGCAAGGACCTGCTGCGCATCGCGGCGGTGCTGCAGTACCTGCATCTGCCCAACGGTAAGGTGATCGAGACTTCGGGCTCGGCGGTGGTCTTTGGTTCGATGATTCGCTCCATCCTGCACGACGGCCCGATCGCGACCGCGGCGTCGTTGATCGCGGTGTTGATCATCGTCGCCTTCACGATCCGGCCGGCGCGCGCCGCCCTGCTCGCGCTGGGTACGCTGGCCCTGGGCGTGATCTGGATGATGGGGAGCGCCGGCTGGGGCGGCGTGCGGGTCACCTTCCTCAACTTCATCGCGCTGCCGATCACCTTTGGCATCGGCGCCGAGTACGCGCTCAACGTGCTGACCCGCTACCGCGAGGACCGCAACATCGTGCACGCCGTGCTGTCGACGGGGGCGGCGGTCGCGCTCTGCTCGTGGACCACCATCGTGGGTTACGGATCGCTGCTGGCGGCTCGCAACCGCGCGCTCAACGGTTTCGGCTGGATGGCGATCCTGGGCGAGATCGCCTGTCTGCTGGCGGCCATCGTCGCCATGCCCGCGCTGATCCTGGCCATGCGCCAGCGGCGGACGCCGGCGCCACCCGCGCTCAAGGTGACGGAAGACGGGCCCTGAGCACGCCTGCGGTCGACAGGATCAGGAACAGGCCCAGCAGCAACCACACGATCCCGAAGATCAGGTGCCGGCGGCGCGCCTGGGCGGCCTTGTGCGCCGCCGCCGAGTCGGGCTCGTGGCCCTGGATGTCGCGCTCCGGCCGCCGGCGGCCCAGCGTCAGCGCCCGGGCCACGCCGGACAGAGCCAGCACCGCACCGACGACGTAGAAAAACAGCGGGGGGATCACCAGATTCATGGCGGGTGATGGCAATTTGCCATCGGCGGCGGCGCGGAACAAGCGGCGTGGGATGGGAGCAGCGCCGTACCCCCTTGCGAGACGCAACGCCCGCTCAGTTCGCGGTCTCGATCGCCTTGAACTCGCGGATCACCGTCACCCGGATCTGCCCGGGAAACGTCATCTCGGCGGAGATCTTGCGTGCCACCTCGGCCGACAAATTGACCGCCGACAGGTCGTCGATGCGGTCTTCCTGGACGTAGATGCGCACCTCGCGCCCGCCTTGCACGGCGAACGCCTGCTCGATCCCGCGGAAGCTGCGGGTGATCCGCTCCAGGTCCTCCAGCTTGGCGACGTAGTTGTCCTCCATCTGCCGGCGCGCGCCCGGGCGCGCGCCCGACATCGCGTCGGCGGCGGCCACCAGATAAGCGTAGGGGCTGTTGAACGGCTCGTCGGTGTGGTGGGCGCCGATGGCGTTGGCCACCACCTCGGGCTCGCCCAGGCGGCGCGCGATGTCGGCGCCGATGACCGCGTGCGAGCCGTCCATCTCGTGGGTCAGCGCCTTGCCGATGTCGTGCATCAGCGCGGCGCGACGCGCGAGCTTGACGTCGAGGCCCATTTCTTCGGCCATCATCCCGCACAGGAAAGCCGCCTCGATGGCGTGCTTCCACTGGTTCTGGGTGAAGCTGGTGCGGTAGTTGAGGCGGCCGACCAGGTCGACGATCTCGGGGTGAGGGCGTGCGATCTGCAGCGTCGCGCAGGCGCGCCGGCCGAGCGCGATCAGCTCGCGCCCGAGCTCGCCGCTGATGTCGCGCGCCGTCTGGCCGACGCGCGCGGCGTCGCCGGCGGCGTCCGGGTTTCGCCCGAGCCAGGTCATGCAACGCCGCGCCACCTCGCGCCCCACCCCGTCCAGGCCCTCCAGTCGGACCGCGTCGCGCGCGTCCGACAGGGACAGCTTCACGCCGGCCACCTCCTCGATGGCACGCAGGTTCGCCTCGTCGCGCCCGATGAGCGCGTCGGCAGCCGCCCCCTGCGGCAACGGCAGGTTCGACAACAGCCGCTCGGTCAGGTAATGGCCCGAGAAGCGGCCCACGGCGATGCCCATGACCCGCTGGGCGCGCCGGCCAGCGTCGTCTACCGGGACCTGGTCGGCGGCGCGCACCAGCTGTGCCGCCGCCATACGCGCCTCCTCGACCTCTCCCTCCACCAGGGCGGCCCGCACGGAAGCCGCGGTCTGGCCGGCGCGCTCCTGCAGTGCGGCGGGCGCCCGCGCCTCCAGCGCCCGCGCCTCCTCGCGGACCGCGCGCGCCTCGCCCTCGCGAGCCTCGGCGCGCTGCCGGGCGGCGTCCAGCCGCGCGCGCCGCGCGTCCAGCTCGCCCTCGTCGACCGCCAGCGCCGCCTCGCGCCGGCGCAGGCGCGCCTCGGCGGCGCTGAGCTCGACCTCGCGCGTGCGCGCCCGCGCCTCGTGTGCCGCGCCGGTCGCCAGCGCCTCCTCGCGTGCCGTGATCTCCGCGGCGCGCAGGATCTCGGCCTGCTCCGCGCGCGCCGCGGCCGCGATCGCCTGGGTGACCTGGCGGACGCCGATCGACCAGACCTCGGCCTGGCGCCGGGTGATCAGCCGACCCAGCCAGGCCCCGACCCCGACCAGCGCAGCGGCGGCCGCGGCCAGAGTCACGATGCCGCTCACACCGTCGGTCATCCCAGCAGTCTCCAGCCAGTCTCGCGCCGCCCGCGGCGATCAGCTCTGTCCGATCACCAGGCCCAGGTGCTCGCGTATCACGAAGTACTCCTCCGAGATCGACCACAGCACCAGGTCGCGGATCTTCTCCTTGGGCTCGACGATGCCGACCGAGACCGGCTCGCTCTGCACCAGACGCGTCGCCACTTCCAGGTCGTTGCACACCAGGAACCCGGCGCGCGTGGCGGTCAGGTCGACGGCGTTGGACCACTTGTGCAGATCGGCCTCCGACTTGGCGGCGATGAAGCGCTGCACGTTGGCGCTCAGCTGCTCCAGCAGTTGCGGAGAGGTCAGGCGGCGCAGGAGCTCGAGGTACTGAGCGACCGGCGCCTGCAAATCCGACTTCACTTCGAACTTGGGCGCCACCAGGCGCAGCGCCGCCAGGAACACCACCTTGAGCTCGGCCACCGTCGGCACCACGGTGGGCCAGCGTACGAAGTGGTCGGAGCGCATGAGCGCCAGCTTCTTGCCGATGACATAGGCAAGCTCCTTCTCGGGTCGACCCTGCAGCAGGCTGGAGCCGACGACGAACGACGGAATCAGCTGCGCCTTCTCTCGCGTGTTGGCCATGTCGAGCTCACCGGGCGACTCGGGGCGCAGGTACAGCTCGGGCTGGGGCACGCCCAGCACTTGATTGACGTAGTTGAACACCTTGCTGAACAGCAGCTGGTCGGTGGCGACGTCGCGCTTGTCCTTGCGCTTCAGGCCCCATTCCTTGTGCTCCTTGGCGCGCACGGCGGCCACCGCCTGGCTGACCCCGGCGAACACCGCCGAGATGTGCCGGTCTTCATCGGGGTGGTAGACGTTGCGCTGCCACATCTCCTCGGTGAGCCGCGCGCGCGCCCGGGTGAACCCCTTGGGCTTGTACTGATCGAAGAACTGCTGGTCCTCGGGGTCGGCCTTGCGCATGAAAACCAGCGCCGCCGCCACGCACCAGGCGCGGTCGTACTGCCGCATCTCCAGGAACAGCTTGCGCAGAGTCTTCATGTGCGCCGCCATCTGCCCGAAGTCGTGCGTGGTCTTGACCAGGTAGCGGAACTCCTTGACCGCCTTGTCGAAGGTGTCGGGCCCCGACAGCTGGTACAGCTCGGCCAGTATCTGGTGGCGCGCCACCGCGTCGGGATCCAGGCTGATACACACCTCGAACGCGGCCGTCGCCGACTTGAAGTCCTTGAGGCGCGAGCGATAGATCTCACCCAGCGCGTGCCACAGCGCGATCTGCGTCGGCTTCTTCTCGGGCGGCGGCTCCTGCCCGAGGCGCTTGATCATCCTGCGGTAGTTGCGCTCCTGGTTCCGCCAGTCCTTCTTGGCGGTCATGATCTTGTCGATGCGCTCGAACGCCTTCAGGTCGTCCGGATCCTCGTCGAGCGCCTGGTTGTAGATCTCGACCGCCTCGTCGGTGGAGTGTAGCTCGTAATTGGCGATGTTGCCGGCCGCGACCAGATACTTCGCCTTGAGCTTGCCCGACTCGAGATCCGCGAGCTTGGTGAGGATCTCCATCGCCTTCTTCCACTGCTTGGTGTCGCTGAACAGGTCGAGGAGGTTGTGCAGCACCTGACGATCGTTGGGCTTGAAGTTGAGCGCCTCCATGTGGGCGGCGATCGCCTTCTGCGGGTTGAGCAGCTTGTCCTTGTAGATCGCGGCGATCTGCTCGCCGAGCGCGAACTTCTCGTCGAGGTCGGTGTTGGGCGACGCCAGCAAGGCGCGCTTCTGCTTTACCACCGCCTCCCAGTCGCCAGAGTCGGTGTAAAGGTCGATGAGCGCGCTCAGCGTGGCCCGGTGACCGGGCTGGATCTCCAGCGCCTTCTCGAACATGTTGACCGCCTTGGTCCGCTCGCGCAGCTCCAGCTTGATGCGCCCGAGCCGGAAGAAGATGTCGACGATCTCGTCGTCCTTCTGCGTGTCGCGGTGGTGGACCAGGATGGTCTGGTAGATCCGGAAGGCGTCGTCCCAGTGCTGGATCTTGTACAGCAGCGCGGCGCGGTCGATCAGCGTCGGCAGGTAGGTCGAATCCAGGTCGTAGGACTGCTTGTAGTACTTGAGCGCCTTCTCGTTTTCGCCCAGCTCGGCGGCCGCCTTGGCCAGGCGGTGGTAGAGCAACGTCAGCTCGCGATTGGTCTTGCGGTCGGCCTTGCGGACCAACATCTCCATGAGCGGGACCAGCGGCGCCCACTCCTGGCGCTTGAAGTACAGGTCGGCCAGCGGTTCGGCCGCCTCGACGTGCTCGGGATCCAGCTCGATGACCCGCGCGAACAGGTCCGCCGCGTGCTGCTCGTCGCCCAGCTTGTCCTGGAAGATCTTGGCCGCGTCGTACAGCAGGCGGGACTTCTCCAGCGGGTTGACCGTGTTGGCCTCGGCGCGGATCATGAGCTGCCCGGCCTTCTGCCAGTCGCCGCGCTTCTTGTAGATGCCCAGCAGCGACAGCATCGACGGGACGTGCGAGGGATCTTGCGACAGCGCCTCGACCAGGTACTCCTGGGCCGACTCCGGCTCCTTCATCTGCTCTTCGAAGATCTTGCCGAGCCGGTAATTGACGTCGACCTTCTGCTTGGGATCGGTCGACACCCGCAGCAGGCGGCGCATCATCTCGACGGCGCGATCCCACTGCTCGGTCTCCTCGTAAAGCCGCGCCAGCCCGCCCAGCGCGTCGATGTGGTCGGTCTCGACGTTGAGCACGTCCTGGTACGCGTCGATGGCGCGCTCCAGGTCGCGCAGCTCGGTCTGGTAGACCTGACCCATCCTGGTGTAAAGGTCGATGCGCTCCTTGCCGTCGTTGGTCGCGGTGATGTGCTTGCGATAGGTGTCGACCAGCGACTCCCACTTGTGCTCTTGCTGGTACAGGCGCTCCAGGTCGCGGTAGGCCTTCTGGTTGCGGTCGTCGATGAGCAGGATCTTCTCCAGCACGTCGGCGGCGCGGTCGGGTTTGGCGAACTCCTCCTCCCACAAGACCGCCATGCGCTGGTAGATCTCGACGCGGTCACCCTCGGGCGATGAGATCTCCAGCTGGTGCTCGAGGTTCTCGAGGTACTCCTCCTTGCGGCCGGTCTTCTGGTAAAGGGTGTCGAGCGCCTTCAACGCCGGCAGGTTCTGCGCGTCGACGGCCAGCACCTCCTTGTAGGCCTCGACGGCGCGCTCGTTGTCGCCCAGCCGGCTCTCCCACAGCTCGCCGACCTGCAGCTTGAGGCGCACGGCGAACTCGGTGTCGTCGACCACCTGCGACTTCTTCGACAGCACCTCGACCAGGCGGTCCCAGTGCTGGGCTCGCCGGTACAGCCGCTCGAGGGCGTTGATGGCGTCGATGCAGCGCTCGTCGGCGTCCAGCGCGCGCTGGTAGGCGAACGTGGCCTGCGCGGCGTCGCCGATCTGGGTCTCGTAGGTGTCGGCCAGCTGCAGCAGGATGTCGACGCGTGGCTGCGTCTCCTGCTCGACCTCGGCGTGGCGCGCCAGCACCGAGACCAGGTCGTTCCAGCGCTTCTGCTTGCGGAAGAAGTCCTCGAGCGCGGCCAGCGCGCCCACGTGCGCGTTGTCGAGCTGCAACGCCTGCTGCGCCGAGGCGATGGCGTAGTCCACGTGCTTGAGCGCGGAGTCGTACCAGCGCGCGATCTTGACCCACAGATCGGCGGCGATCTTGGGGTCGGCGATGCCCTGCACCACCTGGGTGTAGTCGCCGATGAGCTCGTTCCACTTGTCGGTCATCGTCGCCAGGCGCTCCAGCTCCTGGGCGACGTGGTCGTTGGAGTAGTCCTCGCGGAAGGCGGCCTGCAGCGCCACGAAGGCGTTCTCGCGATCACCGAGCTGCTGCTCGTAGACCTCCGACATCTGGGTGAACAGGTTGATGCGCGCCGGCGCGTCGGGCACGAAGTCGGTCCTCGCCAGCAGCAGGTCGACCAGCTTGATCCAGCTCTTGCGCTGCCGATACAGCTGCTCCAGCTCGTGCGAGGCCGTCATGTTGCCGGCGTCGATCTGCAGCACGCGCTCGTAGACCTCGGTCGCCGAGCCGCCGTCCCCGATCTTGTCGGTCCACAGCGACGCGACCTGCATCAACACGTCGACCTGCTCGGACGGCGTCGCCAGCGCCTGCGCGCGCCGCTCGAGGATCTCGACGCACTCCTCCCAGCGCGCCTCCTGCGTGAACAGCCGTTCCAGCGCCGCCAGCGCGCGGAAGTCGTGGGCATCCAGCTCCAGCACCTCGCGCCAGGCGTCGATCGCCTCCTGGGTGCGCATGAGGGTCTCGCCCTCGAGCTCGCCGAGCTGCGAGTACAGCTCTTTCAGCTCGACGTCGTCGATGCCGGCGCCGCCCAGCTGCGCGACCTGGATCAGGCGTCGCAGCGCCTGCGACAGCTCTTCCCAGGCGCCCGCCGACTTGTAGTTCTCGGCGACGGCGCGCAGGGCGTCGACGTCCTGCGGGTCGAGCTCCAGCACCTTCTGCCAGCTCTCCAGCGAGTTGCGCTCGCGCGACAGCTTCTCGCCCCAGATGCGGCCCAGGCGCTTGTAGATCGGGATCTTGGCGTCGACGTCCTCGGTGGCGGCGACCTGCTGCTCCAGGACATCGGTCAGCTCCTTCCACTCGCCCGCCGCCTCGTGCAGGTCGGCCAGGCCCGACAGCGCGATGGTGTCCTGTCCGCGCAGATCGACCACGCGGCCCCACAGCTCGACCGCCTTCTCCCGCATGTTGAGCGCGTCCGAGGCCAGCTTGGCCATGCGCGAATAGCACTCGGCCATGGTGGCGTCGTCCCGGGCGACGTCGACCAGCTTCTCGTAGACCCCGTACAGCTCGGGCCAGCGCTCGGCGCGGAAATAGAGACGCTCCAGCGCCTCCAGCGCCTCGATCGAGCGCGACTCGTGCTCCAGCACCGCCAGGTAGCTCCCGATCGCCCCCTCGACGTCGTCGAGCGCCTCGGCGTACACCCGCCCCAGGCGCAGGTGCAGCTTGACCAGATCGTCGCCCGAGTCGGTGATCCCGATGCGCTGCTTGAGGACCGCCGCCAGGTTGTCGTACATCCCCTGCGTCTCGTAGATGCGGTCGAGCGAGGCCAGCGCGGCCGCGTCCTTGGGGTTCTCGCTCAGCGCCTCGACCAGCGCCTGCTCGGCGCGCTCGAGGTCGCCAAGGTCGCCCTCGAAGCTGGCGGCCAGGCGCAGCAGCACGTCGCGCCGCACGTGCGGCGGCCGCTCGGGTGACGCCGCCTCGGTCATGGTGGCGACGAAGGCGTCCCACTGGTGCGTCGAGCGCACCAGCCGCAACAGCTCGTCGAGCGCCAGCTCCGACGACGGGTCCTCGTTCACGGCCTTGGCCCACCACTCGAAGGCCGCGACCTGATCGACCAGCTTGTGCTCGGCGATCTCGGCCAGTCGGCGCAGCAGCACCTGCCGCTCCTCGACGGCGACCATGCGCCCGAGCTGCACCTCGTAGATCTGATGCAGCTTCTCCCACTCCTCGCCCACGCGGTAAAGCGGCTCGAGCACGTCGGCGATCTCGAGCTGCATGGCGCCGCCCATGAACATCCGCTCGAGGGCGGCACGGGTCTCGCCGTGGGCCGGGTCGTTGGTGAGGATCTCGCGGTAGGCCTCGATGGCCTTGGGCTGGTCACCCAGCGCCAGCTCGTAGATCTGCGCCAGCCGGAAGGTGAGCTCGATGATCGCGCGGTCGTTGGGCGCGATGCGGATCTCGCGGCGCACGACGTCGGCCAGCTCTTCCCACTGCTGGCTCTGGCTGAACAGACGGTCGAGCGAGATCAGCGCGTCCTTGTTGTCGGGCTCGGCCTGGACCACGCGGCGATAGCTGGCGATGGCCTCCTCGACCTGGCCGGTCTCTTCCTCGTAGACCCGCGCCAGGCGTAGCAGCGTGTCGACCTGCCGTCGCGTGTCCTCGATCTTCTCCAGCTCGGCGGCGTACAGCGCCGCCAGCTTGGGCCAGTGCCCGGTCTCGGCGGCCAGGCGTTCCAGCTGCGCGATCACGTCCGGGTTGCTCGGGTCGTAGTGGAACGCGCGCCCGAAGGCGTCGAAGGCCGCCTTCTGATGCGACAGGCGCCGCTCCTCGATCTCGGCGATGCCGGTCAGCAGCTCGACCTTGCGCGCCGCCTCCGCGGTGTGCGCCTGCATGACCTCGTAGACCGCGATGACCCGGTCCCACTCACCCGCCGACTCGTAGATCGGCTCCAGGACAGCGGCCGCCAGCACCGGCTCCTCGGGACCGGCCATCAGACCTTCCAGGGCCGCCAGCGTCTGCTCGTGGGTCGGGTCCATCGCCAGCACCGACCGGTAGGCCTCGACGGCCCGCGTGAGATCCTTCAGGTGCTCGCGCCACAGCTCGCCGATGCGGAAGCGCAGCGAGATGACCTCGCCCGCCGATGGCGCCAGCTCGGTCTGGCGCTCGAGCACGGCCAGCAGGTCGTACCAGCGCTCGGTCTGCAGATACAGGCGGTCGAGCGCCTGGGCGGCGTCGAAGTCATCCGGATCCAGGTCGACGATCGAGGTGTAGGTCTCGATGGCGCGCGCCTTGTCGCCGAGATCGCGGTCATACATCTGACCGAGCACGAAGAGCCGGCGCTTCTTGTCCTCGGGGCTGTGCGCGAGCTCGGCCTGCTTGCCGTAGATGTCCTTGAGCTCGGCCCAGCGACTGTGGCGGACATAGAGGCGCTCCAGCTGCTCGAGCGCGTACCGATCGGCGTCGTCGACCGACAGCACCTGCCGGTACACCTCGATGGCCTTCTCGACGTTCTCCAGCACCTCTTCGTAGAGCTGCGCCGCCTTGTAATAGAGCGCCTTCTTCTCGTCGGCGCCCGGGAGGATCTCGGCCTTGCGCAGCAGCAGCTCGACCAGGTTCGGGTAGTCGCCGCGGCGCAGATAGAGCATCTCCAGCGCGTTGGCGGCCTCGATGTCGCGCGGCGAGACGTCGAGCGCGGCGGCGTAAGCGTCGGCGGCCGCCTCGTCGTTGCGGAGGTCGACCTCGTTGAGGCGCGCGATCTTGTGATAGAGCGCGTTCTTGAGGGCGGCGTCGGGCACCGACGTCACCAGCGAGCTGTGCAGCGCGACCAGGTCGCCCAGCTTTCCCAGCGCGCGCGCCAGGCGTTCGATGGCGCCCTGCACCTCGGGGTTCTGCGGATCCTCGCGCAGCGCCCAGCCGAGCGCCTCGTAGGCGTGATCCGGGTCGTCCAGCCCGACCTCGTAGCCGTCGGCGATCTGCTTGTAAAGGGCGATCTTCTGCTCGGGATCGACGGAGTGGCGGGCCTCGATCTCGTATACGGCGATGAGCCGAGGCCAGTCGCCGCGCGCCTTGTACACCGGCTCCAGCAGCTGGGCGACCTGCAGCTCCTGCTCCGGATTGGGCAGGATGCGCTCCAGCGCCGCCAGGGTTTCGGAGTGTTCGGGATCGATGGCCAGGATCTGGCGGTAGGTCTCGACGGCGGCGCCGGCCTCGCCGAGCTGCTGTTCGCGCAGGCTGCCGAGGCGACCGAGCAGCGCGATGGTGTCGTCGGCGTCCTTGCTCAGCTTGAGCTGGCGCTGGATGTTGTCGCCGAGCTCGCGGAACTCGCCGCCGCGCAGATACAGGCGGTCGAGCGAGCGCAGCGCCTGGATGTTGTCGGGGTTGTCCTTGAGGACGGCCTTCCAGGCCTTGATCGCCTCGCCCGGGTTATTGAGCATCTCCTCCCAGACGGTGGCGATGCGCACCCGGATCTGCTCGCGCTCGGTCGGATCCTTGACCAGCGCGAACTTCTTGCCGAGCGTCTCGATCAGGTCGGGCCAGCGCTCGGTGCGGGTGTACAGGCGCTCGAGCGCGACCAGCGCCGAGGCGTCCTCCGGCAGGATCGACTGCGCGCGGCGGAAGTACTCGACCGCCTTCTCCGATTTCTCCAGCTTCTCGTCGTAGGCGACCGCGACCACCAGCAAGAGCTCGCGCTCCAGGGGCGGCGGCAGCTGCTTCTTGCTGCCGAGCGCGCCCTCGTACAGCGTGACCAGCGAGGCCCAGTTGTCGAGGATGCTGGCCAGGTTCTCGAGCGACTCGCGCGCCGCCGTCGACTCAGGGTCCTCGGTGAAGGCGCGCGCGTAGGCCTCCCAGGCCTGCTCGGAGTTGCCGAGCTTGGCCTCGAGGGCCCCGATGCGCAGCAACAACGCCACGCGCTTGCCGGTGTTCCGCTCCTGATTGAGGCGAATGCGCTGCACCTCGACCAGACGCGAGGTGTCCTCGCTCTGCTCGTAGAGCGGCTCCAGCACCTCCACGGCGACCATCTGCAGATCGCGGTCGCTGAGGTAGGCCTGCAGCGCGGTCTTGGCGCCCGGGTGCTCGGGGTCGAGCGACAGCGCCTCCTTGTACGCCTCGACCGCGCCCTTGCGATCGTCGAGGTGCTGTTCGAGCAGGGCTCCGCGCCGGAACTTGAGCTCGGCGATCGCCGACATGTCCGTCGTGAGATCGATCTCGTGCACCAGCGTCGCCGCCAGATCTTTCCAGCGGCCGAGGCCGGTGAAGATGCGGTCGAGCGCGACCAGCGCGGGCAGCTGCTCGGCGTCCTGGGTCAGGATCGCCTGGTAGAGCACGATGGCCTTCTCGGGCTGGCGGATCTCCTCTTCGTACAGGCCAGCGAGCTTGTAGCGGATCTCCAGCTCCTCGGCCTTGGACTTGGCCAGCTCCAGCTTCTTGTCGTAGATCGCCAGCAGGTCGGGGAAACGGCCGGTGGCGATGTAGAGGCGCTCCAGCGCGCCGACCGCCTCGGGGTCGCTGGGCGCGATGGCCAGGATGGCCTGGTTGCGCGCGACGGCCGCCTCGGGATCGGCCAGCTCGGTTTCATAAGCGCGCGCCAGCGTCGACAGCAGCGGCAGCGCCGCCCGCGGGTCGACCTTGTCGCCGGCCTGGCGACCCTTGCCCAGCACGCGCGGCAGCGCGGCCTCGTAGGCTTCGACCAGCTGCGGCCAGCCGCCGCCCTCGGCGGCCAGGCGGCGCGACGTGGTCTGCGCCCACTCGCCAAGCGGATTGTCGTTGAAAGCCCGCAGCGCGATGGCCAGCGCGCCCGCCTTGTCGCCCGCGTCGACCTCGAGCAGCTCGGCGAGCCGCTGCATCTGGCCCTGGCGCTCGCCGGCGTCGGTGGCGTGGTGCAGCTGCACCGCCAGCACCTCGGCCAGGCGGCGCACGTCCTTGTTCTTCTCGTAAAGCGGGATCAGCGCCATCGCCGCGACCGCGTTCTGCGCGTCCAGCGACAACGTCTTCTCGAAGGCCTTCTGCGCCTTGTCGGGCTTGCTGAGGCGATCGCGATAAAGCTCGCCGATCTTGTTCCACAGGCCCACGCGCGCCGAGTCGTCATCGGTTTCGGCCTGTCGCTCCAGCACGCGCACCAGCTCGTCCCACTTGCCCTGGGTGGCGTAGAACCCCTCGAGCGCATCCCAGTCGCGCTGCTGCAGATACAACTTCTTGAGAGCGTCCTGCGCGCGCCGGTTCTCGGGCTCGGCCGCCAGCAGCGCCTGCCAGGCGGCGACCGCGCGCCCGGTGTCCTGGATCTTCTCGGTGTAGAGGATGCCGAGCTTGGTCAGGATGCCGGCGCGCTTGGTGGCATCGTCGGCGACCGCGACCTGGCGTTGCAGGACCTCGCCCAGATCGGTCCAGGCCTTCTCGCGCTCGAACAGCTTCTCCAGCTCGCCCAGCGCCTCGAAGTTGTCGGCGTCCTCCGTCAGCACGTGGCGCCAGAGATCGATCGAGATCTGCGGCTTCTTCAGTTTCTCCGAGGCCAGCTTGGCCACCTCGATCCGGCGCCCCTTGCGCTCGGCGCCGTCGCGGATCTTCTCGATCTCGCGCTGGTGGACGGCGACCAGCTTCTCCCAGTCGCGCCGCTTCTCGTACATCTGCTTGAGGAAGGCCAGCGCGTCCTGGTTGTCGGGGTCGAGCTCCAGGATGGTCTCGAACGACTTGATCGCCTCGGCCTGGTTCGAGAACTTCTCCAGGAACAGGTTGGCGACCTTGAGGTGCAGCGCGACCTTCTCGGGCGCCGCCTCGACCACCGCCGCCTTCTTGCGCAGCAGCGAGATCAAGTCGGGCCAGCGCTTCATGGCCTCGTACTGAGCCGCGAGCGCGTCGGCGGCTTCGAAGTTGCTGGGCTGGATGCTCAGAATCTGGTTGAAGGCGTTGACCACCATCACGTCCAGCTTGAGACGCTCGCGGTAGACCTCGATCATCTCGAACAGCAGCGGGATCTTGTCTTCTGGGGAGGCCCAGTTGGCCTTGTCGACCGCCTCCTTCATCACCTCGATGAAGGCGTTCCAGCGCTCGGCCTTCTTGTAGACGCGGGCCAGCTCACGGCGGGGCGCCCAGGAGGCGGGCGCCGAGGCGACGACCTTCTTCCAGGCGTCGATTCCCTTTTCGACCGACAGCTTCTCGGCTTCCAGCGCCGCGCTCGCTTGCGCCGCCAGCTCTGGGGGAAATTCGTCGTGGGTGCCGGGCGCGCCATTACCAGCCGAAGCGACCGCGTCTGCCTCTTTCTTGCGCTTAGCTTCCTGGCCCGTGTCCTGGCCCTGGCCATGCTTCGACTGATCCACTGCGCTCCTCCAGATTCGGATCGAGGCGGCGATCGCAGAACCATCGGAACATCGGGGATCCCGCTCGGTCGCCGCGGCGTAACTGTGCGAAACCGACTAGAAAATTGGAAAGTTGTTATATCACGGCGAGCCGTGGCAAAAAACACCAAAAGCGACCAGGAGCCCGCGGGTGGCGGGTCCCTGGTCGCTTTTGCCGATCGGGCTCGTCGTTATTGAGGTGCGGGTGTGATACCCGGCGTGTCGAAGCGCGGACGAGCCGGATCCGACCGCGCGTCCGTCTCCTAGGGTCCGGACAGCGCGTACAGCTTGTCGTTGGCTGCCTTGACGTAATTGCCATCGGCGGACTTGCCGCCGTTGGTGACGAACTTCTGCAAGTACTCGCGCGCGCGGTCTTTTTGGTCGTTGCCGTGGGCCTCGTCGTACCAGTCGGCGTACGCCATCCCGCAGTTGTAAAGCGCGTCGTAGAGCTCTGGATCCAGGTCGATCGCCTTCTTGAACTCTGCGGTCGCCTGCTCGTACTGCTTGAGGTTCTTGAGCGCCAGACCGTAGCCGTTGTGGCACTCGCCGTCGTCCTCCTTCGCCGTGACGCAGCCCTGAAAAACCTGCGCCGCCTCCTTGTTGAAGTCGTAGTCCAGGTACAGGTACCCGAGCGCGACGTAGGACTTCGAGAAGCGGGGGTTGGCTTCGATGGCTTTGCGTAGCTCCTCATCGGCCTGTTTGGGCTGGTCAAGCATCTTGTAGACCAGGCCCAGGCGCCAGTGCGCCTTGAACAGCTTGGGGTCGGCCTCGGTCGCCGCTTGTAGGGCCTTCTCCGCCTGATCCACCTTCTTGGCTTCCAGATACGCCTCGCCCAGGTCGTACTGGTAGTTGGCGTTCTTGGGTGAGCGCTGCACGGCCGCCTCGAAGGCCTCGGCCGCCTTGTCCCACTTGCGCTGCTTCTGATAGACCTTGCCGAGGTTGTAGTGGGAGATCTCGTAGGTGGGATCGACCTGGATCGACTGCTTCAAATCCTTCTCGGCGGTGTCGTACAGGTTGTTCTTGAAGGCTTCGGCGCCTCGGTTGGCGAGCTCTATGGCCTTGATCCGCTCCTGACTGCACACGAACCCCTCACACGCTGGAAGAACCAAGGCGATGCCGAGCAGAACGTTGCGTGCAAGGGTCCGGTTCATCGTCATTCTCCACCGCCAGCAGGCGTCAGGACGAAGGGATAGGAGACGATGACGATACCGCCACCGAGCGGCTTCGGGAACTCCCAACGACGGACCGCCTGAACGGTGCAGTTCTCGACCTTGGCGTTACCCATCGTCGAGTTCTGCAGCACCGAGGCGATGACCTGGCCGCTGGCCGCGATGGTGAACTGCACCATGATGCGGCCGCCGAGCTGCGGCTTCTTGGTCAGCTCCTGCTCGTAGCAGAACTTCACCTCGTTGATGTGGCGCCGGATGATGCGGCGGATGATCTCCTTGTCCAGCGAACCGCGCACGTTGGCGGTGCCGGGGATGACGTCGGGCGCGTGCGCGCGACGTCCACCCAGGCCGCCGGCCCCACGGCCGTAGCCCGATCCGTTGCCGCCGCCACCACCCTTGCCGATGGTGCCGAGGTTTCCAAGGCCGATGGTCCCTTCGCCGGTGCCACCACCGCCGGAGCCGGTGCCGACCAGGCCAAGCCCGCCGACGCCGTAGGCTTCGCCTATCTGGTTGCCGATCAGGCCGCCGAGCACGTTGTCGGCGTCGCTGCCGAGCGCCGAGTCACGGCCGAAGATCGAGGCGATGTGCGAGCCCTCGGTCTGCTTCAGCACGCCGAGGATACCGGCGTTCTTGGCGTTCTCTTCGGCCAGCTTCTTGGCCAGGTGGGGATCGGGGTTGTCCTTGGGACCCTTGAGGCCGTACAGACCCTCCTTGTTCTTGGAGGTCTTCTTCCCCATCTTGCCTTCTTCGCCCTTGTGGCGCTTGCCCTTGCCACCCTGTTCCTCGGGCTTCTTCGACTTCAGCCACTCGGGGATCTCTTCTTCCTTCTCCTCCGGCGGCTTGATCAGGAACTTGACGAAGCGGTTGTCGGAGTTGAAAAGGTCGAGCGACAGCGACTTCGGATCCGGTGGCACGGCGAAGATCATCAGCAGGAACAACATGAGCGCGATGATCGAGCCGACGGTGTAGACCTGCTCGTCCCAGCGCCAGGTCAAGTACGGCACCGGCAGGGTGCGCGGCCGCGCGGTCGCGGTCACCAGGAAGGTGGTTTCGCCGCAGTCGAGCTTGGCGCGCCCGTTCTGCGGCAAGGAGAAGCTGGAGCCGCGCTGCTGGATGAACTGCTGCAGCGGGGTCAGCTGATTGTCGACGAAGACCTCTCCGGTCATGCGTGGGGTCACATTGACCACGTAGTCGCCACCGGTCGCCGCCACCAGCGGGTGCGACGGCGAGGGCACGAAGTCAGGCGATACCGGCGCGTCGACGTCGGCGTCGGACCCGATGACGAAGTTGGCGGTCGTCTTGCCGCGGCGCTTGAGGCCCATGTAGCACAGCGAGAAGCCGACGATCAGACCACCAAACACGACCGCGTCGGGAGCCGCGCTGCGTGACTTCCAGGGGAAAGCCTTGGTCTCCTTGCCGGCCGCTTGCCAGGCCTCGAAGGCCTCCTTCTCCCGGCCGACGTCGATGGCGGTGGCCACGAAGGTGATGAGCGCGATCACCACCAGCCCGATGCCGCCGAACAGCATCCCGGTGCCCTGCCCGTGTGTGCTCTTTCCGCTCGGGTTGTAAAGGTGGCGCGTGCCGATGACCACGTCGCGGTAGATGGTCTGCACCTCCATCGCGCGCGTACCGTCCATCACCTCGACCTCGGCGCCGCTGGCCGCGGGAGCGCCCGCGCCGTACGAGGAGGGAGGGGCGGCGCCGCCGCCGCCGCCCGGCGCGCCGTAAGACGGCTGGCCGTAGTCGGCCTGGGGCGGCGGTGCGTATTGCTGCTGGGGCGGGGGAACGTATTGCTGCTGGGGTGGCGGCGCGTACTGCTGCTGGGGTGGCGGGAAACCGGCCGGCGGGGGCGAGGCATAAGCGGGCGGCGGAGCCATTGTGGATGGCGGCGGCGCGAAGCCGCCAGCGCTGGTGCGTCCGCCGCGCGGGCCGGGGGCCGCCGCCGGCGGGGGCGCCGCGACCACGGCCTGAGCCTCCATGAAGGTCACGATCACCCGGCTCTCGCCGAACATGATCTCGTCGCCCGATTGCAGGCGCGCTTTGTTGATGCGCTCCCCATTGACCAAGGTCCCGCGGGTGGAGCCGAGGTCGATGATGTGAACATCATCGGCTCCCGTCACTTCGATGACCGCGTGCATGCGCGAGACGGTCTCGTCGTCGATCCGCAAGTGCGAGGAAGCCAGCTTCCCGACCTTGATCACATCCTGGTTCAGGACCTCTTCGCGGATCAGCTCGTCCCCTTTGTAGATTTCGAACTTGAGGGGGACCTTGACGTCGGCCATGGGTACTCTCCTGTCTCTTGCGTCTACCGTCTCGATGAAAGCTTCAGATCGACCAGCCTCGGGTTGCGGGGACGACCCTGGGGCTCCGGTTGGGCAGAATCGGGGGCGGGCGGGACCGAAACTGGGGCGGCGTCGTCGACCAAACGTCTAGACGCCGAACCGTCCAAGCGTGCCGGCGACTAAACGTCTTCGAGGGACTTCAACATCTCGGGGATGAAGTCCTTGCGAATCTCGATGAGGCTCGAGTGCTGGGTCTTGCCCAGCGAATTCACGAGCTCGCCGTCGGGCCGTTGCAGATCGCCTTCGACCATGTCGTCTTCGAAGTCGTACACGGTCTTGGCCTTGTAGGTGGTGTTGCTGTCATCGCCGCTGCTACCCGGCTTGGCTATCCCGCCGCCGCCCGCCGCCGGTTCCGCTTGCGCCAGAGCCTGGCCAGACATCCCGGCCGCAAGGCCCAGCGTGGCGAAGATGGCGATTCCGATGGTGAACTTCATCCTGTCCTCCCTAAACAAATCATGATGGCAGTCGCGGTCCAGCGCGTCTCAGCTCGGCCCTTGGAGCACATGAGCAGACAACAGATTCAGGGGGCGGTTCCCATAAAGTTGGCCGACCCGCACCTTCGGACTACTTCTTTCCCTTCTTCTTCTTGCCCGGCTTGACGGAGGAGTCGTCGAACGGGGTGGCGGCCGGTGCCGCGCCGCCCCCTTCCGCCGGCTTGGCGCCGGCCGCGTCCTTGGCGGCCCCTTCCTTGGGCGCCTCGCTGCCGGCCGGCGCGGAGCCGCCCACCTTGGCCTTCTCGGCCTCGGCTTTCTCCTGCGCCTCCTGCTGCTTCATCTTCTCTTCCATTTCCTTCTGCTGCGCTTCCGCCTTGCGCTGCATCTCCTCGGCTTCCGCTTGCATCTTCGCGGCCTCCTCGAGCGCCACGTAGATTTCGTCGATGTCCTTGATGCGCTTTTGCGCCTCGCGCTGGAGGTTGTCCCCCGTCGTGCTGTTGGCGTGCGAGAGGAACTGCCGGTAGTAGGACTGGGCCTTCTGTAAGCTTGGCTTCTGGCCGTCCTTGTACTCCTGGTACAGCAGGCCCAGGTTGAAGTAGCTCGACGGGTTCGAAGGATCCAGCTTCTGCGCCGCCTCGTACTGCGCCTCGGCCTCCTCGATCTTCTTGCCGCCGCGCAACGCGACGCCAAGCCCGAGCGATGCCTCGAAGTTCTTGGGCTGCGCCTCCAGCACCGCGTGGAAGTTCTCCTCGGCGGTCTTGTAGTCACGGTTGTTGAGCGACAGCGCGGCCAGGTTCAGACGCGCCTCGTTGAACGCCGGGTTCATCTCGACCGCCTTGCGGAACTGGGTGATCGCCGGGCTGATGTTCTTGCGTTTGAGCTCGACCAACCCCAGCGTGTTGTGCACGACGGCCAGGTTGACCTTCATCGCCGCGGTCACGCCGGTCCCCGCCTCGCGGACATTGACCTCGCGGGCCAGCTTGCCCTCCTCATCGTCGTCCTTGCTGGTCTCTTTCTTCTTCTTCTCCTTCTTGCCCTTGCCGGCCTTGCCGTCGGCCGCTTCCTCGGCCTTCTCCTCCTCGAACTTGCCGGTCGCGATCTCCTCCGCCTTGTGGATGGCCTGGTTACCGACCAGCTTGGCCATCTCCAGCATGTTCATCTCGTAGTAGATGAACGCCAGCGTGGCGAAAGCCTGCAGGTTGTTGCTATCGAGCGCCAGCACGTTGCGCAGGTGGGTCACGGCCTGGCCGACGTAGGTCTTCTTTTCCTCGGGCGAGCTGGCGCGACGCGCCTTGTCCCGCAGGATCTGCGCCAGATTGTTGCGCGCCTCGACGGTGTGCAGCGGATCGGACTCGATGGCGCGTGAGAACAGGGCCTCGGCGCGGCCAGGCTCGTTCTGCTTCCACGCGATGTAGCCGAGGTTGGTCATCGCCGGACCGTACTTGGTCTTGCCTTCGGTCATGCCCTGCCAGATCCGGATCGCCTCGTCTTCCCGACCGCACTCTTGAAGAACGGCGCCCTGGTTGAACAGCGCCTCGAGCAGGACCGGGGTCCCCTCGGCGGCGCTCTTGAACGCGTCGGCGACGCTGCTGCACTCACCGCCCGACAGGCCACCCGACTTCTTCGCCGATTGGTAGCGGGCCATCGCCTTGTCGAACTCGGCGCGCTGGTCCTCGCTGATCTCCCGCTTCTTGGCCTTGGGGACGATCTGCTCGGGGCTGAGCTTGCCGCCGCCGCCCAGGCCGGAGGACTCGGCGTCGTGCCCGCCGATGACCTGATCGTTCTCGTCGGCGACGGTCTTGGGCTTGGGCGGCGGGCTGGTCCCGCCGCACGCCGCCAGCAGCAAGCCCAGGCCAAGCCCGGCGGTCAGGGTGTTTCGCAGGTCGGTCCTCGTCAGCATCTTCATGACCCGTTGTCTCCCTCTCATCTTGCCCTCTATCTTCCAGTCCCGGTGGGGGCGGCGGCGGCTATCGCGGGTCCCTCGGTGATCTCGGAGATGACCGGCGTGGGTGACATCGTGGTCGACACATAGCCGGCCTCCGGCTTCATCTCCGATGACAGCGGGTAGTCCGACGGCTTCATCTGGTTCAGCTCGCGCTCGCACAGGCGTGACCACTCGTTGAACCAGGAGTAGTCGGTCGCGGCCTTGAGGCACTTCTCGAAGCCTTCGACCGCCTTGTTCTCGATCGGCTCCGCCTTGTCGACCAGCGCGTCGCAGAAGATCTCGCGCGGGCGGTTACCCCACTCGTCCTGCTCCTTGAGGTCCTTGGGAATCTCCGCGGTGTAAAGCTGGCCCACGAAGTCGGAGTACAGCTGGCCGACGCGCGCGCTCGACGCGATGGTCCAGTGCGCCTGCTTCATACCGAACACGTCCAGGTACATCGCGCTCGCCTTGGCCAGCGCCCTGGACTTCTCGTCCAGGTAGGCCCCGAACCTCTTACCCGACTCCTCGGCCTTCTTCTTCTTGGCTTCGGCCTTGCGCTTGTTGTCGTACTGGCTCGGCTGCTGGAAGTCGAGGCCCTCGGGGAACCTGATGCGCAGGAAGTTCTCGTACTGGGTCTCGGCCAGGTGGAACGCCGCGCCCGCCACCGCGTTGGCCGCCAGCGCCGCGCGCGACTCGACCTCCTTGCCGGTGATCTTCGAGGCTGCGGCGCCCTTGTTCCAGATCTTGAGCACGGCCTGGAAATGTTCGTTCGCCTTGGCGGCCGCCCCCTTGTTGCGATCGAACAGCACGATCTTCGAGCTGGTGGGCGGACCGCACTGGGTGCGCTTGGCCTCCCGGATCTTCTTGCCCTTCTTCAGCTTCTTGTTGAGGTCGTAGAGGACCTTCTGGCGGCCGGTCGCGGCGATGCGCTTGACCTCCAGGCAGGCGCCGTCCTCGCTGGCCTTGGGGCAGGAAGCCTTCCAGGCCAGCTCGCCGAGGCGATAGTGCGCGAGCACCTGGCGATCGGGGCCACCCTGCGCGCCCCACTTCTTGAGGTAGGTCTCGAGGTGCCGGGCCAGCTCGTCGTACTTCTTGTCGCGCTCGTAGACCTCGCCCATCTGGAAGTACACGCCGGCGGCGTCCTGCGGCTTGCGCGCGCCGTAGAACTTGACGAACGACTCCATGTCCTCGAGCGCCTTCGACGATTCGCCGAGGCCGATGCGGAACTGGGTCGCGTTGCCGAGCGCGTCGACCGCCTTCTTCTCGCCCGGGAACTTGTTGGCGAACTCTTCGTAGCTCTCCGCCGCCTTGGAATAGAAGGCCAGCTGGTGATAGCCGGCGGCGACCCGGAACAGCGCACGCTGGGCCAGCGGATCTTTCGGGTGCTCCGTGATCAGGGCGACGCGGGCGCGCAGCGCCTGACCGACCAGGTGCGCGTTCTGGAAGCACTGGGCCTCGTTCCAGCGCCGCTCGGCGTGCTTGGTGTGGTCGGGCATGGCGTCGGCGGCGGCCTGGAACGAGCGCGCGCACTCCTTGAAATTCTTCTGCTTTTCGTACTCGTGACCCTCGATGTCGTAGGTGTCGCTCTTGAGCGAGATCATCTGCTTGCCGAACTCGGGGTCCTTCATGAGATCGGGCATCTCGAGGAACTTGTCGACGTAGGACACGACCTCCTTGGTCTTGCCCTGCGCGTTGAGCGAGTCGAGCAGCAAGTTCGCCGAGTAGATGGCCAGCTCGTGCTTCGGGTACTTCTCGACGATGACCTGGAAGCGCTTGGCGGCGTCGTCGAAGTGGTTGTACTCGTAGTAGATGCGCGCCTCGCGGTACATGATGACCACGCGCTCGGGCGCGTCGGGCACGTACTTCACGTAGGTCTCGAAGGCGGCGATCATCTTCTTCTGGTACTCGGGGATGGGCATCGCCTCCATCTTGTTGCCCTTCTTGTTGAACGCCTGGCGATCCTTGTCGACCGCCTCCTTCTGCTCGTGGTCGTCGACGTTGAGCGCGTTCTTCCAGGCCAGGACCGACGCGTAGGCGGCCTCCTTGACGTACTTGCCCTTGGGGTTGATCTCGACGACCTTGGTGTACTGCTCGGCGGCGTCCTTCCAGCTGCCCTTGCCCAGCTCGGCGACCGTCCACAGGATCTCGCCGTAGTAGAACGCCATCTCGTAGGACTCCTTGTCGCCGGGGAAGCGCTCGAGGAAGTCCTTGTAGACCAGCATGGCCAGCACGTAGGTGTCGGGGTTCTTGGTCTTCTGAGCCTCCTTGTGCCAGATGAGCGCCAGCTCCTTCGAGGTGTCGTGGAAGGCGGTCTTGCACTCCTCGAGCTGGTCCTTCTTGAGGCCCTTCATGTCGGCGACCCGGTCGTAGACCGCGCCCAGACGCTGGATCTCCTGCACCTGATCGCGCTTCGAGCCCTGCGACAAGGTGTTGCGCACGACCTTGTTCTGCCACTCGCAGATACGCGGCGACTCCATGTTCATCGAGATGACCTTGCGATAGACACGGCTCGACTCGCCGAACTTGCCCTGCTCCCAGTACAGCTCGGCCAGCGCCTCCATCATCTTCGGGGCGAAGTCGCCGCCGGTGCGCTGGAAGAACTCCCAGGCCTTGTCGGGGCCGCCGACGTGGGCATAGGCCTTGACGATGTCCTTCTTGGCTTCCTTCTCCAGCGCCTTTTTCTGCGCCGAGCCGATGTTGGTCTTGCCTTCCTGGGTCATGCGCACGACGCCGACGAAGGTCTCGAGCGCGGTCTTGAAGTCGCCCAGGTTGACGTAGCACCAACCCTTCTTGTACACGGCGTACGGGTAGACGCTGGAGCGCGGGAACTGCTCCACCTTTTCGTAAAAGCGCAGCGCGCTGTCCATCTCGCCCTTGTTGAAATAGAACTCGGCGAACGAGAGGTAGGCGTCCGGAATGTACTTCGAGTTGGGGTAGTCCTTGATGAGGCGCAGGAAGAACTCACGCGCCTGGTCTTCCTTTTTCACCGAGGTGAGCAGGAAGGCGAGCTTGAAGAGCACCTCGTCCATGCGTTCGTACTTCGGGAACTTGGTAGCGGCGATGTAGCCCTTGACCGCCTTGAGCAGCCACTCCTGCTCCTGCTTTTCGTAGCCCTGCTGCTCGCGCTGCAGCGTCGGCTTGCTGGCCGGCGGCGCGTCGAAGATCTTCTGATCGAGCGAGCGCGCCTGGTAGTTGTAGAAGCGCTGCTTGTCGGCGTAGAGCTCGGCGATGCGGAACCAGAAGTCGGCCTTCTGGGGATCGTCGTTGCCGGTGACCTTGATGAGGCCGCTCATCTTGGTGATCTGCTTGTCGACCAGCTTCTGCAGCTGCGCCTGCTTCTGCTCGACGAACTGATCGACAGTGATGACCGGACCGGTCTCCTTCTTGACCGGCGGCGGCGCATCCGGCTTGGTGAGGTTGGTCTGGTTGATCGTGACCTCCTTCTCACCCTTCTTGTAGCGGCCGGGTCCGGCCGACGCCGGGGGCGGCGCCGCCAGCGCAGCGGTCGATGCCAGCAACGGGATCGCCCCGGCCAGAAAGAGCGAGATCTTTCGCGCGTGATAACCCCGGGAGACGCGTAGCTCAGACGTCATGATGGCTCCACCTGTTGCTTGCTGACGAACCTGGTTGTCCGGCACGAGGAAACGAGACGACGAAAACGAAGAAACGAAAAGACGAAAACGAGGAAACGAGAAGACAAAAACGAAGACAAAACCGACGTAAACGAAAACGACGATCTATCCAGCGACCGCGGCCTCACGGCTTGGCCGGCGCGGCTTCGGCGCCACCCGCCTCGCCCCCACCGGCTGGCGCCTCGCCGGCCTCGGCCGGGGTTTCACCCGTGGCCGGCGCCCCCTCGGGCGCATTCCTCTGACATCGGTTGGCGACTTTCACCCGGTAGTAGCCGAGCTCATCGCGCCAGTACTCGCCGGTGAACGGCCACACGATGTGCTCGTCGTCGACCCGGATCTCGTCCGCCCTGCGCTTGACGGCGTTATGGTCGAGCTGCGCCTCCTTGCCGATCTCCTCCTCGACGTTGCCTCGCTCACCCTGGATGATCTCGTACTCGATCTTGATGACGCGCTTGTTGAGCTGATCCAGCTCGCGTGTGAGACGGATCATGCGGCGGCGCGCCAGATCGCCCGCCTCATTGATGGCGAGCGAGCGCTGCAGGGTCAGGTCGGCGAACACCGCCTGCGCGATATTGGTCGATTTCCAGCCGGCCTCGGCCTTGTCGTGCAGGTCGAGCTGACGGTCCAGCTGCTCGACGTACTGGAAGCGCCTGCTGAGCGTGGTGTCGCCCAGGATGCCCTTGGCCGCACGCTCGGTCTGCTCGGGCAGACCGGAGGTGCTGCTGCGAATCTTGACCGCGACCTCGAACAGCGCGGCGTTGTCGGCCGTGCTGGCCAGCAACTTCTTGAGGTCGACCACCAGGTTGGGATAGACCGCATTGAACTCGTTGATCGCCTCTTCGGCGCGGTCGTAAAGACAGTTGTAAAAGTAGATGGTCGCCTTGACGGTCAAGGCCTCGGCCACCGACTCGGGCTTGATGCTGTTCTCGAAGAACGGCGCCTGCAGGGTGTGGATGTTGCCGAGCGCCTTGGAGTAGCCTTTTTGCGCGAGGCGGAAGTTGGCCCAGGAAGCCTCGAAGAGGCTGTTGGCCCAGTCGTAAGACTCCTGCGACACCCGATCGAAGTACTTGACCGCCAGATCGAACTGGCCGGTCGAATAAAAGGTGCGGGCGAGCGACAGATTGGCCAGGTCCTCGAAGGGCTTGACCTTGGGGTCGCTGCTCTCGGCGGCGGCGCGCAGCACCTCTTTGAAAGACTCGACCGCCGGCTTGGCCTGGAACTCACGGACGTGGGTCGCGCCCTCGAACAGCTTGGCCTGTACGTAGAACTCGCTGCTGGGCTGCACCGTGCCGAACAGGGACACCGCCTCGCGGAAGTTACCCTTCTGGTAGTAGAACTTGCCGAGCAGGAAGTAGAGCTCGTCGCGCACCTTCTCCAGCGCCGGCTGATCCAGCTCGGCGCGCTGGTACTTGCCGATCTTCTCGAGGATGCCGGTCGACTCGGGCAGCTGCCGCGACAACGACGCCAGCCACTTGAGGGTCGCGTTGTAGTAAGCGTGCGAGGGACCCTTCTGAACGATCTTGTCGAAGTACGATAGCGACGCCGAGTAGAACGTCAGGTTGTAGAGGGCCTTGCCCATCCAGAACTCGGCCTTCTGCTTGTTGGCCTCCACGTCGCCGGTCTCGCCCTCGATCGCCTTGTTGAGCTCGATTGACGCGGAATAATAATCCTCGCCGTCGTACAGCTTGAAGGCACGTTCCAGAACCTTGGACGGCTGGTCCCCGGTCGGCTCGGCCTCCGGCTGAAAATCTCCAGTGTGGGCGTCTTTTTTCTTCTTTTTGGCCAGGGTCGGCGCCGATGAAAACACCAGGAGCGTGCCAATGACAGCAGAGAGAACGGTGCCCGCGACGCGCGTTCGACTCATGAAGGAAACCTCGAGTTGGTGAAGAATTCCGGGAGCTCGCGGATGGCCGAGCCACCGCGGATTCACCCTTGAACCACAGGAACTTACAGCAGCGTGGGGCCGCGTGTATGAGCACACCCTAAAACCGGGCCATGCTAAGCAAGCCGATCTGCGCTGTCAAGTGTGACCTGAAGCGGTAGACGCGCTCTTGAGCCGCGTGATTGCGCGGGTTTCTGCGCGCCGTGCGTCAACAAGCTTGAATTTATTCCAAGCTTGACACGCATGACCCGGTGGGTAACATGGCGCCGCCTTATGGGGGCAGCCGAAATCGAGGGTTTGCATCTGTTTGCGGCTCGCACCCGCCGGCCGCCCCCACCGTCACCCCGGACCGAAGGAGTCCAATGAGGTTCCTCCCTGCCCGTTCGTTTCGCGTCGGTTCGCTCGGTTTATTGGTGATTTCAGCCGTTCTGGGAGGGGCATCCTGCGAGAACAAGCACATTGGTCGCAAGTGCCAGTTGAGCGTCGAGCCTGATCCGGGCACCAGCGGGGGCCTCACAGCGACCATCGACGTGGGTCTCGAGTGTCCCTCGCGGATCTGCATGCTGCCGGCGCGCGAGGCGTTCCAGGCGGAGCCGCACACCACGTCGCTGTGCACGGCCGACTGTTCCAGCGACGACGATTGCGCCGACGGGGAGCTGCGGAACACCGCGGACACGTCGGATACCCGCTGCCAGACCGGCTTTGCCTGCAAGGTGGCCGAGACCGTCGGCGATTTCTGCTGCCGGCGGCTGTGTGTCTGCAAGGACTTCATCATCAAGTCGCCGGGTGGTTATCCCACCCCGGAAGTCTGCATGTCGACCCCGGCCAATAAAGCCAACTGCAAGAACATCCAGTAGCCGACGAGCGCGTCAGCCGCTCAGCGCGTCAGCCGTTCAGATCAAAAGCCCCGGGGACGTGGACCAGGACGGGTTCGCCGCCTTCGACCGGGAAGGTCACCCCCACCACGTCGAATCGGTAGGCGGGCGCCAGGGGGGCTCCACTGTCCAGGTACAGGCGCGCCGCCCGGATGATCCGCGCGCGCTTGCGCTGGGTGACCGTCTCCAGCGGATCGCCGCTGTCGTGGCCGGTTCGTGACCGGACCTCGACGAAGACGCAGGTGCCGTCGTGGTCCGCGACCAGATCCAGCTCTCCCTCGGGGCGCCGCCAGTTGCGCGCCAGGATCCGAAACCCGCTGCGCTCCAGCCAGGCGGCGGCCAGGGACTCGGCACGCCGGCCGGCTTCGCCGCGCGCGAGCAACCGCCCCGAAGCCATGACCCGAGCCGTGGACTAGCTGGTCGCGGACTTATCCGCGCCGCCAGCGCCGCCACCCGCAGCGCCACCGCCGGCAGCACCACCGCCCGAACCACCACCGCCCGCCGCGTTACCGCCAGCGGCCGCGATGTCGAGGGCGGTCTTCTCGGTCTTGATGCGCGCGGCGCGACCCTGCAGCTCGCGCAGGTAGTTGAGGCGCGCGCGGCGCACGTGCCCCTTCTGGACGATCTCGATGCGCTCGATGCGCGAGGTGTGAATCGGAAAGATGCGCTCGACGCCGACGCCGTACGAGATCTTGCGCACCGTGAACGAAGCGCGCGAGCCGCCGCGGTGCTGGCCGATCACCACGCCCTCGAAGATCTGAACGCGCTCCTTGTCCCCCTCTTTGATCAGGGTGTGGACACGCACGCTGTCACCCGAGCGAAAGTCGGGGATGCCGGTGCGGCGATAGGCGTTCTCGATCTCTCTCAGAAGCGGATGCTGGCTCATGATGGCTCCAAATCCGGCACGCCGGTACGGGCGGTGCGGGGCGATATAACTAATCGGAGGCGGGGCTGGAGTCAAGCGCGGGGGGCAAGAGTGGGATCGGCCACGCCGACGCCGACGCTGACGCCGACGGGTCCGGAACCGATTCTTCCCGTCGGCGTCGGCGTCGGCGTCAGCGTGATCGATCCGGCTCCGGCGCAGACAGCAGCGCCTGCTCCTCGGGCGTCAGCGGGTGCGCCGCCACCAGGTCGGGACGGCGCTCCAGAGTGCGACGCAGCGACTCGCGGCGGCGCCAGGCCTCGATGGCCTGGTGGTCGCCCGACAGCAGCACGGGCGGCACCGCCTGTCCGTTCCAGTCCGGCGGGCGGGTCCATTGCGGGTATTCGAGCCGCGCGCGCGAGAACGACTCGTCCGCCGCCGACATCCCGCACCCGAGGACGCCAGGCACCAGACGCGCCACCGCTTCGATGACCACCGCGGCCGCCAGCTCGCCGCCGGCGAGCACGAAGTCGCCGATGCTGAGCTGGTCGTCGACCTGTCCGGCGACCCGCTCGTCGAAGCCCTCGTAGCGGCCGCAGATCAGCAGCACGCGGTGAAGGCGCGCCAGCTCGACCGCGCGGCGCTGGTCGAAGCGCCCGCCTTGCGGCGAGAGCAAGATCCGGCGCGCGGGTCCGCGCGCCGCCGCGATCGCGTCCAGCGCCGCGGCGATTGGCTCGACGCGCAGGATCATGCCCGGCCCGCCGCCGCAGGGCGTGTCGTCGACCGAGCGGTGGCGGCCGATACCGAAGTCGCGCAGGTTGGTGCGGTGCACGGCGATCAGCCCGGCGGCGATCGCCTTGCCGAGCAAGCTCGCGCGCAAGAGATCGTCGAATATCTCGGGAAACAACGTCACCAGCTCGAAGGTGAGCAAGGGTGAATCAGCCACCGTCTTCCCTGTCCTGGTCTGGTTGTGGCTGCCACGCCACCTCGACGGCGCGCGCCACGACGTCGACGGCGCGCACGAATTCTGGCACCAGCGGGATCAGGTGCTCGGCGGCGGCGCCGTCCGGGCCCGCGCTGCCGTCGATCACCATCACGTCGTGCGCCCCGTTCCAGAACGTCTCACGCACCACGCCCAGCCGCGCGCCGTCTTCCGCCATGACCTCGCAACCCAGCAGGTCGGCGACGTAGAACTCACCGGGCGCCGGCGGCGCCAGCGTGCTGCGCGCGACCCGCACCCGGCCGTGGGTGAGCGCCGCCGCCTGCTCGCGCGAGTCGATGCCCTGCAGGGCGATCAGAAGGCCGCCGGTGAAGGGACGCGCGCTCTCCACCAGGTGGGTCTCGCGCTTGCCGTCAAGCTCGACGGTGATCGAATCCAGCTCGGTGAGCGACGGGCTCTCGACGTTGAACAGCCGCAGCCCGATCTCGCCGCGCACGCCGTGCGGTTTGCCCAGCACGCCGATGACGATGGTGTGCGGATCGTATGCCGGTTTATCCAGCGGAGCCTCCGGCGAAAAGGTTAGCGCAGGGGACGCGCCGGCCCACGCCCGCGAAGGAAGTACTCCAAGATCTACGCCAAGATCTATTCCAAGATCTATTCCAAGATCTCGAGGATCACGCGGCGGCGGGTCTTGGCCGAGGCGGCGGACAGGATGGTGCGCAGCGCTTTCGCGGTGCGCCCCTGCTTGCCGATGACCTTGCCCAGGTCGTCCTCCGCGACCTTGAGCTCGAAGACCAGCGCGTCCGCCTCCTCGATCTCCTCGACCTCGACCTCTTCGGGGTGGTCGACCAGGCCGCGGGCCAGATAATCGATCAGCTCGCGCAGCGAAGGTTCGCTGCCGCGTCGCTCGCCGGCGTTCCTGCCGAGATCGTCGCTCATCGCGCGATGGACATCGCCTGTTGTTCTTCTCTTCCTCTTGGCCGTCAGGGAGCCGGCGGCGTTGCCGGCGTCTTCCCTGTTTTGGCCGCCGGCTTGGCCGGGACGGGCGGCTCCGCGGCGGCCGCCGTCTTCTTGAGCACGTTCAGGAGCTCGCCCACCGTCTGGCTCGGCAACGCGCCGTGCGAGATCCAGTACTGCACCCGTTCGGCTTTGATGCGGAACTCGGGCGGCTCGCGCAGGGGGTCGTAGACGCCCAGCTGCTCGATGAATCGCCCGTCGCGGGGGCTGCGGCTGTCGGCGGCGACGACACGATAAAAGGGGACTTTTTTGCTGCCGGCGCGCGTGAGGCGAATTGTGACGGACATGAGATGGGGGTTCCTTCGAAAACGAGTTGGGGAGGCTATCGGCGACCTGGGACTCTGTCAAGGCGCAAGGTGCTAGCGGGAGGCCGGAGGCGACGCACCCTATCACACCAGCGTCCTGGCGTGAGCTCGGCTCCGGGCGCTCGGTGGCCCGCGCCGCATCGGGTTGCAATAATGCGCGCCGTGGCAACCGTGTCCCCTCTCCCCCGCCGGAATTCCTGGGCCTTCGCCCTGCTGCTGGCCGGCGCGGCCGTGACCGCCGCCCGGGCCGCGGCGCCCGCCGGCGAACGCCGGCTCACCATCTTCTACACGGCCGAGGTCCACGGCGCGATCGAGCCGTGCGGCTGCACCAGTGATCCGCTGGGCGACGTGTCGCGCTTCGCCACCCTGGTCGGCGCCGCCAGAAAGGAATCCGGCGCGGTCCTGCTGGTGGACGCCGGCGGCCTGCTCTACGCCGAGAGCGGCAGCTCGGCGCGCGAGCGGCCCGCCGACGACGCGCGCGCCGCGTTCCTGGCCGCGACGGTGGGCAAGCTGGGATTCGTGGGCGTGGGCCTGGCCGACAGCGATCTCACCGCCGGGCTGGCGGCGGTGCACCCCCAGCGGCTGGCCTCGAACTTCGCGCCCTCGACGGTGGTGCGCGCGCCGGCCGTGCATACGGTGGGAACCGGCACGGGTGCGGTCAAGGTCGGCGTGCTGGGGATCGCCGACCCGGCGCTTGCGGATCGCCTGGGCGCGCCGTCCGAGGATGTCGCGCGCGCGGCACGCCGCGACGCCGATCGCCTGCGCCAGCAGGGCGCCGAGCTGGTGGTGCTGCTCGCGCCTGTCGAGAAGGGCCTGGCGCGCCGGGTGGCGCGCGAGGCCGCGGTCGACCTGGTGGTGCTGGGGCGGCAGGTGGGCGCCGGGCTGGCGCGCGCCGAGCGGGTTACCAGAGGCAACGGCGATCCTTCGAGCGACGGGCCCGCGGCGTTCCTGCTCGCACCCGCCGATGAGTTGCAGCGGGTGGGGCGCGCCGACCTGGTGCTGCGCGCCGGCGCGCCTCCGGCGCTGCGCGACGCCGGCGGGCCGGCGGCGGTCCGACTGCGCCAGGACGAGATCGAGCGCGCGCTCAAGCAGCTGGACGCCGACATCGCGCGCTGGGATGCGACCGGCGCCGCGGCCGAGAACGACGCGGCCTTCGTCGCCGCCAGGAAACAAGAGCGCGCGTCATTGATCGCCGAGCGGGCCGCGCTGGCGGCGCCGTGGACGGCGCCACGCGAGGGTAGCTACTTCACCAATCGCCTGATCCCGGTGCGCCGGAGCCTGCCGCGCGATCCGGCGCTGGTCGCGGGCATGAAGGCGCTCGACCTGCGCATCGCCGCCATCAATCGCAGGAACCCGCAGCCGCCGCCGCCCGCCGAGCCGGGCCGCGCCTCGTTCGCCGGCGTCGCCGCCTGCGTGAAGTGCCACGCCCCCGCCGTCGAGCAATGGAAGAAGACAATGCACGCCGCCGCCTGGCGAACGCTGGCCAACGGCAAGCAGGCCGACTACAAGTGCATCGGCTGCCACCTCACCGGATACGGCCAGGTCGGCGGCTCGACGCTGGGGTTCACCAAGGGCCTGGAGGCCGTCCAGTGCGAGAGCTGTCACGGGCCGGCGTCCCTGCACGTGGCGGCCGGGGGGCTGGAGGAGCCGAGCTCGGTGCATCGATTGGTGCCCGAGACGACCTGCAGCCAGTGCCACAACCCGCATCATTCGGACACGTTCCAGTATCAGGCCTACCTGCGTGACATCCTGGGCCCCGGCCACGGCGGACAAGCGCGCAAGAAGCTGGGCGACGGCCCCACCGGACATGGGTTGCGGGCTGCGGCGGTGGCGAAGGC
>DASRQZ010000222.1:0-35909 GCA_035696125.1 Polyangia bacterium
CTCGCGCGGCGCGACTACCTGGCCGGCGACTTCTCGCTGGCCGACCTGGCAGCCGCCGGCGTGCTGCAGACGGTGAAGGAGCGCAGCCCCGCCGATCCGACGGCGGGGCGCGCGGCGATCACCGCCTGGTACGCGCGGGTCAGCGGCCGCCCGTCCTGGCAGCGGGCACAGCCGGAGGCGGGGCGATGACCGCGACGGTGCCCGCACCCACGCCGGCGCCGGTGGCGGTTGCGGCGGCGGCGCTGCCCACCATGGTGGTCCAGCTGCCGGGCGGCGCGGCGCTGGGCCCGGCGCGGCTGGCCAAGAGGCTGCGCGCGATCCGGGTGGACAACCCCGGCGTCGCCGACCTGGACGCTCAGTTGCTGCACTTCGCCGGGCTGGCGGGCGGGCCGCTCGGTGAGGCCGACGCCACGACGCTGGGGCGCCTGCTGCGCTACGGGCCGACGCTGGAGCGGCGCGAGATCGCCGGCCATCGCCTGCTGGTCGTGCCCCGCATCGGAACCATCTCGCCCTGGTCGTCGAAGGCGACCGACATCGCGCATATCTGCGGTCTGTCATCGGTGCGCCGGCTCGAGCGCGGCGTGATCTACACCGTCGCCGGCGAGATCGCCGACGGGGCGGCGCTGCGGCGCGCGCTGCACGACCGCATGACCGAGTCGGTGCTGGAGCCGGCCGACGATCCGGCGCGGCTGTTCGCGCAGGCGGCGCCGCGGCCGCTGGCGACCCTGCCGGTGAGCGCGCTCGGCCGGATCGCGCTGGAGGAGGCCAACGCCGCGCTGGGGCTGGCGCTGGCGCCGGACGAGATCGCCTACCTCTGCGACCACTTTCGCACGATGGGGCGCGATCCGACCGACGTCGAGCTGATGATGTTCGCGCAGGCCAACAGCGAGCACTGCCGGCACAAGATCTTCAACGCCACCTTCGTGGTCGACGGGGTGGCCCAGAGCGATTCGCTGTTCCAGATGATCCGGCGCAGCACCCAGGCGTCGCCGCGCGGCGTGCTGTCCGCCTACCGCGATAACGCGGCGGTCATCGAGGGCACCGTCGCCAGCCGCTTCTTCCCCGACCCCCACACCGGGGTGTTCGGCTACGCGCGCGAGCCGGTGCACGTGCTGATGAAGGTCGAGACCCACAACCATCCGACGGCCATCTCGCCTTATCCGGGCGCGGCGACCGGATCGGGCGGCGAGATCCGCGACGAGGGCGCGACCGGTCGCGGCGCCAAGCCCAAGGCGGGCCTGACCGGCTTCTCGGTCTCCAACCTGCGCTTGCCCGGGGCGCTGCGCCCGTGGGAGCAGGAGTACGGCAAACCCGACCGCATCGTATCGGCGCTGGACATCATGCTCGATGGGCCGGTCGGAGGCGCGGCGTTCAACAACGAGTTCGGTCGGCCCAACCTGTGCGGCTATTTCCGCACACTGGAGATAGAGGCGCCCGGGCTGTCGGGGCGCGAGGTGCGCGGCTACCACAAGCCGATCATGATCGCGGGCGGCCTCGGCAACGTCCGATCCGAGCACGTGCACAAGGCAGCCATCCCGGCCGGCGCGCCGATCGTCGTGCTGGGCGGGCCGGCGATGCTCATCGGCCTGGGCGGCGGCGCGGCTTCGTCGCTGGCGGCCGGCGCCTCGCACGAAGACCTGGATTTCGCGTCGGTCCAGCGTGACAACGCCGAGATGCAGCGCCGCTGCCAGGAGGTCATCGACGGCTGCTGGGCGCGCGGCGCGCAGAACCCGATCCTGTCGATCCACGACGTCGGCGCGGGCGGGCTATCGAACGCGCTGCCCGAGCTGGTGCACGACAGCGGGCGCGGGGCGCGTTTCGAGCTGCGCCACATTCCCAGCGACGAGCCCGGCATGTCGCCGCTGGAGATCTGGTGCAACGAGGCGCAAGAGCGCTACGTGCTGGCCATCGCCCCCGACCGGATGGCCGAGTTCGAGGGCCTGGCGGCGCGCGAACGCTGTCCCTATGCGGTGGTCGGCGAGGCCACCGACGACGGGCGGCTGATCGTCGACGACAGCGCGCTCGGCCGGCGCGCCATCGACATGCCGCTGGCGGTGTTGCTGGGCAAGCCCCCGCGCATGACCCGCCGCGCGGCGCGGCTGGCGCCGCGCGCCGAACCGTTCGATCCGACGGCGCTGGGCATCGACCTGCGCGAGGCGGCGCTGCGGCTCTTGCGCCTGCCCGCCGTGGCCGACAAGACCTTCCTGGTCACCATCGGCGATCGTACCGTCGGCGGTCTGTGCGCCCGGGATCCCATGGTGGGGCCGTGGCAGGTGCCAGTGGCCGACGCCGCGCTCACCACCGCCGGCCTCGACACCAGCGCGGGGGAGGCGATGGCGATGGGTGAGCGCGCGCCCATCGCCTTGCTCGACGCGGCCGCCTCGGCGCGCATGGCGGTGGCCGAGACCATCACGAATCTCGCCGCCGCCCCCATCGCGCGTCTCGGCGACATCAAGCTGTCGGCCAACTGGATGGCGGCCGCGGGCCACCCGGGCGAGGACGCCCGGCTCTACGACGCGGTCCGCGCCGTCGGCGCCGAGCTGTGCCCGGCGCTGGGCATCGCGATCCCGGTCGGCAAGGATTCGATGTCGATGCGCACCGCCTGGCAAGCCCGGGGCGAGGCGCGCAGCGTGACCGCGCCGGTGTCGCTTATCGTCAGCGGCTTCGCGCCGGTGACCGACGTGCGCCGCGCCCTGACGCCCGAGCTGCGCACGCGTGAGCTGGGCACTCGTGACGTCAGCACGGCCCAGGGTAGCGGTGGCACCAGCGACACCATCCTGCTGTTGATCGATCTCGGGCGCGGCCAGAACCGGCTGGGTGGGTCCGGGCTGGCGCAGGTCTTTGGCCAGGTGGGGGCGGTGCCGCCGGACCTCGACAGCCCAGGGCTGCTGGTCGGGTTCTTCGCGGCGATCCAGGAGCTTTCGGGCGCCGGGTCGCTGCTGGCGTACCACGACCGCAGCGACGGCGGCTTGTGGGTGACGTTGCTGGAGATGGCGTTCGCCGGCGGCGCTGGGCTGGACGTCGACATCGCGGCGTTGCCGCGCGCGGGCACCGCGCCGCTGGCCGCGTTGTTCAATGAAGAGCTGGGCGCCGTGGTGCAGGTGCGCGCCGACGAGGTGCCCCAGGTCACCCAGGTGCTGGCCCGCCACGGCTTGGGCGGGGCGGTGCACCCGATCGGCCGTCCGGTCGCGGGCGGCGACCGCGTGGTGATCCGCCGGGGCACCGACGTCCTGCTCGATGAATCGCGCGCCAGCCTGCGCGGCGTCTGGTCGGAGACCACCCACGCCCTGCAGGCGCTGCGCGACGATCCGACCTGTGCCGACGAGGAGCAGGCGGGGCGCGTCGATCCCGCCGCGCCCGGATTGACCGTCGCGCTGCCATTCGATCCCGACCTGGACATCGCTGGCCCCTTCACGACGCGCGGCGCGCGCCCGCGCGTCGCGATCCTGCGGGAGCAGGGCGTGAACGGGCAGGTCGAGATGGCGGCAGCCTTCCACCGCGCCGGTTTCGACGCCGTCGACGTGCACATGACCGACGTCCTGAGTGGGCGCATCGGCCTGGCCGATTTTCGCGGGCTGGCGGTGTGCGGCGGCTTCTCGTACGGCGACGTGCTGGGAGCGGGGGAGGGCTGGGCCAAGTCGATCCTTTTCAACGCGCGCGCGCGCGACGAGCTGGCGGCGTTCTTCGCCCGCGACAGCACCTTCACGCTCGGTGTCTGCAACGGTTGCCAGATGCTGTCGGCGCTGAAAGAGCTGGTCCCCGGCGCCGCGATCTGGCCGCGCTTCGTTCGCAACCGCAGCGATCAGTTCGAGGCGCGCCTGGCGCTGGTGGCGATCGAAAAGAGCCCATCGGTGCTGCTGATCGGCATGGCCGGCATGCGCGCCCCCATCGCCACCGCGCACGGCGAGGGGCGCGCCGAGCTGCTCACGGCCGAGGCGCGCCAGGCGCTGGAGGACAGCGGCCTCATAGCGGCGCGCTTCGTCGACGGCGCCGGGCAACCGACCGAGCTTTACCCCCAGAACCCCAACGGCTCGCCCGGCGGCGTCACCGCGCTGACCACCCCCGACGGCCGCGCCACCATCCTGATGCCGCATCCCGAGCGAGCGTTCCGCAGCGTGCAGCTATCCTGGCGCCCGCGCGACTGGAACGAAGACTCGCCCTGGATGCGCATGTTCCGAAACGCCCGAGTATTTGTGGGGTAGCGGCTCGTCCGACCGCCTTCTAACCGGCGGTCTTGCCGCAGGCGCCTCGCTCCCCTCCGGTCCCCTCCCCCGTCCTCGACGTCCTCGGGGGAGGGCTAGGGAGGGGGCAGGCCTTGCGAGCGTCGAGGCACGCGTCATGGTGTCGCCAGTCGGTGCTCCGGCGAGAGCACGACGCCAGAACCTACCAATCACTTCGCTGGAGTCGGCGCCGTCTTCGGCGCCGGCGCCGCTGCCGCCGCCTTCCCCGTCGGCGCCGGCGTCGGCGTCCCAGCTCCGGGCGTCGCCGGCACGCCTCCCGTCGCCGCCTCCACCGCGCAGGCGCGCTTTTCGGGCGGGAACCAGATGGTGTTAGTCTGCGCGCAGGCCTTGGCGCGGCGATCGATGAGGCGCTTGCCCCACTTCTTGCCCAGCTCGAGCTTGATGGGCGGGCACTTGCGGCCGGGATCGCAGGAGTAGGCGCCCCAGCCGGCGGCGTCGCCGGTCCCGAGCGCGACCACGGTCACCGGGCCGATGTCGGCCATCAGGATCGCCAGCACGTAAGACTTGCCCAGCGACGGCAGACCCTTGTCGAGGCTGGTCGCCGCGCACCTCCGCGTCTCCTCGACACCGACGTCCTTGGCGGTGGCGCCCAGACCGCCGCGATCGATACAGGGCTTGTTGCCGCGAGCGTCCCAGCTCTCCAGGCCGAGCGCCTTGTCGACGGCGACCACGGCGTCGGCCATCTCCTGGGCCAGCTCGGCGGGCAGCTTCGCGACGGGCGCGTCGGCCGCGGCCAGCGTGATGAGCGCGAAAAGGGGGGTCGCAGACAGCATGCCGCATCTTACCGCCGCCGCGCGGGGTGCCCAATTTTCAGCCATCCTCGCAGAGGGTGACCCACGATCTGCTCGTCTGTCCACCGAGCACGAGTACGCCCCTGTCCGACAGCCCTGTGCGACGGGCGGGGCCGCCGCTGCATCGAAGCGCGCCGGATCTTTGCGCCGCCTGCGACGGCTCTCAAGGTCCCATCCGCAATGACGATGGTTCCATGCCATGAAGATCAGACTGCACGCATATCTTCCCACCCTGCTCGGTGTGGGCTTGGCGGTCGCCGCCGGCTCTGCGTCGGGAAAATCCCTGACCGTCGCCAGCACGGACCCGGCGCGAAATGCCGCCGCGCTGGACGATCAACGCGACCTCAAGACCAAGTACCGGCGCGCCCCGCTGCGCACCGCGGCCCCCAGCGCTGCACACGTCGAGCTCGGACGTACGTTGTTCTTCGATCCGCGGTTGTCGCGCGCCAGTTGCATGTCGTGCGCCACCTGTCACAACCCCGGTTTCTCGTGGGGCGACGGCCTGCCGCGCGCCGTCGGTCACGGCATGAAGACCCTGGGCCGCCGCACGCCGACCGTGCTCAATATCGGCTGGGCGGAGGCGTTCTTCTGGGACGGCCGCGCCGAGACGCTGGAGCAGCAGGCCCTGGGCCCGATCGCCGCCGCCGGCGAGATGAACCTGCCGCACGGCGAGATGATCAAGCGCCTGGAGAACATCGCCGGGTACAAGCCGCTGTTCTCCGCGGCCTTCGGCGACACCAACGTCACCAAGGAAAAGGTCGCGATCGCGATCGCTGACTTCGAGCGCACGATCGTCTCGACGGACGCGCCCTTCGATCGCTGGCTCGCCGGTGAGAAGGCCGCGATCCCGACCTCGGCCAAGCGCGGCTTCGCGCTGTTCAACGGCAAGGCCGACTGCGCCAAGTGCCACGCCGGCTGGCGTTTCACCGACGATAGCTTCCACGACATTGGCGCGCTCGGCGACGACGTGGGTCGCGCGACCTTGCTGCCTGGCCTGGAGTCGATGGATCACGCGTTCAAGACGCCGACCCTGCGCGACGTCGCGCTCCGCGCGCCCTACATGCACGACGGTTCCGAGGGGACGCTCGAGCAGGTGATTGAGCTCTACGACAAAGGCGGGCGCGTGCGCCGCCCGGGCCTGGCGACGGAGGTGCACCCGCTGCAGCTCACGGCGCAGGACAAGCGCGACCTGGTCGATTTCATGTTGACGCTCAGCAGCCCGCCGAAGTCGGTCGCCGTGCCGTCGCTGCCCCGCTAACCAAGTTCTTCCACCCACCATCGATTGATTGAAGGAGCCAACATGTCGCTGCGTATCCTGTCCAAGCTGGCCCTGCCGGTCCTTCCCGTCCTGATCGTCACCGGTCTCTTGCTGTCGCGCGTGTCGGCCGGGGAGAAGCACGTGGTCAGCCAGAAGGGCAAGAGCTTCTCGATCACCGAGCTCAAGGTCAAGGTCGGTGACACCGTCGAGTTCAAGAACGACGACGACGTTTCGCACAACGTCTTCTCGGTCTCGAAGAGCCAGCCGTTCAACACCAAGATGCAGACGCCGGGTGCCGACACCGCCGTGACCTTCACCACCGAGGGAACGGTCGAGGTGCGTTGCGCGATCCACCCGGGGATGAAGCTGACGGTTCAGGTCGGCAAATGACCTCGTCCAAGCTGGCGGTCTTCCTGCTGGCGAGCGTGCTGCTGTCGCAGTCCCCACGGGCGCACGCGGCGCCGCAGCGCAACGTCCTCACGCGCACGATCCACGTCAAACTCAGCACCACCGGCAACGAGGTGATGTTCGACCAGCAGCGCATCGAGCTGCCCTTCGCGAAGATCGTGCGGGTACGCTACAAGAACGACGCGCCGCTGGGCTCGCAGATCAGCCACAACGTCGCGATCATCCGGCCGGAGAGGGTGGCTTCGGTCATGGCGATCCTGCAAGAGCACGACTACCAGCTCAGCTCGGTGAAGGGGTCGGCCGACATCCTCGCGCAGAGCCGGGTCCTCAATCCCGGACAGGAGGACGTGGTCAAGTTCTCGCCCCCGTCGCCAGGCGAGTATGTCTACATCTGCCTCATGCCCGGGCACGGCGACATGCTCGGCATGCGCGGCATCATGTCGATCATCAAGAACTGAGCGAGGGGCTCGAGCTAGCCTTGGCGCGTTCTCGGTCGCTATCCATCACCACCAAGACGGCGCTGGCCATCTACGCGGTCCTGGTGCCGCTGCTCGTGGTTTCATTGGTGCTGGGGCTGCACGCGCGGCGCCGCATGGCCGGCGACCTGACGACGCTGGACCGCGCGCGCGACCTGCAGGACCTGGCCAATCGCTCCTATTCCATGATCTTGATCCAGGAGGCCGTCACCCAGGCGATCCTGGCCGATCCCGAGAACCTGATGGAGGCGCCGCGCAAGATCGAGGCCTACGACAACCTGGCCGAGATCTTGAAAAAGATGCAGGAGGCGCGCGACCCCGACGTCAACCGGATCGTCGACGAGATGAACGTGCTCGAGCGCAGCCGTTTGCGGCCGCTCGATACCCAGATCCTCGAGGGGATGGGTGAGGGCAAAGGCGAGGTCGCGCGCAAGCTGTTCCGCGAACAGTATCGCCCGGCGCTGGAGAAGTACTCGGCGCTGGTGCTGCAGCTGGGCGTCATCACCGGACAGAAGGCGCAGCGCGCCGAGCAGGAGACCCTGCGCACCAACGACCGCCTGTCGATGACGAGCAGCATCGTGCTGGGCGTCGGGCTGATCGTCGTCGGCTTCGCGGCGCGCATCGTGCTGTCGCGCGTGCGCCGCCGCCTGGAGCGCACCGTCGAGCAGCTGCGCAAGGTGGCGATCGGAACCATCGTGCGCGAGCCGGTCGACGAAGGCGCCGACGAGCTGGGCGCGCTGGGCAACGCAACGGTGCAGCTGGTCGAGACCCTGGAGGGCCTGACGGCCGAGACCACCGCGATCCTCATGGCCGCGCAGCAGGGCGATCTGTCGGCGCGCGGCCGCTGCGAGGGCTTTCAAGGCGTCTATCGCGCGCTGATGTCGTCGGTGAACGACGTGCTCGATCACCTGCAGGAGTCGTCGGTGGAGGTGCGGTCGCAGCACGAGCGCGCCGGGCGCTTCGTGTCCGAGATCAGCGGGGTGCTGGATCGGGTGGCGGCCGGTGAGCTGACCGCGCGCGTCGAGGGCGACTACACGGGCCATCACCAGGATGCGCGCGACGCCCTCAACCGGCTGATCGAATCGCTGGCGGCGACCCTGGGCGAGGTCGAGCGGTCGGCGGGCGTCGTGCAGAGCTCGGGCTTCGCCATCGCCGAGGCGGTGCGCGCCAGCGAGCGGCGCGCCGAGCTGCAGCGCTCGTCGGTGACCGAGGTGGCCAAGCGTCTGGTGTCGCTGGGCGACAGCGTGCGCTCCAACGTCGCCACCGTGCGCGACGTCGCCAACCTGTCGACGGCGGCCCGCGAGGACAGCGGCCGCGGCCTGGCCGCGCTCGGTGACCTGGTCAAGGCGATCGAGCGCATGAAGTCGTCGGCCGAGACCACCGCCAAGGTCGCCCGCACCATCGACGAGATCGCCGGGCGCACCAATCTGCTGGCGATGAACGCCCAGATCGAGGCGGCGCGCGCCGGCGCCGCCGGGCAGGGGTTTGCGGTCGTCGCCAAGGAGGTGAAGGCGCTGGCGACCCGCACCGCCGATGGGGCCCGCTCGACCGCGACGCTGGTGCAGACCTCGGTGCGTGAGGCCGAGTCGGGCATGACCATTCGCGACCAGGTGCTGGCTGCCATCCAGGCCGTCGAGAAACGCGTGGTCGAGCTGTCGGATCGCCTGGGCCGCATCGCCGACAGCTCGACGGCGCAGGAGCGCGACGTGGGCGAGATCGCCCGCGCCATGGACGTGGTCGAGACCGCCAGCACCGAAGGACTTGCGACCGCGCGCGAGAGCGCCAGTGCCGCCGCCCACCTCGACGCCGCAGTGGCCTCGTTGAACGGCCTGCTGGCGGGGATGCAGCTGTCCAGCCCGGGCGCCGTCCACCTGGAAGCCCCCGCCCCGCGCGGCCGCGCGCTGGCGTAGGGGCACTCCGTTCGGTCAACGGCCTCGGGCCTCGGGGCGCGGGCTTCGGGCCTCGGGCCTCGGACGTCGGGGGGCGGTGGACCCGACTGCAAGCCGGTTACAGCCGCGTACTCAGGGCTCTGCAGGCACTCGTAATTTCTCTCGACTCACCCGAGGCCCGAAGCCAGAGGCCCGAGGCCCCGTTGACCAAACGGCATTGGGGTAAGGGTGTGTAAGGAGCGCCCGGACCCTCGGGCCAGGGCCTCCCTGCGCGTCACGATCGCCCGTTCCCCCTTTCGCCTTGGCCCATCCTGGGTTAGACCTCCCGCTCCCGATGTCTCACCTTCTCGCCTTCGCCGACCCCGCCCTGACCCTCCCCGATTCCCTCCGACGCGCCCTGGCGGCGCGCGGGTACGAGACGGTGATGCCGGTCCAGGCCGCCATCCTGGCCGAGGCGGCGCGCGGGCGCGACCTGCTGGTCTCGTCGCCCACCGGGTCGGGCAAGACCATCGCCTTCGGTGCGGCCATGGCTGAAACGTTGCTGGCGACGCCGGCCAGGGCCGCCGACAAGGCAGCCCCGCCGCGCGCCCTGGTCGTGGTGCCCACGCGCGAGCTGGCGATCCAGGTCCGCGAGGAGCTGGCCTGGTTGCTGGCCCACACCGGCTGGCGCCTGACCTCCTTCACCGGCGGGACCGCGGTCAGCGGCGATCTGCGCGCGCTCCGGCGCGGGGTCGACATCGCCATCGGGACGCCCGGGCGGCTGTGCGATCTCCTGCGCCGCGAGGCGCTGGCGCTGGGCGGGCTGGCGGTGGTCGTGCTCGATGAGGCCGACGAGATGCTCGACCTGGGATTCCGCGAGGATCTCGAGACGCTGCTGGGGGCCGCGCCGGCCACGCGGCGCACCTTGCTGTTCTCGGCGACGCTGCCCGCGCCCATCCGCGCCCTGGCGCGCCGCTTTCAGCGGGACGCGCTGGCCATCGATCCGCGCCGCGCGCCCCGGGCTGCTGACGGGCCCGGTGAATCGCCGGCGCGCGCGGCGTTCGGCGGCGGGGCCGTCGCGCCGGCGCACGAGGACATCACCTTCGTCACTCACCTCATCGCCGGCGACGACCGGCTGGCGGCGGTGGTCAACGTGTTGCGGGCGTCGGGCGCCGGGCGCGCCATCGTCTTTTGCACGACGCGCGACTCGGTGGGCGCGCTGCACCGCGAGCTCACCGGGCGCGGCTTTGCCGCCACCGCGATCTCAGGCGAGCGCGCGCAGGCCGAACGCGACCGCGCGCTCGATCAGCTGCGGCAGGGCGAGGCGCGCGTGCTGGTGGCGACCAACGTCGCCGCGCGCGGGCTGCACCTGCCCGACGTCGACCTGATCGTTCACGCGGATCTTCCGCTCAACGTCGAGTCGCTGACCCACCGCAGTGGGCGCACCGGACGCGCGGGCCGCAAGGGCACGGCGGTGGTGCTCGCCAGCCTGGCCGAGCGCCGCAAGGCCGAGCGCCTGCTGGCCGCGGCGCGCATCCCGGTGGCCTGGACGCCGCCGCCGTCGGCGCCCGCGATCGCCGCCGCGGCGCGCGCCCGGCTCGGCGACGAGCTGGCCGCCGACCCCGCGGCGGCCGGCGGCGCGACGGTGGCCGATGACCACGGCGTCGACGATCTGCTCGCGCAGCTTGCCGATCGCCTGCCGATCGCCGCGCTGGCGCGCCGGCTGCTCGCGCGTGAGCTGGCCCGCCTGCCCGCGGGTGAGAAGTTGCTGCCGGTGCCTCTGCCCGCGGCGGCGGGCGCGCGCAAGGCGCCGGGCGGCGGTCACCAACCGCCGGCGCGCCGACCGCCACACAGCGACTTTACGCGCGAGGGGGTGCTCTTCCGCGTCAACATCGGCGCGCAGAATCAGGCCGATCCGCGCTGGCTCTTGCCGCTGATCTGCCGGCGCGGGGGCGTCACCCGCCGCGAGGTCGGGGCCATCCGCGTCGGACCGCGCGAGACCCTGTTCGAGATCGCCGGCGAAGCGGCCGGTGATTTCGCGCTGGCGGCCAGCCAGGGCGATCCGCGCGCGCCGCACGTGCGCGTCGAGCGCGTCGAGCGCGGGGGCGGCAGGCCGAGGGGCTGACTTGGCGATCCTGCTGAGCGTGCAGGGGCTGGAGGCGGGGTTCGGGGCGCGCCCACTCTTCGCCGGCGTCAGCTTTACCATCGAGGCCGGCGAGCGCATCGGTCTCATCGGGCCCAACGGGGCCGGCAAGTCGACGCTGCTGCGCATCCTGGCCGGCGCCACGGCGCCCGATGACGGCCAGGTGTCGCGCCAGCGCGGGCTGCGCGTCGGTCACCTGGAGCAGGTGCCCCGGTTCCGCCCCGAGGCCACCGTCGAAGAGCTGGTGCGCGAAGCGGCCGAGGGCGCGACCGGCCCGGGCGGCGAGGATTGGAACCGCGCCGGCGAGGTCGAGCTGCTCATGTCCAAGCTGGCGCTGTCCGGCCGGGGCCGCGGCGCCGGGGTGTCGCCGTCGAGCGTCGTCGATACCCTGTCGGGCGGGTGGAAGAAGCGGGTCGCGCTGGCGCGTGAGCTGGCGCGCCGGCCCGATCTGCTGCTGCTCGACGAGCCCACCAACCACCTGGACGTCGAGAGCATCGAGTGGCTCGAGGAGCTGCTCGCGGCGTCGCCCTTCGCGACGGTCACCGTGACCCACGACCGGCTCTTCCTGCAGCGGGTGGCGACCCGCATCCTCGAGCTGGACCGGCGTAACGCGGGCGGGTTATTGAGCGTCGCCGGGGACTACGCCGCCTATCTGCGCGTCAAGCAGGAGACCATGCACGCGCAGGAGCGGCGCGAGGTGGTCCTGCGCAACACCCTGCGCCGCGAGACCGAGTGGTTGCAGCGCGGCGCGCAGGCGCGCAGCACCAAGCAGCAGGCGCGCATCCAGCGCGCGTCGGTGCTGGCGGGCGAGGTGACCGAGCTCGGCACCCGCAACCGCCAGCGCACGGTGGCGCTGGACTTCGAGGCGCAGGAGCGGCGCCCGCGGCGGCTCATCGAGGCGCGCGGCGTCGGCAAGAGCTACGACGGGCGGGTGATCTTCCGCGACGTCGACGTGCAGCTGGTTCCCGGTGTGCGCCTGGGACTGCTGGGCGCCAACGGGTGCGGCAAGTCCACGCTGATCCGCGTGCTGCTGGGTGAGGACCCGCCGAGCGCCGGGACGATCACACGCGCCGATGATCTTCAGATCTCTTACTTCGCGCAGAGCCGCGACGCGCTGGATCCGGAGGTCACGGTCGCCAACACCGTCTGCCCCGACGGCGATTTCGTCTCGTTTCGCGGTGCCCGCGTCCACGTGCGCGGCTACCTCGAGCGTTTCCTCTTCACCGCCGAGCAAGCCGATCTTCAAGTCGGCAAGCTGTCGGGCGGCGAGCAGAGCCGGCTGTTGCTGGCGGCGCTCATGCTGCAGCCGGCGCAGGTGCTGGTGCTCGACGAGCCGACCAATGATCTCGACCTGGCGACGCTCACGGTGCTGGAAGAGTCGCTCACCGACTTCCCGGGCGCCGTGCTGCTGGTGTCTCACGACCGCTACTTCCTGGACCAGGTCGCGACCACCATCCTGGCTTTCGTCGAGGTGGACCAGGACGAGGGGGTAGGCGATGAGCAGGGGGGGCTGCCCGCCGGCGCCGGAGCGGGCGTGGTTCGTTTTGCCAGCCTGGCGCAGTGGGAAGCCTGGCGCGCCGGGCACCGCGTGCGGGTGGCGCAGCGGAACGCGGCGGCGCGCGCGGAGCCAGGCGCGGGAGCGGCGGCGGCGCCGGCGGGCGGCAAGCGCCGCCTTGGCTACCTGGATCAGCGCGAGTACGACGCGATCGAAGCCACCCTCTCGGCCGCCGAGGCCGCATTGCAGGCGGCGGTCAGCGAGAGTGAGCGTCCCGAGATCGGGGCCGACGCCGCCCGCCTGGTCGAGGTCCTGGGCCAGATCGAGCAACGGCGCGCCGAGGTTGATCGCCTGTACGCCCGCTGGGCCGAGCTGGAAGCGAAACGGGAAGGCCCGGCGTGAGCTGGGCGCGGCGCCGTCAGAAGGTGACCGCGTCCAGCGCGCCGCTGCGGTAGACGCGCAGGTCGTCGATGGTCGACGTCGGCTGGCTCAGGATGATGGCCTCGCCGATCAGCGACCCGCCCACGGCGTTGAAGCCGCCGGTGCCCCAGTGGTGATAGCCGAACGCCAGGAACGCGCCGATTCCGAAGTTGACCAGGACATTGCCGAGATGCAGCCACCAGCGCTGGCCATCAACCTGATCTTGCGCATCGCGCTGCAGGCGGGTCTCGGCGTCGTCGACCAGCGCGCAGAGGTCCGCACCGCCTGCGGGCCCGACCGGCGCGGGCGCGGGCGCGGGCGCGCGCGCGGCGAGGCGCGCGTGCAGCGCGCGCGAGTCCTCGACCACGTCGAGCGGCGCGATCAGCAAGGGCACGATGCCGACCGCGGACGTCACCGCTCCCGTGTACCAGTCGATCCGATCCTCGCGCGCGACGAAGGCCAGCGGCGCCAGGTTGCCGACCGTGCTCACCCCGAGCCCGATGCTCCAGCCCCAGGTCCACCGGCGCGCGTTGCGCGCCGTGCGCGAGAGGCGTGCGTCGATCCAGGTCAACCTGACCCCGCCCGGGATGGCCGCCGGGCCGGCGCCGATCCCCGGGTGGGTCGGGCATTCGCCTGCCGCCCGCGCGGGCAGTCCGCCCGACCCGACCAGCGCCGCGACAGGGAGCAGAGCACACACCACCGGCGACAGGCGCACGACTTACCGTATCCGCAGCGCGCCCTGCGAAGCAAGGAAGGCTGACCTGTGGAAACGTTAGCCCGAGCAGTGCACGGTCATCGCGCGCCAGACGTCGTTCTCGGTGACGATGCCGAGCACGCTCTCGCCCGAGACGATCAGGGCGGCGCGCGCGTCCTCTTCCATCATCCGGCGCGCCGCCTCGGCGACGCTGGTGTCGGCGGTCAGCAGCAGGGGGCGCTTGATCGGCAGCGCGCGAATCGGCGTCGTGGCGGCCGCGGGGCGCCCGGACGAGATCAGGGCCTCGGGTTCGATCAGCGCTTCGGGTTGCAGGCTGTCGTATTCGAACATCGCGTCTCTCCTTTTTTTTCTTCTTTCCCAGTTATCCGAGACGGACGTCCTGGACGCGGTAACTTTCTGGAAACGTTCAGGTGACGCGCGGGCTGTCGCGCGCCCCCGCGCGCGCACCCTCGCGTCCCCGCGCGCGATCTTCGCTCAGGCCACCGCGCGTTCGGCGTCGAGGCGGGCACGCGCCGCCACCGCGCCGTCCGCCCAGCGGTGGCTGGCCAGTCTCCACCACATCAGGGCGCCCCCGACGGTGACCTCGAGACAGATGCCCAGCCAGCCGCCACTGGCGCCGAGACCCATGCGATACCCCAGCAGCCAGCACAGCGGCGGCGTCGACACCCAGGAGATAAGCACGCCGACCACCGCCGGATACCGTACGTCGCCTGCGCCGCGCAGCGCGCCGCGCGCCACCATGTTGGCGGCGTCGATGATCTGGAACAGCGCCGCGATGTGCAGTAACCCGACCGCGCGCCGCACCACCGACGCGTCGCTGGTGAAGCCCGAGACCAGCAGGGGCGAGCCCACGACCAGCAGCACGGTGCAGGCGCCGGTGTAGATCGTCGTCGCCACCGTCGCCAGGCGCGCGATCCGCAGCACCAGGTCGTCGCGATCGGCGCCCACCGCCTGTCCGGCCAGCACCGCCACGCCCTCGCCGACCGCGAAGGCCGGCATGAAAGAGAAGTGGATGATCTGCAGCGCGATCTGGTGACCGGCCATCTCCACCTCGGACATCAGCGAGATCATGAACGACAGCAGCGCGAACGAACCCACCTCCAGCGTGAACTGCACGCCGAGCGGCAACCCGAGCCGGAACAGCGCGCCGAGGTGCCGCGCGGTCCAATCGCGCAGGCCGAACCCACCGGCGCGCTGGTGCCAGGCCAGAAAGCCGATCTCGGTCCCGTGCGCGATCACCGTGGCGGTCGCCGCGCCGGCGACGCCCCGGCCCAGCACGAAGACGAACAGATAAGCGAGGACGATGTTGATCAGGTTGGCGAACATCGACGCCAGCATGGGCGCGCGCGATTCACCACGGCCGTAGCAGACCTCGCGCAGCGCCGAGAAGGTGAGCGCCAGCGGCGCGCCCAGGATGCGGATGCGCATGTACGTGCGCGCGGCCTGGCCCGCGTCCGGCGTCGCCGTGAAGTGGCGCAAGATCTCGGCCACGACCTGCCCCAGGCCGATGGTGATCGCGCCCAGCGCCGCCGCCGCCACCAGCGCCGCGCCCATGACAGCGCGCGCCTCGTCGGGACGGTTGGCCCCCACCGCCTGCGCGACCAGGGTGTTGGCCGCGCGGAACATGCCGATCGAAAAGCACAGCAGCAGGAACGATGCCACGCCGGCCAGTCCCACCCCCGCCAGGGCCGCCCGTCCCAGGTGGCCGACCAGGATGGTGTCGACCAGGGTCATGACGGTGTACGACACCATCGAAACCGCGATCGGCCAGGCAATCCGGCGGAGCTCGGTGAGCGGTCGGTCTTTCCAGGGCAGGGGCGGCATCACGAGGACTGGGCGGAGGGTGGGGGTGTGAATCGAATCGACAGAAGCGGCGCGTCGCTGGAGGGCCTCTGGCCTCCCGGCGACGGGAGCCGGGATGCCCAGCCGGTTGTCCCGACGAGCTCCGTGCCTATCTTCGATCACGATGAAGAAAGGGACAATCGTCATCCTGGCTGTGGTGGCCGCGCTCGGCCTGTGGGGCATCAGCGGCTACAACCGCCTGGTGGGCCTCGATCAGGCGGTGCAGGGCCAGTGGGCCGAGGTCGAGAACGCCTACCAGCGCCGCGCCGACTTGATCCCCAACCTGGTCGAGACGGTGAAAGGCGCGGCAAACTTCGAGCGCGGTACGCTGACGGCGGTCACCGAGGCGCGCGCGCGCGTCGGCCAGATCTCGCCGCAGGCGACCGAAAAAATCGTCAACGACCCGGCGGCGTTCCAGCGCTTCCAGCAGGCGCAGGACGGGCTGTCGTCGGCGCTGTCACGGCTGCTGGTCGTCAGCGAGGCGTACCCCGACCTGAAGGCGACCGCCGCCTTCCGCGACCTGCAGGCGCAGCTGGAGGGGACCGAGAACCGGATAGCGGTCGCGCGCATGCGGTTCAATGAAGCGGCGCAGGCGTTCAACTCGGCGCGCAACCGCTTTCCCACCGTGGTGGTGGCCGGCCTGTTCGGCAATCGCTTCGCCGAAAAGGTCTACTTCAAGGCGCAGGCCGGCGCGGCGACCGTGCCTCAGGTCAAGTTCTGACCAGGCCGTTGGCCATGCCACGGTCGAGGTTCCGGTCGATGCTCCACCTGGCCGCGCCTCTGGCGTTGTGGCTCGCGAGCGCGGCCGCGGCGCCGGCGCGCGCCGAGACCCCGATCCCGGCCGCGCCCGAACGCTGGGTCACCGATCACGCCGGCTTCCTGTCACCCGCGACGGCCGCGGCGCTGGACGCGCGCCTCGGCGCCTATGCGCGCGACACCGGCCACCAGGTACTGGTCTACATCGACCGCACCACCGGCGGTGTCCCCATCGAGGACTGGGCGGTGCGCGCCTTCCAGCGCTGGCGGGTGGGGCGCAAGGGCATCGACGACGGTGTGGCGCTGTTCGTGTTCGCCGACGACCGGCGGCTGCGCATCGAGGTCGGCTACGGGCTGGAAGAGCGTCTCCCCGACGCCATCGCCAAGCGCATCATCGAAGAGCGCATCACGCCGCGCATCCGCGGCGGCGACCGCGACGGCGCGATGCGCGCGGGCGTCGACGCCATCATCGCCACCGTCGGCGGCGAGGCGCCAGGCGCGGCGCTCGACCAGCCCGACCCCGCCACTGGCCCGGCGCCGCTGCCCATCCCGCGCTGGATGCGGGTCGCGGGCGCGCTGTTGCTGCTGCTGGCGCTCGGCTTCCTCGTCACCCATCCCTCGCTGGCCTGGCTGCTGCTGCTCAGCATCGGATCGGGGCGCGGCGGCGGAGGCTGGGGCGGTGGCGGCGGCTGGGGTCGTGGTGGTGGTGGCGGGGGTGGCGGCGGCGGTGGGTTCTCGGGCGGGGGAGGGCGCTCCGGGGGCGGTGGCGCCTCGGGAGGGTGGTGATGGGCGGCAGCGTCGTGCACGGCGTCGACCTGGCCGCGGTGGAGCACGCCGTGCGCCTGGCCGAACGTCGCACCACCGGCGAGATCCGGGTCGCGCTGGCCCGCTTCTATTTCTGGGGTGACGTGCGGCGCGCCGCCGCGCGCGCCTTCGATCGGCTGGGCATGCGCCGCACCCGAGATCGCAACGGCGTGCTGATCTTCGTCGCCCCCTGGCGACGGCGCTTCGCCATCCTCGGCGACGACGGCGTCACCGATCGCGTCGCGCCAGACTTCTGGCGCGGGCTGGCGGATCTGCTCGGTCAGGCCTTTCGCGCCGGCGACGCCACCGGCGGGCTGGAGCGCGCGATCGCCGCCATCGGCGAGCAGCTGGCGGCGCATTTCCCCGCCGACCCGGCCGCCAACCCGAACGAGCTATCCGACACCGTGTCGGTCGATGGGCAGCGCCACCGTCGCTGATCCGCAACCAAGCTGGCACGCGATCTTCGCCGAGCCGCCACCAGGCGGGCGGCGTTCCGATACCGGGCCTCGCTAGGCTTGTCCTCGAAGTAGCCGAGGAGGACGCCCCGTTGCCGATGGCCGCGCTGCGAGAGACTCTGTCGCTGGTGCTGCTGGTCGCCGCGGCGATCGGCGCCGGCATCGTTTGCCTGCAGGCCTGGGTGCTGCGCCGTCACCTGCGGGCCACGCCGGTGACGCCGGCGCCGCGCCAGCGCCGCGCGATCTCCATCCTCAAGCCGCTGTGCGGGCTCGACGACCAGCTCGCCGACAACCTGGCCAGCTTCGCGGCGCTGCCCTATCCCCACTACGAGGTGATCCTGGGCGTGGCCAGCGCCGACGATCCCGCCTACCCGATCGCCGCGCAGACCCTGCGCCGCTGGCCAGAGCGTTTTCGCCTGGTGATCCAGCGCGGCGCGCCCGGCTTCAACCCCAAGGTCAACCAGCTGATCGGCCTCGGAGCCGCCGCGCGCGCCGACATCCTGGTGATCAGCGATTCCAACACCCGCGTCCCGGCCTGCTACCTCGACGAGATCGCCGCCCACCTCGCCGATCCGGGCGTCGGTCTGGTCACCCATCCGCTGGCCGGTGAATCGCCTACCGGGTCTCCAAGCTGCGGCGCCCGCCTCGACAACCTGCACCTGACCACGACCATCACCCCGGGCTTCGTGGCCGCCAGCAGCCTGTGCGGCAAGACCTACGTGGTCGGCAAGTCGATGGCGATGCGCCGGGCCGACCTGGACGCGCTGGGCGGCTTTCAAGCCGTGAAAGACGTCCTGGCCGAGGACTTCGTGCTCGGTCGTCTGGTGCCCGCGCGGCTGGGCAAGCGCGTGGTGCTGGGGCGGGCGGTGGTCGCGTGCATCACCGAGCGTCGCTCGCCGACCGCCTTCGCCGCGCGCTACGCGCGCTGGAGCGTCATGCAGCGACAATGCAGCGGCCTGCCCGCCTACCTGGGCCTGCTGCTGCTCAACCCGGTGTTGCTGGCGCTGCTGGCGCTGGCCGTCGCTCCCGCGCCGCGCGCCCTCGCCGCCCTGACGCTGGTCTTCGGCATGCGGGCGCTGGCCGACTCCGTGGCGGGGCGCCTGGCTCTCGGGCGGGCGCTGTCACCGTTGTCGCTGGCCCTGATTCCCTTCAAGGAACTGCTGACCGGCGCCGCCTGGGCGCACGGGCTGGTCAGCAACACCATCGTCTGGCGGTCCCACCGCCTGCGCGTGGGTCGGGGCAGCGCGCTGTCACTCGCGCTGCCCGCGCGCCGCCGCGCGCGCCGGCCGCCCCTGCCGGTCCTGCCGCCGCTGGGCACTGCCGGTCCGCGCGCCTCCGCCCGCTAAGGCGTTCGGCGAGCAGACCGGCAGGCCTGGTCGGGCGCGTAGACGCAATGTCCGTGTCGAGCAGGAATCTCATGAGATCCTTCCCTCGGTTCGCCGGCGCGGCGCATAGGCCGCGCGCGGCTTGACGAGGTCTGCTCGCTGGTCTTTCATTCGAGGGCGCCGATGAATGCTCACCTGGGTGCGGGTCTGTGGGTCCTCGGGTTGGTGGCCGTGGCCTGTTACCCGAACCCCGGCGATCTGCGAAAGTCGCCCGCCACCCCGACTGGTGGCGCGTCGGGCACGGGCGGCGGCGCCGCGGGTGGCGCCGTCGCGAGCGGCATTGGTGGGAGCTCGGGCAGGGGCGGCGCGACCGGCGCCGGCGGGCGCACCGGGACCGGCGGTGGCGGAGGCGCCGGTGGACGCGTCGGTGCCGGCGGCGCCGGTGGCTTTGCGGGCGCCGGGCTGGCGCTGACGCCCGACGCGACCGGGTGGATCGACAAGGCCACCAACGCCTACGGCGTGCAGGGCAACTGGTATGGCTTCAGCGACGGTGTCGGTCTCGACGCGCAGACCAGCAGCGGGCCGTGCGAGCTGGCGGGCCACCCGGTGAGCGCCTGCTCGGCGGTCACCTCGCCGTTGCCGGGTAGCGGCTTTCCCAACAGCGGCGGTCGCATGTGTGCCACCGGTGTGGCAGCGCGCGTGGTCGCCAACCTCACCACCGGCTTACCCGATTACGGCGCGATCTACGGCGCCACCATCGGGTTCGACTTCAACTTCGACCCGGTGCTGCAGACCAAGGGCAAGTTCAACGCTCTCGCGGCCGGCCTCACCGGGATCGCCTTCGACATCGACGTGGTGCCCGCCAACGGTTTGCGCGTTCAGCTCCTCACCCCGGGGACCGACTTCGGACCGGGCGGGCCTCCCTACTGGGCGGCGACCCCGGCGTTTCCGCCGTCGCCGGTGCACATCGGGACCAACCGGATCTACTGGGCCGACGTCGTCGGGGCCTACGGGTTGGGCCTGGATCCGACCCAGCTGGTGTCGATGTACTTCGCCATCCCCACGCAGACGACCAGCGCCAGCAACTTCAGCTTCTGCATCAGCAATGTCACCCTGATCAAGGACCTGGGCCCGCCCGGACGCACCTGCACCACCCAGACCTTCCCGGTCTACTGCCCGGCGCTGAACGGCGCCCCGGCCGACTGCTGGACCGGGGGCGTCAACTGCAACACGGTCGTGAGCTGCGCGGGCAGTTCTCACAGCTGCTTTGGTCAGGCTCAGAACGCCTATTACGACTGCCCGACGCTGCAGTGTCGGTTTTGCTCCGATCCGCTGCCCCAGGGATGCGCGGCGCGCGGGACCGTTCCCGCCAGTTGCTGGCCCAACGGCATCGCTTGTTCCACGGTCACCGACTGCGGCGGCGGTCTCTTCCTGGGTTGCTATGACCCGTCTCTGATCCTCGACTGTTTCAGCGAGCTATGCTTTTGATCGCCGGGAGCGCCCGCGACCGCTTGCAAGATCCGGTACAGCCCGAACTTGGGTAGGCGCAGGAAGCCCGACCAGGCGGCGGCCGCCAGCGTGCCGCTGGACAGCCACTCGGCGATCCATTCGCCGGCGAAGCGCGGGTCGCGCTGGGCGATGCCGGCGCCGCTCTCGACCGCCCAGCGGCGGTTGTAGCGCTCCTGCGCGCCGACCGGCGCCGAGAACAGCAGCGGCAATCCCAGCGCGCCGTAGAAGGTCATCTCGCTCGGCTTGGTCCACAGGATGTCGGTCTCGGCCAGGAGCGCGTTGCAGGCGCGGAAGTAATCGTCCAGCTCCTCGGCGACGACGACGCGCACGCCGGGGTGGCCGGCCAGCCCCGTGCGCGCCACCAGCGCCGTGAACCCGTCGGCGACCGCGCGCCGCACCCCGGCCAGCAGGGTCAGGCGCAGGCGGCCGGCCTCGATCTCCGGACGCAGCGACGGCAGGAACCGCCGCGCCAGATCGGCCTGCGCGCCGGCGCCGCCCACCGCGAAGGTCAGCAGGGGGGCCTCGGGCGGCCGGTCGGGCAGCGGACCCAGGAATTGCGAGAGCTCCTCGCGGTGCTGCTCGCGGAACACGCCGGCCGGGTCCAGGCGCACCAGGCGCGACGCCAGGTTGCGGCGCAGGATCGGCAGCGCTGACCCGCCGACCAGCTCGTCGGGCAGCGGGAAGCCGGTCAGCTGGATGCGCGCCGGCGCGACACCATAGGCGCGCAGGCGCTGCTGGGCGCGCTCGGTGGGCGCGAAGTAATGGATGCGGCTTTGCTGCGGGCGCCGCCCCACCCAGACGCGGGCGATGTCGGCGTCGGTGACCAGGCAGTGGATAGCGCCCCGGTCAGGCGCCAGCCGATCGGCGACCAGCGCGGGCGCGAAGAATGTGGTCAGCAGCGGCGCACCGGTGCGCGCCAGCTCGGCGTTGAGCCCCGCGCCCAGCCCGCGGTCGATCTGCTTGTCGAGATAACGCAGGGTCAGCGACGGCGCCGACAGGTCGCGCTGCGGGTGCAGGTGCGGGATATGGGTCAGCGCCGACAGCAGCGCGCGCGGCGGTGCACCCACCAGCGGCAGCTGCGACAGCCGCGACACGACCTCGTAAAAGCGCCGGCTCTTGGCCCAGCGCGCGCGCTCGGCGTCGCCGGCCAGCGGCGCGCGATCGACGTGCAGCACGGGCACGCCCAGCGCGCGCGCCAGGCTGTCCGCGGCGCGCAGGTGACCGAGCCCCATCTCGATCGCGACGACCAGCGGCGCCGGCGCCGCCGGCCCGGCCAGCCCGGGTCGCGCGGCGTCCGACACGATCAGAGCGCCGAGCGTCGGTCGCCGGCCAGCATGCCCGCGCCGGCGTCGGCCAGCTCGGGCCACACGTCATCGGGGACGACGCTGAGCGCGTCGAGCCAGGTCGGTTCGGTCACTAACTCCCCTGCCATGTGCGTGAAGATACAAGCCCGACCGAGCTCCGTCGAGCTGCCGGCGTTGAACACCCGGACCGGCCGTGGGTCGTCGGCAAAGGGACGGCGTTCGTACGGGACGTGACGGTGTCCGTGCAACAGCAGATCGCAGCGCCCGCGGACGCGGGCCAGCAGATCCTGTCCGCGTTGCAGCTCGGTGGTGAAACGCCAACCCATCCAGGACGATAGCCGCTCGACGGCGCGGTCTTCAGGCAAGGGCAACGGGTGGTGGTGCATCAGCAGCACCACCAGGTGTCGGGGCGGGGCGCGGCTGACGATGTCCTCGACGGCCTCCAGGTCCTCCGGGTCGAGCTGGCCGTGGCCCATGAGCCAGGAGCGATTGTGCGCGCCGGTGGAATTGACCCGGACCAGGAACAGGCCGGGCGCGACGCTGGCCTGCACGCGGTCGCCCGCCATGATGATGTCGCTGACGTCGTCGCCCAGCCGATCATGGTTGCCGGGGATCACCGTCAGGCGGCCGCTGTCGCGCAGCGGAGCAAAGGTCTCTTCGAAGCGGGCCAGCTCGCGTCGCCGGCCGCGGTGGGTGACGTCGCCGGTGACGACGACGTGGTCGACGCGCGCGTCGACCAGCGCCTGGCCGAGGCGCACCGCGCGCGCGTCGCTCTCGACGCTGCGACCGATATGCAAGTCGGACACGTGGGCTAGCTTTCGCGGCGTCCGTTCGCGCGTCAACACCGGGCGTTCTCGACGTTGTTTCTCATGTCCTCGATATTGCAGGTGATTCGCAACGTTTCGGCCTCGTGCGCGTCGCGGGGCTGTGACGTGTTGGTGAGAATTGGCGCGGTTCTCCGTCGGGAAATGTGCGTTCGTCCGTCGGCGACCAGTGAACGACTGTCAAGAAACCGAGGTTTTCGGCCGAATTTGCCGCAGTCGCGGCGCCAGCCGCGGGGTCGGCGCCGCGGTCAGCGATCGGGCGCAACCGCTGGCGCGAGCAACAACTGCTGGGCGGCGGAAAGCGCTTCGCGCGTGCCCGCCAGGGCTAACAGATCTCCGGCGCGCAGCGGCTGGTCGGCGCTGGCGATCACGCCGGCGCCGTCGCGCACGATGGCCAGCACGGTGGCGCCGGTGACGGCGCGCAGGTTGAGCGTGGCCAGCGTTTGTCCGACGGCGTGGCTGCCGGGGTCCAGCGTGACCGGAACCGGCGCGCCCAGCCCGGGCAGCAGGCGATCGAGATCGGGTGGCGCCTGGCTGGCCGGCGCGGCGCCAGACAGCGGCTGCAGCTGGAGCGCGAGCCGCTCGACGATCACCTGCGCGCCCGCCCGCACGTGACCCTCCAGGTTCGTGGCGCTGCGCCAGAAGGCGATGCCCAGCACCGCCAGCAGCAGGCTCATCGCCAACCCCGTCTCCAGGCCGCGCAAGAAGGGTTGGGTCACGGCCAGGATCGGCGCGCCCACCAGCAGGACGCAGGTGAGCTGCAGCGTGACCACCAGGGCCCGCCGCGGCGCCGCGGCCAGGTCGATCGGCGTCGCGTCGGCGGCCACGGCCGCATCGCCGTTGGCCGCCGGATCGTCCGGGCGCCGGGCCGGGAAGGCGATCGCCGCCACGGCAATACCGAAGCGGCGCGCGATCCGCACCGTGCCGATCAGGAAAGGCAGCGACAGCCCCGCCGCGACCAGCAGCACCAGCACGCGCGCCGCCGGGCGCCCGAGGTCGACGTGGGCCTGGATGAAGGCCGCCAGCCGATCGATCGAGACAGCCGCGCCGATCACGATCGCCGCCAGCAACGCCGCGTCGACCAGCAGCAGGCGCACCAGGCGTCGTACGCCCGCGGCCGCGGTCAGATCTTGCCGGTCGGGGCGGCGCAGCTGCTCGATCCAGCTGCCGTAGAGCGCGACGAAGGTCTGCAGGGCGCTCGGCAGCTTGTGATCGACCAGGCTGGCCGCCGGCGCAGCGGCGCGGATCAACCACGGCGTCATCAGCGTGGTCACCGCCGACACCGTGACCGCCACCGGGTACAGGAAGTCGCGGGTCGCGCCCAGCGCGGTGCCGACGCCTGCGATGATGAAAGAGAACTCGCCGATCTGCGCCAGGCTCATGCCGGCCTGGACCGAGGTGCGCACCCCGCCGCCGGTCAGGAAGGTCCCCAGGGTCACGCTGACGATCTTGCCCAGGACCACCACCGCCGTGAGCACGGCGATCGGCACCCAGTGCCGCGCCACCAGGACGGGATCGATCATCATGCCGACCGAGACGAAGAAGACCGCGGCGAAGACGTCACGCACCGGGCGGATGAGGTGTTCGATCGCCTCGCCTTCGCCCGACTCGGCGACCAGCGATCCGGCGATGAACGCGCCCAGCGCCACGGAGTAGCCGAAGGCGCGTGCCAGCAGCGCGACGCCGAAGCAGATGCCCACGCTGGTGACCAGCGTGGTCTCGGGCCGGTTCATGCGCATGACGGCGCGGATCCCGCGCGGCACCGTGTAAAGACCGACCACCAGCAGCGCGATCAGGAACGCCCCCAGCCGCCCCACCGTCACCGCCAGCGAGCCCGCCGACAGGCGTGCGCCCGAGGCGATCGCGGTCAGGGCGGCGATCAACAGGATGGCGATCAGGTCCTCGACCACCAGGATGCCGACCACGATCTCGCGCAGCGCGCCCCGCACCTTCTGCTCGTCGAAGGCCTTGGCGATGATCGTCGTGCTGGAGATCGCGATGGCGGCACCGGCGAACAGGCTCTCGATGGTGGTCCAGCCGAACAGGCGCCCGGTCAGGAAACCCAGCCAGAGCATGAGGCTGCACTGCACGATCGCGGTGACGCCCGCGGTGGGGGCCATGCGGATGAGGGCGCGCAGCCGCAGCTCCAGGCCGACCGAGAACATCAACAGGATCACGCCCAGCTCGGACAGCGTTTCGACGATCTCGGCGTCGGCGACCAGCGGGATGGGGACGTGCGGGCCGATGATCAGGCCCGCGATCAGGTAGCCCAGCACCACCGGCTGGCGCAGCTTCTGAAACAGGATCGTGGTCACCGCCGCCACGCCCAGCACGGTGGTCAGCGCCGTGAGAAAGTGGTGCGGGCTGGGCACGACGACACTGATCACTAGCACGCGCGTCCGGCCGAGGGCTCCCGGATCTCTGGGTCAGGGGCCTCTGGCTTCGGGCCTCTGGCCTCGGACCTCGGACCTCGGACATCGGACCTCGGACCTCTGGCCCGGACCTCGGACCTCGGACCTCCAATGAAGAGTCTCCAGAGGCCCAAGGCCCGAGCCTGAGGCCCGAGGCCCGAGGCCCGAGGCCAGAGTGGCGACGGCTCATTCAAACCACTCGGTGCTCTAGTGCTCCGGCGCCATTCCCTCGCGCGGCGCCAGCAGCGCGCGCGGCAAGAACGGAACGAACAGCAGCACCGCCGCCGTCGACGCGGCGTTGATCCAGACCAGCGGCGCCAGGCCCAGCTGCAGGCGGTCGTACAGCCAGGATCCCAGCGGGTCGGACACGGCGAAGGTGGCCAAGCTCTGCACGCTGGCCAGCAGCGCATAGCCAAAGCTCTCGCTGCCGGCGGGGGTGGCGCGCGCCGCCAGGTCATAGATCGGCAAGAACGCGATCGAGCCCAGCACGGCGGCCGAGAAGGTGATGGCGACCGCGGCGGCTGCCGAGCCGTACCCGAGGTAGAAGAGCGTGCTGCCGGTGTTGAGTACGATCCCTCCGACCAGCGAGGTGCGCAGCGGCAACCGGCGGCACAGCCAGGCGTAGATCAGCGCGCCCAGCAGCGCGCCCGTCGCGCCTACCAGCTGCAGCTGGCCCATGAACGCGGGCGCGAAGTGCAAGGCGTCCTGCTGGTGATAGAGCAGCGGCGTCTGGAAGCCGGGCGCGAGGTAGGCCAGAAAGAGCAGCAGCGCCGCGCGGACCAGCGCCGGCGAGCGGCGGATCGCGCGCAGCTGAACCACGGCGCTGGCGAGCACCCGGCGCGATCGCTCGCCGTCGCGCGCCCGGGGCGCCTCGTGCTGCAACAGCGCCACCACGGGCAGGAACGCCAGCCACAGCAGCGCGCCCGCGCCCGCAGTCCAGCCGAGCGCGCGCGCCGCCAGCCACCCGCCCAGCGGGCCGGCCACCAGTGACATCGCGCCGATCAGTCCCTCGCGCAGGGCGCTCAGGCGCCCGGTCGCGCCGTGGGCCTGCGCAGCCTCGACCAGCAGGCCCCCGGTCGCGGTGCTGACCACCACGATGGCCAGGTTGAGCGCCACCATCGCGCCCAGCAGCGGGCCGTAACGCGCCGGCACCACCGCCAGCGCCAGCCACCCCAGCGCGGCGGCGGCGCCGCCCGCCAGGAGATATCCGCGGCGCCGGGTTCCGAACAGGGGATAGGCATCGCACAGCAGCCCGACCAGCGGCTTGATGTACCAGCCCAGCGTGGCGGCGGCCCAGAACGTCGCCACCTGGGCGGCCGGCAGGTGCAGCTGGTTCTTGAGGTAAAGGCCCAGCGGCAGCCGCGCGAGCAGCCCCGGCCAGCCGAGGCCGGTGACGAAGAGCCCCGCGGCGATCACACCGACCGCCGCGCGGAACGACGGCGCGCGCATTTGCTGATTCACCTGGTGCCGCCGAGGGTAACATGCGGCCGTTTTGCCGAGCTCCGCCATGGCCAGCAACAGCGCGACCAAGGATCCGCGACCGCCGCTCATCGCCGTCGACTTCGACGGCACGATCACCGTCGAGGACATCACCAACATCATCTGGGACGCTCACGTTCCCTTCGACTGGCGCGAGGTGCTGTTACCGGCCTCCCGCGCCGGAACAATCACGCCGCTCGAGCTCATCGCCACCGGCTACCGCGAGGTGCGCCGGGGTCCCGACGCGCTGCTGGCCGAAGTGCGCCCGCGCGCGCACCTGCGTGGGGGCTTCGACAAGCTGGTCGTGCAGGCGCGGGCGCACCGCTGGCCTCTGCACGTGATCAGCCACGGCCTCGGGTTCTATCTGCGCGACCTGCTGCCGGCCGGCGTGCCCTTCACCGCCTTCGAGGGCACCTTCGACGGCGATCGCTGGCAGGTCGCGCTCCCGGCCGGCCTGGCGCTGGCCGACGGTCAGGACTTCAAGGTCCAGGTCCTGGCCGACCTGCGCGCCCGTCACCCCGGCCGCCGCACGGTCTACGTCGGCGACGGCCGTCTCGACTTCCCGGCGGCGCGACGGTCCGACCAGGTCTTCGCCGTCCGCGACAGCACCCTGGCCACGCTGTGCCGCGGCGCCCGCGTCGCTTGCATCGAGTTCGACCGCTTCGACGAGATCGTGGCGGCGCTGAGCTAGTCGCCAATTGTGGCTCGCCCCTGGACGCTCGGCGCGGTCAGGTTGGTCTTGACCGAATCCCCAGAATCGGCCGGTCAGAAGCTAAGCCTGGAGGCGCTCCGCTTGCGGCGACGCTGTCCAGGCTGACCTCCGCCATCACCACACGGTCACGGCCTTCTGCCTTGGCGCGGTAAAGGGCGACGTCGGCGGCGCGCAGCAGATCCTCCGCTTGCCGGCCTTGCTCCGGAAAAGCGGCGACTCCCACGGAGACTGTGATCGGGCCGAGAGGAATTCCCAGATGGGTCACCTGCAAATTCTTGATGGCCAGACGGATCCGCTCCGCCTTGACGCAAGCGTTTTCCAGGGACGCCCCGGGCAACACCACCAGCAGCTCCTCGCCGCCCATGCGGCTAGCCACGTCACCGCCGCGGGTCTCCTCGATGAGGAGCTTGGCGATCTCGCGCAGGACTTTGTCCCCCGCTTCGTGACCGAAGGTGTCGTTGAATCGCTTGAAGTGGTCCACGTCAACGGCCAGCATGGACATCGACGTGGATTGGCGCTCGGCCCGGTGGAGCTCGCGGGTCAGGGTCTCCTCGGTGTAGCGGCGGTTGAAGAGCCCCGTCAGGGGATCGCGAATGGATTGGTTGCGCAGCTTCTCACGCAGCTGAAGGTTGGCCAGCGCCATGGCGATCTGCTCGCTCAAAACGGCGGCGCGCTGGCGCACTGGCTCGCCCATGGGACCCCGGCTGCGCAAATGCAGCGTCCCCAGCATCTCGCCGTAAGCGAGCAGTGGCACGCACAGCATGGATCCGCCCGCCACCTCGTCGCGCCCGGCCGCGTGCTTGCAGCCCATACCCATTTCGAAGCTCTCCAGAAAGTGCGGCTGCCCCCGCCGGATGGCCCAGCAGTCGTCCGGGGTGAAGGTGCGTGCTGAACCGCCGTCTCCGCTCTCCCCCCAGGTGACGTGCGCTTCCAGGTGATCGCGTGAGGCGTGGAACAGGTAGACAGCGCCCGCTTCCGCCGGGAAGAACCGCGGCGCCAGCTGTTCGATCACCTGGTAGGCCTCGTCGACGACTCGACAGGCCTGCAACAGCTCGCCCAGCCTGAGCTGCAGCTTCACGTCGGCCAGACGCGCCGCCTCCAGATCGCGGCGCTCGGTGATGTCGCGGGAGATGCCGATGATTCCGATGATTCGCTGGTCTGGATCCCGGTAGGGGCCCTTGGTGGAGAGAAAGGTCCTGGTCACCCCGCCGACGACGACAGACTCCTCGAGGGTGCGAAACACCCCGGCCCGGATGATGTCCTCATCGCGCCGCATGACGGGGATGGCAACCTCGGAGGGCATCAACTCCAGCAGACTCTTTCCCAGAACTTCCCCCGGCTTCTTGCCGAAGAGGCGGGCGCCCGCGGTGTTGATGAGGAGGTACCGTCCGTCGAGGTCCCTGACCAGCACGGTGTCGTCCGTTCCCTCCACGATCGAATCGAGCAGTCGGTGCTTGGTCCGCAGCGCGCGTTCGGCGCGCTGCGCGCGGCGCCTTTCGTGCATCATCACGAACGCCGCCCCAAGGATCAGCAAGATGCTGATGGCGAGGCCCAGGAGGGACATCGTCCTCAGCCGCAGCGCCCTCCCTCGACTGACCTCTGCACGCTGCTCCAGCAGCCGCTGCTCGACGGCGACCATCCGGGCGAGGCCCTCGCGGATGCGCTGCGACAGCCGTGCCGTCTCGGGGGTGATGCCGGGATCCTGCGCCCCTTGCTCCTGGGCCCGGAGCCGCGCAAACAGCAGCTGGATCCGCCGCATCAGTTCGGGCTGGAGCTCGTCGAGCCTGCGCTGTTGCCCGAGGTTGTCATGGGTGAGCTCGCGGATCTCCTCGGCTCTGGCCGCGGCGGCCTCGAGAGCGGGTGCCACGCCCGAAAGCTCCTCATCGGCGTGAGTGGCGGCAAATCCTCGGAGTCCATTTTCGGCGACGGCCAGGGCGGAACCAATCCGCAACAAGGTCTCGATGGCGACGTGGGTGTGCTCGACCCAACCCACCGCAGCGGCCTCCTGGCGGGAGGAGGTGTACCAGACACCCCCGATGGTCGACATCAGGGCGAGCGCGGCCACCAGGGCAGCGACGGGCAGGACCCGTTTGAGACCAGCCATGCTCATGCCGGCCGTTTCATCGGCAGATGGCCCCCCCTTCTTCAAGGTTTTCGCGCGCTCCAGCGCGTGCCGCCCGGACGGGTCCTGGTCGATGAGCGGGCGACTCCGTCGACTCGCCCGCCCCGGAGGATGGCCGCTTTGATAACTTGCCTCGACCCTCAAGATCCGGATCGGGTAAGAGCTTCTGGCCCGAACGGCGGACGGCGCCGGATGTCGGGCGGGGACCGACCCTGGCGCTGCCGCGATGGTCCAGCGAGCGGCGTCGACGCGTCCGGCCGCGTTGCGCCCGAGATCGCGCGCCCCGGCGTTCAAGCAGGCGTCGATTTGTTCCGATGTTGAGAGACGGAGAGCCGCACCCTGCGCGGTCTTCGAGAGAACAGCGTGGCCAGGCGAACATTACTCGTGCTCGGACTCTTGGTGGGTGCACTGGAAGGCTGCGCGACCAAGGCACCACCACGAACGATCGTCCCGCGCTCGACGGCGGCGACGGGCGCGCCGGTGAAGCTGGCGGTGTTGCCATCCGATTCGTTGCTGTACGCCGACATCGCCCTCGCGCTGGATCGCCAGCTGGCCGGCGCGCGCCCCCGCGGCGTCGGTCCGACGGTGCACGCCAACGTCAGCATGGAGGTCGCGCAGCTCACGCTCGAGTGCGTGTCCGCGACCGACGATTGCTATACGCAGGTCGGCCGCTTCTTGCAGGTCGATCGCCTGTTATGGGGCTCGATCGCGCGCGATCCGCGATCGACCGGCGTGCGGGTCACCGTGGTGCTGCTCGACGTGCGCCGCGGGGCCGCCGTCGCGCGCGCCGAGGAGATCTTCGCCGAGAGCGACGCCGCCATCGGTGGCCTGCGCAAGCTGGTCGACCGCGCGACCGGCACGCCCGACGCGCGCGCCCAGGCGACCGTCTCCCAGAGGGAGCGCGCGCAATGAGCACCCGGGTCTGCTCCCGCTGCCGCCGCCCCCTGCCGGTTCCGCCCAGCGACGGCGCCGCCGCGGCGCCGTGCCCGTTCTGCGCCGCCGCCGATGGCGCCGGGCGCGCGTCCGAGCCGGCACCCGCGCGCAGCACCCAGCCGCGTTCGGCCTCGTCGGTTCCGGCGCCCGGCATGACTCAGTCCGCCCCGCAGCCCGTGCGCCGCCCGCCGGCCGCGCCGCCTGCGGTGTCGCCCCCGGCGGCCGATCCCGCGCGCCGCCCCGACCTCGAGGATCCGTCGCCGGACAAGAAGCGCTCGCAGGCGTTCGCGTCGGCGCTGGTGGAGACCGCGACCCGCACCACGCCGGTTCACTCGTTTGCGGTGCCACCCGAAGCGATCCCCGTGGCCAACCAGCCGCGGCGGCGCACGCCGGCGCCTGCGTCGGCACCGGCCGCCCGGTCCGCCGGCGCAGTTGCATCCGCGGCGCCAACCGCCGCCGCCCCGTCGCCCCGCCGCGCGACCGCCACGCTGGCATCGCTCGGGCCCGCGGTCGCGACGGTGCCTGTCGCTTCTCCGGTGCGCGTGGTCGGTGGCGCCGCGGTCGCGGCGCCGGCCGCCCCGATGGCGATGGCTCCCGTCTATCATGGCGGCGGGGTGGCTTCCGGCGCGCCGGCGGTGGCGGCGAGCGCCGCCGCGCCCGCGCGCGCCCATGTCCCCGCGCCGCCGGCGCCCGCGCTGGCGCTGGTGCAGACGCCTCCCCCCGGCGAGACCACGCCGCCGCTCCGGTCGGCGCCCACCAGCTCCAGCGCGCGTGGTCCCGACGCCTGGAACATCAGTTCCTACCTCGAAGCGCCTGCGGAGGCCGCGTCCGCGCTCGCGACCGAGCGGAGCTTGGAGCCGGTGCCCGAGTCACAGGCCGCGGTTGACAGCGTACCGGTCGACATCGAGTTGCGGGGCACGTTCGCGACGCTGCTGGACCGCCTGCCGGCGCGCCGGGTCGGGATCGCGCTCGGCTGCGCGGCGATCGTGGCGTTGCTGGGCGTGGGCGGATTCAAGTTGCTGGGCCGTTCGCGTCTGGCCGCGCGTGACGTCCCGGGCACCTCCGTCGCGCCCGCGCGTGCGCGGGTTACCTCGGCGGAACCGACCGCCGCCAGGGCGGCAGCCTCTACGGCGCCCGCGCCGGCGCCGCCCGCGCGGGTGATGCCCAAGCTCGCTGCCGATCGGCCGCCATCCCGATCCGCCGCCGAGGCGCCGCCCGCGCCCGAACCGGCCCCGGGCGCCAAGTCGCGCGCCCACGCGCCTCGGGAAGCCGCGCCCGTGGCCCACGAGGAGCACCGCGCGCTGCCCGCTCCCAAGGTCCACGCGCGCGCCGAAAAGGCCAGACCGGCCAAGCCCGCCGCCAAGGCCGCCAGGAAGACCGCGTCGGCATCGAAGTCACCCGCCCGTCCCCACCGCCGCGTGACCGCGCGCGCCAGCACGCCCGAGCGCGAGGACGGCGACGCCTTCGAGACTGATCGCATGGCGCGCGCCCGCGACACCTACCGTCAGGGAAACGAGCGCCTGTTTTCGGGTGACGCCGCCGGTGCCATCACCGCCTACGAAGAAGCGATCCGCCTCAATCCCAAGGACCCCGCCGGCTACCGCGGCCTGGGCCTGGCCAACGCGCAGCTCGGCAAGCGCACCGAAGCGGTGCGCCACCTGCGCGCGTATCTGAAGCACGCCCCCAACGCCGAGGACCGCGCGATCATCAGCAGCCGGATTTCGCTGCTGCAGACGCTGCCGTAGTGGTCGCACGAGCCTCGCGTCTCGCAAGGCCTGCGGGCCTCCCGATTCTGGCGCCCCCACGGACGGTCCATCGAGGGAGGGAGGCCCGGAAAGCGGAGGCGCGGAACTACCTCCACGCTCAAGAACGCGGCACCCTCGCCCGTCCGCGGGAGAGGGCCGGGGAGAGGGCAGGCCTTGCGAGACGCAACCCCCGTGCGGCCGTCAGCGCTAGCCGCCGTCGCCGTCGCCGTCGCCCGAGGCCGCTTCCGAGTGAAGCTCGACGACTCGGGCGAGGATGCGCAGCTTGGCCGGTTCGAGATCGAAGAAGGCGACGCCGGCGGCTGGCTTGGCGTCGGGCTCGCCGGCGTGGCGCATGACCTTGCCGCGGCCGGTGAGGAGCTCGAAGCCGCTCTCGAGCACGAACTTGAACTCCAGCTCGGTGCCGACGGGCGGCAGCTCGTCGGCGCGCACCAACATTCCCGACTGGCTGATGTTGAGGGTGGTTACCTCGACGAAGTCGGCGGCGTCGGCGTAGCGACACATCACCGCGTGAACCAGCGGGGCGCGCGAGGCACGCGGGCGGAGCTCGGGCTCGGGGGCGGGGGCGGTCTGGCGGTCGGCCGAGGTGCTCATGTGCGTTTCATCGGCGCTTTCCCGACGGAAGTTAAATCCGTCCCCAAGGGCGCCGGTCGATTGCGCCGCGCCCGGGCGCCGGGTGTCTGACGCGGTGCCAGGTCTCGGCCACCACGGCTCCCTCCCGGGTGCGACGACCGGTCGGGTGCGGTAGGTCAGCTCATCCGCCGCCCGGCGGCGCCGGCCTGGGGGCTGATGCCGCGCTGTGCGTGGCGCCTGCTGCCGCGCGGTGTCGCCGCCGGCTCCTCAGGCGGCCGTGCCGACGACGATCCGCTCCGGCGCGCTGTAGACGCTCATCGTCTCGCCGCGCAGGAAGGCGACCAGCGTCAGGTTGAAGCGCGCCGCGAGATCGATGGCGAGCGAGCTTGGCGCCGAGACGCTGGCCACGATGGGCACGCGCGCGATCGCGGCCTTCTGCACGATCTCGAAGCTGGCGCGTCCGCTGACCAGCAGCACGCGCCCCGACGCGGGCAGCGCGCGCGCGAAGATCTGCGCTCCCACGACCTTGTCGACGGCGTTGTGGCGGCCCACGTCCTCGCCCATCGCGATGGGGGGCGCGAGCTCGGCGGCCGCCCCGGTCCCGGGCGGCGGCGGCGCGAACAGCGCGGCGGCGTGCACACCGCCCGTGCGCGCGAACAGCGTCTGCCGATCGCGCATGAGACCGATGAGGCGCGCCAGCACCGCGGCGTCGACGAGGGTGTCGTCGCTCAGCGGGGCGCAGCGGCCGATGAGATCGTCGATCGACAGGCGACCGCACACGCCGCACGCGGCCGCGGTCAGTGTCCCGCGCCGCGTGCCCTCGACGCGTTCGGGGGCCAGCACCCGCCCGGGACCGGGCAGCACGTCGATGGTGTTGCCAAAGCCTTCGTCGCCCGGGCGCCCGCAGTGCGCGACCGATCCGACGTCATCGAGCGAGCCGATCACGCCCTCGGCGTACAGGAACCCCAGGGCCAGCTCGCGGTCGGCGCCGGGCGTACGCATGGTGACGGCCAGTGGATCGCCGGCCACGCGAATCTCCAGCGGCTCCTCGACCGCGACGTCGTCGCTCACCGTGGTGACGGTCCCGCCCGGCGCCGGCGCGCTGACCTTGATCACCTGGCGGCGCGCGACGCCCGCGTCTCGGCCGGATCGCATCCTACCCGGGAGTGTGCGCGATCCCGGCTCCCGGGACCAGCGCGCGGACGGGCGGCTCAGTGCAGCGTGCCAGCGACGAACAGATCGGCGAGGTCGGTGGCCGCCGCGACCGCGGGCAGGATGGGCAGCGCGAAGATCTCCTCGACGGTCTTGGTGATCGATCCGTGCGACAGGGTGACGGGGCTGCTGTACCCGGCCTTGACCCGGGGGCCCATGGCCAGGAAGGGGATCAAGGTGCTGCCACCCACCGGTTCGTCCCAGACCAGGAAGATCACGCCGTCGTTGGCGGTCACGAAGTCGAGCAAGGCGGGTAGCTCGGCGCGTAGCCAATCGTCGCCGGCGCGGATGTCGTCGCTGCCAGGACAACCGCTGGCGCCGTGCATGTCATGGCACAGGTTGGGCGTGATGAAGTTGTAGCGGGCCACGGTCTTCGCCTCGAGATCTTGCGCGAACGAGGCGCCGGCGTAGGGGCGGTGGTGCGCCGCGCACGCCGCGTTGGTCGGCGACGGCGGCGAGCCCGCCACGTCGCGGAAGAAGATGAACGGATCGTGCTTGGCCCCGTAAAAGCCCGACGACCGCACCGGGCAGCCCCCGGTCGAGGAGTCCAGGCCCTCCTGGTAGCTGAGCCAGGTCACGGGCGGCGTCGCGGCGTCCATCTGGGTCGACAGGTGGGCGGTGCTGGCCGTGCTGTTGCCGGCCGAGGGATCGCCGTCGCCGGTGAAGGTCACGTCGCTGAACTTGTTGGTGCCGGCCTCCATCCAGACGTAGTGGGGCTCGCTGGGGATGCCGTCGGGCAGGGGATCTGCGAAGGCATCGGCGCGCGCGTAGCGCGGAAGCAGCTGGCCATTGATGTAAGGCGCGCTGGCGCTGCCGTAGATCGCGGCCGCGGCCTCGTTCTCCATGGCGATCACGAACACGTACTGGATGCCCGCGCGAGCGGGCGACGGCGGCGGCGTGGCGCTGGCGTCGGGCGTGGTCCCGGCGGTCGAACCGCCTGCTCCGGCCAGGACGCCACCGGTTCCCGCGCGGGTGCCTCCGGTTCCTGCCGCCGCGCCACCCGTGCCGTCGTCAGCACCCGCGCCGCCCACGCCCGCCTGGCCCGCGTCCCGGCGACTGCGCGAGCTGCGCAACGCGGGCTCGTCGGTCGCCTCCGCGCTCGCCGCCGACGGCGGGCTGTCGGCGGCGGTCGCGGAGATCTCGCCGTCGCAGGCGAGCACGGTCGGTCCCGACAGGGCGACGGCCAATCGGAAGACCGTCAAGGGGACGGAGCAGCGGGCAGTCCGGGGGGCGTTGGCTTGCGGCACCCCCCTGATACGGAACCCGCTGCTTCGCGGACGTATCAGCCAGGCAGACAGCGAGCCAATGCCGGCAGCGGCGGATGAGCTAGAGGTAGATCGCCGCGCCAGACGGACCGGGGCACCGGGTCACGGCGCTTTGGCGGCGGTGGGTTCGATCTGTGACAGGATCTCGCCGGCGTGGCCGACCGGGTTCACCGTGGGCCAGACGTGGGCGATCTTGCCATCCTTGCCGATCAGGTAGGTGATCCGCCGCGCCAGGCCGCCCATCAGCGGTACCTTGTACTTGCCGGCGATCTCGCCCTTGTCGTCGGGCAGCAGCGGGAATGGCAGGTTGTACTTGGTGGCGAAGGCCCTGTGCGAGGTGTTGTCCTGTGTCGACACGCCGAACACCGCGATGCCCTTCTTTTGCAAGGTGGTCCAGTTGTCGCGGAAGTCGCACGCCTCCTTGGTGCAGCCGGTGGTGTCGTCCTTGGGATAGAAATAAAGGACGACCCATTTGCCCTTGAGCTTGGACAGCTCGACCTTTTGTCCGTCGTGGGCGACGGCGGTGAAATCGGGCGCCGGCGTGCCCACCGACAGCAGCGTGGGCGCGGGCGTCGCGTCCGCGACCGCCGCGCGAACGCGAATCAGCGGCCCGACCCGATCGCTGAACAGCGTGGCCAGCAAGGCGGCGGAGAGCGCGAGCCCCCCCACGGCGAGGGCAGGACGGAGGTTCCAAGAATTCCGAGAAGAGTTCCGGGTTCGCGTCATGGTTCGCATGGCGATCCTTTCGTCACTGGCGCGCAACCTATCACGGTCCGCGCCGCGTGCGCATGGTTCGAACGCACCC